>JARHXX010000033.1 GCA_029269125.1 Kiritimatiellaeota bacterium B1221 | reverse complement strand
CCCGGGTTCTGCGGTACCCTTCGCGTGAACGCTTCGGGAGAAGCCATCTGAAGATGGAACTGGGAAGTTTTACTTGAGGCTGAGAATGAACTTCCCAGTCCTTCGTTTACGAAGTTTCCCCGGGGGCGTTCACGCGGTCTAAAGTGGAATGTAATTTTCCGTGATGGGTGAGGGTCTCGAGTTTGAGGCCCGGCTTGAGGTTTTTGATTTCGCTGATCACTTTGCCGTGTTCATCCCGGGTGATACTGAAGCCACGGCGAAGAACCTGGAAGGGATTGAGGGCGTTGAGTTGCTGCTCAAAATTTTGCAGCCGATTGCGCTGTTGTTCAATGCGGGTTTGCATCAGTCGGGCCTGCTGTTGATCCAGATCATCCACCTGCCGCTGGGTTTCCCGGATGCGGTGCTCCAGGCTGTGCCGGAGTTGCAGGCGTTGCTGGGAGAGTTGCCGTTGGGGAACCTGCACTTCACGTAACAATGCGCGTTGCATGCGGTCTTCGAAGCGCTGGGTTTTTTGACGGTAGCCGGTGACCAGATGTACCGGTTCATGAAAGAGTTTGTGGCTGCGCAGTTCGTTGAGCCGGTTCCGGAGTTGGAGTCTTTTTTGATTGAGAGCGCTTTGCAGGCGCTGATCCAGTCGGGAAACTTTGCTTTCAAAATCCTGTTTTTGGCCGATCACCAATTCAGCGGCGGCGGAGGGAGTAGGGGCGCGGAGGTCGGCCACAAAATCACTGATGGTGAAATCCACTTCGTGGCCCACGGCTGAAATGAGGGGCAGGGTGCATTGGGCGATGGCGCGGGCGACGATTTCTTCGTTGAAGGCCCAGAGATCCTCCAGAGAGCCGCCGCCGCGTCCGATGATGACCACATCCACATTTTGGGCCTTGTCAAAATAACCGATGGCCCGGGCAATACTGGCGGCGGCCGCCTGACCCTGCACCGGCACCGGCGCAATCAGGATCTGCCGATCGGGAAAGCGGCGGTTGAGTACCTGTAACATATCGCGAATGGCCGCGCCGGTGGGAGAGGTGACGATGCCGATTTTTGCCGGCAACATCGGCAGCGTTTTTTTTCGTTCTTTCTCAAACAGGCCTTCGGTTTTGAGTTTCTTTTTCAGTTCCTCAAAACGTTTTTGCAGATCTCCCAGACCGCTGTCTTCGGCTTCTTCGACCAGAATCTGAATTTGGCTGCCGCGTTCGTAGGCGGTGATGAGTCCGTAGGCCCGGATTTTCATGCCGTCTTTGGGGGTCAGGGCCTCCGGGGAACGGCGGCCCTTGAACCAGGCGGCCTGAATCTGGGCGTTTTCATCTTTGAGGGTGAAGTAGATATGTCCCGAATTCGGGGTGGAGACGTTGGAGCATTCTCCTTCGATCCACACCCGGCCGATGCCGCGTTCGAGTAATTGGCGGACTTGTCCGGTGACTTCCCGGACGGATAAAACCCTGCGTTGAAAAGGTTCTTCAGCCTTCATGCTGGATGCGCACGTGCTCCGCAAGGGTGGCTTTGCCGGTCCGGTCGCAGTCGACCCGGAATCCTTCCAGGGAGACGTTCTTGTCCGCCGGTTCAAAACGAGCAGGCAGGCCGGTCAAAAACCGTTTTAAGACCGCTTCGCGTTCGCATCCAATGACCGAATCTTTGGAGCCGGTCATGCCGGCATCGGTCAGGTAGGCGGTGTGGTCGTTGAGAATCCGGGAGTCGGAGGTTTGAATATGGGTGTGGGTGCCCACCACCGCTGAGACGCGTCCGGCCAGATGCCAGCCCATGGCCATTTTTTCCGAGGTGGCTTCGGCGTGCATATCCACGAAGATGGGTTGGTTTTTCGGCGCGAGTTTTAAAATTTTGTCGGCGGTGCGGAAGGGGCAGTCGCTGGGATTCAAAAAGACGCGTCCAATGAGATTGATGACGGTGAGGGCTCCGGCAGAGGTTTGTACGGTAACCCAACCTTTTCCGGGGGTACCGGGGGCAAAGTTGGCGGGGCGCAGGATGCGGTTTTCTTCGTTGAGGTAATTCATGATCTGGCGTTGATCGTAGGTGTGGTCCCCGAGGGTAATCACATCCGCACCGGCATCCAGAAATTTGGCTGCCATATCAGGATTAATCCCTTTGCCGTTGGCTGCATTCTCGCCATTGACGATGATGACATCGACTTCACCGCGTTGTTTCATGGGGATGGCAATGTCCATAAAAGCTTTGCGTCCCGCGGATCCCATAATATCGCCTACAAATAATATTTTCATGGGCATCTGATAGCGTAGAGGAGGCGGGGATGCAAGAAAGGATGGTGGATTGCGGTGAATGTTCGCCGAACATCCAGGGTCGATATGCGGGACTTTCCCGGGGGAGATTTTGAAATGACCGGTTTACATTCGGAGCTGGGACCTGGAGTTTTTTAGTCTGTGGAAACATTAAGGTTGTTTAAATGCCGAAAAGAGGTTTTATTTATTGATTCTGTGGTTAATATTTCAAAATGCGGATCCCCCTGTTTCTTTTATGATACACAGCGAAATGGGGATCCTGATTGAAAGGATAAAGACGGATGTTGAAAAAACTGAACCAAATTCCTCAAGGTAAACTGGACGCATGCTGATTCTGTGCATTTCGATGCTGCTGCAACTGGCGGCTGCGGCCTTGGCGTTTCTCAAAGTTCGCAGGCTGAAGGACACTCTCGCCTGGCTGATGATCTGTATTGCCTTCCTGCTGATGGCCCTGCGGCGGCTGATTACGTTGGTGCACGCTGTACAGTCGGATACTGAGGGCATAAACTTGAGTGCTGAAATGGTGGGTTTGCTGATTTCCTGTCTTTTGTTGGGTGGGGGCTGGCTGATGGGAAGGGTGTTTGAGCGGCTGAGTATCCAGCAGGAAGAATTGCAGCGCGCACTGGATCAGCGGATTGAAGCGGAAGCCCAACTGAAAAAAAACGACGGGTTGTTGCGTCAGATGGGCCGGATCGCCCATGTGGGAGGATGGGAGTTTGATCCCTGTACGGGCAAGGGATCGTGGACAGCGGAAGTGGCGAAGATTCACGGCCTGGATCCGAAAGATGAAACTACAATGGAAAAGGGCTTGAGTTTTTACCAAGGAAAATCCCGGATTCTAATTGAACAGGCGGTGGAGGAAGCCATAAAATTTGGGAAGCCGTACGACCTTGAACTTGAAATGGTGACGGCAAAAGGCGTTCGGAAATGGGTGCGGACCATTGGCCGGCCGAAGATGAAGGCGGATGAAGTTGTGATGGTGCGGGGAACCTTTCAGGACATTACGGAACACAAAAAAGCGGAAGAGAGGATCCGTCAGGTGACAAAACGCCAGGAAGAGCTGGCCGACATAATCGAAAAATCCGAGCAACCGGTGGGCGTGGGCTATCCGGACGGCCGGCTGGGCTTGTGCAATGCCGCCTTTTGCACGCTCACGGGCTACAGCATGGAGGAGTTAAGGGGCATCGACTGGAATGCGGTGTTGACTCCCCCGGAATGGAAGGACCGTGAGCAGGCGGCTTTACGGGGACTCAGTGCGTCAGGAAAACCGGTTCGGTACCGGAAAGAGTATCTTCACAAAGACGGCCGGCGGGTTCCCATTGAAATGTTGGTGCATGTTTGCAAAGATCCGGCAGGTGCCGTTCAGTTTTATTATGCGTTCATTACGGATATCACGGAGCGGCTGGCGGCTGAAAATGCACTGCTTTTATCTGAAAAACGCTTTGAAGATATTGCGCTCAGCTCCGGGGACTGGGTATGGGAATGTGATGTGGAGGGAAGGTACATCTTTGCCGCCGGTGAAGTGGCGCGGATTACCGGCTACCAACCTGAAGAAATTGTGGGCATGCAGGTCTTTGAACTGATGGATGAAGAGGAGGCGGAAAGATTCAGACCCATTTTCGGGGAGTTTGCCCTGGAGAAGAAACCAATGTTTGAACTGGAAACCCGAATGGTATCCAAGAGCGGCAGGAGGGTCTATCTGTTGACCAATGCCGTACCGGTCTTTGACGATGAAGGGGAGTTGCTGGGATACCGGGGGGTGGATAAAGATATCACGGAGAAAAAACACAGGGATGAAGAGTTACGGAAGTATCGTGAGCATCTGGAGGAATTGGTCGAGGTCCGGGCTGCTGAATTGGAGAATCTGAACCGCTTCAGCCATACCATTCTGGAAACTGCGCCGATAGGGATTGTCACCTTTAGATCCGATGGGCAGTGTGAGAGTGTCAACATGCACATGGCCAAACTTGTGGGTGAGAGCCGGGAGCAGCTTTTAGCGCGGAAATTTCATGATTTTCTGGGTGGGGGAACTTCCGTTTTATCACGGTTGGCGCAAAGCTGTCTTGATTCCGGGGAGTCGCAGCGGGAGACGGTGTCGCTCACCACTCCTGGCGGAAAAGAGGTGGTGATCTTTGTGCGTTTTGCCCGCTTTGTGGTGGATGAGCATCCGCATCTCATGTTGATGGCGAATAATGTGACGGAACGCGTCCGCTCCGAGAAAGCGTTAAGAGCGTCCTCGCTTAAGCTTCAGGCCTCCAACCGGGAACTCGAGGCCTTCTCTTATTCGGTCAGTCATGATTTACGATCTCCGTTGCGGAGTATCGATGGATTCAGTCAGGCGTTGCTTGAGGATTATGGGGAGGTTTTGGATGAAGAGGGGGAAGATTATTTACAGCGAATCCGGGCCGCAGCCCAGCGTATGGGGGTGTTGATTAATGATCTGCTGCAGCTCTCACGCATCAGCCGTTGGCAGTTGGAAAACCGGACCGTAGACCTTGGGAAGCTGGCATTACAGGCGCTGTCCTTTCTACAGGTACAGAATCCGGAACGGGTGGTGGAAATAGTTATTGGCAAGGATCTGGAAGTGGAGGGGGACCCGCGTTTACTGAGGCTGGTGATGGAGAATTTGATGAACAATGCCTGGAAATTCAGCCAGAATATGGAAATAGCGAAAATTGAGGTGGGGTCGGCAAGGAATGATTCGCTGGACAGGCCGCATGCCGATCTGGCCGGGAACCGGAAAATTATTTACGTGAAGGATAACGGGGTCGGATTTGACATGGCCTATGCCGACAAGTTGTTTGGTGCCTTTCAGCGATTGCATACGCTGTCGGAATTTGAAGGCACCGGGATCGGTTTGGCGACGGTGATCCGTGCGGTACAGCGGCAGGGCGGTCTGGTCTGGGCGGATGGACGGGTGGGAGCGGGAGCCTCATTTTACTTGACCCTGGAGACCTGAACATAAAAATTTTATTCAGGTTATTTTGTTTTTTAAAACCTGCGCATAGGCCATAATGAAACTCATTTTTTTAAAATACCATAAAGAGGAAAGACCGCATGGAGAATAATACTGTCATTCTGTTGGTTGAGGATAATCCTGATGATGTAAAACTGACAATCCGGGCTTTTAACCGGAACAACATTTCGAATGAACTGGTGGTGGTCAGGGATGGTGCGGAAGCCCTGGCGTATCTTTTTGCTGAGGGGGAGTATGCGGACCGGGAGGCGACTGATTTACCGGGACTGGTTCTGTTGGATTTAAATCTTCCCAAAATTGACGGTCATGAAGTTTTGCGCCGTATCCGGGAGGATGAACGGACAAAATTTTTACCGGTGGTGATCCTGACCACTTCGACGGAGGAGTCAGATTTGGTACAGAGTTACACCAATGGATGTAACAGTTATGTTCAGAAACCGGTGGATTTTCAGCAGTTCTCTGATGCCATTCGGCAACTGGGATTGTACTGGGTGGTGCTCAACCGCAGACCTTCCATGTAATCCTGAATCCTGTGACCGGCCTGTTGAAATAAAGGAGTAAATATGGAAGTAGTTGAATTGTTACGCGTGCTGATCGTCGAGGATTCTGAAGACGACACGCAGCTGATTCTGCGTGAGCTCCGCAAGGGGGGATTCAAACCTGAATGGCAACGGGTGGAGAGTGCGGATACATTCAGGGAGGCCCTGCAGAAGCAGGATTGGGATATTATTTTATCGGATTTCCGTATGCCCAATTTTGTTGGCCATACTGCGCTTGCGGTGGTGAAAGATGAGGGAAAAGATATTCCTTTTGTGGTGATTTCAGGTTCCATTGGCGAAGAAACCGCGGTGGAGTTGATGCGGGATGGGGCTGCGGATTTTCTGCTCAAAGATTCTTTAAAACGGCTGGTTCCGGTGGTTCGACGGGAACTCCGGGAAGCAGCGAACAGGAAGCAGCGCTTCCTGGCGGAAAAAGAGGCCGAGGCGTCACAGGAACGGGAGGCACACCTCAACGCGTTGTTAAATTCCATCCGCAATATCAATAAATTGATCGTCCGTGAGAAACGTCGGCAGCCTTTGATAGATGAGGTCTGTGACTTGTTAGTGAGTTCGCGGGGGTTTTTGGGTGCGTGGATCATCCTTGAAGATTTTGAATCGGGAGAAAGGATGCATGCACACTCGGGGCTTTCGGATGAGGTTTTTCAGTTTATTGTGGAAAAACTGAAAAAGGGAGAGGAGCCTGAGTGTTATAAAATCGCTAAGGAAGACGGGGTAAGAGCGAGGGCGCTTGACTGGGAGAAGGAGTGCAAGCATTGCCCATTGGCTGTGGGGAGATCGGAAGGAGGGAATATGGTGGTGAATCTGGTTCACGCGGACATCCCCTACGGCATTCTGTGTGTTTCCACCCCCATGGATCATGCGCATGAAGATCAGGAACAAATGCTGTTATGTGAAATTGCAGACGATATTGCCCTTGCTCTTCACGGGATTGAGATTGATAAAAAAAAGGCAAGGGTTGAAACCGAATTGCGGACGGAACGCAAACGGATGAGTCAGGTGATTGAAGGGGGGGGGCTGGGCACTTGGATTTGGGATATCGAAGCCAATACGGTATCCGTAAACAACCGTTACGCCGCTTTATTAGGTTACACCTTGGAAGAACTGTCTCCTTATAATTTTGAATCCTGGATCCGCCTGTTACATCCAGATGATGTGTCGGCCGCCAAAGCACAACTTGAAAAATGTCTGAAAGGGAGAATTCAGAATTATGAATGTGAAACCCGTATGCATCATAAGCAGGGAGACTGGATTTGGGCTTTAGGTTCAGGCCGGGTCATGCAGTGGGGAAGGGATGGTGAACCGAAAACCATGTTCGGCACCTTATTGGACATTACGAAAATCAAAGAGGTCGAAGAGCAATTGTCGGTCAGCGAAAGAGAGTTGCAATTAGCCCAAAAAATCGCAAACACAGGAAATTGGTCTTTGGATTTGGCGACCAGTGATGTTCGCTGGTCCTCTCAGCTTTTTCACATTTTTGCATTGGACCCTGAAGATGGGCCACCGCCTTATCCTGAACATAAAAAATTGTTTCCTCCGGAAAGTTGGGACAAACTCAGTGCTGCCATTCAGCATACCCAAGAAACAGGTATCCCCTATGAAATGGAAGTAGAGTTTCTCCGGAATGATGAAAGTAAGGGGTGGATGTGGGTAAGTGGAGAGGCGGTGAAAGATGAGGGGCACTGCATTGTGGGATTGAGGGGGGTTGTGCAGGATATTACCCAGCGCCGGTTGATGGAGGCACGGATGAAAGAGGTGCAACGAATGGATGCGGTGGGGCAGCTTGCAGGCGGAGTTGCTCATGATTTTAACAATCTGTTACAAGGGATTATGGGCTATACCGATTTATGCTGTGAAATGGTGGGTACGGATCATCCGGTCCGCGAATATTTGGATATTATCCTGAAAGAGGCCCATCGGTCCGCGGGCATTGTCCGGCAACTTCTGGCCTTTTCCCGTAAGCAGACCATTTCTCCACGGGTGCTGGATTTGAATGATGTTGTGGAGAGTATGTTTAAGATGTTACGTCGGCTGATCGGTGAAGATATTGATTTGGTTTGGCGGCCAGGTAAAAATTTGAATGCTATCGAAATCGATCCGGGACAAATGGATCAAATTCTGGCAAACCTTTGTGTGAACGCACGGGATGCGATTGGCGGTGTAGGATCCATCACCATTGAAACCGCAAAAATTATATTGGACAGTACTTATTGTGCCAGCCGGGCAGATATCATGCCCGGGGAGTTTTTGGTTCTGGGCGTGACGGATGATGGTTGTGGGATGAGTGAGGAAACGAAATCCAGTATTTTCGATCCCTTTTTCACCACCAAGGCTGAAGGGGAAGGGACGGGATTGGGTTTGGCGACCGTTTACGGAATTGTGAAGCAGAACAAGGGTTCGATTGAGGTGTATAGTGAGCCGGGCGAAGGTTCCGCTTTCAGGATTTATCTTCCCTGTTCACAGAAGTCGGTCGAGATAGAGGAGGAAAATGATTCCGGGAAGATGCGGGTGGGGGGCGATGAAGTCATCCTGCTCGTCGAAGATGAACAATCCATACGGGATGTCAGTACTCAAATTTTAAAAAGTCTGGGGTATACGGTGCTCACCGCGGATGCGCCAGCGGAAGCGTTGGAAATCATGGCGCAACGCTCCAGCGGGGTGGATTTACTGATTACGGATGTGGTGATGCCGGGGATGAACGGGAAGCAACTTGCGGAGGAATTGAGCGTGAAGCAGCCGGGATTGAAAGTCCTTTTTGTTTCCGGTTATACTGCGGATGTGATCGCGGACCGCGGGGTGTTACATGAAGGGGTTACCTTTTTATCCAAGCCCTTTACGGTCGATGAACTGGCGCATACAATTCGGGAAATCCTGAACGGATGATGGGGCTTTTCCAGATCATGAGCCCGGACCGAATTAAAGTCTATGCACTTAAAACACGCTTGTTTCCACGGATGACGTAGAGTCCAAGGATCGCCCCTGCGACCATAAATAACGACAGGAATTGTCCGGTACTCATCCAGCCAAAGAACAGGCGGGCGTCGGGTTCGCGAAAGAATTCCATCGCGAAACGGGCAAGGGCATAGCCCATCAGAAAGACCAAACTTAAGCGTCCGTTTGTTTGCTGACTCCAGGGGCGCTGCCGCAGCCACCATAACAAGCCGAAGAGCAGGAAACCTTCACAGGCGGCTTGATAGAGTTGGGAGGGATGGCGGAGATGAAGCACGCCATTTTCATACAAGGCCTGGAGTGTGGTCAGGTCATAGCGTTTTTCCCAGAGGCTGCCTCCGGGGTTCAACTGGGGAATTTCGAGGGGAAATACCACGCCCCAGGCCACTTCGGTAATGCGTCCATGGAGTTCGCCGTTAATGAAATTGGCCAGGCGGCCGAATCCGATGCCCAGTGGAACCACAACTGCGTAGTTGTCGCTGAGATTCCAAAAAGACTTTTTATGTTTTCCCGCCCACCAGATTAACACCAGAATGCCGCCGATGATACCGCCGTGGCTGGCCATGCCTCCTTCCCAGACTTTGAGGATTTGCAGGGGATCGTTGATGAACGTTTCGGGGTGATAAAAAATAAAATAGCCGAGTCGTCCACCCAGCATCACTCCGAAAATACAAAAGGTGGTCAGGCAGTCCTGTAGTTGCTCAACAGTGAGATCGAGTAACTTTTGTTTAATGAGTTTTTTAAGCAGAAAATATCCACAGAGAAATCCGGCCAGATAGGATAACCCATACCAGCGAATCGCGAGGGTGTCTGTAAACTGGATGATTTCAGGATGGATACGATGGATGTAGGGCATGGTATAGAGTGTGTTTACTCGGTATTTTTTAAAAAATATTTTTCGGGCTTTTGATGGGGCCGGGGCGGTTCGTATTTGGTTCCACTCCGTAATTTTCCTAATACTGGAGATGCACCTGGTTGGGGGGGGCTTCGGATTGAGATTGGGAATTTACTACATACATTTCGTGAGAGAGAGTGAATGTACAGAAGCTTCGAGAGCTTTTTGTCCGCCGAGGACACAGACACGGGTTTCCTGTTGAAATGCTTCAGAAACCGCCTTGCCGTATGCATGTAAATGATCGGGGGTGGTTTCCAGTATTTCTTTCCAGAATTTTTCCCGTTGCTCAAAGCTTAATCCAATCAAATGCCGGAAGAAGCTTTTTGAAACCTGGGAGGAGGGACGTTCGGGAGGGGACATTTTACCGATGGTTCCTATGACGGCCTGTTCCAGATCGTGTTTGCTTAGATGGAGGTTTTGCAACCATTCTCCGGCCCCTTTATAAATCTCCAGCGTTTGGTCCACATGCGGGTCGCGATAACTGGAGAAAATCATGAGTCCATCCAAATGGCTATAACTGCTGGAGGAACCGTAGGCGCCGCCTTTCATGCGGACCCGTTCCCATAAATAGTCATTATTGATAAGGCGTTGGGCCACGAAATGACTGAAATGGTTTTGAGTGGCGCTCAAATCAGGCTGACAGGCGAGTCCCACAAATTGAATGGGGCTGGCGGTGACCCACCCTTCGGGTTGTTTGATGTCCAGTAGATCCCATGACCGGGGTTCGGCATAGGTGCCTTCCGGCAATGCGCCGAGGAAAGCCGGTGTCCTGTCCTGCAAACGGGAAAGGGTTTCCGGATCGCCTCCCACGTGGAGGGTTAAATGTGCCCGGGAAATGAGCCGTTGATGGAGGGTGAGGATTTGTTCCCGGAGGGTTTCGGGATCAAGTTTTTCCAATTCACGGAGGCGCAAGAGATAACAAATGCCATCCATTTCTTCTGTGGCCCTCTCCATGGCGGAGAACGAGGCTTTGAGACGGAGGCTCACCACTTGATGTCCGGATTGAACAAGGTCCGCCTCTTCATTGGAGCGTTCTTCCAAAAGCAGTTGGTGGACTTTTTCGGCCGGTCCCAGGGCGGGTTGGGTAAACATGCCTGTGAGGAGATCGAGAAGATGATCGATTTTTGATGCCAGGCATTTGGTTTTCATCATCATCACCGATAAGGGGGCGTTCGGTCGGTAAGTGCTGGTGGTTTCAAAAGAGACATTGATGCCGCCACTGTGACAGGAAAGTTGTTCGTTAAACTGACGTTGATCCAGCGAGGTGGTGCCCAGTTCGGTCAGACAGCGACTGTAGAGGGGGAGCAGGGTGAGTTCCTCGAGGGTCAGATGTTGAAAGTCGAAGGCGAATTGCAGGTAAGCGATGCCGTTGCTGTGAACCTCGGCGCTGCTGCAGGGCACGCCCTCCATTTCATTGGTGTTAAAAGGTGCAGGGGTGGGCAGAGGACTGATATCCGCCAGCGTAAGTTTGGGAAGTTTGGCCGTGGCTTCAGGGCTGTCGGGAATATTCTGGAAGTCCTCCACGGCGCGGGCCAGCTCTTCGGCTTGCCGGCGCAGATGTTCATCCGCGTCAAAGCGTCCGGCTTGTTTTTTAAGTTTGGCGGCTTCCCGGTCCGCTTCGATTTGTTCCAATTCAGAGTCGGGAGAAAGGGTGATTTCCAGGCGGGCCTGATTGTCGAGTAAGTTTTCCTGTACCCAGTCCGCAAAAATCCGGGGATTCTTTGCCAGTTTGGTTTTGAGATGATTCAGGTAGGTTTCCGGATGTAATGCGCTGAGAGGATCGCCTCCGTAGATCCAGGGCTGCACCGCCTGCAGAATAGAGCTGAGGCCTTTATTGGAGGTGTTCAGCTCGCGCATGTTAAATTCGGCACTGTTGATGGCGCCGGCAATCAAATCCGGTCGGAAGTTTTCTTTCACCACTTGTTCGAGGCAGCTGATGATACAGTCAAAGACGGCCTGGGTGTCTTCCGGCTCGACTCCTTTCAGACCGGCGCTGAACGCGGGTTGCTGAAGGTAGTTGAGATGTCCGCCGATGATATCTTCACCCAAACCGCTTTCCAGCAGAGCCATCCGTAATGGGCTGGCGTAAGAGTTCAGGAGCAGGCCGGTGGCCATTGAAGTCAAAAAGAGGTCTTCAGCTTGGGTCTGGTTTCCTGCCAGCAGCCAGTTGAGTTGGCAGAAGACGCCTTCATCACTGCCTTCGCTTGCTGGATAACGTTCCTGAAGTCTTTTGGGGGCTGACCAGGGTTTTTGCAGGGGAAGGGGGGCGGGCACTTCATTTTCAGGCGCCCGCTCCAGCACTTCATGCAGCCGGTCTAATCGGGCCTGCGGATCATCGTTTCCGTAAAAGCCGATGAGGGCATTTGCGGGGTGGTAATGATCACGGTGAAAGCGGGTGAACGTTTCGAAATCCAGGTCGGGGATATGTTCGGGACGTCCGCCGTAATCAAAACGGTAGGGGGTATCCGGAAACAATCCCTGGCGGACGAGTTCGTCCAAACGGGAATCCGGGCTGGCGTACACGCCCTTCATTTCGTTGAACACCACGCCCTGAAATTCCAGTTGTTTCTGTTCGTTCCACTGGTATCTCCATCCTTCCTGGCCTAAGACCGCAGGGGTGAGGCGGGGAAAGAAGACCGCGTCCAAATAGACATCCATTAAGTTGTAGAAATCCTGAAGATTCTGGCTGGAAACCGGATAGCAGGTGCGGTCGGGATAAGTGAAAGCGTTTAGAAAGGTTTGCAAAGAGGTTTTCAGCATCTCTTTGAAAGGTTCTTTCACTGGAAATTTTTCACTGCCGCAGAGAACGCAGTGCTCAAGAATGTGAGGCAGACCGGTATCACAAGTGGGCGGGGTGGGAAAAACGATACCGAAGGTCTTGTGGTCATCGTCATTGCAGAGGGAAAGGACCTTGGCGCCGGATTGATGCCGGTATACCAGCGCCTCGCTGTTCCACATGGGGAGGTAGGCATGTTCAATGAGCGTGAAGGCAGGATGAGAAGGAAGTTCAAAATTCATGGAGGGACTGTCTAAGCTCGAAATATACGTTCTGCAAACTTCTATTCGTGAATTAAGCGGGGGGATTTAGATTTGTGAAGTCGACAAAGACGGAGATTTTTGCATACTTCCCGCATGAATATTCCCTTCAGTGATCGACAGAAATCCATCATCAGTTCCGCCATCACCGGACTGGCGTTGCTTACGCTTTTTCTTTTGGCGGCCTTTACTTTTAAAGGGATCGTGCAATTTATTACCACGTTTTCTTCGGTATTGCTCCCCTTGGCGACTGCGGGGGTATTGAGTTTGCTGCTGCGGCCCGTGTATCAGTTTTTAACCCAAAAAAGGCGGTTTCCTCCGGTAGCGGCGATTGCTTGTATTATGGGGTTGTTGCTTTTGCCGGGGATTATCATTTTCGGGGTGTTTGGCGGACTGTTGGTGTCGCAAATTAATGAATTGGTTAACAGTATTCCTGCAAGTTGGGAGAATTTGAAGCTTTGGATGCAGCAAAATACGCCAGCTGTGGAAATGTATCTGAACAAGATCGGGGGCTGGGAGAAAATACAGGAATGGCTTCAAGGGCAGTCCGGTACGTTGCTTTCACTGGCTGCGGTGGGAGGGCAGGGGGTGCTGTCGATGGTGGGTTCCATTGTGGGCCTCTTCAGCTGGGCGGTACTGCCGGTTTATCTGATCTTCATGTTGATCGCACCGATGTTTTCTTATGATAAATTAGAAGAATTCATGCCGTTTCTGAAAAAAGATCAGCGCGAGGATGTGATTTTTCTGATCCGGCAGTTTGTGGAAATTGTGGTGGTGTTTTTCCGGGGGCAATTGTTGATTGCGTTTGCGCAGGGGGGATTGATGGCGGTGGGCTTTTCGATTATTGGTCTGCCCTACGGATTTATTTTGGGATTGATTTTTGGAATGCTCAATTTGGTGCCTTATTTGGGGAATTTGATTGGGATGTTGATTACGTTGCCTCTGGCATGGTTTTGTGCCGACGGCGGCTTGGGCATGCTGATCGGGGTTTTGGTGGTCCTGGGAATCGTTCAGGTGGTGGAGGGCTATGTGCTGACGCCCAAAATTATGGGAAAAAGCACCGGATTACATCCTATGGCGGTGATTTTTGCGATGTTTTTTTGGGGGACGGCGCTCAGTGGAATGCTGGGGCTGATTTTGGCAATTCCGTTGACCGCTTTTCTGGTGGTCTTCTGGCGTTTGGCCAAAGAAAAGTACCTTCCCAAGATCAAAGAGCGGCCTGTTGAGTGAGGGCTTCCGGATTTCTGTATCGAATTTTGCGCTTTTATGGTTGCAACATGGACGCGGAGACATATAAGGAGCGACCTATTTTTCGTATAAGTATTCAACTTTTTTTGATGTATTATCAGGAGTATACATGAGTTATCGTGGTCCTAAAGCCAAGAAATCACGCCGTTTAGGCGTTGCAATTACCCCCAAGTCCCAAAAGTATCTGGAGACCCGCGGCCATCCGCCCGGTCAACACGGTAAAGGACGTCGTCCTTCCAAGCTCTCAGATTACGGACGTCAGCTGATGGAAAAACAGCGTATTCGTTTTCAGTACAACATGAGTGAGAAGCAACTGCGTCTGGCTTACGAGAAAGCGTCCCGTAGCAAAGATCCAACCCCTGAAGTATTGATTCAGAGTCTGGAATCCCGTTTGGACACCGTGGTGTTACGTGCTGGATTTGCCCGTTCTATTTTCGCGGCCCGTCAATACGTGAATCATGGTCACTTCCTGGTGAACGGCAAAAAAGTTGATGTACCCAGTTATCAGGTGAAAATCGGCGACGAAGTTTCTGTCCGTGAAAAAAGCAAAGGCATGGACTGCTTCAAAAATGCTTTGGCGATGGCGGAGAAAGTTCCGTATGTCACCACCAACGAGGCGGATCTCAGTTGCCGCATGAGCACTGTTCCCAGCCGTGAAGAAGTTCCGGTTGTTGGCGACGTGGCCACCGTGGTGGAATTCTACTCCCGCTAAGTCTCACTTGAGACTTCTCCAAAAGGCTCCGCATTGCGGGGCCTTTTTTTTTGTCGTCCATGCACTCCGTGCCGGGAAATGAAGCCAGAGGCCAAGTGAGGTTTCCACGCGCGGAGATCGGGGAAAACTTAGGGACTGCTTTTCAGATCTTTTCCATCGACCTTCGTCAGGTTTCTCTTATGGTTTGTTTCTGCGAACCCTATGAAACTTCCCACACCTTCTCTATCAGCTCCGGCCTGCATTGTTGATGTTGTATCCGGAATTGCCGGAAAAGCACCCTTTTGGGGTCAGGCCCGGTTCCTTTTGAATTCTCTTACCAGGGTCTATTGCGGACCCGCAGCTAAAAAATATGATGAATAAAAACGAGACACTCTCACTTAATGGCATTTGGCAACTTACCCGAGAAAAGAATCAGGAAACGATTCCTGCGACCGTGCCGGGAAATGTACACCAGGCATTACTCGCAGCAGATTTGATTCCTGATCCCTACTATCGTGAAAACGAACGGGATCTGCAGTGGATCGGACAGGAGGCGTGGAGCTATCGCCGCACATTTGAGTTAAGTGAAGAGCAGGTGTCCGCTGATGGGATCACTCTGGTTTGCAAAGGGCTGGATACCTTTGCCCGGCTTGAGATCAATGGGGAAAAAGTGGCCGAAACGGATAACATGTTTCGGGAATGGTCTTTTGACGTGGGTGCGCTTTTAAAAGTGGGTGAAAATACCATTGTGGTTTCATTCCAGTCGGTTTTTCCTTATATCGAAGAAAATTTGAAAGTTCATGATGTTCGTACGCCCTTGTGTATTGAACATGAGCCGCGTGGACGTTCGTATATCCGGAAAGAACAGTGTAACTTTGGCTGGGATTGGGGGCCGGTGTTGGTGACGCATGGTATCTGGCGGGATTTGGAATTGCAGATCGGATCTGAAAGTCGGGTTCAGGGACTGCAGCTGCGTCAGACACACTCCGCAGGTTGCGTGAAATTGCTGGGTGAATTGGCGCTTTCCTCCGAAGTTCAGGCTGATGTGGAGATGAGTGTGGAGGTTTCGCTGGAGGGCCGGATTGTCGCCGGGCATCGTCAAACAGGGGACGTGACCTTTGAAATTGAAATTCAGGATCCCAAGCTTTGGTGGCCGAACAACATGGGGGACGCGACGCTTTACGATGTGAAGGTGACCCTGGAAACCGCATCTCCACAAAGCATTTGCAGGCGGGTAGGTTTTCGCGTGGTGGAGCTGGTGCAGGATGAAGATGCGTGGGGCCGTTCCTTTTATTTCCGGATTAATGGCGTTCCGATGTTTGCCAAGGGATCCAACTGGATTCCTGCGGACAGTTTGCATCGGGTGACGAATGCGCATTATCGGGACCTGTTGCAAAGTGCGGCCGATGGAAACCAGAATATGATCCGGGTGTGGGGCGGCGGATTTTATGAGGAAGATGTTTTTTATGATATATGTGATGAGTTGGGGTTATTGGTTTGGCAGGATTTCATGTTTGCCTGTTCGGCTTATCCTGCGGATACACCCGGGTTTAAAGAAAGCGTGGAGGCGGAAGTCATCGATCAGGCCAAACGTCTTGCGTCTCATGCCTGTATTGCTCTCTGGTGCGGGAACAATGAACTTGAACAGATGGCGGTCGGCTTTGAGGGTCAATCCTGGCCGCTGATGCCGCTGGAACTCTATAAACAACTATTTGATGAATGGATTCCGGATGCATTGGCCACCGTGGTGCCGGACGCCATTTATTGGCCCAGTTCCGCGCATAGTCCCGCGGGGGACCGGAAGTTTCACGCCAACCCTGAATGCGGGGATGCGCATCTTTGGGATGTCTGGCATCGGGACCGGCCGTTTGAGTGGTACCGGGGATCTTTCCATCGTTTTTGCAGTGAGTTTGGATTCCAGAGTTATCCCGAAATGAAAACACTGGAAAGTATCACGGAGCCCCGGGACCGTAATATTACCAGTCCGGTGATGGAATTTCATCAACGCAGTGGCATTGGCAACAGCAAAATTATGAACTACATGCTCAGTTGGTTCCGGATGCCGGAAGGTTTTGAATCCACGGTGATGCTGAGCCAGCTGCAACAAGGACTGGCGATCAAATATGCGCTGGAGCATTGGCGACTGAACCGCCCCCGTTGCATGGGGGCTCTATACTGGCAGTTAAATGATTGCTGGCCGGTGGCCAGTTGGGCATCGATCGATTACTACGGACGCTGGAAGACGCTCCATTATATGTCGAAACGGTTTTTTGCCCCGCTGCTGGTTGCAGGGGTGGAGCATCCGGAGGAGGGGCGTGTGGATGTGCATGTCGCCAGTGATCTCAATGAAAAGAAAACGCTGACCCTGAAATGTATTGTTACGGATATTGGCGGGGAGGTGCTGCGGTCCGAAGACCGGGAGATCGACGTAAATGCATTGGAGAGCCGTAAGGTCACTGAAATGGATTGTTCACAATTTCTTGAAACCTCCGGTCCCCGAAATCTGTTGGTGTGGCTGGAGTTGTGGGATGGAGATGACGTGGTTTCTGAAAATTTGGTATATTTTGTTAAACCGAAGCATTTGGAATTAAATGTGCCGGAGGTTCGTTCATCGGTTCGTGCGGTTGATGACAGCACCTTTGAAGTGAGCTTGGAGGCAAATCTGCCTGCTCTATGGGTCACACTGCAACTGAAGAAACTGGATTTCAGAGCAGATGACAATGCGCTCAGTCTGCGTCCCGGCGAAGTCCGGAAAGTGACGGTGCGCACGCTGGAGCCGGTTTCTACAGATGTATTTTCCGAGAATTTACGTCTGACCTCCATAACGGATTATTCCAACTATCAGTGAAAATGAAAGTCTGCAGAGGGGAGAGATGAAGTGAAAGGGCTCATGGCTTTATGTCTTTTCTTCTGTGGACCCGGGATAACGGTTGGAGCGCAGGATCTGTCGGGGGTGGAGACGGAAACACTTCTCAATCGATACTTTGCGGGAGACCGTGAGGTATTGATGGAGTTGGGCCGGGGGATTCGCTGTGAGGCGGTAAATCAGTATTTGCGTAAAAGGAGTGTCACTGAAAGCGTGGAGGCGTTGCTGAATGATCTGGGTAATGGAGACTTTAAGGAAAGGGAGTCCGCAACAGCTGCGCTGATGGCGCGGGGTCCGGATGTGTTGCCTGCGGTCCAGGATTATGCACGGGCGCATGCCAAAGATCCTGAAATTGCGATGCGCTGTAAAACCATTTTGAATGGGGTAACGGGAAAGACCGAGGGGGGGTATCAGGCGTTTGAGAAGCGGTTTCTGCTGCTGGAGCAGATTCAGCAAGTGGATCCGGTTTTGCTGAGGGTTGCACAGCTGGATTTCATCAGGTTTCTTGAGGAAAAGCCCGATTTTATTTTTACGGAAAGTGGGGATAAACAACGTCTTCGCGACTTTTGCCGGGTCTATGTGAAGATGGGCGGGGAACCCCGGCCATTGATGACCTGGATGCTGGAGGTGAAAGCGCCTCTGTTCAAGGCTGCCGGGGAAGGGGTTTTGCAAGCCGATTTTAACCGGTACCTCCCCAGATTGTTGAGTAAAAAAGGCTATCGGGTGATTCCGGTGATGTATTTACTGGTTGGACCTTTCCAAGACCAACCAACCGCAGAACAATGGGCGTTTCTCATGCAGCATATTACGGACACCCGTTATCATCACGAACCTTTTATTGAAGAATTGGCGCCTTTTCAGACCTTGCCTGCAGGTTTTCTGGCGCAACTGGATGTGCTCTTCGCATCGGAGAAGGGGGAGATGCAGGAATTTGCATTGTATTTTGTGACGGGAAAAGGGGAGCGGGATAAAGAGCGGGTTACCGATCTGTTTGCGCGTCTACAGAAGGAGAACCGTTATCAGGGTATTGCAGGTAAGATCAATGATATGAAGCCGAGCCCTGAACAGGCTCAACTGTTTATAGAAGTATTGGAGGCGCTGAAATGGGAGGCCGTGCTTGCAGAATGTGAAGCGGTTTTGACGAAAGCTCTTCAATCAGGTTTGTGATGCCGTGATCTCTATCGCGTAAAGTGTAAAGGCATGGGGGAAGGGCAGGTGTACGCAAATCCCTGAACGTAAATCGGCGGCTGTGTGGATGAGGGGGGATGGGTTTGACTGAGGGGTCAGTTTATAAATTTGATCGCCGGGGATTGAATCGGGGAGTGGGATGCTGAATGTGAAATCCGGATATGGGGCCAAATTCCGAAAGACGGAAAGGAGGCCTTCGCCCTTTTCCGAACATCGGAGAAACCCCGAGCCCTGAGACTGGGAGGGGAGAGATTGACCGACTTCCAGAAAACTTTGTTGGTGTTCGGTTAAGACGTAATGACCCCGCAGGGTTTTGAACCAGAGGAAAAGTTGCCGGAGTTGGGACCGGGTTTCAGGGGGCAGCGCGGAAAGATCTCCCAGCATAACCGGATAAGAGGCCAGTGCGGATGCGGCACTTTCCAGGGGGAAGGGGCCGTTGCAGCGCAGGTTGCCGGTGACCACGTGTTCTGGGGGAACCAGGCGTCCCCGGGTGGCGGCGAGATTTCGGGCTGCGGCGGGTGCATATTGACCGGAACCCGGGGCGTCACTGAGATTTGAAAGCCAGCAAACATCCGCACAGGCGATGAGGGCCGGATCGATGTGATGCCATCCTCCCCAGATTTCAAAGGTCAGATCTATGATCAAACCGGGGTGCTTGCGCTTCAGCTGTCGGCTTAAATTCTGAACGGCCCGATAAGCTTTTAAACTATAGTCGGCGCCGGGAGCGTGATGGTGGTTTTTGGCGTGGCAGTGAATAGCGGGTTGATTATACACATCGTAGGCCACCGGAAGATCCAGTTTGAGATAACGAAGATTTAAGCGGGATACCCAGTGGTCAATTTTTGCCTGGATCAGGTGGATGTCGTCGCTGGCGAGGCAGGCCAGATTCAGAATTCCTTCCGCCACGTGGGTGCTGCGGGTGTTCCCCAGGGCGTCACGGACCAATGTTTGCGCGGCTTCGGGATATCGTTTTGCGCGTGTGTGCACGGTGGCGGGTGAGAGCCACAGTCCGAGCCGGAGATTTTGGGCGGTGGCATGGTCCCGAATGGTTTCGAGGCCATGGGGGAATTTTGCAGGGTCGGCTTCCCAGTCTCCGGCAAAGGTTTGCCAGCCGTCATCGATGACAAAGGTTTCGAAGCCCAGTTGGGCCGCTTGGTCGATTTGAGTTTTGATTTTAGGGTGATTGATTTCCCGTCCGAAAGGTTCCCAGGAGCAGTAGGTCCATTCGAGTGGCAGTTTCCGGTCTTTACGTAATAATTTCCTTAGGGTGGAATGGAGGGGCGCGGTGACAGATCCGGTGTAGGGGAGCAGGATCGCCCGGTCACTGGTGAATGTTTCACCGGGGGCGAGGTGCCATTCAAAGGGGACGGTGCGGTTGTCGTAGCCTATGGAGGTGTAAGGGCCGGTGATGATTTGGTGCATCGGGCCGGGGGCGAGGTTGATCAGGGCCAATCCCCAGTGCTCTTGTGGACGATGGAAGCAAATAATCGGATCGTCTACCCCAAATGGGTTTTCCAGTGCCGGAGCGGGGGTGCCGGTCCGGGGAGGGATGATTTCTGAACCTTCAAGGAAGCAGGGGTCGAATTTATACTGTGCAAATTGCAGTCGGTTTAAAATGAGCGGTTGTGCTGCGTGGATGTTTGTGACTTCCAGCCATTGTGACAGGGCGCCTGCTTCCAGCTGAAAATGGAGTCGGAGTTCAAAACGGTGATTTGTGTTTTTGTGGGGAAAGCAAAGGTGGGTGGCTGAGCGTCTTTCGGGGGCGGCGGCGATGAGTCCCGGCAGGTGGGGGGTGTGCCGAATGCCGTCAAGATTGAGTTCCCAGCCTGCAGGGAGATCGGATGTGGCTGTTTTGCACAATGGACGTCCCCGCCAGTGAAGCTGCTGAAGGTACCACGCGCCTTGCTGGGACATTCCGAAGGTGCAGTTTATATCAGCCAGGTTCAAGGATACGGGGTCATATTCCATAGCTGCCCATTCAATGCGGATGAAGTGAACAAACCAGACAAAAGCAAAAAAAAAGAGGGTTGCGGATTCGTTGAATCATGGGGTTTTGCTTCGGGTGTTCTTTTCACTTGGAGAAATGAAAGGATGGGGGTAAGGTCAATGAATGACGATTTCCTCCAGTCCCTCAGTCGAACACGAAGCCTACATGAAACAAGCCATTGAGACCGCGTGTCAGAATTTGCAGCGACCTTTTGGCGCGTTGTTGGTGGATCACCGGGAAGGGGAGGTTTTGGCTTCTGCGGTGAATCGATCTTACCGCAACCCGGTGGCACACAGTGAGTTGGAAGTGATCAATGAGGCTGTGCGGAAATCTGGCGGGGACGTGAATTGGGGAGACTGCACCCTGTATGTGACCGCGGAACCCTGTGCGATGTGTATGAGCGGCATTTTGTGGACGCGAATTGCGCGGGTGGTGTTTGGCAGTTCAATTCAGACCTTGCGGGATTTGGACTATCGGCACATTGATTTAACGGCGGCTGAAGTCGTTTCCCGGGCGAAGGGTGGTTTGGGGTGCGAGTTGATTGGGGGGATTCTGGAATCCGAATGTGACGCGCTGTTTACGGCGGCGATTAAATTGGACAAGAAGTCCAGATCCTAGGGCTTTTGTATATTTTTACCCGCTGCTTTGCGCTGTCCCTCAGAGCCGGAGGGTGGCCTTCTGTCTTTGTGGGCCGAACCGGGAGGGCCGGGGCATGCAGGTATCTGGCAATCGATTGTGGCGGAGGGGCTGGAGAGAAAAGCCTGAGCGCCTGACCTCTGTGGCAAACTTCAAAAGTCCTATGGGGTGGCACAGGTTGTGACATTCACTGTGACAAGTGTGACAGGCTGACGCGTCGGGTTGTTTCGGGTATTGCGCATAAATGATGTAAATGCTTTGTGGGTATGATTTTGCAAAGATTAACAAATACTTGGCACGGGCATTGCTATACCATTTGCAACTCAGACATTGAAAAAAATATAACCCGAACGAAAAGGAATTTTATGTCAAACAAAGTGCTAGGAATTGATTTAGGAACCACCAACAGCTGTATGGCTGTGATGGAAGCCGGTGAGCCGGTTGTGATCCCCAATGCGGAAGGTGCACGCACCACCCCGTCGGTTGTGGCTTTCACCAAAGATGGAGAACGTTTGGTGGGTCAGGCTGCAAAACGTCAGTCTGTGACCAACCCTTTGAATACCATTGCCTCGGTGAAACGTTTCATGGGGCGGCGTTATGACGAAGTGGGACAGGAATTGAAATACGTGCCTTACAAAGTGAGTAAAGCATCCAACGGCGACGTACAAATTGAAGCCAATGGCAAAACCTACTCTCCTCCCGAAATTTCCGCGATGATTTTGCAGAAATTAAAAGCGGACGCGGAAGCCTACTTAGGTGAATCCATCAGTCAGGCCGTAATCACGGTGCCTGCGTATTTTAATGACTCGCAGCGTCAAGCTACCAAAGATGCGGGTAAAATTGCCGGATTGGAAGTGTTGCGTATCATCAACGAGCCGACCGCGGCCTCTTTGGCTTACGGACTGGATAAAAAATCTGAAGAGCACATCGCGGTTTATGACCTCGGTGGGGGAACCTTCGATATTTCCGTATTGGAAATTGGTGATGGCGTATTTGAAGTGAAAGCCACGAATGGCGACACCCACCTTGGGGGGGACGACTTTGACCAGGCGATTATTGAATGGATGGCAGACAGCTTTAAGCAGGAAAACAGCATTGATCTGACATCAGATCCCATGGCGTTGCAACGGTTGAAAGAAGAAGCGGAAAAAGCCAAGATTGCACTGTCAAGTGCGACCAGCTACGACATCAATCTTCCTTTCATTACCGCGGATGCTTCCGGACCGAAACACTTGAATGTAACCTTGAGCCGTTCGCAGCTGGAGTCTTTGACCGACGATCTGATTGTACGCTCTTTAAAACCGGTTGCGGCCTGTATCAAAGATGCGGATGCCTCTGTTTCCGAAATCAAAGAAGTGGTTTTGGTGGGTGGATCCACCCGGATGCCGAAAGTGCAGGACAAGGTTAAAGAGTTCTTTGGCAAAGAGCCGCATAAGGGTGTGAATCCTGACGAAGTGGTTGCGATCGGTGCCTCCATCCAGGGTGGTGTATTGAAAGGGGACGTGAAAGATGTTCTGCTTCTCGATGTGTCTCCTCTGACCCTCGGTATTGAAACCATGGGCGGTATTTCCACTCCCTTGATTGAACGGAACACCACGATCCCGACCAAGAAATCTGAAATTTTCTCCACGGCCGCGGACAACCAGCCCCAGGTGGATATTCAGGTGCTGCAGGGTGAACGGAAAATGGCCAAAGATAACAAGTCCATTGGACGTTTCAGCCTGGACGGTATTCCGCCGGCTCCGCGGGGGACGCCTCAGATCGAAGTAACCTTTGATATCGATGCCAACGGTATTCTGCACGTAAGTGCGAAAGATCTGGGCACCGGTAAAGAGCAGAAGATCACCATTCAGGCTTCCAGCGGATTGGATGATTCAGACATTGAGCGCATGGTGAAGGAAGCGGAAGAACACGCTTCTGAAGATGCGGCGGCGAAGGAAAAGGTTGAGGTGAAAAACCAGGCGGATTCCACCGTGTTCCAAATCGAAAAAATGCTCAAAGAAAACGAGGACAAGATCGATGCGGCCAAACGTGCACCGGTGGAAGAGAAGATTGCTGAACTGAAGAAGGCGATTGAATCCGACAACACCGAAGACATCAAAGCGGGCATGGAAGCGCTCAACAGTGCAATGCAGTCCATTTCCGAAGAGCTCTACAGTCAGGCGGGCGCCGATCAGGCGGCAGCGGGTGGAGCGGCCGGAGGACCGGATGCTTCAGCCGAAAGCAATGACGGTGATGACGACATCATTGATGCCGAAGTTGTAGACGACGACAAATAATTGAACAAACCAGCCTCCGCATCCGCCTCTGGATGCGGAGGTGAATTAACTAAGTAATGAACCCTAACGCAAAATACAAAAGGAGTACAAGCGTATGAACTTCAAACCACTCGGAGACCGCGTATTGGTCGAACCGGCAAAAGAAGCTGACCAGGAAGTCGGCGGTATTATCATCCCTGATTCCGCACAGGAAAAACCCCAGCAAGGCAAAGTGATTGCATTGGGAACCGGCGGGAAAGATGAAGACGGAAAACTCAAAGAGTTCAACGTAAAAGTTGGCGACACCGTGTTGCTTCCTAAATACGGCGGAACTGAAATTAAACTGGACGGCGCTGCCTACCAGATCCTGCGTGAGGATGATATCCTCGGCGTACTTAACTAATCTAACCCTGCTAAAAGGAAAATAACCAATGGCAAAACAACTCGTATTTGACACCGAAGCGCGTCAGCACATCCTTGATGGTGTGCAAAAACTCAGCAAAGCTGTTGCCGTAACCATGGGTCCTAAGGGACGTAACGTGGCTATCGACAAAAGTTTTGGATCTCCTACAGTCACCAAAGACGGTGTCTCTGTAGCCAAAGAAATTGAATTGGAAGACAAGTTCGAAAACATGGGCGCACAGATGGTGCGTGAAGTTGCGAGCAAAACGTCTGACATCGCCGGTGACGGAACCACCACTGCAACCGTTTTGGCTGAAGCGATTTATCGTGAAGGTCTGAAAAACGTGACTGCCGGTGCAAACCCGATGGGCATCAAACGCGGCATCGACAAAGCGGTTTCCGCTGTGGTTGCGAAAGTAGCGGCACAGGCCAAAGCTGTAAAAGAGTCTTCTGAAATTGCCCAGGTCGCAACCATTTCCGCGAACGGCGACACCACCATCGGTGAGATCATTGCGGAAGCGATGGAAAAAGTCGGTAAAGACGGAACCATCACTGTGGAAGAGGCCAAATCCATCGAAACCACCCTGGATGTGGTTGAAGGGATGCAGTTTGATAAAGGATATCTTTCTCCCTACATGTGCACCGACATGGAGTCCATGGAAGTGGTATTGGAGGATCCCTACATCCTGATCTTCGAAAAGAAAGTCAGCAACCTGCAGGATCTGTTGCCCTTGCTCCAGAACGTAGCCAAAACCAGCCGTCCGCTGTTGATCATTGCGGAAGACATCGAAGGCGAAGCGCTTGCAACTTTGGTTGTAAACAAATTGCGCGGAACCTTGAATGCCGCCGCGGTGAAAGCACCGGGATTCGGTGACCGTCGCACAGCCATGCTGCAGGACATCGCGGTTTTGACCGGTGGACGCTGCATCACGGAAGATCTGGGCATCAAGCTCGAAAACGTGACCATTGACGACCTCGGATCTGCCAAACGCGTAACGATCGACAAAGAATCCACCACCATCGTTGAAGGTGCGGGTTCTTCTGAAGGAATTCAGGGACGTATTGGTCAAATCAAACGCCAAATCGAAGAAACTTCTTCTGATTACGACCGCGAAAAACTGCAAGAACGTCTGGCCAAATTGGCTGGTGGAGTTGCGGTTATCAACGTTGGCGCGGCCACTGAAACTGAAATGAAAGAGAAAAAAGCCCGGGTGGAAGATGCATTGCACGCGACCCGCGCGGCTGTGGAAGAAGGAATCGTTGCGGGTGGTGGAACCGCCCTGTTGCGTGCCCAGGCCGCCTTGGCTGATCTCTCACTCGAAGGTGAAGAGGCGATTGGTGCGGCGATTATTGCCAAAGCCTGCGAAGCACCTTTGCGTCAGCTGGTTGCCAACGCCGGTGGCGAAGGTGCCATTGTGGTTGAAAAAGTGAAAGCGGCCAAAGCCAACGAAGGCTACAATGTCGCCTTGGGTGAGTACGTTGACTTGGTTCAGGCCGGTATCATCGATCCTGCCAAAGTCACCCGCTCCGCTCTGCAGAACGCGGCTTCTATCGCATCCCTGTTGCTCACCACTGAGTGCATGATCACGGATCTCCCTGAGAAGGGTGGCGCTCCGGCTGGTGCACCTGACATGGGTGGCATGGGAGGAATGGGCGGTATGGGCGGCATGATGTAATCATCCGGTCATCCGACCTAACCCTGAGAAGCCCCGCAGTTCGCTGCGGGGCTTTTCTTTTTGGGGGATGGCGAATGGATGACTTTCCCGTTCCCCGTTTACGAGGGTTCACCCGAAGCATTTATGCGCAGGGTAACGAAGATCCCGGGTTCCGCAACGCAACCCGTCTCGCTAAAGCTTCGCCCGCAACCCTCGTAAACGAGGAACTGGGAAGTTAAAGTTGTTTTACTCCACAATCAGATTGGCGATGATCGCGTTGAGTTTTCGACGCAGCACTTCGTAACTGAAGAATTTTTGGGCGGTGATATAGTTATGTTCGCACTGGCTGTCCCGAAGTTCCTTGTCTTCAAGAAGTTCTTTGACCTGCTTGACCAGCGAACGGCGGACGTATCCCTCCATCATGGGGAAGTGAAAACCTTTGGGTTCAATATCCCGGGCGAAAATGTCGTAGCGGTTGATGAGTACGGGTTTTTTGAAGTAGATGGCTTCCAGCAGCGCGTTGCCAAAGCCTTCGTAGAGACTGGGATAGGTGACAAAATCGGCATGGGGATATAGATCCCAGAGGGTGTAAATTTTTTCACCCTGGTCGGTGGTTCCCCGCAGATCGTCGACCTGGTCGGCGACGATACGTAAATCCACATTCGATTCGTGGGCGAGTTCGTGGAGCATATTGACGTATTCAAACCCCTCATCACCGGCGGAATGGGAGATGACCAGTTTGCATTTGGGATCGTCCAGCATTTCCACCAGTTTAATGGCGTGTTCGATTCCTTTGCGGGGCACGATACGGGTGGGTTGAAGGATAAAGATGTCATCTTCGGCAAGGCCCAGGTTTTCCCGCACATCCATGGCGTAGTCATCAATGGGGGGCGGTGGATTTTTGAAGTCGATCACGTTGGGTGTCAAAATGGATGTCACCCCGCGCCGCCAGCAGAGTTGTTCCTGGGCGGCCTGATTGATCACGGTATGAATGATGTTGGGGAGCCGGGGAGGAAAAGCGAATTCCAGGTAGTCGGTGACCGCATTAATGGA
Organism: Kiritimatiellaeota bacterium B1221; assembly: GCA_029269125.1. Classification (GTDB taxonomy): domain Bacteria; phylum Verrucomicrobiota; class Kiritimatiellia; order SS1-B-03-39; family UBA6053; genus UBA6053. The sequence continues at coordinate 13,037 of JARHXX010000033.1, read as the reverse complement.
GAAGCGAATGCGTTCCCAGGAGAAGTCGTGATGATGCGCAATACAGGGCATTTGGGTTTCAGCTAAAAATTCAGTGATGGCGATTCCCAAGGGGAGATGCATGGGGATGGTGAGTGCATTTTCCGGAATCAAAATATCGATACTGAATTTTTCGACGTATTCGTAAATGGTGCTTTTTAAATATCCGGCCAGTTTGTGAATGCGCTGGCTCACTTCAGGGTCTCTTTGGGTCTGACCCCAAATACGTTTATTGATCCATTCGTTTTCTTCATGACCGAAAAAAGCTTCCGGCACCAACATGCTGAAACCCGGGTTTCGATCCAGCTCTCCCGCATACCAGTGAGAGACATGTCCGGACTCCCAAAGTATTTCCGCCCACTTTGCACTTTCCAGTGAAACGCCGTCTGTACCGCTGAAACGTGTAGAGATAAAACCAATATTTAAGGACATGTGTATGGACTCCTGAAGGGTGAATGCTGTTTTCCCTTTTGTAAACCAGGTCTGTAAAAATGCCAATGACTAGGCTTGTTCAATTTCCATTTGACTTCTTTGTCGTACAAATATGTACTGGATATTGCAAATAAGACTATAATGTAGTTGTTTGTAAATATCTTTGTAAATTTCTGAATATTCCCATGACAGACAAGCCAAGGAGCCGTAGGTTTTTTGTCTCAGGAGAAAAAACCCTATGATAAATAAGAAAGAAACCATACAGGAACTGGAGCAACGTGTAAGAGCTTGTCAGGATATTTTACTGGCGAACTTGGTCATGATGTCAGAAACACCGGCCCCTACATTTCACGAACAAGATCGGGTACGTTTCCTTTTAGACCGGTTCCGGGAAGCGGGCCTGGATTACATCAGTGATGATGAGGTCAACAATGGTTTAGGGTATTTACCCGGACCGGAGGGTGCACCTACGGTTGCATTGGTCGCTCATTTGGATACGGTTTTTTCTGACAAAGATTCGCATGCGCTTTCTTTGGGGAGTGATCGGGTGAAAGGCATCGGGATCGGTGACAACAGTCTGGGAGCCGCAGTGTTGGCGAGTCTGCCTCACCTGATTCAATTGCTGGAAATTCCCATAAATGTTAACCTTTGGTTTTGCGGAGTGTCCCGGAGTTTGGGCCGGGGGAACCTGGGGGGCATTCGTTTTCTGTTGGACCATCTGGAGCAGCTGCCGGATCAGGCCATCTGTATTGAAGGGGCGCCACTGGGTCGATTGAATTACACTTCGCTGGCGATGATGCGCGGGGAGATTGAAGTGGAGGTTCCGGATGAATATGACTTTTCGCGGTTCGGGGTGATGGGGGCCATTGTGCACATGAATGACATCATCAATCGTATTTTGGAAATTCCCCGTCCATCCCGTCCGCAGACCTCGGTGGTGTTTGGAAGTTTACACAGTGGAAACAGTTTTCACGAATTGGCCCGCAAAGCGTCTCTCAGGTTTGAGGTGCGAAGTGAATCGGATGATGTGGTGGAGATGATCGAAAAACGGATCAGCCAGATTATTGAAGAAGTGCGTGCCCGGAGCGGGGTGAATATAGCGCTCAACAAGATTGCGCACCGGAGTCACGGCGGTTTGGATTTCTCTCACCCCCTGGTTCAGTCGAGTCAGAAGGTGCTGGAAAATTTAGCGGTTGAACCGAAGATCGGTCCGAGTATGTCGGAACTGGCGGCCTTCATTTCCCATGACATCCCCGCGATCACCTTGGGGATCAGCAATGGACATGAAATTAATACCCTTGATGAGGAAATGGAAGTGGATCTGATCTTTAAAGGCATTACCCAGATCCTGGGCGTGCTTCAGACTTTGAATGTAGAAGGAGAATTATCATGAAAATCGATCAATGGTTAGAGAGCAATACCTTTCATCATTCAGAATTTTGGGATGTCCGTCAATTGGTGGCCGATAAAGAAAAACAGAATTTAAAAATCTCTTTGTGTATTCCCACCCTGAATGAAGAAAAGACCATCGGCAAAGAAATTGTGATCTTCCGGTCTGAGTTGATGAGCCGGTATCCGCTGATTGATGAAATCGCGGTGGTGGATTCCGGATCGACAGACAAGACGCTGGAAGTGGCCTCGAACTATGGGGCTGACACGTATTTCTCCGGAGATATTTTGCCGGAGGAAGGGTTCAAACGTGGTAAAGGCGAAAACTTGTGGAAAGCCATTCATCAATTGAATGGAGACATCATTGTGTATGTAGACGCGGACATCACCAATATTCATCCCCGCTTTGTGACCGGGCTGGTGGCACCGTTGATTTATAAACCGGAGACCCATTATGTGAAAGCTTTCTATGACCGTCCCCTGGCTTTTTCCCAGGGAATCCGGCCCTCCGGTGGAGGACGGGTGACGGAGATCTTGACCCGTCCGCTGTTTTCAATGTTTTTTCCTGAATTGACCGCATTGATGCAGCCTCTTTCCGGGGAGTATGCGGTACGTCGTCAAGTGCTGGAAGAGATCGCATTCCCGATTGGATACGGGGTGGAAATCTCGCATTTAATTGATGTGTATACCCGCTGGGGTTTGGAAGCATTTGCGCAAACGGATTTGGATAAACGTGTCCACCGGAATCAGGCCACCCGCGATTTGGGAAAAATGGCTTTCGGCATTTTGCAGGCTTTTATCAACCGGTGCGAACAATTGGATATGGTAAATGTGAAATCGGAGATGGCGCATATCCTGCGTCAGTTCCAAGTGAATGGTGAACAAATTGAACAGCAGGAATTCACCATTATTGAGGAGGAGCGTCCTCCGATGAAAACGATCAAAAGCTACCAGGAAAAATTTCACTCGTGATTCGGATTCTCCATCATCATCTTCGCCGCGGCGGAGTTACCCGGGTTATGTACTCCCAGGCACGTATTCTGCGGAATGCGGGTGAGGAGGTGGAAATTTGGACGGGGGAACCGGGGGCGGACGCGATACCTGAAGGGGTTGCCGTACAGGTGTTCCCGGAACTGGGATATCGAGAGGATTATGCGGAACCTGACTGTGAAGAGTTGACCCGCAAAATGCTGGCGGTGCATCAGGACGGAGATCTCTGGCATATCCACAATCACTCCCTGGGCAAAAATCCGGTGGTGACGGAAACAGTTCGTCGTTTGGCGGAAGCCGGGCTGCCGTTGATATTGCAGATCCATGATTTTGCAGAAGATGGGCGCCCCGCGAATTTGAAATGTTTGCGGGACACTCTGCCGGATCAAACCCGCGGGTTGTATCCGATGGGCGCGCACGTGGTGTATGCGGTATTGCAGGAGCGGGATCGCGGGGTGTTGATCTCTGCGGGGGTGCCGGCTGATCAGGTGGTGGTGTTGCCCAATCCCATTTCGATGGATATGGAAGTCCGCCCGCCTCAACCGACTGCGCGCCGGGTGTTGTATTTGACCCGGGCGATTCGCCGAAAAAATGTAGGGGAGTTTTTGTATTGGGCGAAAGTTTGTGCCGGGGATCTGGAATTTGCGACTTCACTGGTGCCGGAGAATCCGAAAGAGAAACTTCTGTTTGACCGCTGGGTGGATTTTGCCCACGCGGTAGGGATCTCCGTGGGTTGGGGTGTGGGCATGTCGGGGGCTTCATTCCAAGAGGTGGTGTCCGAAAGTGATGTTTGTATGACCACCAGCGTGGGAGAGGGTTTTGGCATGAGTTTTTTAGAACCCTATGCGGTGCAGCGTCCGGTAGTGGGGCGGGACCTTCCTGAAATTACCGCGGGTTTTAAGGCGGATGGTGTGGAGTTGGATCACTTGTACGCGCACTTGCCGGTTTCTGTAGAAGATCTGGACGATACATTTTGGGAGCGGGCTTTGGTTGCGGTGAATCGTTGGCGGCAACATATGGGACTTCATCAGCAATGTGGTGAGGCGCAATTACAATCCGCCTGGGTGCAAGCTGGAAAGCTGGACTTTGGGCGTTTAGATGAAATTGCGCAAATGAAAATTATTCAGCGGCTTTCCCGGGGGAAGCTGTCGGCAGATGATTTTCTGAGTGTCTCTTCCGCGGCTGTGGAGCGAAATGCTCAAACGGTTTCCCGGGTGTATAATGAAGAGGCCTCCCTGGAGCGCCTGCAGGTTCTGTATGGCAAAATTCAGGATGTTTCGCCCTGTGAGTTTGCGGATGCCGCCCGGGTTCGTGATGCTTTTACCGACCTGAAAACCCTTTCTTTGCTGAGGATTTAAATATGGATGATTTATTTACAGACCGCATCCGAAGGCTGAGCCGTCCTTTTGAACCCAGGCCTTGTGAGATTGAGGCGGGGTTGTCGAAGCTTTCTGGTATTCAGGCCGTGTTCTTTGATATTTACGGAACCTGCTTTATGAGTGGGTCGGGAGATATTGGGGTGAGTACGGCAAATCCTAAAGTCGAGGCGCTGTCTGAATCGCTTAAAGAGCAGGGGGTTGAGCTCCCGGAGGAATTGGCGGAGGATGCACTGGCCCGATTTTATGAACTGATAAAGTTGGATCATGAGCAAACCCGGGGTCGTGGCATTGAATTTCCGGAAATCCGGATCCTGGATATTTGGGAGCAATGGCGCCGGGAAGCGCAGGTGCAGGTGAATGTTTCCCAGTTGGCTATTGATGTGGAATGCCGATTAAATCCGGTGTGGCCCATGCCGGGTCTGGAAGCCTGTTTGAATGGGTTAAAAGCTTCGGGAAAGGAATTGGGGATTGTCAGCAATGCCCAAATTTTCACACCCTGTCTTTTTCCCGCGTTGACCGGGCGGACGGTGAGTGATTTTGGCTTTGAGAACAAACACTGTGTGTGGTCCTGGGTGGGGAAAGAAGCCAAACCCTCTGTTCGGCTTTATGAAAAGATTTTGGAGAGCTTTCCCCATCTTTCCGCCCAGGACTGTCTGTATGTGGGAAATGATATGCGAAACGACATCGCTCCGGCGGCAAAGGTGGGGATGAAAACGGCCTTGTTTGCGGGGGACAGGCGTTCTCTTCGGTTAAGGGAAGGGGATGCGTTGGTGGGCGGCATCAAGCCTGATTGGGTGGTGACGGATTTGTTGCAGCTTTTAAACGGCTTGGGATAATTTTCGCATCACACATCCGGGTAACGGGTTGCATGGGTGTCATAAATGTTCCGGTCCGCATTTTTCTGAAAAGGTTTTTGCCTTGCGGGAAATGGGGGGGCGGGGTATTGGAAGCTCATGCGCGCTCTGATTCTATTTTTACTCACATTTCTTTTCATGCTTACGGGATGCAACCGGTATCAGGGGTCGGATGAAACTGAAAAAGATCATCCGAAACTGGTGGAGGCCCGGGATCTGGTTCGGGTGCAGGATCCGGAAGGGGCGGAAGAGGTTTTGTTGAAGTTTTGGTTTGATCATCCGGATTATGCTCTGACCCATGTGCAGTTGGGACTGTTGTACCAGTCAAATAATGAGCCGGTGAAAGCCCTGTATCATTTCCAACAGTATATGGAGATGCGTCCGGACAGTAAACGGGTGGAGATGCTGGAGCAGGTGGTGGATTCGGCGTTGCGTCGTTTGGCCGCCAGCTATGTGTCTTCAAATTCACCTGTAATACCCGGAAGCGAGGGGGCGTCGATACAGGAATTACAGGCAAAGCTTGCGGAGGCTCAACAAAAACAGGCCGAGGCGGAAGTCCATTTACAGCAACTCCGTCAGCAAACAGGTGGAGGCGGAAACCGTCCGCCTCCGGCCTGGGCCGAAGAGAAACTTCAGCTGTTGGCGCAGATTCGCCGTTTGGAATCCGGTCAAGCCGCTCCGCCTGTGGTTCAGGAGGAAGAGGTGACGCCTTCGGAAAGAATTTATACCGTGAAACGTGGGGATACCTTGAGTCGCATTTCGCAGAAAATGTATGGGGAAGCCTCCCAGTGGCGGAAAATTTATGAGGCAAACCGGGCGAAAATTCCGAATCAAAATGCACTGAAACTTGGAACCGAATTGGTGATTCCCCATGAATAATGAACGGCGAACAGACTTTATGGATGTGGATCTGCAGTCTCCGCGGGTGCCGCGGCCGGACTTTCAGGCCGAGGAGCATCAGACCCGTGAGAAACTGGGTCAAATGCAGCGGCAGCGGGAACATTTGGAAGAAGAAGTCGCGGACACGGCCCGGGAACTGCATTCTTTGCAGCAGCAACAGGAAAATCTGTTGAAGCGAAAGCAGTCGTTAGAGAGCTTACGGCTGCGGCAAGAGCGGTATGTGGAGGAAAAGCAAGATTTGGCGCGAAGGATTCATCAGTGTTTATTGTTACTCGATAAAGAGGAGGTCCGGGTTGCGCAGCTTCAGGACTTGTATGGCAACAGCCGCAAACTGTTTTCCCGCTTGGAGTCCCAATTGCAGGCATTGGTGGATGGCGGCTGGAGTGAAGAAGACTTTGATGCGGAATTGAGTCAGTCGGCGGATGTGGTGAAGGGGGTACGCATGGAATTTAAAAAGGGTTTGGCCCGATTGGATTCGCTGGACTGGACCAGTGATCGGGAGGATGATGAAATGGAGTCGGTCGGGCTTTTGGATCTGGGTTTCGGGTATTGGTTGAAAGTGGGGGTGGCATTGGCGATTCCCATTGCGCTGCTCTGCGGTTTGTCCGTCATGGCTGCGCTTTGGATCTTGACGACCCTGGGGTCTAACCCTTAGAGTACGGCGCTATGCAAGATCCGCACCACACCTCATCTCAAAACCGCGATCCTTTGGTTCGTGAAGGGACTGGCCGGCGGATCGTGAAAAGTATGCCCCGCGATGTGCCTTTGAAGCGTGAACAGCGTTATGTACAGCCGGATGTGGCGCATGTCTCTGTTTTTACGGGTCTGTTTTCATGGGCTTTGGGGCAAAATAAACGAGGAAAGGGTTCGAGCTCAAAAGTGAAACTGAATCACCAAAGCTTTGGCCCCAACGGTATTCAGGCACCTACCTCAGATTCCCGTAAACAGGCAAAGTTTAATAATTACTTTGCGTTGGGGACGGAAAAAGACCTGCGCCCGAAAGATAGTGGGTCCCATTTAAATATTCACCGGAACCGGCTGGTTTTTCTGCTGATTCTGAGTGTGGTGATCATTTACAGTTTGATCTGGATTGTTCGCTGAGTCATGTCTTCCGCCGAGTTGCCGGAACTGGATCCCGAGGGATTTCTTTCCCTGGATATTTTTCCTCAAAAAAATGTTTCCCTGTCCAAATTGGGAAGTTTCCGACTGGGGGGGCCTGTTGCCTGTTTGTTGAATTGTCACCGTCCTGAAGATTTAGGCGAAGTTCGGAAAATTTTATCCCGGCAAGGTCAGGACGCTCTGCTGATCGGGGAAGGGAGCAATGTATTGTTTTCCGATGAGGGCTGGCCGGGGGTGATGGTAAGGTTCACCGGTGGAGAGCCGGTGCCGGTGGATGAAGGGCAGGGCAAATGGCGCTTCCCGGCTTCGGCAAATTTACAGGCCGCAGTGGACTGGGCCACCCGGGAGGGCTGGGCGGGGTTGGAATCATTTAATGGCATACCCGGAAGCCTGGGCGGTGCGGTGGTGGGCAATGCGGGTGCCTGGGGGGTGCAAATGGAGCATGTGCTGTGTGAAGTTTATGGATTTGGCCCCCGTGGGGAACAAAAAAAATATTCAGTGGCCGACTGTGGATTTTCCTACCGGAATTCGAAGCTCAAAACGGGGGAGCTGTGGGTCTCGGAAGTGATTTTGCAACTGGAACCCGGTGAAAAAGTATTTCTGGAGGGGGAGCGGAAACGAATTCTGGATTTACGCAACGCCCGACATCCGGACTGGGAAAAGGAGCCCTGTATTGGCAGTTTTTTTAAAAACCTGGAGCCCAGTTCGGCGGCAGAACGCCGTCAGGCTGCGGGTTATTTTCTGGAACAGGCCGGTGCCAAAGCGTTTCAGGTGGGAGGGGCAGGGGTGTACACGGGTCACGCGAATATTTTGGTGAAGCGGAATGAATCCTGTCGGGCGGCGGATGTGGCGCAGTTGGCGAGGGAGCTGCAGGCTGCGGTTAAAAAAATGCATGGTATCGACTTAGAGCGTGAGGTCCGCTATCTGGGAAACATCCCGGGTGAACCCGGCGGAGCGGGTTTTTATTAGAAAAACTCAGTCATATGTATGATGAATTTTTGGGTGCCGCTGGGTAATGATCGTAAGCAGGAGATTCAACACCCCGTAGCAAAGTCGTTTGGAGCAAACCTCAGCGCGTTAAACAAAACCGGGAAGATACGGATCGAAAAAATCCAGAGTTTTGAAAGTTTTGTTGGATAAATTTTTGTGAAAATTCCTTTTGCTTCGACGTTGCCAGTTGGGCGCTTTGGGGATAAGTTTCGACTATGACTGAACAGCAGCAACGGGAAATTATCCGTAAAATTGTAGAAAAGGATCCTCGTTATCGTGAGGAGGCATACACCTTTGTACGTGAGGGCTTGGATTATACGGTGCATACGCTGAAAGATGGCAAGGAAGATGAAAGTCATCATGTGCGGGGATGGGAGTTGTCAAAGGGGATTCGGGACTATGCCATACGTGAATTTGGTCCGGTGAGTTTGCGGGTGCTTCGGCATTGGGGGATTGAGAGTTCTGACGATTTTGGTGAGATCGTTTACAATATGATTGAGGCTGAATTGTTGGGGAAAACCGAAGAGGACGACAAGCAGGATTTTCACGGGGTGTTTGATTTTGAGGAGGCCTTCCTGGTTCCTTTTCTTCCGTCCAATCCGCATGAGTAGTCAAAGGAAACGATGCCTTTGTCTAAGGAATTAAAAGCCAAGTTGGCGGCGCTTCCGGCCAAGCCGGGGGTGTATTTGATGCGTGACCGCAATGGGAAAGTGATTTACGTGGGTAAAGCCAAGTCGCTGCGCAACCGGGTTCGGAATTATTTTCAGTCTGCAACCTTAAAACGTTCGGATCCGAAAATCCGCGGGCTGATTCACAGCATCTGTGATCTGGAAACCATTGTGGTTCACAACGAAGCGGAGGCGATCCTCACGGAAGGCAAGTTGATCAAGGAGTATAAGCCTTTCTACAATACCCTGTTTAAAGATGACAAACGTTTTATTCTGTTGCGCATACATCTTCAGGATCCTTTTCCTTTTTTTCGGGTGGCGCGGATTCAGAAACCGGACGGGGCGACGTATTTGGGGCCCTACGTTTCCTCCACCTCCGCGCGGGTGGCCAAAGAATTTGTGGAAAGTCATTATGGATTGCGGCGTTGTCGTCCCACGGTTCCGGGGGCCGAGCATCATCGGCATTGCATGGCAGATATATTGAGCTTTTGCTCCGCACCCTGTATCGGGAAGATCTCGCGGGAAGCGTATCGGTTACGGGCGGAAGAAGCGGTGGCTTTCCTGAAAGGGGAAAGGCGTGAAGTTCTGAAAGAATTGGAAAAGAAAATGACGGAGGCCGCCCAGGCGATGAAATTTGAAAAGGCGGCCCAGTATCGGGATACGCTGTTGGGTTTGCGGAAGACCATTCAGCAGCGCGCCAAAGGAACGCATGACCAGGCGCGCATGGACGACGAGGCGCGTGAAGGATTGGCCCAGTTGAAACGCGAGTTGCGGTTGCCCTGTCTGCCGCGGGTGATTGAGACTTTTGATATTTCCAATACCGGAGGAGCCGAATCGGTGGCGAGTATGGTGTGTTCGGTGGAGGGGCGTCCGCAGCGGAACCGCTACAAGCGCTTTAAAATTAAGACGGTGGTGGGGCCGGATGATCCCCGGTCGATGGCGGAGGCGGCCCATCGGCGATATTCACGTTTGTTAAAAGAAAACAAACCCCTCCCGGATCTGGTGGTGTTTGACGGGGGGATCACCCAGTTGCGGGCGGGGCGGCAGGCTTTGGATGAATTGGGGTTGCAATCGCTGCCGGCGGTGGGGCTGGCCAAACGCTTTGAAGAAGTGGTGTGGGATTTGACCAATCAGGAGCCGCCGATCCGTATGCCCATGAATTCGCCGGGGCTCAAAATCCTGCGGGCGATTCGGGATGAGGCTCACCGCTTTGCCTTGACCTATCATCGGAGTTTGCGGGACAGGCGCATCCGTGAATCCTTGTTGGATGATATTCCGGGAATAGGGGACAAACGTAAAATGATTCTGTTAAAGCATTTCGGGTCGGTGCAGCGAATCAAAAAAGCTTCGGTGGAAGAGATCGCGGAGGCCCCGGGGATCGGAAAGAAATTTGCGGAAACGGTATTTGAAGTTTTGAACCGGTGAAAATGGCCGGGAAAAAACCGGTGCCGTGGTCTGTTTCAGAACCCTGAGATGTTGCTTACTTGAAACGCACGCCATCTCAACCCGGGACACCGGCGCAGGTTTCTGAAAGTGGTTGACCTATTCCGCAATCCTCTCTCGGAAGCGATTCAATATTGCAGCTGCGATTGGCAGTGGGATGTAACTCAGCTTTTCAGGCCGAAGGGGAGGGGCTTCCCAGCTTTTTTTCTCAGGCACTATAGAGAAAAAGAGTGCATACGGAATATCCAAAATAAATCGATAAAGTGGATTCTTCTTCCGCCACTTCCACGGCATCAAGTATTCACTCTGTTTGTATCGGATGGTACGCACTTTGTTTCGTGCAGAACGTTACGGCTCAGCGATTCTTCGCTGGAGCCGATTGTTCTGCATTTGTCTCACGATGCCCATTTCATGGATGGTTTTTTGTGATTTACCACACAATCACGAAGATAGGAGTTAATCAGATTTTGGTAAGGAATACCTGTTTCCTCTGCAAGGTCTTTAAAATAATCAATCACATCTACACCCATCCGGATGGTGATCTGTTTTTTCAGACGCTTGGCATAAGGATTTCTACGCCACTCCATTTTTTCCAGGTTATATTCTTTTTTCATGTTCGGTTCCGTTGATAGGTTTTTCGTTCATTGGCGGTTGCTTTGCGTGCCGAAATGAGACGGATCACTTGGTCAGTCTCCCGGAAACAGTGACAAACCATCAGGGTTCTGAGTTTGAAACTTTGTCCAAGCAACAAAAACCGGTCTTCTTCTTTTGAGAGGCTGGAATCGAAAAATTCCATGGCGGCTTCATCAAAGAAAACCGTCTGTGCCTCTTCAAAGCTGACCCCATGTTTTTTTTGGTTGGTATCGTTTTTTACGGGGTTCCAAGTGAAATGCAACTCATTCATAACTACAATGTAGTTATGGACCACAAGAAAGACAAGTGAAAATTATCTTTCAACCCCTCTATTCTCTATGACAAGCCAAACGTGCCGCCAAGGCTCAAGAATACTCCAAGTCCGTAACCCCAAAAATAGCCTTCCACTCCTGAATCGAGAAGAGTCCCAAGCGCAAATGCGCCGATCAATCCTAAAACCTGTGATACAACAAGCCAGATTTTGAGATTGCTCCGGAATGCCTTTGCTCTTTCTTTTCTTTTATTCATTTTCTTTGCAGAACGTCTCAAATCAGCGACGAGGCTTGCCGAGTTCGCTGGATCTGTATTGTTGTGTCTTAGTTTTCCTCAAAGTAGTCGGAGTCTATTTTCTTTAATTCGTAAATCCCAGCTGTAGATACTCCAACTGAATGCTCAAACATGAGCGATGAAAGCCGATCTCCATCAATAAGTATTATCTTGGATTCGATCATGCTGACGTATTCTAATGCTTGATTGGAAAAATTGGAGGTAGTTATGAATATTCCTTTTCTTGCCCTCTGCCCTTGGAGCGCTCCTGCAAATTTTTGGATTTCTGGTCGACCAACATTTCCTTCCCATCGCTTTGCCTGAATGTAAATGACGTCTAAACCTAATTTATCTTCATTGATGATTCCATCTATTCCTCCGTCCCCGCTTTTACCGATTGCCCTGCCAGCGTCAGATCGACTGCCACCATATCCCATACGTACGATGAGATCGATTACCAGTCTTTCGAAGAAAGCTGGTGATGAGTTCATGATGTTTTCAAGAATTTCTTTTTGAATACCTGCCTTAATCGTTCTGTATGCGGATGCAATTTGATCCTCGGGAGTTTGGTCTGAATCTATAGACGATTCAATGCTGTCATCTGACTTTGTGTCATCCTTTTTCTTTTTTCTATTTTTGAATTCTTGAAACTCCTCAAACTGCTCCAACACAGAGTTGTCAATTTTGGTGATGCCAGAATTTAATAATTCCCTACCTCTTTCAGTTATTTTAAAAAATCCGCGTTTGGGGGAATCTAGTAAACCAGCTTGCTTGAGATATGATCTTGCCCAACCGACTCGATTATCAAAAACCGCCTGTGATCCACTTGGTAACAACTCTCTTCTTTCTTCGTCTGTGAGTGAAAACCCTTCGGCGAGAATTTCTATCGCATCCCTAAACTTATGGGTGTTTCCATCCTCAGAGATTTTCAGGACGGGAAACATTAGGGTTTGATAGTCAGGTATAGACATGATGTTCTGTTTTGCAAGTTATTGGTAATTATCGAAATAGGTCACTATGACTTCCTGAACGTTCTAGAAAAACCGACTCTTCATCGATTCGATAAATTAAAATCCAATCGGGTTCAATATGGCAATCACGGGAGCCTGTCCACTTTCCTGTTAATCCATGATCTCTATACTTTTCTTCTAAAGCACAATCGTTGGTAAGAATTCGAAGAACTGCACCCAATTTATTTAGATCTTTCCCTCGTTTCTTTAGGCGCTTAATATCCTTTTTAAACTGAGAAGTCTGAAAAATAGACTTCATGAACCCCAGCTACTCATCAGGTCATCCACACTTTCAAATTGCTCGAGATTTTCACCTTCCCGGGAGTCTTTTAGAGCCTTTTCAGTTGTCTCATTTGGAATATCTACAGAAAATGGGAGGCCGTTCCTAAGTGTGATTTGTGTGTAAAACATACGGATGGCTTCCGTGGGGCTAACACCTAACCTTTGCAAGATGGATTCGGCTTGTGCCTTAACCTCGGGTTCAATTCGACTGTGTATGGCTGCTGTTTTCATACCCTTATTGTATGTTGCAATTGCAACACATGTCAAGTTCGTTTATTTTTTCCTCACACAACATTCAGGGTTTTAAGCGATGTTGCATGACAAGGAGAGTACAGGACGCAAGGAGAGGTTGGCGAGTTTAAAAGCGTTGGATCCCTTTGACCT
>JARHXX010000032.1 GCA_029269125.1 Kiritimatiellaeota bacterium B1221 | reverse complement strand
CACCCAGCCTTTCAGGCTGTAAAACCGCTACGCCATTTAGGTCCCTTAAATTTAAACACCTCAGCCACATGCCATCCTGGACCCCAACGGGGTCGACTCACCCTAGCCGGGGGCATCGCCCCATTCCCCCATCCTGAAAGGATGGTGCACAATACCAACTACCCAAAATCCATCTCGATGCCCCTTCAAAATGACGAAATGCAAAGCCTGCCCCCTTTCTTCATAGTATACTTTTTTCATAGCGAGGTCTGTTGGTTGTGACGAAGCCCACCTGAGCGAGCGTCTTGGTTGAATTTCACCAGGCATGGTATCATGCTTGGCAACCTTCTACCGGAGGCTTTCGCTTTTCATATTAACTGACCCTTTTCCTTGGACAGGCGGATTTTTTAAGGTTTAGACTTTGTTGAAAATTGATCATGCCTTTTACAATTAGACTATTCGATCCAAACCTATCTCGAGCATCTAAAAGTTTTGCCTCAAACTCAGGGGTTGTTGTGAGTTGGTGGCCGCGTATTTCTACACCAAGTACCACTGGGGGATCTTGGGGGTACATCTTTTTCGTTTTACCTGGGTGTACGGAGAAGGGACCGTCCTCGATCATGTTTGTGATGGGCTTGATAAAGCGTTTCAGTCCTTGTGGTCCGCTAATTGTTATATCGTCTACATAGACGGAAACATTTACCGCCCCAAAAGGGTCGAGCATATTGAGGATTTCGCGGACCTTCGGTTGAAGCACAAGTGCAGCTAAAATAGGGCTGGTGGGTGCGCCTTGCGGCAGTCGATTTTGATAGGTGGTGAGGCGGGCAATTACCTTTACGACTTCTTTGCTCATGCCACGGGTGAGTAGAGCGTGTCGAATCTCTTCTCGGGTAACGGAAGGAAAGAAGTTTTGCACATCCATGCTGATAATCAATGGTTTTTGACAGTGCATGCGGATGGCATCCACCATGCAGGTTCCTGTTACGCCGTAGAAGGCTGGATCAATTTGAACTTTGTTAAAAACATGCTTTAAAATATTCCGTTGGACTTTCTTTAAATCGTCATTCGGTGCTTCGATATTCCGAAAGCCACCGCTTTTCTTTTTTTCTTTGTGTACACGGTATGAAGTGGGCGCTTTTTGTGTAATCTCTCCAAGCTTATCAAGCCCTACACCCAGTTTTGGGGAGAGCTGTTCAAGGGTGAGGCTGCTGAAGCATTGGTTCATAAATGTATTTTGAGTTAAGTAAATTTGTGCAATTCATGGGGAACCACTGATTCATCTTCTCTTTCAGATACAACTTCATTAGCCAAAGTGGCATTTTCAACGCCAAAATTGCGAGCCATTTTTTCCATGGTAGCTCTTTGGGTATTGAGTGTAGTTCTGTCTGAATCGGATTTAGTTGGCGAAACGCAGTTACTGGTAATATTATGGGTTGGCTGATGATGATGTTTATTTCATTTAAGGCCATAGGAATATTTCCAGCTTCTAGCGATTCGATCACATTTCGAAGCAGTGATTCCCCTTCGCAACGATCTGGAAGGTCTGCTCTTACACGCTTTAATTTGCGTATGCAGGCATCGATTCTTCCACATCTTGTTTGTTGGGACTTTTTGTCTTTCATTTGATTTCACCTCCTTTCTAGGTTTGGGGTTGTCGTGCGGTTATTCCTAAGATGGAAATAACAATGAACTGAAACAAAGATAACAAAGGGCTGACGGCGTGAAGCAGAGGGTGCAACGAGCCGACGAGGAAATTCGCCAAGATACCGGGAAACCCTGAGGCTAGGGTCGAGGTTCGAGGTACGTCCTGTTGTCATTTCTGTGTGACGCACCGAGATGTGAATCCGGATACGGGAAGTTCAGCCAAACAGGTGGATCTCGGGAATACCGAGGGAGTCACTAGTAAATAACAGAAAACGGTGAAATATTTCTGATATGCGGCTTTATCTTCACAAAGCTGCCGAAGCAGTGGAGAAAGGACAAATGAAAGATAGATTAAAGGTGAAAGAACAAGATGTAGGTAATTTATGCACAGTTTGTAAGGGTTTGTCAATTATAAACACTATATGTTGTGTTTATTTTCTGAATCATCGTGTTTATATGCTACATATTGTGCTTAAGCGAAGTAAAAGGTCACCCATCAAAGGTAGGAGGTCAATACACAAAAGTTCCTTAAACCCGAAAAAACAAGATCATCCTGTTTGGCCGGGCCAACGTTTGGCTACGAGAAGAGCGTTGGCCTCTAGTTCTTCCCCCTCTGATTTGTTTCAGTCACCCGTAGGGTTCTCGGTGTTGGCACGATGCTGACGCTTCGATTTTCCAACACCATCTTTCCGTAGTTGCGGAACCAGAAAATACTGTGTGCCCGGTTCGCTTCCATAAGTTTGGTTCAGCCCCGTGGTTGTCCAGATTCCACCATAGTCGATGGATGGAGTCCAACCCTTGAGTGGTTCACACCGGGGGGGGCTGAGAGTCAGCCCGTGAGAAGGTGCAACCAAGGGTTGCTCCTATCCAAAATAGATGTAAGCCCACAGAAAACAGCCTTTTTCAAGGTGGTGGAAAAAGAGGCATACCAATGCTAAGCGGTGCCGTTGGTGTCGCCCTGGTCTATCAGAGCCTTGAAGAAGGCCTTCAGTGAAACCCACCGACCTATAAAACCCAAGTCGGCATCGGGATCGCAATCGGCATCGAAACAAATCGATTGCGAATCCGATTGCGATGCCGATTGTAAATACAACCCTAGCTTACGCTCCATCCGCTTTATCCAACAGCATTTCCACTTCCAATCCCTGGGGTTGTCGGTTGTGGGCCGCGACCTGTCCGTTGCAGGATTCGACGCAGGTTTTGACAATGGTGAGCCCCAGTCCGGTGCCGCCGGTGTCTTCGTTTCGGGAGGCATCCAGTCGGTAGAAAGGATCAAAAATCTGGGTTAAATCCTCTTCGGGGACCCCGGGTCCGCAATCGGAAACGCTCAATAACACCCGCTCCCCCTCCTCTTGGGCTTTGATTGTTATTGCGCCGTGGGCGCCGGCGTAGCGCACGGCGTTGCGCAATACATTTCCCAGCGCGCGGCGCAACAGATCCGCATCGCCCAAAACCGTCAGTCCACTTTCAATTACCTGTCGCACTTCCAATTCCTGAATCCCTTCACGCTCCACTGTGTCCGCAATCAGATCCGCCACCGGCACCGGTCCCAATTCCATGCGGGAAGTCCCGATTGACGCCCGGGAAAAGGAGAGCAGTTCATTCACCAGTTCGGCCAACTGGGCCGCATTGCGGGAGGCGGATTCCAACTGGGAACCACAAGTGGCATCCGCCTTTTCTTCCAAAATCCCCAAGGCCATCCGCAGACGGGCCAGCGGAGAACACAGTTCGTGCGCCACGTCGCCGAGAAAGCGTTTTTGTCCGCCGACCAGGGCCTCCAGGCGAACCGCCATCTGATTGATGGATCCCCCGAGTTCCCCCAATTCATCCCGTCGGGTATCCGGCACCCGCACTGCAAAATTGCCCTCCGCAATTTGACGGCTGGCGCGGGTCATATGCCCCACCGATCGGGTGATCCCCCGCACAAACGGCAACCACAGCAGCATGGACAATCCCACCGCAGCCACTCCGGTGATCACCAGAGGCGTGTAGTCCAAATACAAGCCGCCCACCCGCATGGTGTCCGACCGCACCAGCAATACGGATGAGGAACGGGGCTCCCCCTCACCGCCCCGCATATGAAGTCTTGCAAACAGCCAGTAAGATTTTGGATCCCCCGTGCGCACCATCGCTTTTGGCGGTTGGCGGCGGCGTCTCGGCTCTTCCGCCGGAGGGTTTTCTTCAGAACGTGGCGGCTGTCCTTCGGTAATACGCTGCCTCCACCGTAACCGCCGGGAAATTTCTTCAGGCAACTCCACCGGGTTTCCCGCAATCTGCTGATCGCGTGAAAACAAATAAAAGTCCACCCCGTAGGCGGCACCATAGCGTTCAAAAACATGATCCCACTCCTCCGGATCGGTGGTCTCCAGCTCACCGCCAATCAACCGTGCCACCGCACTGGTGCGCGCCATCGCCCCTCCCCCCAGCAATCCGTCAAACCGAAATTGAAACTGGGTGCGTAACAACAGAAAAAACAACACCGCCAACAACAGCAGGTTGATAAAGGACCAGGTCAGGATCCGGGCGTAGAGCGGAAAGCGGTTTTTCATAACATCCTCAGGACGTTTCATGTTCGGGATTAATAAACATATACCCCACCGAGCGGAGGGTGCGGATATATTTGGGATTTTGGGCATCATCTCCCAACTTTTTGCGCAGCGCCCAAATATGCACATCCACCGAGCGGTCAAACACCTCGTAGTTTCGCTCCGCCACCTCTTCCAGCAACTGCTCACGGGATTTCACCCGTCCCCGCGCCCGCGCCAGACAAAGCAGTAAATCAAACTCCAGTGCGGACAGATCCAGTTTTCGGTCGCCCAGCACCGCAATGCGCGCTTCGGGCTGCATCCGCAGTTCCCCCACGGCCAATTCACTTGAAAGCGCGGCTTCATCCTTCCCGGGCTCCCGGGCGGCCCGGCGGATCACCGCCCGCAGGCGGGCCAGCAATTCCCGCGTCGAAAAAGTTTTGGGCAAATAATCATCCGCCCCCATCTCCAATCCCGCAATCCGGTCAGGCTCCTCTCCCCGTGCGGTCAGCATCAGGATCGGCACATCCGATTTCGGGCGCAAGCGCTGCAATACCTCAAGTCCGTTCATGCCCGGCAGCATCACATCCAGAATCACCGCATGAAAGGTTTCTGCCAGGGCCCGATCCAATCCATCGGGACCCGTGTGCTCCATACTCAGCTCATACCCCAGGGGCTGCAAATAGTCGCGGACCAGATGACAAAGTTCTTTGTCATCATCGATCAACAACACACGGGCGGAGGCAGGAGAGGATTCGGGATAGCTCATCTTATGGGATTCTTTGATTCAATTTTCTCTTTTGTACGCCGGAAAACCCCGCCTGTCCCGCAAATTAACACAGCCTTAACAAAATACCCTTCCCCCTGAAACAGGAGGTTAACCCGCAGTCGCTTTAATCATCCTTGAAAATGGAGGTCCGGTTTCACCGCGGAGATTCCGCAGGCCGGCCCCACTAAAATATAGGTATACAAGGAGTCCTCATGAAATCCACCAAGAAAATCATCACCGCCCTCACCCTCGCCGCCGGTCTTGCCGGCAGCGTCTTCGCACAGCCTCCCGGTGGCGGACAGGAAAACAGAACCCGCAACCGCAATATGGATCGGGCCCAAATGCAACAGCGCATGCAGGAACGCATGAAAGAGGAACTGCAGGCCAGCGACGAAGAGTGGCAAGTCCTCCAACCCCTCATCGCCGAAGTCACCGCATTGCGCGGACCTGAAATGCGCCGGGGTGGCGGACGCCGCGGGAATCGAAATCAGGAGCAGGAAGTTCCCGCCGACGAAAACGCCGTCGCAAAAGCCTCCCGCGAATTGGGCGAATTGCTGCGTGACGAAAATGCCTCCAGCGAAAACATTAAAGCCAAATTGGATGCCCTCCGCACTGCTCGCAGCGAAAACAATGCCGCCATGGAAGCCGCCCGTGAAAAATTGCGTAGTGTTGTCACCGTCCGTCAGGAAGCTGTTTTGGTTTCCCGCGGATTGCTCGACTGAACAGGAGAGAAATCATGAACGTTCCGAACGACGGAAATAAAATCTCCCGGCCTTCCGAAGGTCGGGAGGGCTTTACCCTGATCGAAATGCTGCTGGTGCTGGTGATTCTCGCCAGCCTGGCCGCTGTCGTCGTCCCCCGCCTCGCGGGTCGCGGCGAACAGGCCAAAGTCACCGCGGCCCTCTCACAGCTGAATGTGTTCGAAACCGCCCTGGATGCCTTTGAAGTCGACAACGGCTACTTTCCGGACGGAGGCAGCGGTCTGGAAGACTTGGTGGAACAACCCCGCAACGCCAACGACTGGCGCGGCCCCTACCTGAAAAGAGGTGTGCCCTCGGATCCCTGGGGCAACGATTACCAATACGACTATCCCGGCAAACATAATGCCTACGGATACGACCTCATGTCCATGGGGCCGGACGGCCGTGAAGGCGGTGATGATGACATTACCAATTATGATGAATAATCAAAAAACATCCGTGGCACGCGCCGGCTTCACCCTGATCGAACTGGGGGTGGTGCTGGGGCTGATTGCCACGGTGGCCGCCTTGGCCGCGCCTTCCCTGACCCGCTCTTCCCGCCTGCAAACCATCAAACGGGAAGCGGGCAGAATGGTGGGTCTCACCGAACTGGCAAAAAGGCAGGCGCTCTCCCACGCGGTCCCCATGATCGTCTGGGTCCTGCCGGAAAAAAACCAGTACGGCATGATGCCGGCAGGCAGTTATGCGGTGCTCATTGGCGATGAACGCAGCTTCACCCTTGCGGACGGCATCCGCATGGAACTGGAGGGGGGTCAGGGAACCGGAGAATTTATTGAACTCGCCCGTTTCCTCCCCGACGCCTCTCTGGAGCAGGGATACATTCAAGTCATCACTTTGGAGGACGAGCACGGGAACGCCCGGGTGCTGCAATGTGAAGACGGTCAAAATTATGAAGTCTCCCGGGAGATGTTTCTGTGAGTCCACCCCTCCCGAACCGGAACGGCTTCACCTTTGCGGAAATTCTGGCCGCCATGCTGTTTTTAGCCGTATTGGTGCCGGTGCTTTCGCAGGCAGTCGGATTGGCAAGTCGCCTTTCCTCTGCCAGCGTGCGCAGAGAAGCCGCCGTCCGCATCGCGGAGAATCTTTTAGAAGAAGCCGTTGCCACCGGCGAATGGCATTCAAGTGACAACACTGACGAGATCACCGAAAACGGAACCACCTACACCTGGGAACGGATAAATACGGTCTGGACTGAATCCGGCATGAACGCGGTCACCGTCACCGTCACCTTCCCCCTGCAGGGACAGGAACAGCAGGTCGAACTCTCCACCCTGGTGGAGGATGAATCGTGAAATCCAAACAGGCGTTCACTCTCTTGGAAATCATCATGACCCTGGCGCTTTCCGCCCTGCTGCTGGGAGCGGTTTCGACCTTCTTTGCCGGTGCAACCCATCTGCGGGATGGAGGAACCGCCCGTATGGAAATCCTGCCCGCCCGGGAAAGAACCCTCAGCCTTCTCCGCTCGGACATCAGTCAGTTGATGCTGGCCGGCAACGAGTTGGCAGGTGTGCTGATCGGTGATCCGCAAGGAGAGGACTCAAATTTTCCGGGAAGCCTCAGCCTGACCACCACCTCGTACCGCCCCCATGGCATTTCCGATATGATCGAAGTGGAATACCGCATGCTTGAGGATGACGATGAAGACGCCAGTGCCGGCATGTTGGTTCGCGAAGTGAATCCGCATCTGCTCGCAGTTCAGGAACAAGATCCCGAAACCGAAGTGTTGCTGCGGGGCGTGGACGCCATGGAATTCGGATTCTGGGATGGCGATCAGTGGCTGGACAGCTGGGATGCCGATCATCAAACCAACGCGCCGCCCGCAGTGGTACGGGTAAAAATATTTTTCTCCGACTCGGAGCAACTCCTCAACGACGCTATCGAAGTGGTGGTGCCGGTGATGGCAGGCCCCCTTACCCGGGAAACAGATGAGGAGTCATCAGAATGAGCGAGACCTCTCATCCTTCCCCCTCCCGTTCCGGAGCCGTGCTCATCGTGGTGATGTGGATCTGTCTGGCCCTGGTATCGATGGCTCTCTATTTCGCGGACGCCGCCAGCTTTTCCTATCGGGGGATCGACAATGGCTTCGCGGGCGCGCAGGCCCGTCAAGCGCTGCAGGGAGCCGCGCGTTATGCACTGCAGATCATCGGGGAACGCGAAGAGCCCAAAATTTTTCCGGACAGCGAAGCCTATGTCCATGAACAAGTCACCGTCGGCGAGGCCTCCTTTTGGTTTTTGGCGGGAGCGGATGCATCGTCAAATGACGCCCCCGGGTTTGGCTTGGTGGATGAAGCCTCTAAACTCAATATCAATACCGCCTCCGCCGAATCTCTTGCCCTGCTTCCGGACATGACCGAAGATTTTGCCGCCGCCATCGTGGATTGGCGGGACGCAGATGACGACATCTCGGATAACGGCGCGGAGGCCCAGAGTTACTATTTGATGGATCCACCCCTCACCTGCAAAAACGCTCCCTTCGAAACCCTCGACGAATTGTTTCTGGTCTACGGTGCGGATGAAGATCTCCTGCTCGGTGAAGACCTGAATCGCAACGGGGTCTTGGATCCCGATGAAGATACTGATGGAAACGGCACTTTGAATCCCGGCCTGCTGGCCTACCTGACGGTGTACTCCCGTGAACCCAACAGCCTGTCAGATGGCACGGCCCGCATCAACGTCAATCAAAGTGCGGAAGAGCTGGAAACACTTCTCGAGGAAACATTCGGCGAGGAGCGCGGTGCGGAAATCGCAAGGAGCGCCCGCGGACAGTTCGACAGTCTGATCGCCTATTTTATCCAAAGCGGTATGACCAGCGAAGAGTTCGATCAGATCGCCCATCAACTCACCGCTTCGGAAGAAGAAATCGAAGGCCTGGTGAATGTGAATACCGCCAGTGCCACCGTACTCGCTTGTCTTGAGGGATTGGACGAAAGCTCGGCCAAAGAATTGGTGCTAAAGCGGAGTCAATTAGACGACAGCCCGGCAAGCGAAGCCTGGATTGTGGAAGTGTTGGGTGAAGACACGGCCAGGGAACTGGGACCTTTCATCACCGGACGCAGCTTTCAACTCACCGCCGATATCTGTGCGGTGGGCCGCCGGGGAAAAGGATTCAGAAGAAGCCTCTTTGTCATCGATGATTCGGGTGAGAATCCGCAGATCATTTACCGCCGGGATATCCACGGATTCGGATGGGCACTGGGCAAAGATTTATACCGCGAACTCGCCGGGGAAGAAAACGAATGAAACAAATAAAATCATATTTAAAACCAGGCACAGGACATTCCTCCCTGCTGGCTCTCAGCATCGACAGCCATCAAATATCTGCCGCCAGAGTAATCCGGGAGCGGAACGGATGCCGCATGACCAAATCTCTCACAATCTCCATACCCGGAGATTCATTTTCAGCGGACCCTCAACCCGCGGGGATCGCATTGGCCGCCGCCCTGCGCGAGGCGGGATTTAAAGAAAAGCATTGCGTGGTTTGCCTGCCTCCCTCCTGGTTATTGACCGCATCCGTCCCCCTGCCCGATTTATCAGACGAAGCACTGAGCGGCTTTCTGAGTCTGCGGGCGGAACAGGAATTCCCACTGCCCCCGTCCGATCTGCACTGTGCCCATTCGGTTTACGAAACCCCCGAAGGTCGTCGTGCAACCCTGGTGGCTCTTCCCGACAAACGAATGAAAGCCCTCAAAAGCCTGCTGCAATCTGCCGGACTGAGTGCCCTGTCTCTTTCTCCGGGTTTGCATGCCTGGACAGAAAATGAACCCTCCGGCGGCCGCCTGGGATTTCTGATGATCGACCGCCATGTCAATCTGGTGATATTTGCCGGCAACGGGGTGGCGGAACTTCGCGCTCTGGTTCCGGATAACAGCGAACCCGGCGGGGACGTCCATTTTGATGCGAAGACTTTAAACCGCGAACTGCGCATCACTCTCGGGCGTTTGCCCGTCAACATCCGAAACGACCTGCGCGACGCGGTGTTTAGCGGAGCCGCCTCGGAAGTCACCCAGGTACAACAAATCCTCTCCCCCGCACTGGAAGCACTCGGAATACGCGTCCACCAGCTCAGAAATGATGCCCACCATACCGGAGCCGCCGTCATCGTCGCCCGCAAACAACTGTGCAATCTGCCGGTCCCTTTCGAATTTATTCCTCCAAGAGTCGGCCGGCTTCAACAGCTCACCAGCCAGCTTTCGACCAGGGGGCCCCGTCGTGCAGCCCTCTCCGCAGGTGCAGCGGTGGTGATTCTCTGTGCCGTCTTTTGGACCGCCCGGTCCATGATCGAATCCCATCTCTCGCAGCAATGGAAATCTATGGCCCGCGAAGTGGAAGCTCTGGAAGAGATTCAGGCCGAGCTCCGGCTCTTCCGTCCCTGGGCCGAAACCAATGCAGACAGTCTGCAGATTCTCAACCTGGTAACCAGTACCTTTCCTGATCAGGGGGATCTCTGGGTGTCACGGCTTGAAATAAAGGATGACCGGAAAGTGTCTCTCAGCGGATTTTCAAAACAGCAGGAGGCCTTTTCCGCCATGCGGCAGAAACTGATGTCCCTCCCCCAGGTCGCGGACACCACCCTGGAACAACAGCGGGGCCACGCCCCCCTTCAATATGAAATCCAATTTCAATGGAGTGCACAAAGACATGACTGAGCACCGAAATAAATTACTGGCGATCATCGCGGCCGCCGCGGCAGGTCTGCTGATTTTTGATAAGTTGATATACAGCAACTTGTCGCAAAGCTGGCATGAACAAAGCGCACGCATCACCGAACTCCGCGACCAATTGGCACGTGGAAACAGCTTGTTGGAACGCAAAGAAATCCTTCAGGAAAAGTGGGCCGGGATTCAGGAAAATGTGTTGCCTGATGATTCTTCAAAAGCCGAAGACAGCTCCCTCCTTGCGGTATCACGCTGGGTGCGGGACAGTGGGGTAACGGTCACCAGTTTGACTCCGCGTTGGCGCGGACACGATGAGGGATTCAGCACCCTGGATTGCCGCGCCACCCTCAGCGGCAACTTAGATCAGCTCAGCCGCTTCCTCAACGAATTGGAAACCGACCCTTTGGCCGTCCGTCTGGAAAGCGCTGTATTGGCCTCGCGAAATGAAAGCGGGAGCGTCCTCACTTTGGATATCCTGTTCTCGGTACTGCGGTTATCCGAAATCGAAGACAGTGAAAAAAGGAGGGGCTGAATAATGAAAAAATTTGTCTGCATCCCCCTGTTTATTCTCCCTTGCCTTTTGTTTGCCGACAGCCCCTCTCTGCAAGTGGCGTATCCCGAGTTGGCCAAACGAAATATTTTCGATTCCACCCGTCAACCCAAACGCCCGCAAGTAAAGAAGGTGGTGGTTCAACAGGTCGCCCCCACGAAACGGGAGTATCTCAAACTGACCGGCAGCCTGTTGCGCCCCGATCAATCCGTCGCCTTCTTTGCCTCATCGGTGGCAGAAATGTCAGGCGTCAAATCCGAGGGTGACGCTGTTGGAACATTCCGCATCGAAGCCATCTCTTCCAGCGAAGTGCTGCTGCAGGCCCCCGACGGAACCGGGTTTCATTTGGCCATTGGCGAAAGCCTCTCCAAGACGGGCGATCAGCCCTGGCAAAGAAGTGCGGCAGAACCCTTCACCGCCACCGCGCCCGCGGTCCAGACCCAAAAGGAAGCACCCAAAGACGATGTCAACGAAGTCATGCGCCGCCTAATGGAGCGCCGCAAAAAGGAGTTAAATTCATGAACAAATCACCCGCCCGATTCAACGCCCGTCATATACTTGTGGGAGCCCTCAGCGTGCCCCTGCTCTGCTTCACCCCCATCCGGGCCGCTGAAAAAGAAGGGGGCATCCTGCTCAACTTTCAGGATGCCCCGCTGTCGGATGTACTCAATCACCTGAGCGAAGCCGCAGGATTTATCATCGTCGCCGACACCCCGCCCCAAGGAACCGTGAACGCAGTGAGCCATCAGCCCCTCTCCGTGGACGAAGCTTATGATCTGTTAAACACCCTCCTCCTGGATAAAGGCTATGTCGCCATTCGCAACGGACGTATCCTCAAAATTGTGGCCCGGGATCAGGCGCACAAACAGTACCTGCCCGTCCACGCCGGAAGCAATCCGGAAACCATCCCCATGAAAGAGGAAATGGTGACCCAGATCCTGCCCGTTCGCCACGCCAAAGTGGAACCCCTGATTGAAACGCTCCGCATGCTCCTGAATGATAACACCCGCATCGCCGCCAATGAAGACAGCAATGCCATCGTGATGACCGACACCCAGATGAATATCCGCCGCGTCGCGGAAATACTGGATGCACTGGACACTTCCGTTTCCAGCATTTCCAGCCTTCGGGTTTTTCCCTTGGAATATGCCGACGCCACCGAACTCGCGGAAGTGATGGAAAAAGTTTTCGAATCCTCCACCAGTTCCTCCAGTAATGCAAACGGAGGAAACCAGATGAACTTTCGGATGGGAGGTCGGGGTGGACGCCCCGGAGGTCAAACCCAACAGGCGGACAGCAGCTCCAGCAGCACCGCACTGGCAGCCGGATCCAAAGTGGTGACCGTGGCGGATGAACGCAGCAACTCTCTGATCGTCAGTGCACCCGAAGGATTAATGGAGACCCTGGCAGAGCTTATAGAACAGGTGGATGTCAATGTATCCCAAATCACCGAAGTAAAAGTCTTCCAACTCGAAAATGCGGATGCTTTGGAAGTGGCGGAAATTATCACCGAACTGTTTGAAGACGATGATGACGACAGTAGTTCCGCCACACAACAGGCGGGATTCCGGGGACGGAGACAACAAGCACAACAACCCACAACCAATCAGCAAAGTGAACGAAGTCTGGCGCAGGCCAAAGTGGTGGCGGTCGCGGACCCCCGCACCAACTCTCTGCTGGTGACCACCGGAAAAGACACCATGTTCCAAGTCGCAGAACTTGTTGGACGCCTCGACGCCACCTCCGCAAAACGTCAGCAGGTTTTTGTCTTCCCCCTGGCACACGCGGATGTGGATAATGTCGCCGCCATCCTGCGGGGCATGTTTGGGGACGATGAAACCGGCACCCGCGAGGGACAAGTCGGCACCATCCTCAGCGACAGGGCCGACAGCGGCACCAGCACCGAATTGAATTCCAGCTTCGGCGGACTTTCCGGCAACTAAGGCGCCGCCGCCAGTGACTGATAAATTTTATCCCCAAGGAATGCAGATATGAAAAATCCCCCCACCCCAACCCTAAACGCCCTGTGTAAATGGGTGCTCTGTCTCACGATCATCGCCAGCCTTTCGGCACACGCACAGATACGCGATAACGGTGGTGCACGGAACAGCAACACCTCCAGTCAAAGCAGCTCTTCGAGCAGCTCCAGTTATGACAGCCATACCGATATCGGTTCTGCGATTATCGAAGTGGATCCCGAGACGCGTTCATTGATTGTCGTCGCCGACGAAGCCACCGGTGCCCGCATTGCCCAGGTTCTCAAAGATCTGGACCGGCCCAAACCCCAAGTGCTTATCAAAGTGCTGTTTGCGGAAGTCACCTATGGCAACGGAATGGAATTAGGTGTGGAAGGACTCCTCGGGTTTACCAGCAATGATGACAATTTTAACCAGGGCACTTTCTCAACCGGTTTAGGTCAGTCCGACACGCTGGATGAATTTTCCAATGACCTGGCAGGCGGATTCTGGAATTTACTCGGAGACGATTGGGAACTGCGGATTCGCGCGCTAGCCGAAACCGGAAAACTGGAAGTGCTCTCCCGCCCCTCGATCCTCGCGCGCAACAATCAGGAGGCCGTGATCATCATCGGTGAAGAAATTCCCCTGGTCACCAACAGTCAAATTACCGACTCCGGACAAACCCTGAACACTATCCAGTATTCCGACGTGGGCATTATTTTAAAAGTGACCCCATTTATCAATTCCAACGGAACCGTGGAAATGATTGTCGCCCCGGAAATTTCAAGTCTGGCCGACGAAAGCATCACGGTTTCGGAAACCGTGGACTCCCCCGTCATCACCAAACGCTCGGCTGAGACCGTGGTGGTGACCCCCGACGGGGAAACGGTGGTGATTGGCGGACTGATGGAAACCCAACGAATTGAATCCGTCAAAAAAGTGCCCATTCTGGGATCCATTCCGATCGTGGGCGCCCTCTTCCGAAACACCAGCACGGAAGAAACCAAAAAAGAACTACTGATATTCATGACCCCTTACATTGTCCATACCCCCGGCGATCTGCCCGTCCTCTCCCGCAGAGAGGCCAAAGCCACTTCCCTCATAAACAAATCTTTTACCCAGGAAGAACGCAACAAATATTTAGGAGAGCCCTTTATCAAAAAAGTGGAAAGCGAGAACGAGATGGAAGCAAAAGAAGAAATGCCCCCATCCCATTGAGGGTGGAGAACCTTAACTTCCCAGTTCCGACTTCAGTCGGGTTCCACCCGAAGCGTTTACGCGAAGGTTGACGCGGAACCCGGGTTCTACGAAACCCTTCGCGTAAACACTTCGGCACAACCTTCGTAAACGAAGAACCGGGAAGTAACTGAACCGGAGGGCCCGCTTCCCGCGGTCCAGCCGGAGTGAGACCTCGGGACGAAGCCGCTCCATGTTCCGCCTAGTACGTATTCAACCCCGCCATCACCTCATCCGGCACCACCGCATACCTTTGCAAAACCTTAACTTCCAAGTTCCGACTTCAGTCGGGTTCCACCCAGGCGTTTACGCGATGGTTGACGCGGAACCCGGGTTCTACGAAACCCTTCGCGTAAACACTTCGGCACAACCTTCGTAAACGAAAAACCGGGAAGTAACTGAACCGGAGGCCCCGCGTCCCGCGGTCCAGCCGGAGTGAGACCTCGGGACGAAGCCGCTCCGTGTTCCGCCTAGTACGTATTCAACCCCGCCATCACATCGTCAGGTACCGGAGCATAGGTCTGCGGCTCCATGGACTGGCTGGCCCGGCCTTTACTCAGGGACCGCAATGTGGTGGTGTACCCAAACAACTCAGCCAAAGGCACATCTGCGGCAATCTTCTGACCGTCTTCATTGGCCTCCATGTCCCGGATCTTGCCCCGCCGGCTGTTCAGGTCGGCCATCACGTCACCCATGTGCTCCTCCGGACAGAGGATTTCCACATTCATGATCGGCTCCAGGAGCTGGGGGGATGCATTTTGCAACGCTTCACGAATCGCCAGATGCGCCGCCGAGCGGAAAGCCAATTCGGTCGAATCCGTCGGGTGCACCTCAGCAGAAATAATTTCCACCAACACATCCGTCATGGGATAATGTTTCACCATCCCGGTGACCAGAGCATCCCTGAGACCATCCTCAATCGCGGTACGATACTCCTTATCCAACACATTTTTGGAAACCGAAATTTTAATTTCATTTCCGGCACCCCGCTCCCTGGGTGAAACCTTCAGGGTTAAATCACCAATCTGACGTTTTCCGGCAATCTCACGATCGAATTCCCCCCGGGCCTGCGCCGATCCGCCAATGCTCTCACGGTAAGCCACCATGGGTTTGCCCGCACGTGCCTGCACTTTAAATTCGCGCAACAAACGGTCCCGGAGAATTTCCAGATGCAATTCCCCCATCCCGTTCATAATGGTTTGACCGCTCTCTTCATCAATCCGGTAGTTGAACGTCGGGTCTTCCTGCGAAAGTTGCTTTAATGCCGACATCAGGGTCTCTTTGTCCGCAGAGGATTTTGGCTCCACCGACATGGCAATCACGCAATCAGGGAATTCAATCGTTTCCAAAACGATCGGGGCTTTTTCAGAGCAAAGTGTATCCCCGGTCACCAATTCCTTCATGCCCACAATCCCGCCGATTTCCCCGGCATACAAGGTATCAATCTCTTCGCGGGAATTGGCATGCAAACGAACCAGACGCATCACCCGCTCCCGCTTCCCTGTCCGCGAGTTGTACACATTGGAGGCTTTATCCAACTGACCGGAATAGACCCGGATAAACGCAATTTGCCCCATGTAAGGGTCGGTGGCAATTTTAAACACCAGTCCCGCCAAAGGTTCTTTATCCGAAGCCTCGCGGACCTCTTCTTTGTTTTCATCTTTGGGATGCAGGCCCTTCGCGGCCGGCACATCCAGCGGAGAAGGCAAATAAGCCACAATCGCATCCAGCAGCGGTTGCACGCCTTTATTTTTCAAAGCCGATCCCACCAGGACCCCCACCATTTGTTGCGAGGCGGTTAAGCGACGGATGGCCGCTTTCAACTGGTCGACCGAGAGCGTCGCCTCTTCCATAAATTGATCTAAAGCCTCTTCATCCATTTCCGCAACCGATTCGATCAATTCGGAACGGGCCGCTTCCGCTTCGTCGGCGTAATCAGCCGGAATTCCTTCCACCCGCACCGTCGCTCCCAGACTTTCGTCATCAAAGAAGTAGGCTTTTTCCTCAACCAAATCGATTAATCCCAAAAAGTCTTCCCCAGCCCCCATCGGCATCTGAATCGGAATCGCCGGCAAACCCAGCTTGTCTTTCATTTGCTGCACCGCCCGGTCAAAATTTGCCCCGGTGCGATCGGATTTATTCACAAAGGCCAGGCCCGGCACTTTATATTTTTTGGCCTGACGCCACACGGTCTCGGACTGGGGCTGCACCCCGGCCACCGCACAAAAAACGCCAACCACCCCGTCGAGCACCCGCAGGGAACGCTCCACTTCCACCGTGAAATCCACATGCCCCGGGGTGTCAATCAGATTGATCTGATGCTCCTTCCAAAAAGTGGTGGTGGCAGCAGAGGTGATGGTAATCCCCCGTTCACGTTCCTGCTCCATCCAATCCATGGTCGCGGTGCCGTGATGCACCTCCCCCAAGCGATGTAATTTCCCACTGTAAAACAGGATACGTTCGGAGGTGGTGGTTTTTCCGGCATCAATATGCGCCACGATTCCGATGTTACGGATCATGTCCAGGGGATGCTCACGGCCTTCTGCATTTGGATTATTCATGCGCTCCGGCTACCAGAAAACGGGCCTCTGCGCATTAAAAATCTATGCTTTATTCATGCGGGCTTGTGACCGCACCCGGTACATCCGCTCCTTAAATCCCCCCTTCGCCACAAAGTCATCTCCCAGGCGGTCCAACTGGCGGCCTAACAAGTAATCACAGAGATTTATTAAGGATAAAGTCCCGTTGGCAACGTACACGGACGGACACGGACATGCACGGAGGACACCTTGCCTTCCGTGTCTGTCCGTGAGGGTCCGTGTCCGGCCGTGTGCCGCATCTCCAGCCTCACCCACTCCCGAAACTCTCTCAGCGTCGCCACCCGCCTCGCCTTAAACCGCAACAAAGCCGGATGATCCGGCCCCCATATCTCCTGGCCCCGATGTCTCAGATAATCCTCATAATCCAATCCCAGCTCCGTCAGACTTCCCCGTGCAATATTGGTCAAAAACAGCTCCGACTTCTTTGAAGTCGCGGAGTCCACACTCCCCTCGGCAATATTCTGCACCCCCGACCGCGCCGCCTGCACCATCTGGTCATGGGTCCGGCTTTTCTTCTCCACATACTGATCACAAAACCGGACGGTCACATCATAAATCAGTCTCGCCAGTTGAAAGGTCTTCAGCTGGCGATACCCTCCACTCGGTGGCAATAAAAGCTCAGGGTTATCTTTCACCCCACAAAGAAACCACATTACTATACATTTGTAAAGCGTGCAAGTCCGTGCAGGTCCGTGACCGTCCGTGTGCCCAAACCCGGACTAAAACCTCAACCCGGCCGTCATCCCGAGGTTCCGGCCGGCGGCATC
Organism: Kiritimatiellaeota bacterium B1221; assembly: GCA_029269125.1. GTDB lineage: Bacteria > Verrucomicrobiota > Kiritimatiellia > SS1-B-03-39 > UBA6053 > UBA6053. Next base: position 22,454 of record JARHXX010000032.1, on the reverse strand, counting down.
GACCCCGCTACCGATTTCCCGGTAGGTCTCATCCGCCAGATTCTCCACGTAAAGACTCAAGTTGATTTTACCGTCATCACTTTCCCAGCCCAGCATCACATCAAACACTTCGTACCCGGGCATGCTCCCGTCAGGATTTCCGGCCACCGTGAGACGAATATCCGATCCGTCATCGGATGACACCTCATCGTAATCCGCATGCCAGCGCATTTGCAGCAAGGCCCACCAGTTGCTTTCCCGCTGAACCTTGATACCCACCCGACCGTACAAACGGTTCGCGCGCGAGATATTGTCTTCCAACACGGTTCCGTCCGCTTGGGGCACATCTTTGGTGGCATCCACCAGGGAAACCGACCCCACCAGCGCCAGCCGATAATCTTCAAAGTCTTTGCCCACATCCCAGGCGGATTCAAATCCCTGCAACTCCGCATCTTCCACATTGGTGAACGTCCCCTGTCCATCGGAGAATTCCTGCTGAATCAGATCTTCCACCCGGGTATGAAAAACCGTGACGGAGAAGGCGTTCTTTGCTTCCTGCCATTTCCAGCCTCCTTCGTAGGTCCAGCTGGTCTCCGGATCCAAATCCGGATTTCCTTCCGCTTCCACTCCATTGGACCCGCGGTCCACCGCACCGTCCAGGTTCACCAAATTGGGCGCTCGAAAAGCTTTGGACACCCCGGCAAACAAACGCTGACTCTCCGTCAACACCATCTCCCCGCGCAATCCGCCCGACACATCATCCGCATCCCCGTCCACGTCCCCGAAGGACCAGTCATAGCGGCTGTAACGCAAGCTCGACAGCAACTTAAAAGTTTCATTCATCTGCCAGTCATCCTGTGCAAACAGTCCCAGACTCAGATATTCACTGTCATCTGAAATGGTGGTGCTGTTCGACCAGTTGCCGGAATTGTAAGCAGAACCGTTGCGATATTCCTCATAGGAATTTTCCGTATTTTCAAAGCTCACCGTGCCTCCCCAGGTCAGTTCATGCGCCCCGGCCCCCTGCCAAAGCGTGGTTGCCTGCATATCCAGCCCCAAGGCGTCCAGTTGATCATCGTATTCCCGCCGACGCAGGGTCGCACCGTCATCCCGCCAGTCTTCGCGAATCTGATTTTCCCCAAAACGGTGCCACCACAGGGTGGTCTGCAAACGGTCCACCAGCTCTGAATCCACCTGCCACTGATCCCGCAAATGCACATAGGCAAACTCCTGGGGATCGTAATACCGGGAAACACGGTCGTCTTTGCCGGTGTTCTCAAAATATCCGTCCGGACGCGGGGCATCACTCTGCTGCGTATAACCGCTTTTCACTTCGATCACCCGGTCATCAAATCCGAAATAGGCCAAGCGCAAAGCCGCCGAGGATTCATCATAGGCGGTATTGGGAATACCATCATACGCGCCCTTGTCGGATCCGAACACATGATCATCCGCATCCGCGCCGCCTACCCGATCGTGAAATTGGCTGCCCGACAGTTCAAAAGAATAGGCCCAATTGCCATTAAAACCGTCCACCCCGCCCTGCAGGGTGGCGCCATTCGCCGTGTCCACCCGGGTCGCCACCCAGGGAGAGGCGGCCTCCGCCACCCCGCGTCCCGCCGTCGCCAATCGGAAATCCAATGCTCCGGTCAACCCATCGGATCCCATCACCGCCGATGATCCCCCCAGCACCGCATCGATCGACGACAAACTCATTGCCGGAATCAGGGCCGAATACTGGTTGGGGCCCGGACGCATCATCGCATGGTTAAAGCGCACCCCGTCTAACATAAGCAATGCCTGCTCCCCCGTCAGCCCGCGGATAAACGGACTTGCCTGATTGGGAGCGGTGCGTTGAATAAACACCCCCGGCCCGTAATTGAAACGATCCAATGCTGTCCGCCCCACCTGCTTCTCCAACCCTTCCGCATCTGTGCGGTAAAAGGCATAGGGCTGCTCAAAAGGAGTTTTCACCGAACGGGTGGCACTCACCTCCAGCGGAGCCAATTCCACCGCCTCTTCTGAAAAACCAAGCACCGCAACACCACTCATCAACAAATAAATCCAACGCATACACATTCCTTTTTCGGGTTAAGATAGGGAGGTATACGCCACCGTCTGCCCGGCAGTTCATTTTAAAATGAAAAAATTTATCTTTAGACCGCCATAAAGGCAGCTGGTCCGGAAGAAAAAAGATCTTTCGGCAGAAAGTCATGTCCTGCCGGTCAAACGCTTTCCCGTCAGATAAGACCTCCCCCCGGTTGGCCACCAGCACCCCGCCCAAAAGCCGGAGCAGAGTGGTTTTCCCCGCCCCGTTCAACCCAATCACCGCCCCGATGGTCCCGGGAGTGATTGTACCGGACACATCCCACAATGCAGTGATGCGTTTAAACTTTTTGCTTAGGGAGTGGAGTTCGACATGCATCAAATGCATTGATGAGGACCTGAAAAAAAAAGTTCAACCCAAACCGGTTGATATTCCAGAACACAAACTCCTTGAAAAAGACATCTGCCCGCCCTAGGTAAGTGAGATGAAGAACTTTAAAATATTCACGGTATTGATGTGTACAGCAGGATTCGCATTGCAGGCGGGGACCGTAGCTTTGGGCACCTCCACGGATGATACAGACAATTACGGTACTTTCTCGGCCCAAACCCTCTCCAGCGTCACCCTCAATGGCATCACCTACGATACCAGTGACTTGGTTCAGGTAACCCTCACCGCCTGGAAAGGGGCCTCTGTTGGACAATTTCTTCAATATAATAACGGGCCGGTCACTCTGGATGAGGCGGCCAGAAGAGCGTTTCTCGAAACCGACTGGTCGGGGAATACCGGTATCATCAATCCCTCCACTTCGGCAGGCAGCGCGGGCTTTAATTTTAACACCCCGGTAAAAAACATCGCCGGCGCGGACATGTTTCTTTATGAAATCAATTCGAGTACCCCCGATTCCTTTCAAATCACCATTGATGGGACTACCGTAAATGTAACGGGCGCTGAATACGGAAACAGTGGCACCAGCACCGCCAATGCGGATGTCATTAATTTTTCCAATGCCCCGAGCAATTTGACCAATCTGCTTACCAATACGACTACTTCCGGCAGCAACAATATTAACCAGACCATCCACGGCGTGGGCATCGACTTCAGTGACTTCGGGATTGCACTTGGCGCAACCGTGTCAAGCTTTACGCTAAACAGCAGCTCCAGCGGCGCCACCTTCGATCCCGTGATCATCGCCGCGGTGCCGGAACCTGCTTCGCTATGGTTGTTAAGCCTGGCAGCTGTCGCCATGGTTGTCGTAAAACGACGTAAATAAACACACACTCTCCCGTTACCATTCAATATCCATCTTGGAGGGGTGATGCCCCCTTCGAGATAAATCATGCCCCGGTAAGGGCCGGTTGATTTATTCGAAAACAGAATATTTTTCCCGAAAAATATATTGATAAACTTAAAGGGTTCGAAGGCTTTTACCCGCAAGTTTTTTTCGAAGTCTGAAAGACTTGGCTCACCGTAGCCAAGGGTTGAGCCTGTGAAACCCTTGGGGATTCCCAATAATATAAATGTTTTAATATCAGTAGGTTATACACCTTTTTTATGTTTATTTCCGGGTGGACATTAGGTGCGTAAGCCCTGCAGGCTTCTTCTATTTTTCTACACTTCCGAGGATTTCGCAGACTCAACCCCCGGCTAGGCTATACCCTCCCTTTCCGGGAAAACCTGTCGAATATTTCTAAATAAATCAACAGGTCCGGAACACAGAATTTTATAATTTAAATCGACCTCAGGCCGAAAATACACAAAGAACAGGTCTCCCCCCTCTTTCCTTGTCGCCGGATCCCCTGTTTCAATCCGGCATGTCACTTCCGCCCAAGGGCTTTTTGAAAACTTTTCTTTTTCGTATACCGGTATTCACTGCCGCCTCCTTCTCAGCCACGGCTTTCCCTTTTATACTGGCAAATCTTTTGTGGCCGGACGGGTTGAGCGCGAATGCGGCCAATTTTTTCTGGCCCGCAAGTGGGGTGAACCTGGCTTTGGTTTTGCTTTGGGGAAAACGCTATGCCCCCCTGATTTTACTCAACGCCATGCTGGCGGTGGTGCTGATCAATCAACCCCTGCAAAGAAGCCTCATCGGCGCCTCCATGAATTTGTGTGAAGTATTGATCGGCAGCATGATTCTTAATCGTTGCCAGCCGATCACCCAAAGCTTTGACCACTTAAAAACCATTCATGTGCTGTATGTCACCTCTTTAATTACAGGACTCACCAACGGCATTCTTTTTTGCTTCTTTATGGTGAAGACCGGAAATCTTCCCCTTGCGGAATTCGTGCCTTTCTTAATTAGTATTGCCATGTCGAATGCCTGCGGCGTCATGTTTTTAACTCCTTTAATTTTATCATTTACTCAGCCAACACCCCTGCTCAAAAAACAGCCCGTTAAAACAGTCGCCTGGTATTTGGCTGTTTTATGCATCAGCCACCTCGCATTTTACGGTGTTTTTCAAAACTCGCTTAACTATGCGTTCCTCACCTTTCCGCTGATGATTTATTCCGCTGTGAAAGTCCCCTTTTCCATGCTGCCCCGGCTGCTCTTTTTGCACATGATCGCCATTTACAGCAGCTTAATTTTTCATGCCTCAGATTTCCATGGCGGACAAACCAAAGAAATCATTTGGTTTGTCCAAGCCGCGAGTTGGACGCTTACCGTCACCTGCCTGATGCTTGGCGCACTCATTTCTGAAAACCGCAACCACGAACACAAAGCGCTCCAACAGGAAAAAGATTTGTTAGAGGGAGAGCTTCTTTTAGAAAGAGCCCATTTGAAGAGCCTGCGCTATCAAATTAACCCGCACTTTCTCTTCAACTCACTCAATTCGATTTATGCGGTCATTCCAGAATCATTACCCGCGCCCCGAAAAATGATCATGCATCTGTCCTCCTATTTTCGCTCCACATTGGATGTTCCTTCAGGAGACATGATTTCACTTTCCCATGAAATAAACCGATTGGAACAATACATTGAAATCGAAAAAGCTCGCTATGGCGAATTCCTCAAGGTCGAAATTTCAATCCAACCCGAAGTACAGGATCAAATGATCCCCTTGTTTCTCCTTCAACCCCTCGTCGAAAATGCGGTGCGACACGGATTGGAAAAATCAAAAGAAGATTTTCTTTTGAAAATTACTGCCAGGGTGGCCTCCCCAAATTACTTCTTTGTCGAAGTTTCCAATCCCGGGTTTTGGGAGGATGACCCCAACCGAAATCAACCGGGAATTGGATTAAAAAATGTAAAACAACGACTTTCGATCATTTATGCCGGAGAAGCCGGCTTTGAAAAAAGAATTCAACCCAACCGCATCAGCATCCGTCTGCGGCTGCCTTTCACCTCGACCGGGGAACACCCTACATGATCAAAGCCCTGCTGATCGATGATGAAATCCTGGGATCAAAAGCTCTTAAAACACTTCTGGATAAACATTCGGATGTGAAAGTCTTAAATTGTGTACAATCCATTACGGATGCGCTCCGTGATTGTCAAAAATGCCAACCCGATGTCATCTTTCTCGATATCCATCTCCGGGGCGAAACCGGATTCGATTTTCTAGGCCAATTACCTGAACCCTGGCCCCGAATCGTTTTCGTGACCGCTTACGACCGTTATGCTGTAAAAGCTTTTGAAGCCAATGCGCTGGATTACCTCCTGAAACCTGTTGAAGCCTCCCGACTTTCCCAAACCCTCGAACGCATCCGCAGTCAACAATTCCCTCCGCTGCCAGAGGTGGTTGAGTCCGACCGGGTGATGGTAAAGGTCGATAACGAATTAAAATGGATCTCGTGGAGCCACATACTTCATCTGCGCTCCGATGGAAATTACACCCACCTCACCCTCGAAGAGGGTAAATGCATGATGGTCGCTAAAACTTTAAAAGAGTGGCTTCAACTCGCGCCATCAGGTTTCGAGCAAATACACCGTCAACACCTCGTTCAAATCGAAAAAATTCAATCCGTTCATACCTACACCCGTGGACAAAAAACCCTAAAGCTCTCAAATCAAAACGAAGTGCCGGTCGGACGCAGTTATTGGGCAGAGCTTAAAAACAAAATTAATCCCTCCCTTTTATAATAAACACCGTTGGTCAGGAAAAATACACTGTTCGTCATATTTGTCATCATGTAACCGATCCTGTTTTTGCTAAACCATAGCGAAATCCTTACTCTGGAAGAAATTTCTCCAAAGGAATATAGCTATGAAATCCTTCTCTCATTTGCAGATCTGTAAAACGGTCATCTTTTCGTGCCTCCTGAGCTTTGGCCCTTCCCCCCTAAAGGCTCAGCCATCGAACCCTTCTGTCCGCAGCGGGCAAGTAACTGTGACTCCCGGTGTAAACAGAACCCAAATTTACCAAGCAAGCGGACGGGCCATCGTCAACTGGGGCGGATTCTCTATTCCTGCCGGACATACCGTAAATATTCAGCAACCAAGCGCACAAGCCGCCCTTTTGAATCGGGTCACCGGTGGAAATCCCTCCCATCTCATGGGCAACCTGAATGCCAACGGCAAAGTCTATTTAATCAACCCCAATGGCATTGTGGTGGGAAATGGCGCCCGAATCAACACCGGCGCCTTCATCGCCTCAACCCTCGACCTTTCCGACCAGGACTTTCTCGCTGGAGGCGACTTACATTTTTCGGGCAGCTCTACTGCCGGGGTCACCAATATGGGATCCATCACCGCCTCGAACGGGGATGTAATTCTCATTGGCTACCGCGTCTCCAACCAAGGCAATATCTCTTCTCCCCATGGCGTCACCGCTTTGGGAGCCGGACGGGAAATCCTCTTATCCCCCTCCAGTGATCAACGGCTCCTCATTTTAACCTCCGTAGAAGACAGTGACGAAGAGGATACGGAACACGAGGTCGAAGAGGAAACTGAAGATGTTGAGGACAGCCCTGTGGATGTTGCAGGTGTAGAAAATCAGGGCGTCATTGAAGCAGTCCAGGCTGAGTTAAAGGCTGCAGGGGGCAATGTGTATGATTTAGCCGTTAACCAACAGGGCATCATCCGTGCCACCGGGGTTGAAAACAGAAATGGTCGGGTGTACCTCACCTCTGAACAGGGCCGCATTACCCACGCAGGCGAAATTTCCGCCCACAATGTGGACGGAAGCGGTGGAGATGTTTGGGTCGGTGGAGATGTGCACGGCGGCAACCCCTCGGTTGCAAATGCGCTCCAAACCTACGTGGCCGACACAGCCGTAATTGATGTGTCCGCCCAAAGCCCCACCGGTTCCGGAGGTAAAGCAGTGGTTTGGGCGGATGATGCCACTCTGTTTGAAGGCCGGATCGACGGACAGGGCGGATCCGTATCTGGAGACGGAGGTTTCGCCGAAGTTTCCGGAAAAAATTATTTGGCCTTCCGCGGGATGGCGGATGTCTCGGCGGCCAACGGTCAATCCGGGTCATTACTTTTGGACCCCTCATCCCTGGAAATCGTTTCTGCGGATCAAAATATTTCATTAAATGGTACCGGCCCCTATATTTTCGAGCCGACCCTCACGACTGCCTCCTCCACGATATCCTCCTCAACGCTCGAATCCCTATTAGGAGCAGGAAATGTGATTCTGGACACCTCATTTGCCGGCAGCGTTTATGACGGTTCCATTGAAGTCAACTCGTCCCTCACCTGGACCTCCGGAAATGAGTTAACCTTGCAATCAGGAAATAACATTTTCATAAACGAAGACATCCATGCTGCGGGTGCCCCCGTCACCTTTCAGCTGGGCTATTATGAGGATGTATTCTCCGATGCAAACCTCATCGTAAAGGCCTCTGCCACCGTCACCGCTTCTGAAGTTGTGATTGAACGCAATCCGGATACAGATCTTGACTACTCGACAAATAATCTCGATGGCCCCATGGGCGGCGTTGATTTTAACGGCACCTTGGTGACCCCCGTACTGGATCTGCGATATTCAGAAGTCAGCATGGGCGCCGAAACCGGGGGATTCATCGGGGAGGTGATTTTTGACAACCCTGCAAATCAAATCGGCACCCTTCGCAGCACGGTTTCCACAGGATTTTTCCAAGAAGATTTGACCGTGATTGACGGATCCGGAGGATTAATCGTGGATGGGACCTTCCAAAGCTCAGGCGGAGACATCACCATCGTGACTCCAGGAGACTTAACCCTGAGCAGCGGCACCTCCCTCATCACAGACGGATTTGATATTCATCTCGCATCCACCGCGGGATCATTTATCAACCAAGCAGGTGCCAGCGCCGTACACCCCACCAATGGCGGACGGTTTTTAATTTATTCGGATGACCCTGCAAACCTTAGCGCCGACGGTTTGGTCGCAAATCCAGTTTATAATAAAACGTGGACAGGGAATGCACCGTCATCCCTGAGTCAAACCGGGAATCGTTTTGTCTACACAATGGCACCCACCCTCACCCTTACCGCAAACCCCGCCGCAAAAAATGCTGGTGATTCCAATCCAACATTCACCTTTACCATTTCAGGGTTGGTTGGAGGCGACATGGCATCCGCAGCTTTTTCCGGAACGCCGGATTTAACCAGCGCGGCCACCTCTTCCAGTCCCAATGGAACCTACACCATTACCATCACGGCGGGAAGTGTGAGTCTGTCTGATTTTGACTACGCCTTAAACCTCGTAAATGGTCTACTTACGGTTGACCCCTCCGCCCTACCCCAACTTATCATTGCGGTACAAAATGCCATTCGTCACTTCGGAGACCCCGATCCCAATTTCACCGTCACCTATAGTGGATTTCAAGGTGGGGATACGTCAGCCGTCGTAACCGGATTGCAAATCAACACCCCCGCTATTGAAAGCTCCTCCATCGGGAAATATGACCTTTTAGGTTCAGGAGCAGCCGCTACCGGATACGACATTGTGTATCAACCGGGAACACTCGAGATCATCCCCCGCGAAATCACACTCCGTGCAGACAATCTTACCAAAGCTTATGGAGACGATTTACCGGCATTTACCACCCGGTATGAAAACCTGCCACCTTTTGCATCAGAAGCGGACCTCGGAGCCGTTTCCGTAACTTCAGCGGCCAGCCCTCGCACTGTAAATGCAGGCACTTACTCCATTGTGCCCTACGTCTTCGGCAATCCAAATTACAATATAACCCTGGCCAACGGTGTCGCAACCGTTGAGCAACGGGAAGTCACCATTACCGCGCCAACCGTATCCAGAGAGTACGGTGTTGCCAATCCATCCTTCGTGGCGCAAAGCAGTAATTTTGTACCTGGCGAATTCTCAAACAGCTTGCTCAGTTTCTCCACCCCTGCCGACCCCACATCGGATGTAAACAGCTACGCCCTTACCGCATCGGGATATACAGATCCCAACTACAGCATTACCTATCAACCAGGTGCAGTCAATGTCACCCCCGCCCCTCTCACCTACACCGTTAGCAACAGCAGTCGGGAATATGGATTGGCCCATCCAAGTTTTACCTTCACGGACGATGCAGGTTATCGATTGGGACAAGGCGTGAACGATGTCCTCGAACCGAGCCGACAATTTGAAACCACAGCCACCCAAGGATCCTCAGTGGGGAATTACCCGGTGAGTTTGAACGCCACAGTCATCAATTCAAATTATGATGTAACTTTCGTTCCGGGGAATTTGACCATCACCAAAGCTCCCCTTACTCTCACCCCCGGTTTGACCCACCGCAGTTATGGTGACGATAACCCCAGCACCTTTGCCCTCACCGGCACCGGACTTCGCAATGGAGACAGCGTGTCCGTTGTCACCGGAGAAAATTTCCAGGTCTTTGCAAGTCAGACATCGGATCTGGGCAACTACCCCGTGCAAATTTTATCCGCCACCGCTCAAAATTATGCGCTAACATTTACGCAGGGAACCCTCAACGTCACCCCTCGGGCCATCACCATTGAAGCCGATAATAAAACCCGCGAATATGGAGAAGACAATCCTTCCTTCACCTCCACCATCCTAAACCTGCCCGACTTCGCTTCAGCACAGGATATCGCGGGCCTTGCACTTTCCTCCGTCGCCACCCCCACTTCAAATGTTCTTCCCGGCAGCGGATACGCCATTACGGTTTCTACCGGCTCCAATCCTAATTATGCGATTTCAACTCTCCCCGGCACCCTCACCTTAACGCCTGTCGATATTGAAGTATATATCGGCGACGAAAACCGCAGTTACACCGAGAGTAACCCGGCCTTTTCCGCGGAAGCAGGGGCAGGTCTTAAAGGTTCTGACACCGTAAACCAGTTAGCCCTCAGTTTCGACACCACGGCGATTGCAGGATCTTCTGTCGGCACCTACCCCATCACCGCCACCGCCGCCACGCCAAATTACCGTGTGAACGTCAACCCCGGTGAACTCTTGATCACCCCGGCCACTATCTCTGTGCTCGGAAGCGGATTCACCCGAGAATACGGAGATCCTCTTCCTTCGGACTATAATTTAACCGTACTAGGATTACAGTTTGGTGATCAGGCTTCTGACGTGACCGACATCTTTGATCCAACCGATTTCAGGACACCCATAGGAACCTATTTCTTTCAGGTAGCCTCCAAAAATCCGAATTACGTGGTAGACACCGTGTCTGGAAATTCATTTCAGGTACTCCCCCGCTCCCTCACCATCAACCTTGAGGATAGCAAACGATTCTACGGCGATGAAAATGAGATAACATTTAATGGCCCCACCAACCTTTTACCCGGCTTAGATCCGGTTGACCAAATCCTCGAGTTTGCAGGCCCCTCAAAATTTGAACCTGCCGGAGAGTACAGCATTATGGCCAGCGTCATAAATGATAATTATCGACTGGTGGAAAATCAAATCGGTCAACTCGAAATCTTACCCCGACCTCTTTCAATCAGAATCAACAGTGAGACCCGAGATTACGGAGATGACAATCCTGAATTCAGCTATCAAGTTGAAGGCTTGCCTGTCCCGGATTTCATCGACCTGGATAACGTACTTGATATTGAAACCCATCTCATCACCGATGCGAACTCCCCCTCCGGATTCTATATAATCACCAACCGGGCAACCCTCGATCCCAGCCGTTACAGTCTCGAAAATTTAGCCGAGGGCGTACTCACGGTTACCCCACGGGCGATTACATTATCCGTTGCAGATGCCCAGGCGCTATTTGATGGTATTACAGACTTCAGCACCGCAGGAAATCTCAACGATTTACCCTACACCCTTACCGCCAGCAATTTGGCGAATGGAGATACCCTTCAGGATATTTATACTTCTTTACCGGTTGGAACATTTCGTGTCAGCACCACCCGGGAATTGGTGTCAGAGAATTATCGCGATTTCATGTCCGCCCCCGATCCGCGCTCTGCCGATTTTGTAAATGGATTCGCGTCATTTTTATCGCTCCTCCCTACAGAAACGGTTGAATTTAAAGCCGGAGAATCCCTCGGATTCAGAGTAGACCCGGCAACAGACCAAAGAATGTACAGGGGAGTCATTCCAGGCCAGGAATATTTATTCGCAAGTCAAAATTATGTCGTAACTCAAATTGAACCTTTTGTGGCCGTTCGCACTTCCACAGGATCGGGGAGTGGTTCAACTGACGGGAATGTCATTTCCGGCATCCAAACGAACACCACTCCCCCCGGCACCGAGAATGTTCCCCTTCCAGGTGCGGATGAACTGGATATCAGCGAAGAGTTTGCCCCGCCCGCCACCACGTATAACCCTGAGGTTCTTAAAGTGGTGAGTTATGATGATTATAAAAATAATCTCGGAAAACTTTTTTCCACCTACGAAGACATGACTGTAAAAATGATCATGACTTATTTACTCGATCTGTATGCGGGCGACATGTTGGAGGCTGAAGAAGGAACCACCCTTTATGAGGCCATTTTTGCGGGAACGGATATTGAACCTCCAAATTTTGATGAAGCAACCATTCGGGCCTGGTTGGCAGATGTGGAAACCAATGTTGAAAAAAGAATGTTAATGGGCGGGGCCCTCGTCAACTATCTTCAGGACCTTCAATTGAAAGATCCGGATACCTTCACCCCAGGAGAAAGCCTCTTAGTGGAGGTGACCCTGGACAAAGTGAACCAAAAACAAAAAGCCATGGCGGAGAGCCTGCTGGAAAAACAGGCAACCTTCGAAGAAACGCCGAACGCATCCCGGTTTTATTACCGCGCGCGTAAAAAACTGAAAACGGAAACAACCACAGCCAGCAAAGCTGCCCTAAATTTTCTCAAGGAGAATGCCGAAAATCTAAGTCCGGAAGAAAACGCAGCCATGGAGGCCGTAGTTGCCAGTCTCATAGATGGGGATCCCGAGTCAGCCATGCGAGGGATTGAACGATGGTTTGAAGTTCGAGAGGAGGGAAGTGAAGAATTCGCTATTAACAAAAAATTCGAAACCTTGTTATCAAATATGACCAATTCCCTAGAGGCCATGGACGACATGCAAGCCTATATTGATTCCGGAGAAGATTATTCAAACGACATGAATTTAAAATCTGTCGCGATGTTTGACCTGGTCAATGCGGAACAACCCTTCGGTGAATTTTTAAAAGAATCCAGTTATGCGGAACTGGAAGTGAAGATGTCAAAATATAAGCTTTTGAGTCAAAATTCAGGCCTTGTCAGCGCTGCCGCGGGTGTAGGTGCAGGAGCTGTGGCAGGTGGAGCCACCTTTGCAGTAGCAAACGTCACCACGATTGGTGCAATCATGTTCCCGGCAGCGCTGCATTCTAAAGCATATGCAGGAGCTGCGGCGGCTGGAGGAGTAGGGGTCAAATCTTCCATTGTGGCCATCGCACCCGCTATTGTTGTGGCCGCAGCAGGTTTCGCAACAACCTGGGCCGGCATCGAAATCGTCCAGAATGATGAACAGGAAGCCATATTTAATGAACTCGTGAATGCAGGTTCCACTAAAATGACCTTCGCAGATATGGACATGACACCGCAAACCAAAGCACTCGGGAAAAACCCCAAAGCGAAGGACGTTGCCGACAATATCTTTAAAACCATGCTGGTCGATTCATTGGATGAAATGCTGATGGGAATGTAATCAAAAATTATTATGAAACTAACTAACATCGTCCCACCAATTTGCTTGCTCACTCTCTGTTCCTTCCTGCCTGCGCAAGATTTAGATAAAGTCCTCCCTGAAACCGTACCCAAACAGGTAAAACCTGTTGAACCAGTCGATATGCCCCGCATCACCCAGACACAGCTGGATGAAATGGGAATGAAAATTTGGGCGACGCCCGATGAAGAAATCATTATGCCCAAGCTAAAAGGTGTGCGACTTATCGGTTCCCCCACCCTGCTTGACGACGGAGCCATTTCTCCCGGAAGACCGTTGGAAGCCAAACAAATTTCTGGCGATTACTCGGATGAATTATTGATCGTGGTCTCTGCCTATTTAGAGAAACCCGTTTCGGTAGAATCCACTGAAAGGATGATCAAAGCTCAACGCTTTTATCTCGCACAAATCGGCCATCCCTTTTCCCAAGTCTATCTCCCCCCTCAAGATATTACCGATGGCATCCTTCAATTTGTGGTCATCGAAAGTACCCTCGGAGAAATTCGGGTTGAAGGAAATTCTCATTTCACCGATCAAAGTTATCTCTCCCGCATTCCCGTGTCCGCCGGTGACCCTATCGACACCGTAAAAATACAAGCGGGCATCACCCGGATCAATCTCAATCCCTTCCGGGACGCCACCCCGCAATTTGCCAAAGGAGACAAACCGGGAACAGCGGATATCGTCCTTCTCACAAGCGACAGCACCCCCTACCGACTCTTCGCCGGCGTCAATAATACGGGCTCCCCCTCCACCACCGAGGAAAGAGTCAGTGCAGGCATCAACTGGGGAAATGCCTTCTGGCGCGCGGATCAAATGACCCTGCAATGGACCAGTGATTTTGAAGCCAAACACTCCAAAGCGGTATCAACCAATTACACCTCCGATTTACCCGGGGGCAACAGCTTCACCTTCTTTGGCGCCTACTCCGAAATCGAAAGCAAAACCGAACCCGACTTTGACCAGGCCGGGGAAAGTTGGCAATTGGGGCTGAACCTCGATCTTCCCCTGCGTGCGCTCGGCAGCCGATACAACCACAACCTGCAATTCGGATTGGATTTCAAATCAAGTGATAACAACTTGGACTTCCTGCAACCCCCTTTCATCATTCCGGTTTCGGATAATGTCACCCACATCGTACAGGCACGCGCACAATATCAGGCAACAGTACAGGATGCCTACGGTTATACCAGCTTTGGACTAAAGCTCACCGCCAGCCCGGGTGACCTGACCTCGCGGAATACCGATGAGGCCTTTGAAGCCTCTCGTGCATATGCCTCGGCAACTTATCTCTATGGAAACGCAAACCTGTTCCGAGATACCCGCCTTCCTAAAGGATGGAATTGGACCATCCACGCTGAGACCCAACAAGCCAATGGCAACTTACTCGGAAGCGAAAGTTTTAGTGGCGGAGGATTCTATTCCGTACGCGGATACGAAGAGGGAGAAGTCATCGGCGACAACGGATTTCTCTTGAGCCAAGAACTTCTACTCCCCCCATTTTCGCCTGCACGGGGTTGGGGCGTTCCAGATGCCCTACGTATATTCATCTTTGAGGATTACGCCCAGCTAGGAAGCGAAGAAAAATTACCCGGCGAAGAAAGCTATGAACTCCACAGTGTAGGTGCCGGACTAAACTACCAACTCTCTCGGTATGCTACTTTTCGCTTGGCCTACGGCTGGCAACTTGAACAAAGTGGCGCGAGCGTCAGCGGCGATAACACCCGGGCGCATTTCTCCCTGGATGTGAGTTTCTAAAGTTTTTGAAGTCCGTCTGTAAAAAACTGACAGGAACCTCAGCTTAAACGCTTCGCCTTATCCATCCGGTTCCGCCACTCCGAGATGCCTTGCCAGGCCACCTCATCCGCTGTCAGCGGATCAAATTCACTGGGATCCATCTCGATATAACAGCGTTGAAAGGCCGCTTCATCACAATCGGGATTGGGGCGGTTAAATTGCACATCCACCTCATCCCGCCATGCGGAAAGAGCGGACACCATTTCGGTTGTCTTCCCGGGCTTTTGCGCAGACAGATCTTCACGCTCCCCAATATCGCGGGACAAATCATACAGTTCCACTTTGTCTTCGTCATAACGCTCGATCAACAGCCAGTCTCCGTCGCGCATGGCCCCGCTGGGGCGCCCGCCCTGATTGGTATAATGCGGGAAATGCCAATAAATCGGTTTTTCCGGAATTTCGCCCCCCAGCAGCCCCCCGGCAAAACTTTCGCCATCCAACCCTTCAGGAAGCGCTGCACCCGCCAATTCCATCAGCGTCGGCACCCATCCCGTATTGTTAATGGGGGTATCAATCACCCGCCCCTCCGGAATATGACCCGGCCAGCGCACAATCAACGGTACCCGTTGACCTCCCTCATAGGTGTACCCTTTCCCTGCACGGAAAGGCGTATTGTGGGTGACCCGATCATGACCCCCTTCGGGCACATGCAGTCCACCGTTATCGGAAGTAAACACAAAGATCGTATTGTCCGACAAGTTCAGGTCATCCAGTTTCTGCATGATCAAGCCGATGGTATCATCCAGAGTTTCAATCAACGCCGCATATACCGGTTCAAAGGCACCCGCATTTTTTTCGATCAAATGCGGCTTCGCGTCATAGGTGATATGCGGGGTGTGATGTCCCAAATACAACGCAAAAGGTTCCGACTGATTTTCCTCAATAAATCCTATGGCCTGAGAGGTCATCAGATATTCACTTTTCCCTCCTTCCGTTTCAGAGGGAATCGAATTGTGCGGTTGCCCGTCGATCACGACGTCGAAACCATGTTCCTTGGGCCCGGGCTGATCCCCCACATGCCATTTCCCCACAAAACCCGTTTTGTACCCCGCTGACTTCAAATACTTCGGCAGCGTCGGAGTCGACAGCGGAATATGCATGGTGATTTCCGGATGCAAAACCCGCTGGGTATCCATGTCTTTCCTTCCCGGCAAAAAGGTGGTCAAATGTAATCGCGCCGGATTGAGGCCGGTCAATAATCCCGCCCGCGAAGCAGAACAAATCGCCTGCGAAGCGTAGGCCGATGTAAAACGAGTCCCTTGACGCGCCAATCGATCTAAATTCGGAGTGTTATGATCCTCCCGACCATAACAATTCAAATCATTTACACCGAGATCATCACAGAGAATAAACACAATATTTGGAACTGACATCAGGCAAAACTAGAGGACTCAAACGATAGAGTCAATTGGAAACACCACTTCCGCATCCCTCTCCACACTCCCTCCAATAAAAAAATGTCGCACCTGAGACATTTTTTTGCGGAAAAGTCGGCTTTGCTTGCTTTCGGGTGAGTATGAGAACCAAAACAGAACTCCTCCTCTACATGATCAGCTGGCGAAAAGACCAACTCTTTCATGCTTCCCACCCTCCTCAGCAAAGTTTTGAAGGCTGGGCCTACCAAAATGGATTCCCCACTCAAATCGAGACCTTGAAAGCAAAAGGATATCTTCAGACCCGCTCCGACCTAAGCCCCTTTCTGCAGTTAACCCAAACAGGCCAATTGGCCGCCCAAGGAGGCCTGCACCCCCAACAAGCATGGTCAAAAAGATGGGATCATATCTGGCACATGCTGATTTTCGACCTGCCGGCAGAAGAAAAAGCCCTACGTAAAAACTTTTTACGCACCCTCAAAATACATGGATTCGGTTGCCTACAAGGGAGTGTGTGGGTTAGCCCCCGTTTTCCCACATCCATGAGTAGTTACCTGAAAAATCACCCATCCCGACCCTGCCGGCTTTTACACCTCAAATCAAACAGCGAAGGAAAACGAAAAGATCAGTGCATCATCAGGGATGCGTGGAATTTTGATCTCATTGCAGACCTCTACCAAGAACTCCTTGAGATCCTGCACGAGTTTCCGCAGGTCGAAAATGCAGATCAACTCCTCGACTGGGCCCAGCGGGAATGGAACGCCTGGAAATCCATCTGCGAAAAAGATCCTATGCTCCCCCGCTCCCTCCATCCCACGAAATATCCAGGTCCAAAAGTTTGGAAAAAACGTCAACAGGTTTTATCTCAAGCAGGTCGCTTGGCCACAGAGTTATTTGTCGCACCTGCGACAAATAATGTGGAGATGAAGGCCTAAGAAAGTCTGAGGTGTCGACGAAAATGTACATTACCCATTCACCTCACAACGGAAATCAATCGAGGCAGCACCTCCATCCCTCAGAAAATCTGCGCCTTCACCTGTTCGAAACTAAATCGCAATCTTTTCCGCATACCTCCCGCAACAACCACAGAGAAAACAGCCACCCCACAGCCCCAAGCCCGAAGCCTAAGGTCAATAACCAGGGAATGAAAAAATCCCTTCCTTGCGGGACATAGACGCTTAATATCACCGAAGCTAAAAGAGAGAGCAACCAAACCAAAGACATAAATCCGGAAACAAACCTTCGCAAAAATTTGTGTTTCACCACTTTCACTGAAATTAACGTAAGATTCAAAATGGGAATCAGTAGCTGTATCACCAACAAGCAACTCCACCAGCAAGTCGCCACTATCAGACCACGTCCCACATCTCCCACCCGAAAACCAAACCCAACCCCTCCCAACAACCAAAAGGGAAAGGCAAAACAACATCGGAGAAAACACACCCGCCGAATGCTATAAACGAGGGAAGGGATATCGACCGGATACAAAGCCCAATGCGCCACCAGCGGTCCCTTTGCGTCCTCGTTCTGCCCGTTGAATTTAGCAATTCCCGTCAAAGGCGAAACAATTACGAGGATGCCTCCCAAAACATATGCCACAGGTGTCTGTAAAAATGGAGGCCCCCATACCATCCACAATGTCGACGCCACCGCCACAACGCCACCCGAAATCCACAAGCGATTTCCCCCACAGAGTGGCCCCACAAAATAATCATAAAATGGACGCAGCTCTTCAGACAAACTTTTACGAAGCAAGCGGGACAGCCAACCGTATTCATCCGGATTTAATTCAAACCCTCCTTCAACAAAATCATCCTCACATTCATCAATTTCGACGGTTTCGTATAAATGCTCCAAACCGCGTGAGAGCATTTTTTTAAGCGAACAAAATAACGGCACCCCAAGAAGCAACGGACACAACCAAACTCCCGCCCAAAATAATTCCCCGCGGACAACCGCATCCGCCGCCTGCATCACCCATCCATTCGGGAGCAGCATCGCACCAAAATCCAACAACGCTTTTCCTCCTGACAGATAAACCCCGGAAAACCAAAAGACCAGCGCCCCCACCACCAAAGCAAATGTATACCAGCCATTCGGAATTCGAGCCAAGACCAGTATCGAAAAGAGGAACGCAACCGTGTGTAACCATGCAAAGCTCAAGGGGGCTGCTGGATCCACATACCATTGCGTCCAAATCGAAAAATAAAAAATTCCAGATAGCCCACTTCCCCACAGCAAGAAAGTCAATCGATCACTGATGGCACGGTGCACCTGCTCAAATGAAACCGGCAGGATACGAGACAACCAAAGTTCAGTACAATTGGAAAAAAGTCCACGTACAAACATGGCCACGATCCCCGCAATGAACCACATGCCATACGAAAATAACAGAGGCCGCCCCATCTCATCGGCTTGCTCAAAAAAAGGGAAGAAGAGCAATCCTGGAAAGATCAAGGCACACAACATTCCCCAGACAACCCTCGATGCTTTTCGCCGCCAAAGCGCTTTAACTTTTTCTGCTTTTTTGAACCGCTTCTTCAGATCCACCGGAGCGGCAGCCACCCGATTCCGGAGCTCCTTCCGTAAAATTTCTTCATCCCTTCCCTTCCACAATCTCACTTGGGTACACCCTCTCGGCGCAAACGTCCCAGGATCTTCAACACCTCTCCATTGACCGACCCGCCCTCTCGCTCTATCTTCCATTCAGCCACCGGCAGAACATTCACCAGTTGCCCTTGATGTAACACATAAATGACATCAGCAAACTCTTCGGCGATTTCTAGAATTTGGGTGCTAAACAACACTGTACAGCCCGCATCCGCCGCTTGGCGCGCCTGCTCCCGAAAGACCTGCATCCCTTCCGGATCCATCCCCGCAGCAAAAGGTTCATCGACCAACCAAAGCTCAGGCGAAATCAGCATCAGCGGAGCCAATACCGCCTTGTAAAGTTGACCGCGCGACAACTTGCCCATGGGAGATTCCAAACAGGACAATAAATCAAAGCGCTCATACAAATCCATCAAGGGTGCCTTCCATTTATCTACCGATGCACCATAGAGGGGTAACACCATCGCCGCATGCCTTAAAGGCGAGTGATCCGGTAACGCAGGCAATTCATCGGAAAGAAAAAACATGCGCCGACGCAAGTCCATGTCCCGTCGGTCAAAAGGGCTCCCATCGTATAAAACCTCTCCTTTATTCGGAACCAGCAACCCAGCCAACAAACGCAACAACGTGGTTTTCCCGGCTCCGTTTAATCCAATCACCGCGCCGACGGTTCCGGGTGAAATATCACAACTCACCCCGTCCAAAGCGGGTGTACGTTTATAGACTTTAGAGACCTGATTAATTTGAATTTTCATTCCGACTCAATACTCCCGCAAATCAAACTCATTCAATTTACGGTGCAAAGTTCGTCGCGAAATTCCCAGTTGATCGGCAGCTTTGGTACGATTGCCTTTATGGTCATCGAGCGCCTGCATAATCATTTTCTTTTCCGCCTCCTGCATCGAGGTCGCTCCCCGTAGAGGCCCCGGTCCGCTTTTTACCGGTCCGCCCTCCTCTTTCACTTCCGATGGCAAATCTCTTAAAGTGATTTTGTCCCCCCGCGAAAGCACCACCATCCGCTCCATCACATTTCGCAGCTCCCGAATATTCCCCGGCCAACGATACCGAATCAGGGCATCCAAAGCATCCGGCGTCACCCCCTCAATCTTCCGCGCATTTTCCGCGGAAAATTCTTTCAGGTAGTGATTCAACAATAAAGGAATATCCTCCCGACGTTCCCGCAGTGGCGGCAGGCGGATCTGCACCACATTTAAACGAAAATACAAATCTTCACGGAACGTCCCCTCCTCCACCATCCGCCGCAAATCCCGGTTGGTCGCACATAATAACCGCGTGTCCACTTCGATTTTTTCCATCCCCCCCACACGTTCGAAATTCCGCTCTTCCAATACCCGCAACAGTTTCACCTGAGTCGTGGGTTCAATCTCCCCAATCTCATCCAAAAACAAGGTCCCCCCGTCCGCCAGTTCGAAACGTCCTTTCCGGGTCTCCGTCGCCCCGGTAAAGGCCCCGCGCTCATGCCCAAACAATTCACTCTCCAGCAAATTATCCGACAGCGCCGCACAGTGTACCGCCACAAAGGGATTCTCCGACCGGTTACTCAACCGATGCAAGGCATGCGCCACCAACTCTTTGCCGGTTCCACTCTCCCCGTTGATCAAGACCGTGGCCCGGCTGGGCGCCACCTGCTTAATGGTGTCAAATACGGCCTGCATGGACCCCGACTGACCGATAATACTTTCCATTCCGTATTTGGCATCCAACTCCTGCTTCAGCTGCAAATTGGATGCTTCCAGTTTTTTGGTTTTGATCGCCCGTTGCAGCAACACTTCCAGGCGGTCCAGATTCACCGGCTTGGTCAGAAAATCATAAGCTCCCGCCTTCATCGCCTCCACCGCAGTCTCCACATTCCCGTATGCCGTCAACAAAATACAAACCGGCTGAGGATCCGCCGTTAGGATTCTTCGGACAAGTTGCATCCCGTCCATACCCGGCATGCGTAAATCGGTCAAAACCGCATCCGGCGTCTCCGTTTTCAACATCTCCAAAGCCGCCATCCCCGAATCGGCCAGCATAATATGATATTTTCGTTTCAAAGCTCTCGCCAAGCCTTCGCGGGTATTTTTTTCGTCATCGACGATCAGTACAGTAGGTTTCATGATGTGGAATCCTCACGGCCGCCCAACAAGCGGATCCGTTGTTCAAACCGGGGTAATAGTAAAGTAAAGGTCGTCCCGTGTCCCGGCCGGGTTTCAATTTCAATTTGTCCACCATGATCCTGCATGATCCGCTGTACAATCATCAGACCCAATCCCGTCCCTTCCTCTTTGGTTGTATGGTAGGCCTCAAATAACGCCCCCAGATCTTCCGCTTCAATCCCCGAACCGGTGTCGGCAAAAGAAACCGCAACCCCATGATCGGAAATGCGAATGCGAATGGTTAAAATCCCGCCCTCGGTCATCGCCTGAATCGCATTGCGTATTAAGTTGTAGAAAGCCTGTTGCATCTGCCCTTTATCCAACTGCAGGCTCGGCAGCTCCTCCGGCACTTCTTTTTCAACCCAAATACCCCGATCGGAGATTTCACGCTCCATCGACTTTAAAGTTTCATTGATCAGCACATCCACCTGCACCGCCTCCCGCTGCGGCTGAGTCGGCCGCAGCGCCCGCAAAAAGGAATGAATAATCTGGTCCAAACGTTTAATTTCGTCACTGGACACCTCCACCAATTCCAACAAGGAATCCCGTAACTCCTGATCTTTCACATCCTGCAATTCCCGCTCCATAATTTGCAGATGGATATTAAGGGAGTTCAAGGGATTTCCAATTTCATGCGCCACTCCCGCCGCCAACAGTGTGATCGCCTCCAAACGTTTCGATTCCACAGTGCTCTCTTCCCGCTCCCGATCCGAAGTCACATCCCGCAAAAAGATCAAAGCCCCTTCCGCATCGTCTTCCGCGCCTTGCACCACCTGCAAAGGCACCACATAAAATTCCACAATGCGGTGCTCCGGATACGTCACTTCAATTTCGCGGTTCATCATCTGTGTCCACGCCTCCGGATCCAAACCCATCAGCCCCTCCCAGTCCAGGGTCGGCAACGCCTCCTGCAAAATCGAACCTGTCATGGCCTCCACATCCCCACCCAGTAACCTCGCCACCGCATCATTCGCATAGGTCACAATCCCCTTGCCATCCACCACCACCAATCCTTCACGGATCGACTGCAATATCGTTTCCAACAAACCCTTCTCCCGCGCCAAACGCAAAAAATGGGTCTGCAGACTGTCCGGATCAATCCGGTCAATTCGTCTCAACAATTGTTCTAAAAACCCTGATTTCATTGCATGCCATTACCATAAATTCCAAACAGATTCGAGACATTTTGACGCTATAACTTCATGATGAAGATCAGACAAAATTATTGGGCGATATAATTGGCCAAGATGATTTTGGGCAAGATGATTGCTCTGCCTGCCCGCGCGTGGCGCGAGTCACGGCCAGGGTAGCATTTTTCTTTGATACGCCTCTAAAATCATCCCGCCCACAATCATCCTGCCCGAAATCCATCTACCACAAGCCCTCAACCCAAAATCATCCTGCCCAAAATCATCCTGCCCGAAATCCATCTACCACAAGCCCT
>JARHXX010000031.1 GCA_029269125.1 Kiritimatiellaeota bacterium B1221 | reverse complement strand
TTGTTTCATTTCACAAGCCGTAGTCCACGATCTCCGAGCGTGGAAATCCTGGCTTAGCGTGGAAATCCTGTCTTTGGCTCTTGTTTCATTTCACAGCCGTAGTCCACGCTCTCCGAGCGTGGAAATCCTGCCTTTGGCTCTTGTTTCATTTCACAGCCGTAGTCCACGCTCTCCGAGCGTGGAAATCCTGTCTTTGGCTCTTGTTTCATTTCACAAGCCGTAGTCCACGATCTCCGAGCGTGGAAATCCTGGCTTAGCGTGGAGATCCTGTCTTTGGCTCTTGTTTCATTTCCACGCACGGAGTGCGTGGACTACGCCAACTTCCAACGTATGGTCTGGCCCGCGTTCACCGGCACAATGCTTCCATAACGGGGAGGCACCACCCATGCTTCCCGTGTGAGCACCACCGTCCGTTCCGGCGGGGTGACACCATAAATACGGCGGGCATTGTCACTGACAAATGCCTGCATCAATTCCAATTCATCATGATCCTCAAAGAATTCAGCCAACATCGGCAAGAGCATCGGCGCGGTAAAACATCCGGCCATTCCTTCCGTGCGTTTCATCACTTCGGTATGCGGTGCACTGTCACTCCCGAACATCACTTTTTTATGTCCGGAGAGCACCAGAGACTGAATGGCCGCCCGGTCTTTCGGACTCTTCAATATCGGTTTGCAAAACAGAAAAGGATCAAACATCCCCCCCAGCATATCATCCAGAGTATAAAGCATGTGGTGCAAAGTAACGGTACAGAACACATTGTCATGTTTATCCAGGAATTCGGCAGCATCAGCGGTGGTAATATGCTCCATGATCAACCGAAGTTTAGGAAAGGTGGAGGCAATATGATCGTAAACCGACACAAATTCCCGTTCGCGATCCGGAGAATATCCGTGGGTTTCCCCATGCACCAGCAAAGGCAAATCCAAATCCTGCATGATATCCAACACCGGCTCAATCTTGGAAAGCTCCGCCACTCCACCTTCACTGTTGGTGGTGACGCCGGCCGGATAAAGCTTGATCGCAAACAACTCCTCACGGGCCGCCGTCAATTCTTCGCGGGTAAAGTCATCCCTGAAAAACAAGGGGACATACGGCGCAAATGCAAATGGGGCCGCCGCCTCTGTCACTTCCCGGACATACGCCCGATAGCGTTCAAGAGTGTCTACCGGAGGTTGCGTGTTGGGCATGCACACGGCACCCGAAAATTGGGAGGAAGTGAACGGAGTCACCTGTTTAAGCATGTCGTCCTGACGAAGGTGCACATGCATGTCCAAAGGAGATTTTAGGGTTAAATTCATCTCAGCTTCTTGCCCTTTCATCCTTCGCGATGCAAGCGGACTTTCCATCGGATTTTTATGGGAGAAAAGAATAAGAAATATTCCTCCCGCTTCATTATGGAGTTGCGACCTTGATTCGATTGCTTAGAATTAAAAGCTGATGGATAACGCAATTCTATATTTAGCACCAGTATTTCTGACCCAAATACTTCTGGGAGTGCTCTTGCTCTGGCTGTTTGTAAAAGAACGGGATCAAGTAGGGCTGGGCACTATTTTGCTGACCAGTTTACTCTACACGGCCCTCAATATTGTCATCGAATGGTTTCTCCATGACTTCCTGCTCGCCACAACCCTGGTGGTGCAATGGACCTTTTTTGTACTCCTCGCGCAACGCATTCTCTCGATTCCGCTTCCCCGGGCCAGCGTGACCCTCTTCTGCTATTTCTCCCTGCTGATGGGGGTGCATATGGCCCAAGTCCACTTCACCCCCCCCGAGTTAACCGAAGACGAAAAACTTTTGGTTGAGGGCTTTGAAGAAACCGGTTCCGAAGCTGGTCAGGAAGCACTGGAAAAAGATTGGGTGCAACGTCTGCAATCGGGCTCCCTCGCCCACAAAACCTACGCTTCAAAGGATTGGGTATTGGATTTCATCTATCCTTCGGAAAAAAATGAAATCCCTGAAGAGGATCCGTTGCCCATCCTGCCCGAGGCGATAGCGAAAACGCCCCCCCGCACCGCAGCTCCTGAAAATACAGCCCTACCCGTTGCCGGCATGACCGGTCAGGAATTCGAGAAACTCTTTTTTCCTGAACTCCCTGCTGACCCCGCTTCTCCTGAATCAATTGCCGCCGCCCCGCTTACCACCGAAATCGCCTTTGTAAATCCTCCCCTGCCCGAGCCCGCAAACCTCAGTATCAACGCCCGGCAAATGTCGCAAATTGTGGAGGTGAAAAATCGGTCCACCGATCCCGGCTATCCCGCACCGGACTACAGTATCTCAGCTGTGGGCGTGGGAGCCGGCGGACGCTTTATCATCGTCAATGGGGACATGCTGAAGGAAGGCAGTATCATCTATACCCAACACGAGAATCCCCGGGGCTGGAAGCTTTACAAAGTCAAACCCACCCTGCTCTACTGGCAGCCTTTAAAATAATTCGGCTTCTAGCAAACCCGATCACCCAAAGCGAACCAAACATATAACGCCCCCGCTTTGATGGAGATTTTCACCTTCGGACTTTCCACACAATTGCTTTGTCCCAGCTGAATACCCACCCCCATATCACGCCCTTCCAGATTCCATTTTAACCCCTCGGATTCCACCGCTTCCACCCGCTCAAAAGGTAACAACGAAACCGTGGACCCAGGTGCCAGCTCCCGCTCAAAAGGGTGGTCCGGCGTGATCCGGTAAAGCACCTCTTCCTGTGACTCAAACACCAACTTCATCTTCCCGTCAATATCAGAAGCAATCATCAAATTTGTCAGCATATGGTCCAGACGCTTCCCCAGTCCCCCTAAAATCCTGATTTCATCCACCGCATCCGGAAGCACCGAAAGCAGCTTCTGAAAATCGGTACTGTTCTGATCAGGAATCACCGTATGCGTCCACTCCGGAGGCAAATCCGTTAAAGATTGACTGTCAAAATCCCCCACCACGATTTCAGGCTGCACCCCTGCCGCCATACAAACCTGCGCGCCCCCGTCGGCTGCATAAACCGGGAGCGACTTTGCCAAGCTTTGTAAACGTTGTAAATCAGGCGGCTCCCCGTTGAGCACCAAAACGGCCTTCATTTTTCCAATCGACAGGCACCTTGGGTGGCTTCTGTCACGTAAACGGCCGGTTCCGTTTTGGTTTCACGATTGTAGTTTGCCATCACGTTTTCCGCAAAGACATCCACCGCGTCCGATTGAACCAATGCCACCGCACATCCGCCAAATCCGGCACCGGTCATCCGCGCACCCAGACAGCCGGGTTGAGCCCGGGAGATCTCTACCATTTCATTTAAAGCATCGTTGCTCACTTCAAAATCATCACGTAAACTGACATGGCTCTGGTCCATCAGTTCACCCAGCCGCTCCGCATTTCCCGCCGCCATGACTTCGGCCGCTTCGAGAGTGCGCTGGTCTTCGGTAATCACATGACGAGCCCGTTTCCGGGTGAGCTCCGGCAATTGATCCGCTTTGGCAAAAAAGGTCTCCGGACGAACATCACGCAGCAATGCCACCCCAAAAAATTCACACGCCTCTTCGCACTGCTGACGCCGTTCATTATAAGCCGAATCCACCAGCCCCCGACGGGTACCGGTATCCAAAATGACCACCTTCACTCCATCAGGAAGGGGGACATGCCGGCCTTCCAAAGAACGACAATCCAGTAAATACGCGTGACCCGCCTGTCCGCAGGAGGAAATCATTTGGTCCATAATACCACAATTGACCCCCACCCAATCGTTTTCCGCCTCCTGCCCCACCACCGCCATATCCACGGGATCCCAAGGGAAATTAGACACTTCAGAAAAAGCTTTGGCCGCCGCCAATTCCAAGGCCGCAGAGCTGGACAATCCCGAGCCCCGGGGCACATCGCCCAACATGACGCCCTCCCATCCCTGTAAAGGTAACTTCCGCTTTTGCAAGCCGTTGGCAACGCCCTTGATGTATTCAACCCAGTGCGGCTTCAAATATTTAAAATCATCCAGCCTGAATCGGGCGGGTTGATGAAAATCTGCAGAAAGCAAATGAACTTCTTTATCGCTCCGATAACGAATCGCCATGAACATCGCACGATTAATGGCCATGGGCATTACAAATCCCCCATTATAATCCGTATGCTCCCCAATGAGATTCACCCGTCCGGGCGCACGCACGACTTCATCCGGTTCTCCACCGAAATACTTTCTGAACTCTTCAACAACTTTCTTTTCTAATGTCATGAAACTCCTATGGAACGAATTGTCAGCTCTCGCAATTTAAAAACAAAATTAATCCTCACGAGACGCGTCTTCGTCCTGCTCATCTTCGATGTTTTCCGCTGATTCTTCAGCGCTTTCAGAAACCTCCTCCGCCAACGGCGGGGTTTCTGCTTCAGCCTCCTCCCCTTCTTTGGCCAATTTCCCTTCCCGGGCTTTCAGCTCCAATTCCCGTTGCTCCAAATTACGGCGCATCTCCGCCATGCCCGGTAGCTCGTCCAAGCTGTTCAGTCCAAAATGCTCCAGAAAAGCCTGGGTGGTTCCGTACAGCCAGGGCTTACCCGGCAGTTCACTGCGCCCCACCACCTTGACCAATCCCATTTCCAGCAGATTTCGCACAATGGAGTCTGCAGCCACCCCGCGAATCGATTCGATTTGAGAACGCTGTAAAGGCTGGCGATAGGCAATAATCGAAAGCGTTTCCAACGCAGGCTTAGAAAGCTTCGCCGATTTTCCTTTATCCAAAAGTTCCCGCAACCAGGGCCCGGCCGATGGCACGTTTCGCAAACGGAATCCGCCGGCAATCTCCACCACCTCCAATCCCAGCCGGCGCTCCGAAAGATCATGGCGCAACTCTTCCATGGCCGCTTCCACATCCTTGACCGTCATTTCAATGAAGCTGGCCGCCACATCTTCATAAGTTTCTGCCGTTCGCTTAAAGACATTGACCATCTGACGAAGCGACAGCGGTTCGCGGGTTGCAAACAACATCGCACACAGAATCTCTTTGATTTCAGGCAGTTTCTCAGGATTATCCATTGTCATACTCCCCCAACACATCCGACATCGG
Source organism: Kiritimatiellaeota bacterium B1221 (assembly GCA_029269125.1). Classification (GTDB taxonomy): domain Bacteria; phylum Verrucomicrobiota; class Kiritimatiellia; order SS1-B-03-39; family UBA6053; genus UBA6053. Next base: position 34,922 of record JARHXX010000031.1, on the reverse strand, counting down.
CAACTCTTCCATATCCGTTTGCTCCGCCTCTTCAGATTTTTGAATGACAATGTCTGTAAATTCACCCACTTCTTGAACGGCCCGAATTTGACGCATCCGGATCAATTCAAGAATCGCCAGAAAAGTACAAACCATTTCACTGCGGCTCCGCATATCTTTGAACAGGGCATGCAGGCTCTTCTTTTTACCCTTACGCACAATCTCGTTCATCATGTAGTCCACTTTATCCGCAACCGTGTACTTCTCTGAAAAGATCTCGGTGAGCTCTTCATCCTGGGCCCGTTTGAGAATTTCGCTGAAACTACTCAGCAGGTCGAAAATACTCACATCCCGCAAAGCCAGTCCTGAATCCTTTTCGATCGCCACATGCTCCCCTTCCGGAAAGAAAACATTGTGTTGCGATTCCTCCATCATCTCCAGGGTATTGGCCGCATCTTTAAACTTTTTGTACTCCACCAGCTGACGCACCAGATCCAAACGGGGGTCTTCCTCGTCCTCTTCAAGTTCCGGACGCTCTTCCTCCGGCAACAACAAACGGCTTTTGATCAACATTAAAGTTGCGGACATCACCAAAAATTCACCTGCAATATTCAAGTCCAACATCCGCATCACATTCAGATGCTCGTTGTACTGATCGCAAATCCGCACAATCGGAATGTCGTAAATGTCCACTTCCTCTTTTTTAATTAAGAAAAGCAGCAGATCCAACGGACCTTCAAACACTTCCAATTTCACATTATAATCTTTGGCTTCTTCGCTCATGGAATTTACTCCAATCCAACCGCGGCCCGGGCAGCGGTCAATACGGGTTGCATCGCTTTCCGGGCTTTTGCCGCGCCTTCACGTAAAACGTCATTCACAAAATCAGGGTCGGCTTCCAACGCTGCGCGTTTCGCGCGGTATGGTTCGAAATGAGCCTCAAATTTATCCGCCAACGCTTTTTTCGCCTCTCCATAGCCCATGCCCCCGGCCCGGTAACGCTCCGCCAATGCCGCCTGCTCCGCTTCATCCGCAAACAATTTGTACAGTGCGAAAACATTGCAAGTGTCCGGATCTTTCGAATCTTCCAGGGCCGCACTGTCTGTCACCACTTTCATAATGGTTTTGCGGGTCTTTTTCGGATTGCCAAAAATCTCAATGGTGTTGCCATAGGATTTGGACATCTTCTGACCGTCCACTCCCGGTACAATCGCCACCGAATCACGAATAATCGGATCCGGCAATTTAAACACCTCTTCCCCCACCTGACGGTTAAATTTTCCCGCCAAATCCCGGGCAATTTCCAAATGTTGCTTCTGGTCTTTTCCCACCGGCACCTGCTCCGCGTTCACGCACAGGATATCCGCCGCCATCAACACCGGATACGCAAACAACGCATGATTGGCATCCACCCCGCGGGCGGTTTTGTCTTTGTAACTGTGCGCCCGCTCCAACAGGCCCATCGGACACACCACACTCAATAACCAGGCCAGCTCATGCACCTCCGGCACATCACTTTGACGGTAAAAGGCGGTTTTCTGCGGATCCAGTCCACAGGCCAGAAAATCCAGCGCCACATTATGGGTGTAATCTCGCAACAACGCCCCGTCCCGAATCGTGGTTTGGGCATGGTAATTGGCAATAAACAGGAAAACCTCATTCTCCTCCTGCAACGCCAAAGACGGTTTCATGGCGCCAAAGTAATTGCCTAAATGTAATTTGCCGGATGGTTGAATCCCCGTTAACACTCTCATATCATCATTCCTGAAAAGTTCGTAAAGAGCTACAAACTAGCCGAAGCAAGCAAAACAGGCAAGATGTAACGTTGTCATTCCTTCTGACGAAAGGGTCGCCCCCGAACTTCCCTGCCCTCCGCTTTTCCGTCTCCCCGAACTCCGCGCCTCCCCCTTATTCCAGAATTCGTCCCGTTTCAGCATCCAGCATTTCCAATGTAAGCAACCGTTGAATCTGACTTGCCACCATCGCCCCTTCGGTTCGGGTGCTATCCGTCTGCACTTCATTCAACCGGGTAATCGGCGCCACCCCGGCCTCATAGGATTTTTTCACACTGTCCCGTACCTTAATGGACAAATCAAAAATCTGCTTTTGCTTCTCATACACCGCCCCGGCAGTTCGGGCCTCATCAATCCGCTGCTGAATCGCCGAGCGTATGGATAATTTCAACGCCTCTTTTTGTGCTGCCAACGCCCTCATCTCAGATTCAGCTTCAGTTACCTCAGCCCTATGCCGGCCTCCCGCATACAAATCCCATTGGAGCCCAACCCCTACAAATGAAATATATTCGCCAAAATTATCTGCATTTGCCACCCCTTCATTTTCATAATAACTGATATCCCCCACCAACCCGACTTTGGGCATCATGCCCCCTTTCGAAACCTTTACCTGCTGCGCGAGCGCCTGCCACCCTGCTTCGATTGCCTGATAATCGGGCCGATGCGTCAACGCATACGCAAGCTCACTGTCCGCACGGGGTTCCCGCTCCGATAGCGCGTCATCCACAGTTACCAGACTTACATCTTCAGGAAGCTGCCCCTCCGGCAAGGCCATCAATTCCGCCAACACCGTACAGGCAATTTTATATTCAAGCCGGGCTTGGAACAAGGCACTTTCCGCCTGCAACACCCGAATCGCAAAGTTGAAGACATCCGACTCCGGCACCGCTCCCGCCTGAAATCTTTTACGGGCATCCCGCTCAAGACTTCGGTTAAACGCCTCATCCTGCCGCAACACCCGGATATTTTCCGCCGCCAACTGGGCTTGGCGAAAAGTGACAGTCGCAGACAGCAGCAGCAGACGCCGCGTATCATCCGCCACCCATTCCCACCTCTCCACATTGTAAGAGGCCGAAAGCTTGCGTGCCTTGCGGGCAAAACCTTCAAACAACAACCAATTGGCCTGCACCCCACCCCCATACTCCGTAAAACTGTCGGAGTATCGGTGTTCAATATCCACTTCCGGATGGGTACTGGTGTCAAACGCCGTGTAATTTCCCCGAAGCGCCAGCGTGGGCAGGTACACAGACTTCGCTTGTTTTAAAACCGCCTCCGCCGACAGAATGCGTTCAAGAGATTCGCCGATAGACGGATTGTTTGCCAAAACCGCCTCTCGCACATCCTCCAGACGAAGCGTTTGCGTTTCGGCCCACAAAAAAAGCGGCAGCAGTGTAATCGTGATCAATAGTTTTTTCATAAGAAGATCCCTTACAGATGCTGTTCATCCACGGAAATGCGATAGACCAGCGTATACACGACCGGCACAATAATCAGGGTGAGAAATGTGGCGGCGAACAATCCACCCATAATCGTAACCGCCATCCCTGAATACAGCGGATCCTGCAGCAACGGGGCCATTCCCAAAATGGTCGTCCCCGCCGCCATAATCACCGGACGCATGCGGCTCACTGATGAATCCAAAACCGCTTTATATTCAGCCTTCCCCTGACGCAGTTCCAGTTCGATCTGGTCAATCAACACAATCGCATTTTTAATGAGCATGCCTGAAAGGCCCAGGAAACCGAGAATCGCCATAAATCCAAACGGGATCCCCGTCAACAACAAGGCCGCCGTCACCCCAATAATGGACAAAGGAACCGTCATCATAATGATCAGCGGTCGCCGCACCGAATTAAACAGCCACACAATGATCATAAACATCCCCAACAAACAAATCGGGAAAACCGCAGCCAAAGGTGCTTGCGCCTCTTGCGATTGCTCATACTCCCCCGCCCACTCAAATCCATAATCCGGCGGCAATTCAATGCCCTCAATCTCCTCTTTAACCTTTCTCCGCAAGCTCTCAGGCAATCCGACTACCGGATTGGCCCGTACCGTCACCGCCGGCCGACGATCCCGACGTTGAATCAGTGGCCACTCCCATTCATTATCGACCTGATGAACCACTTGTCCAATCGGAACAAAGGTGTGGTTAAGCGCGCTCCAGACTTGAACCTCATCCAAATTCCCTACCGCCACCCGCTCCGATGCCGGCGGACGGAAAATAATCGGGATCAACTTGTTTTCTTCACGATAAAGCCCCGCGGTCAGCCCGCTGAAATTCAGCTGCAGCGACCGGGAAAGATCCGCCCGGCTGACCCCGCTGCGCCGGGCCTGGGTTTCAGAAAATTCCGGACGCAACACGCTCACCGGTTGCCGCCAATCAATCCGCACATCTTTGGCATCCACTTCATTCATCAATACCTCGCGCGCTTGCGACGCCAATTGGTGAAGCACCTCCCTGTCCGGTCCCGTGAACCGGGCCTCCACCGTAAAATCAATCGAGGGCCCCGTTGGCATTCCACTGCAATACGCCTCGGCTTGCGACCAGTTTTCCTTCAGATACGCCTCCACTTCCCGCCGCATCTCCGGAAGTTTCCGGTAATCCTCCACCTCCACCAGAAACTGACCAAAACTGCTGTTGGGACTTTCATAATTGTAGGTCAGCACAAAGCGCAAAGCCCCTTCCCCAATAAATTCGGTAACATTCACAACCCCTTCCATCGACTGAAGCTCCGATTCAATTTCCCGCATATCTTCAGCGGTCTGACGGATATGCGATCCATTCGGCAACCAATAATTCACATAAAAGTACGGATTGGTTGAACCCGGAAAAAAAGACTGGGGCACCAGGGCAAATCCCATCACCGCCACTACCAGCAATATCGTAGTGACCGACACCGTGATCACACGGTGGTGCACCGCAAGATGCAACAGTTTCCGGTAACGGCGAAACATCGCTTTGTCATATGGATCGCCACCTTCCATATCCGGAATTTTTAAAAACCACACACACAGCAGGGGCGTCACCGTCACCGCCATCACCCAACTAATGAGCAGCGAAAGCGCCATCACCACAAACAGGGATCGACAAAATTCCCCCACATCTCCGGGAGCAAATCCAATCGCGGCAAAGGCAAGAATCGCCACAAAAGTGGCACCCAACAATGGCCACTGGGTGTCCCGCACCACTTCTTTCGCCGCAGTCTCCCGGTCTTCCCCCTTCTCCACCCGCACCAGAATACCATCCGCAACCACAATCGCATTGTCAACCAGCATCCCCAGCGCCAGCACCAGTGCACCCAGGGATATTTTTTGCAGATCGATGTCAAACAACTGCATCCCCGTGAAGGTTCCCAGGATGGTCAGCAATAAAATGCCACCAATCAACAAGCCACTCTGCCATCCCATAAAGAACATGAGCAGCACCACCACAATCAACACCGCTTCTATCAAATTTATGGCAAATGCATTTACCGATTCAGTCACCATCTCACTCTGATAATAAATCGGATGCAACGCCATCCCCTCAGGTTGAGAAGCCTCAACCTCAGAAAGTTTTTCTTTGATCGATTTCCCCATCTTCACCACATTTCCCCCCGCAACCGTGGAGATCCCAATTCCAATGGAGGGTGCACCGTTATACCGCATCATATTCATGGGGGGATCCATATATTCCCGACGGACCTCGGCCACATCCCCCAGGCGGATTAAACTGTCCCGGGTGCCCACAAACATATCCGCAATCGCCTCTTCAGAAGAAAAGTCACCGGTAGGATTTATGCGCAAATAATTTCCATCCACCTCCACTTTCCCCGACAAAGCCACCCCGTTTTGCCCTTGTAAGGTTCCGGCTATCATTTCGGGGGAAAGCCCCAGTTCCGTTAATCTCGCACGGTTAAACTCCACGTAGATGACTTCGGTCTGCACCCCCCAGAAATCCACTTTGGCCACATCTTCACAAAACAGCAGTTCTTTTTTGAGCTCCTCCGCATAATCTTTTAACGCGGCATATCCATGCCCGTCACCTGTCAATGCAAACAGCACACCATACACATCCCCGAAATCATCATACACCATTGACGGGCCCGCCCCCGGAGGCAATTGTGTCTGCGCATCATTTATTTTCCGGCGCAGCTCATCCCAAATCTGCGGAAGCTCCGCAGAGGAAAACGTCTCCTTGATATCCACATATAAAAAGGAAAGCCCTTCTTGTGAGGTTGAATAAACTTCTTTGAGCTGCCCCATGGCCTGCACCGCTTCCTCCAGCGGATCGGTCACTTCCTCTTCCACCTCCGCCGGACTCGCCCCCGGATATTGCGTCACCACCAAAGCGGTTTTGATTGTGAAATTCGGATATTCCAACTGACCGAGCTTGGTATAGGATAATATCCCCGCCCCTATCATCAGGAGCGTCATCATCACCATTACGGTTCGTTTTTTAAGCGCAAAATTTGCAGGATTCATTCCAAGACCTTTGCTGGAAAATTAGAGGGGTACCACACGAAGCTTTTCCCCGGCCTGTATCAGCCGGCTCCCGGTGACCACCACCTGTTCCCCTTCCGTCAACCCCTCAACAATGGTGATCCGGGACGCACCATCCATACGACCGGTTTTAACCTCCCGAGGCGATGCCTCCCCACTTTCTTCATCGTAAACCCATACAAAGGGCACGCCCTCCGCTGTGGCGGCCAAAGCCGAATGCGGAATCCACAATTGCGCCACCTCCGCCGCATCCTCTCTCCATAAAATATCCGCGCTCATCCCGGGTAACACTTTCAGATCCTCCGGCGATTCAAACCGGAACGTCACCACGTATGTGCGGGTCAACCGATCCGCTTGTGAACGCCACTCTTTTAATTTCACGTCATACAACTTATCCGGCATCGTCGAAAAACGAATCTGAGCCGGACTTCCGGGCACCAAACTCCGGCGGGCCATATCCTTCTCCGGAATATTCACATCCACTTCCAGCCACTGAATATTGTGATAAGCCAAAACCACTTGGCCTGCACCGACCATCTCGTGATTTTCAGCCAACTTCGCAGTCACCTGACCATCAAAGGGGGCACGTAATGCCGTATCCTCCAAGCGATGTCTGGCAACCTGCAGTTGTGCTTCCAATGTTTGCACCTGCGCCGAAGCAGAGTCCAAAGCTCCAGTCGAGCGATCAAAATCAGCCGGCGGAATCACGGCCTCTTCAAACAAATTTTTGGCGCGCGCAAAATCCAAACGTGCATTTTTATACACCGCTTTCGCACCGCCCAACTGCGCTTCCAGGGAGGCAATTTGATCTTCAAAATCCCGCGGATCAATCTGCATCAGCAAATCACCCTTCTTCACCGGACGTCCCAATTCAACATTCACCGCAATCAGGGGGCCCCCGACCCGAAAGGAAAGTTCCGCCTCTTCGGAAGCACGTACTTTTCCCGGATATCCATGTGACTGCAGCCCCTCTGCGGCCACCACTTTCTCCAGTTTCACAAACCGCGGTTTTGCCTGCAGGGCATATTCAGCCGCTTCAACCCGCCCGGCTTCCGCTCTCTTTCTAACCCCCATGACCACAACCAAAATGATCAAGCAGATTATTCCCCCGCCGCCGAGGCCTGTAATAAATTTTTTTCTATTCATTGATCGTTCCTCTATATCCAGTAGTTACAACGCATCACGAGCGGCCCAAGGGCAGCTCCAACAACAGCAATGCTTGGCGGGTCAAAAGATCCTCCAGCGTTTTCAAATATTCATCGCTATACGCATCGGCCCCCAACTGCCGCAATAACGCCTTTTGATAACTGGCCTGCGCAAAAATCGGCAACTGAATCAGGCAACAGTGCAAGAACACCTCCTGATCATTCAACTCCGGTTTAATGCATCGAATCAATCGGCGCATAAATGCCATTTCCGGATCGAAATACTCCTTGTTCAGCACCTCAAATAATTCATCTTGCCGCTGAATCAGTTGGTAAATAACATGCGTATGCCAATCCGGCTTCCCGGAACGGAAGAGTCTGTAAATGGCTTCCGAAATGACCCTCCGAACCATTTCCGACAACTCCTCCCTGGGGATCGCTTCTCCACTTTGTAACCGCGCATCGAAGTCCAATTCGCGCGAAACAATACAACACTGCATCGCCTCATGGATCATCGCTTTAAACAATCCCTTTTTACCGCCAAAATGATAATGAATACTGCCGATATTTTCCCCGGACTCTTTTGCAATCGCCCGCGTGGACACATGGGAAAGCCCCTGCTCTGCAGCCAAAGTCCCTGCGGCCTGTATCAACAGCTGTTTGGTTCGCTCTGTGCCTGTAACTTCTTTCATGGTTTATGTTTTTTTAGAAGGGCTGATCCACAATTTAATCAATTGACCAATTTAGTCAACTGATTAAATAAAACTTTTCTTTCCTGACCCGGAAGATCCTCCATCCTCCATACCCCACTCTTCCATTTACCCGTCACCATTCATCGATCTTCCCTCTCCCGCCACTCATTAATCGTACATCGGCGATATACGATTATTAAAATCCGGCCATCCCCCCCCCTGTTTACGAATACACGAAGGATGTTTTTCATACGGCGTGGAGAATCGCCTGGCGGAAACAGCAAAATTCCTCAGCGGCAACAACAGGAGTCCCGCCACCATCCACTTCGTGGCTACCCAAGCTTAATCCGAAGCCTTGTCCTTAAAATAACTTTTGCGGTAATGCGAGGGAGACACCCCTTGATGACGATGAAACCACGTGGAGAAATGAGAGGGGTAGCTGAACCCGAGGTCGTAGGCTATTTCTTTCAAAGGCGTCTTCGCCCCCGTGAGGAGTTTGATCGCGAGATCTATACGTTGCCGGTCCCTGAAATCATTGAGCGTTAATCCTGTGTCCCGTAAAAACAACCGATTCAACTGGCTGATACTCACCCCGGTTTTCTTGGCCACGTACTCTGTTGTAATATGTGAATCCTCTACATGGGTTTCAAGCAAATGAATCGCTTGTACCACACGCTGATCCAGGCCTAAGGGGGATTCAATTTTATTCCCTCGGGATAACAGCACCCTCATCCATACGTCCATCCATTCCATCAAATGCTTTTGAATTTCAAAAAATGAAAAAAGGTCGACGGTTGGGTTTTTAAAGTCAGCCAGCGTTCCGTTTTTAGAATAAACCAAAGGAAGCCTGCGGGCGTAAACTTCCAACTTGGGAAACTCACTCCCACAGACACAGAACGCCCTGCTGAAATCCACCAGGGGATGACCGGTGATGTACTTGGCAAAAAAACCAATCGAAAGAATTTTAGCCTCGGGACTGAATGTTTGCTGACGCTTTCCCGAAGGAACAAACATCCATTCACCCGCCTGAGCCACAGTGGCTTGCGCCGCCCCCTCCTCCCTAATTTCCCCCCACCCTTCTAACACCAACCAAGTGGCATATCCCGGATTGTATACCCGGCCCTGCCCAAAAGACGGCACCCTTCCTTCATAACAATAGTACAGGCTTGCAAGCAGCTTGCTCCAATCTCCAATTCGTTGCTTTGGAACACTCATGACAAATATATTAAAGCTTTTGCGTAATATATGCAAGCCATTTACCTTCCATACGAAATCACAATCATGATAACTTTATAGGGTGAATTCTTTAACTTTACTTAGACATTCTACCCCAAGGGAACCTTCTTCATGACACTCCATAAATTTTGCCTGCCACTGTTTTCTGCTCTATTTCTTCAAGCGGCCGCCACCTCCGCCGCGACCATTGCCACATGGGATAATTGGACCGACACCACGGATACTTACGATGCCGACAGTTTTTTGGCTGGGTTTAGTGCATCCATCGACGTCAGTGGCACCAGTAGTATTAATACGGGTTTCGGCTCAAATGATGGTACTTTTGGAGAAAACTTGCCGGGAGCCGCGACAAATGCAAATTCCTTACTTTTAAGTGAAAGAAACGGAAGCAATACTTTAATCATCACCCTCACGAATAACAGCGGACTCGATGTGAACATCGACAGCTTTCATTTTGACTTCGCCCCTCGTGAAAACGCCATTGATAACAATGAACACGGTTACGATGCCTTCACCTTAACCTACACCTCCGGAGGTCTAGGTCCTGACAGCACGGCCATAGATAATAAAACCGGTTTACCTCTGGTGATCTTTGGCGGCACAAACAAATTTTCCGATTACCCTGATTACGATTACAACCTATCCGACGATTTGTCCGATATCACTTTGGGAAATGGGGAGTCCGCCATTTTCACCATGGAATTCAGCGGAAACACCAATGGGACAGAGGGCCCCAATACTTCCAGCGTCATCGACAACATGGCTTTTCAAGGATCGGTCATCCCGGAACCCAGCACCCTGATTTTACTGGTATCAAGTTTAATGGGATATACCTTTTACCGTCGTCAACGCTAAATCCATATCCATATGGATATGGATTTGACCCTTCGCCTTTCGGAGAACAAGGAAACCAACACAAAAATGATTCAATTCTTATTAGGGATGATCCTGTGGGTCTTCGCTTTGGGCATCACCACCGCCCAGGCCGAAGACACACCACCCAACATTCTGATTATCTTTGCTGACGATCTCGGCTACGAAGCCGTGGGGGCCTATGGCGGCCAAAGTTATTCCACTCCTGAAATCGACCGCATGGCCTCCGAAGGTATCACCTTTACCCGGGCCTACACCAGCCCGGTTTGTACCCCCAGCCGCGTCAGCCTGCATACCGGACTCTACACCTCCGACCACGGATGGACAGACGTGCTGGATGTCCACAATGGAACCGCAACAAAGGTCGACTTCACTCAACTCCCCACCTTTGCCCAGCGGGCCCGCGCTGAGGGATACGAAACCAGCGTCACCGGGAAATGGCAACTTGCCACCTATGTCCACCACCCCACCCACCTCAGTGAGGCAGGATTTGACTCTTGGTGTTTTTGGCAAATCTGGTCGGGCACTGAAAAAACCGAACGCTACTGGGATCCCTATCTCAACCGGGATGGCAACGTTCTCGACAACCTGGAAGACAAATTCGGTCCGGACGTTTTAAAGGACTATGTCATCGAAAAAATGACCGAAGCACGGGATGCAGGGAAACCTTTCCTCATTGTTCACAACGAAATGCTTCCCCATGTCCCTATCGTTAAAACACCCGATGACATTTCCGCAGGGAGATCCGCATCCTTGAGCAACATGATCCATTACATGGACAAACTCACCGGAGAAATTCTTGCAGAAATCGATGCCCTCGGCATTCGGGATAACACCTATGTGTTCTTTATCGGTGACAACGGAACAGATACCGGTGCCACCCGGCAAACTGTGGACGGCCCTGTATCCAGTGGCAAACGCGACCTCACCGACGGAGGAACTCATGTCCCCTTTATCGTATGGGGACCCGACGCCATTCCCCGGGGCAGCACCTCCTCCGATCTCGTGGATATCACCGATATGTTTCCGACCATCTGCGCGATTGCCGGTATCCAGATTCCAACCGACCTTGGGTTGCGGGGACGGAGTATCCTCCCCCAAATCGAAGGCCGACGCGGCGTCCCCCGTCATTGGGTTCACCAAGGCATCGCAAACAAAGAAAGTATTTTTGACGGATCATGGCGACGACGCTCAGATGGAGAGTTACGGGATGCCCGCGCCCTCCCTTTAGAACCTGTCGTCACCACCCCCGGTTCGGAAAGCAACCGGGCCCTTGACCGCATTGAGTATCTTTTCAGCAGCCTGTTACCCGCAGGATCCGGCAGCCCCACCACCATCATTGATAACAATGCCGCCACCGGAGTAACATTCACCGGAACCTGGCAGGTTTCCACCAACTCTTCTCAACATTACGGAAGTAATTATCATCACGACCAAAACAGCGGACAGGGCAGCAAATCCGTGAGCTATGCCCTCAACGTCCCCTCCACCCAAACATACGAAATTTTTATGCACTGGCCCGCGGACACCAACCGCGCCACCAACTGCAAAGTATCCATCATTCACAAAAACGGCACCTACGAAACCACCGTCAATCAGAAAACAAACGGCCGCACCTGGGTTTCCCTCGGCAACTTTGCCCTGGATGCCGGTACGGGGACGTTGACCCTATCCAATGACGATGCCGATGGATATGTCATCGCCGACGCCGTAGGATTTTCGGTCCCGGGGAGCCAGGTTGCGGATGAGTATTTAGACTGGGCCCGAGCATATTTCGGAGCGGATACGGTAGCCGATACCACACTGGAAGCCAGCGTCTGGGGTGCGTCCGCCAACCCCGATGGCGATGCGTACGCCAATGGGGTGGAATGTGGCTTGGGATTCAATCCCACCCTCACTGAAACCACACCCGCAATCGAAATACGGGAACTCAACGGATCTCCAGCATTTTATTCAACCCTCCGTACCGGATCCTTGGATTTCACCGTCACCCCACAGGTCACCACAAATCTGACACCCGGGACCTGGACCTCCCTGAATGGAGAACTCGAAGAGATAAAGCGTACCCCCATCAGCGCGGAATATGACGAGGTCTTCCTCGCCCCTCCCCCTGATCAGCCCATCGAAACCCCCATATTTTTCCGATACGAAATGAATCGGAATTAAACCTTCGATTTTAAGCGCACCCATTCAAATCTGCGGATGCCCCCTCCCGCAGCCGGCCCGGCGGGTATCAGGACTCTTTCCGCGCTTCCAACTCTCCCCAACGCAAAAATAAATCATCCATTTCCAGCGGAATCTGTTCACTGCGATCTAATACCGGCTGACGCTCAGCCTCAGGGAGCTGATAAAAATCAGGTGAGGACATTTTCTCTCCCAAACACTCCAACTCCTTTTCCAATGCTTCAATGCTGCGGGGCATCGCTTCCAATTCCCGCTTTTCTTTTCCATTCAGCGGACTCTTTCTTTTGGCAGCCTTTCCCCCGGTCCCAGACTTCCGTCCTCCGGTTTCCGTCTTCCGGCCTCCGCCTCCCGCCCGCTGACTCTGCTCCAGCCAATCATCATATCCCCCCGGATACTCTTTCCAGGATCCGTCCCCTTCCGACGCCAAAGTCTCCGTCACCACATTGTTGATAAATTCCCGATCGTGACTCACCAGCAACAAGGTGCCTTCATACTCCACCAACAACGATTCCAGCAATTCCAAGGTCTCAATATCCAAGTCATTGGTCGGCTCGTCCATCACCAGCACATTGCCCGGTTTGGTGAACATTTTGGCCAACAACAAACGGTTCCGCTCCCCGCCACTCAATACTTTGACCGGCGTGCGGGCACGTGAGGAGGGAAACAAAAAATCTTCCAAATAACTAATCACGTGCCGGCGTTGCCCATGAAACATCACATACTCATTCCCTTCCGCCACATTGTCCTGCAAACTTTTTTCTTCATCCAACTGCATGCGGTGCTGATCAAAAAACGTAATTTCCAAGCGGGTGCCGTGCTCCACCGAACCTCCCTGCGGCTCCAATTTACCTAACAACAGTTTCAGCAAAGTAGACTTTCCACACCCATTGGGTCCCAATACCCCAATCTTGTCCCCGCGGCTCACCAACATCGAAAGATCTTTTACCTGCGGACCATCCCCCCAATCAAATTGCAGGTTTTTGGTTTCAATCACTTTCCGTCCACTGGTCTGACCTTCCTGCACCTGCAGTTTAGCCGATCCACTCTGCTCGCGCCGTTGACGCCGCTCATCCCGCATTTTCTTCAACGCCCGCACCCGACCTTCATTCCGGGTGCGCCGGGCCTTGATTCCCTGACGAATCCAGCGCTCTTCCGCAGCCAAACGTTTGTCAAAGAGGGCCGCCTGCTTTTCTTCTGCCGCCAATTGCTCTTCACGCCGAACCAGGTATTTGTCATACCCACAGTCCCAATCGCTCAACTGACCCCGGTCCAACTCCAGAATCCGGGTAGACAACGCGCGCAGGAACTGCCGGTCATGGGTCACAAACAATACCGCACCCGGAAAACGGGGCAGAAAATTCTCCAGCCAGCGAATCCCCTCCAAATCCAAATGGTTGGTCGGCTCATCCAACAGCAATAAATCCGGTTCCCCCACCAAGGCGGAAGCCAATAATACCCGGCGTTTCTGCCCGCCGGAAAATGTGTCAAACACCCCTTCCGGATCCAAATCCATCTGCGAAAGCAATTTATCCAGCCGCAAATGAAAATCAGGATCATGATTATCCTGCGGATGATCTTCTTCGATTAATTCCCGCACCGTCCCCGGGCGCGAAGCCGGAAACACCTGGGAAAGGGTGGCCACTTTTGCCCCGCTCTGAAAAGCCAACGTTCCATTGTCCGCCTGTTCATCACCCGCTAAAATTCGCATCAGGGTCGATTTTCCTTCCCCGTTCCGCCCCAATAAACACACCCGCTCCCCCGCATCCAAAGTGAAACTCACCCCATCCAGCAATGCAGGACCCCCATAACGAATCGAAAGAGATTGAACACTTAGTAAAGCCATAAAAACACCGGAATATAAAAAATCCCCTCATCCATTTCAGATAAAGGGGAAAAAGTTGGACGGGGTGATCCCGTTTCTCGAGACGAGCTCTTCCCACATACAAAAAAAGTTAAAATGGTCGGGGCGACTAGATTCGAACTAGCGACCTCTTACACCCGAAGCAAGCGCTCTACCAGACTGAGCCACGCCCCGACCGAGGATGCATGGATTTAAAGCTGTTAAGACTTTACCGCAAGCAAAATCTACGGGTTTTCAATAACAGACCTCATGCCCCGAATCCGGTCAGCAGACTTCCCGGGTTATATTTCCCTCTCTCTATTGCCTCACGCAAAGATTCTTAACCTTTCGGTTACTTCAAAAAGGATTCGATGGCTTCACGCCGGGGAATCGAAGACTGCGCGCCCACTTGCATCACCGAAAGTGCGGAAGCCCCCGCCGCAAACCGAACCGCATCCGCCAATGACCGCCCCTCTCCCAATGCCACCGCCAATGCTCCGCAAAACGTGTCTCCGGCAGCCGTGGTATCCACCGCATCCACCACAAATGCTTTTCCCCGCTGCACCCCTGCCGCATCCGCGAATACCGAACCGTCTTTTCCCAAAGTAATCACCACAAACTGATGGCCGCCATTCTTCCTTAACCGATCCGCCAGCGCGCCCGCCGAATCCGAATCCACCCGGTCCGCATCCTCTCCCGCCAAAGCGGCGGCTTCCAGTTCGTTGACCACCAGTCCGTGAATTGCCTCCGAAGGTTTTAGACCTAAATTGTTGGCCGGTGCATAATTCAGGATCACCGGCGTTTCATGTTTGGCGGCCAACTCCAGAATGCGCTCATTCGTTTCCAGTGGAATTTCCATCTGTAAAACCACGCAATCCGCAGCGGCGATCACCTCCTCCGCCGCATCTGCCCGTTCCGGCGTCACACAGGCATTCGCACCGGGCGCCACTGAAAGGTAATTGTCTCCCTGCCCGTCAAACATGATTAACGCGGACCCGCCAGCCGTATCCCTTTCCATGCTCACGTGATCTGTGTTCAGCCCATCCGCCTTCAACCCCTCTAAATAGACTTTCGCCGTCGCATCATTTCCCAACGCCCCCACAAAAGTGATCTCGCCTCCCGCACGCGCGGCAGCCACCGCCTGATTTGCACCCTTCCCTCCAAAAGCCTGGAAAAAAGACGCATCCATAACCGTTTCTCCTTTCGCAGGTAAATGCGGCACCTGCATAATATAATCGACGTTGGCGCTACCAATAACGGTGATGGATGGTTTCATTTGATGTCCGGGTTCGTGAGAAATAACCACGTCATCATGCACCATCAAAAAGCCTTCATCAAGTTCCGAAGAATAGAACCGCGCTCCGGAGAGGACCTCCCCGGAGCCTAAGACTCACTCATCACTTTCGCGCGGGCAGTGCTCAAGGCGGTCATCAGTTCTTCCCCCCGGTCAAAACGCTCCAGCTCATCCGCCAGAAAAGTCCAGCGCTGCTCAAATTCAATCGGAGCATTTGCGCGGTGAGGGGCGATTAAACAACGGTCATTCGATCGTAACGGGCTGTCAGCCTCCAAAGGCTCCGTTTCAAAAACATCCAAAGCTAAAAAGATATTCCGTTTCTCCACCACTTCAATCATTTCGGACTGGTTGACCATTTTCCCCCGGGCAATATTGATAAATAACGCTTCATCCGCCATCGCCTCAAAATGCGCCTTGCGAATCATCTGATGTGTCTCCGGCGTGTATCCCCCCGCAAGTATAATCACTTCACATTCGCGGAACAACGCGTCCAAGCTCTCTGCCTTCTGAAAACCATCTTGCCTGAGCGACTCCGCCGTGGCATGCGAAGAGTAAATCTGTACCTGATCCGTGAAGTGACCAAACAGTTTTGCAACCCCCTGGCCGATCCAACCATATCCAATCACCCCGACTTTTCGGTTATGCAAAATGCGGGTGCGGCCAAATTTCATCCGCGGCCACGCTTCCCCACTTTTCATGCAGTGATGATAATTGGAAATTTGCGTCAGCGAACTCAAAGCCAATCCCAGAGTATACTCCGCCATCGGACGAATACGGGTCGGACCGGTGTGAATCACCGACAAACCTTTTTCCAACGCATACAGATCATCAATATTCTGTCTTACCCCTCCGTAAGTGCTGCCAATCAATTCCAGTTGAGGCAGCGCATCCAGCACTTCAGCAGTGATCAAAGCATGGGCTGTGTAGGGAACCACCAGCACCTGCGCATCTTTGGCCGCTTCAATAATGGCTTCAGGACTGTTGGCTTCGGGAGCTTCAACCAAAGTTCCCAGTTTCTGAATCCGTTCACGCGCCGCCGCATCATCAATGCGACAGGCAAATACAATTTTTCTTCCGGTTGCAGTCATGTCAGCGCCCCATCCATCCACCGTCGACCAGCATCACGTGTCCCTGCATATAAGCGGAGGCTTCGGAGGCCAGGAACACCACCGGACCTTTAAAGTCATCCGGTTCCCCCCAGCGTCCCGACGGAATCCGCGCGAGGATTTGTTCGCAACGGGTGGGGTCATCCTGCAGGGCCTGGGTATTGTCGGTCGCAATATATCCCGGAGCAATCGCATTCACATTCACCCCTTTGCCCGCCCATTCATTGGCCAGCGCTTTGCACAATTGCCCCACCCCGCCTTTACTCGCCGCATATCCCGGAACCGTAATGCCGCCCTGGAAAGTCAGCAGACTGGCCGTGAAAATAATTTTTCCGGCACCGCGTTCAATCATGTCTTTGCCGAATTCCCGGCTGAGAATAAATTGCGCGTTCAAATTAATTTCCATAATGGTATCCCAGAGATCATCACCGTGATCCGCGGCCGGCGCCCGTAAAATATGTCCGGCG
Source organism: Kiritimatiellaeota bacterium B1221 (assembly GCA_029269125.1). Classification (GTDB taxonomy): domain Bacteria; phylum Verrucomicrobiota; class Kiritimatiellia; order SS1-B-03-39; family UBA6053; genus UBA6053. The sequence continues at coordinate 17,828 of JARHXX010000031.1, read as the reverse complement.
TTGTTCACCAATATGTCCACCTGTACACCTGAAGCTTTCACTTCTTCTATAAATGCATAGAGCGCTTTGCGATCGGAAAAGTCCGCCGCATATCCCGTAAACTTCCGACCCAGAGCGGTGACTTCTTTTTCGACTTCACTACCGGACGTTTCCAAAGTTGCACTCACACCAATGATATCCGCCCCGGCTTCTGCCAGCCCCGCGGCCATCGCTTTGCCAATTCCGCGCTTGCACCCGGTCACCAATGCAGTCTTTCCACTCAAATCAAAAAGTTCTTTCGTTTTCATTTTTCATTTCCTCATCAGGTTTTCTTTTTCGTAAAACTTTTGCCGGGACGCCGCCCACAATCGACCAGGCCGGCACATCCTTGGTCACCACCGCTCCGGCCGCAATCACCGACCCGGTTCCAATCCGCACCCCGCAGGTGATTACCACCCGTCCCGCAATCCATACATCATCCTCAATGATGATGGGTTTGTGAACCAGCCCCTGACCACTGATCGGCACATCCGTGCGCGCGATCACATGGTTCCCGCCGATCATCTGTACGTTAGGCGCAATCCGCACATGGTTGCCCATTTCAATTCGCCCCCCCGGATTTTCCCGGGTGCCGTACCCAATCAGCATACTGTTCATCTGCACCGAACAATTCTCCCCCATGCTCACATTTCCCTGTACCACCGCCCCCGGTGCCACCGAGCACCCCTTTCCCAATCTGATCATCCCGCCCCGGGGATGAATACGCGCCTCGGGACTTATTTTCACATCCGCCGCCAATTCAATATTCGGCCGATGACGCAGGGCCTGCCTTTTACCAAACCACAAAGAAAATTTCCCGCCAACCGTTTGGTTGTTCGGCATGCTGTGACCGCCAATGATCCCGTTCCAAAAACTCATGCCCCCACCTGAATTTCCACCATGCGCGCGAACCCGTCCGCTGGCAAACTGTTGCAAAGCACTTTATCCCCGGCCGCATTAAACACCGGGTGATGACAAACCCGCAACGGATTCCTTCCTCCGGGCTCTTTCCCCCCAATAAATTTCGGTAAGGCGACCCGGTCTATTTCCAACCCCGTTGCCTTGGACAGAAATACCACCGCGCCCGCATCACCAGTGTTTTCATCCGTCACGATCAAATCAGGATCACGCGGACTCACCGTGGGATGCCCCCCGCTTCTATGCCCGCTCAGCATGCGGTAACCGCTGCCGTCATAGCGCACTTCCGCCAAACACATCCGTTCGGGCATCTCAGGATGCGGACCGTAACCAATCAAATATTCACTGTCCGGCTGCCACCCCCAGTGCACCCCGCGACGGTCCAAACTAATGTCCATGGCCAAACGAATATCCTTCATTTCGCGGTCTGCGGTAAACACATACGCCAAACGGGGCTCCCTGCGGGATTTATCCACACAGTGATTTCCGAAAAAGAAAAGAAAACGTTTCCCATCCGGAGCCCAGCGCACACAATAGGTCATTAAGGTTAACCCGCCATGCGCCACATCCAGCTTCCGGAGTTTCTCCACATCCGGATGTGCATTTAAAATGGCTTCTGTGCTGAGCCCCACCTTCGTGGCAGGCGGATCAAAATCCACCTGCATCAAACCATGTTGATCGCGGGCTTCAAACGGAACCGGCGAAAGCGAGGGTTGATATCCTCCACCACCATATCCCGCCGCGTACAGCATGCTGTGCCCCCCGGAAAGTCCGGGCTCTCCCAATGGAGAAATCCCTTCCAGGTTTCCCTCCACCCGGGTTTCTTTACCCGTCGCCAACTCCCGCTTGATCACCACCGGGTCCTGATGCGTGCCGGCTTCATAATAAACAGACTTTGCATCCGGAGACCAACTCTGCCACTTCCCGGTATGCCAGAAACCCGGGGTCACCGAATCCGCACCAAAACGATCCAGCACCGCCCCGTCCCCAGATAGAATCAACACCTCACCGGTATTCGTTTTCAAGTCCGCACCCGCAACCAGAATACGTCCCGAACCATCCGGAGCGTAAGGACACAAGGTGTAATAACTATGTACACACCACCGGTCTGAAACCGGAAACTCTTTTGTTGTTAATTGCATTGGATCAAAACTTTAATTGAATCCGGCGCCACATCCAATCCTTCAAAGGCGGATTGGATATCAGCCAGTGGCACCGTACCGGTAATCATTTTCTCCAAGGGCAAAGAACCTTCCGCAATCAGCGAAAGGGCTTCCTCATAATCCTCTGGTTCATACACCCGCGCACCCTTCATCTGCAATTCCTTCCAGAAGAACTGGAAAAGATTAATCTCCACCGGCTGCGGGTAAATCGCCACCACCACAATCCGTCCGCGAATCGCCAGCAGACCGGTCATCGATGCCGCCGCCGCTTTGGCACCGGATACTTCAAACACAATATCCGCACCGGATCCGCCACTGTGCTCCTGACAAAGGGCCAGCAAATCAGTCTCCACCGGATTCACCGCTTCAAATCCCAGTGACCGCGCAAACTCTAAACGATTGGCATTCAGTTCTGCAAGAATCACTTTCGCACCCGCTGCCCGCGCCACCAATGCCACCAGCAAACCGATCGGTCCGCCGCCCATCACCACCGCGAGTTCACCCGCCTTCACTTCGCCCAAGCGGACATCGTGACAAGCCACCGCCAGCGGTTCACAAAGCGCCGCCACTTTCAAATCCACACCTTCGGGCACTTTGTGCAAAACAAACGCCGGAACCGTCCATGATTCCTGAAAGGCGCCCGGAGAATCAATCCCAATAAATTTCAAGTCTTTGCAAATGTGACTGTGCCCGCGGTCCGCCTCGGTCTCCGCGCGGTTATCCAGTGGACGCACCACCACGGCATCCCCGACTTTAAAACCTGTCACCCCCTCTCCCACTTCAGCCACCGTGGCCGACGCTTCATGCCCAATCGTTTCAGGCATCGCCACCCGCGCATCCATCGCTCCGTGAAAAATATGCAAATCCGTACCGCAAATTCCGCAGTACGCCATGTCCAGCCGCACCTCACCCGGACCGGGCTTCACCACTTCGCGCTCTTCTACAGAAAAAGTTTTGTTGCCTTGATAAAAGGAGGCTTTCATAATTTATTTAATCCATCGGGGGTTGAGAGGTATCGCCGTCCACTGACAGCTTCCGTAATTTCAAATTGATCATTTTCTTTCAGCACCAGCGCCCAGCTTTCCGTCGCACCTGGACTTTCCAAAATCGCATCCACCCCGTCCTGCTCCCGCAAATGCCAGCCCGCAGTTTTGCCATACTCATCAAAGCAAACCGCGTGAATCATCTCCCGCTCACAACGCGCCTCCTGTTCAGCCCACTGCATTTTCCAGGCGGATCCACTGCCCCCTTCCCCCAACTGGCCCGGAAGCGGATGATAAGCATCATGCATAAAACTGTAAGCCGGACCCGAAACGTTCGCCCCGCCCAGATGAAACATCTTACAGCCCACGCCGTTACGCCGCGCAACCAGGCGGTCCGGCGGAACCGGTTTCATTTCCAAGGCCCCGTCCCGATTGTTGAACAGCCAGTGCCACTGCGCCTTCACCGGTTCATCCGCCACTACATGATCGACCACAAACAAAACATGGGAACCACACAGAATCCAACTGCGTAAAAAAGTCCGGATCGGATCTCCATACGCAACCGCCGCATCGGATTGTACAATCCGCACATCATCCAGGGAGGCCGCAAGTTTGCGGCTGGCACCGCGCACAACCGTATCACTGCACACATTCGTTTTAGGATCAATCTGTCTTTTTGCCGGCGTCTTCTGCTCGCACCACCCTTTACCGGGAATCATAAAGGTACAAGTGTTATGAGTGGCCGACCCCATCTCCACATTCGTATGGACAAAAGAACGGTAACAGGAATGTCCCGGATCCACCAACAAACGCTCTTGACGATGAGCCAAAATAAAACTGTTCAAATCTCTGTGTTGATGCCCAATGCATTCGAAAGGATCGCCTCCCCCGTGCACGGCCACAATCGTTTGCCCCTCCCAGGCATCCCGCATCAGCACATCCCCGACCGAAAAGGCTTCCAGCTCGGTTAATCCCGCCGCTTCAGGCGTCAAGGCCTCAGCCGCCTCCGTCCAAAGCGGCAGCGACATAAATCCAAAATCATTTACAAACCCGAAACTCGCCAGGTCATGCGGACCGGCATTGTGGATCGGAACATAGGTTTCTTCAAATAACCAACGCGCCAAACCCGCATCTTGCGCATAGTCCGCCTTCCCTCTCGCCGCCACATGCAACAGGACATCTGCCGACGGACGGAAGATGGCAGCTGAATCATTAAAATTTGCCGCCCGTGCACGGGGCACCTGCCCCCATCCACTCAAAGGTTTATTATAAAAATGCGAAGCAGCCTGCCACCGGGGCTGATGCACCATCGGATCCAGGGGAAGATCTTTTATCCCCGCACGGGTCAATGCTTCATAAGAAAGCATTTGTGAAAACGCCGCATAATTCCCGTACTGCAAAGATTCCCCATAGCTGCCATCGGCCTGAAACATGCCCGCGCAACTTCGATAGTGTTCGGCCCCTTCCGCCATGGCTTCTTCATCTCCCAACACGGCCGCCGCTACCGACAGTCCCGCATTCAATACCGCGCGCCAATTCATATAACTCGTGCGTTCCAACAGAAAACGCCGGCACAAATGGATCCCCTTCACCCGCAGGGCTTCCCGAATCTCTTCCAACTCGGATGCAGAAAACAGATCCGCAGCCAAATCCAAAACCGACGCAACCCCCCAACTCAAATGCGCCGTTTCCAAATGTCCGACCGCATTCGGACCATGCTCACGAAACCATGGGCCTACCCAATCCGCCACTGGACGGCGCACAATTTCCAACGTGCTTGCCCGCAGCCAGGCCCGTAACTGCGGACTCGATTTAACCGCATGCACCATCGCCGCGTCACTTAAATATTCTCCGGCATGATGCCACCAGTCACTCGTGGTATTCCGGTCAGAAAGACCCGGAGAAGCCGCACGTTCGCTGACCCGGCTGCTCAACCCCCAAAAGAGCCCTTCCGCAACCGGACATGTGGGGCGCAGGGCTTTAAAAGCAAGACGTTCTGTTTCGTTTAGAAAAATGGACATGATGAAATCGGCCTCTGTATCTCCGCGGTCCCCACGGAAGACGTTACTCAAATATCATTCCACGGGGACCATGGATAGTGATTAGCGCATTGCGGTCAAATCAATATCTTTAATCAAGACACCTGCGGGCTGTGAAACCACAAACACAATTGCCGACGCAACCTCTTCAGGCTGCAGAAATTTACTCCGATCAATATCGCGACCATCCCAATAGGCTGTGTCCACTGCGGAAGGAGAAACCATGGAAACCCCAATGCCGTCTTTGGCAACCTGCTGCTGCAGACCGGATGAATATCCGTTGAGTCCATGCTTACTTGCACAATACAAAGGCGCTCCCGGATTGGCCACTTTGCCCACCACCGAAGAAACATTCACAATATGTCCGGCCGTCCGGGATTTCATTCCCGGCAACACCGCGCGGCTGCACAGAAAAACACCCGTCACATTGGTTTCCATAATCGCCCGGTAATCCTCCAACGTGCAACTGGACAAATCCGTGGCAAATCCCACCCCGGCATTATTCACCAGAATATCCACCGGCCCAATCGCCCCAAACGCTTTTGCCACTGAAGCTTCATCACAAACATCCGCCGCCACACATTGTACCGACCCTTTCTCTTTCAGCGGTGCCGCCACCGCTTCGAGTTTCTCCAAGGTGCGCGACATCAACACCACCTTGCAGCCCAACGCCACAAACTGCGCGGCCGCCGCCGCGCCAATGCCACTGGATGCACCCGTAATGACCACCACTTTCTCTTTCAAATCTTTCATATTGTTTTCCTTTATTTCGTATTAAAATTTATTCACCAGCCGCCTTTAGAAATATCCACCTTTGGCCACGATCTCCACCGTGGACATTCCAGACTCCACCCATTTTTTCAATTCATTTTCGCTCTCGGCAATTTCTTCCGCACGTACCAACACATCATAGGCCATTTCACGGGGCACCACAATCGCGCCGTCAATGTCAGCAAAAACAATATCACCCGGATACATTTCCACGTCTCCAATCCGGATCGGCACCTGCCAGCCGCTGATGCGGAAACGCCCCAGCATCCCGTTCGATGAACGGTATTTCACAAACACCGGAAATTCCTGTGGCAGCACCCGGTCGGTGTCCCGCACCCCACCATCCACAATTGCACCACGGCACCCGCGGCGCTTCGCGGCCATGGTCATCACTTCCCCCCATTGCGCGGATTCATCATCACCGCTGGTATCCCAAACCACCACTGAATGCCGGGGAATCGACTCCAGCATTTCCGCCCGCTCTTTCATCTCATCTTTAATCAAAAGACTTTTTGCGCCCTTAATCGTAAAGATCGGCCCCGCAACTTTCATTTCATCCTTCAGGGGCAGAATTGTATTTGGCAACGTTTGGTGGGTGAGATTCTTTTCACGCAACACATCATTCACGGCCGCCGTAAACAACGCCTCATACCGCTCACAAAGCTCCTGATCCGGAATGGGAAGCTCACAAAGTTCCCGACCTTCCGCCCGGCGGGCTTTTAATTGATCCAGTTCCATTTTCACATCACTCATCTTAAAGTTCTCCTAGCGTTGAAAGACCCAAATGACTGGCTTGACCGTAACAAAGCACCAGGGGGCCAAAGGCATGTACATCATTCAGTAAAGGCGGCATGGCCGCATAATCAATTTTCCTGCCTTCACCCGGACACAAACATCCTTTACAGGTGTGGTAAACATCGTAATCAGAGGAAATATACCCCAGCAGCCCGCGCAACCCCTTGCGGTACGCCTCCATCCAATGATCATCCGCTATTCCCGCCTTGATGCCCGCACCCAATGCATAAAGCAACAAACCTGAACCCGAGGTTTCCACGTAACAGGCCGGTTTATTGCTGTTCCAGGTCATCTCCTGATGCCACAGCCCCTGGGCATTCTGATAGTTCAGGGCATGATTCATCAAATCTTTAAAGCGGAGAATACTCTCAGCTTTATGTTTGTGATTTTCCGGCAACTCACAAGCCAGCTCACAAAGCGCATACGCACCCCACCCATTACCCCGGCTCCAATGATCATCCGATAATTTCATCTCCCCGCAAAATCCCCGCGACTGATGCAAAAGACCCGTTCCGGTATTTCCGAAAATATCCACCATCTTGAACGTCTGCTGCACGCCTTCCTCGATATACTTCTCTTCATTGAGCGCCATCCCCGCAAAAATCAGAAAAGGTGTCACCGCAAAAGCCACATCAATCCAAATCCTCCCCGGCGTCCCCTTCGGCATTTGCAGAATTCCTTCCGGATCTTTCGAAGCATCATTCAAAATCTCATCCGCATAAAAACGAACCGTTTCCTCCGCTTCCGGCAACAGCCCTTTGTACAATAACCACGCCGTGGCATTTCCTCCACAACGGTAGTTCGGGAAATTGCAGTGAAAATCCATTTCGCCCGCCAAAAAAGGCTTCAGCTCGTCTTTTACCCGGGCCAACGCTTCGGGCTTCCCGCTTTCTGTGGCCAATCTCGCCAATCCATGCAGGGTCACAATTCCCGTATAATGTCCAAGTTTTTGGTGCACCTTGACATGTTTTAAAGCCAAAGCATCTGCGAATTCGAAGAGGTTTTCTGTGGGTCGTTGCATCATTTTGAGAGCATAACAGAACACTCCCCATATCGTCTATAGCCCCATTTGATTTGACTTGCACTATTTTGACCTCTATTATTTGCGATCTCATCTTTAAATGATCCGGTTTCAACTCCAGCATTTTCCATCCGCCATCCCCCCATCAAAAAATGAGCTACTCCAGCCACTCCGTAGATCAACTGGGCCCTCCCTTCCGACTTTCGGATGAAATTATTTTCCTGCTTCCGAAAAACGGAAGCCTGACCATTCGCAATCACTATTATAAACTCCTGCTGGTCCTTGAAGGCGAGGCCGAATTTGAAATCGAAGGCATGGAGGGACGCCGGCGTCTCGCCAAAGGAGACCTTTTGTGTGCACCTCCCGTCGAAAAACACGTGTACATCAACCCCGACCCCCAACAGGCCCGCCCCTTGCACGTCCTGCGATTGTTTTACGATCCACCCGATACCGGAACCCCCCGGCCCGAACTGGATTTTGCTGATTATGTCCGCATGCACTTTGCACAGGTCCTCCACATCCCTGAAGCGATGGACAGCCGAATCCACGGACTCGTACGCGAATTCCGCGAAGAAACCGAAACACGTCGCCCCGGATATCGCCATCGGGTTCGTTCCATTTGCACGAATCTGACAATTGAATCCGTGCGGAAATCCCGCCCCGCGCCTCTGGCTTCTCCGGAAAAAGATGAAAACAGCAGCGAACAAATCGTGGTGGCCGCCAAAGAATATATTTTAAAACACTACGCCCAACCCCTCACCCTCGGCGAAATTGCCTGGCAAGTGGGCAAAGGAGAAGAACACCTCGCCCGCCTGTTTAAACGCTATAACGGACAAAGTGTGTTCGATACCGTGCGGGAAGTGCGGATCGACGCCGCCAAAACCCTGCTCCCCAACCCGGCCCTCAATCTCACCCATATCGCGGAACGCTGTGGGTTTAACTCGCTCGCCTTTTTCAGCCGCAGTTTTAAACAGATCACCGGCCTCGCCCCTTCCCAGTACCGCGCGCACACCTTAAATGCCCAGCCCGCACCGGTATCGGCCAACGTGGAAGCCCGAATTTCCTCCCCCGGCCAATCACACCACGAAAGCGCCTCCGTATAAGCTAAAAAATTGACGTGTTTTTTTATCCGGCGAGGCATAGGAATGCCTCATGAAAGTTTCATTATTTATCCCCTGTTACGTAGATCAACTCCATCCTGAAATTGGCTTTGCGGTGGCGGACGTACTGGAAAAGCTGGGACACGAGATTGACGTTCCCGATGGGCAGACCTGCTGCGGTCAACCCGCCATGAACAATGGCTATGAAGACGAAACCCGGACCGTCGCGAGACACATTCTCAAGGTCTTTGCCGATTGTGAAGCCGTGGTCATTCCCTCCGGCTCCTGCGGAGCCACCATAAAACATTTTTATCCCGAACTCTTCGCCGGCCTACCGGAAGAAGATGCCGCCAAAGCTCTGGCCGCCAAAACCTGGGAGTTTTCAGAATTTCTCGTGGATGTGTTAAAAGTGGAGGATCTCGGTGCAGAATTCCCCCACAAAGTCACCTGGCACGACGGTTGCCACGGCCTCCGCGAATTACATATTCAAAAACAACCCCGCAAACTTCTGGCCAAGGTCCAGGGACTGGAATTACTGGAAATGAAGGAAGCCAAAAGTTGCTGTGGCTTCGGTGGAACTTTCGCCGTCAAATTCCCCCAGATTTCCACGGCCATGACCCAAGTCAAAACCACTTCGGCCGAAGAAACCGGCGCCGAATTCATTGTCAGCAACGACCCCAGCTGCATGCTTCAGATTCAAGGCTACCTCGATAAACAAGGCAGCAAAATCAAATGTCTGCACCTTTCCCAAGTGCTGAATCACTAACGCCTAGGCCCAGAATTCAAACTTCCCGCTCCACAGCACATAGATCCCCAACAATCCGTTGGTAAGCGCATGCGCATAACTCACCGCCCAAATATCCCGGGTTTTGCGGTAAAACCACCCGTAGAGTAACCCGCAAAGCAACCCCGCAATCCAACGGTGGTGAATCGTCGCAAACAAAGCCGACGCGATCCACAAACTCCGGTTGGAAATCTTTCCCGGATCGACTTCAAGAAAATTTTCTTTCTCCACCCAGCGGGTAAGCCAACTCCGCCAGAAAAATTCCTCAATCACTGAAATCACCAACGCCGATCCCAGTAAACGCGTGAGGGCAAACAGCCAGCCCTCCGCTTCCGGCGCATACCGCACCCGTTCCAGTGGCGCGGCCAGATCCCAGGGCATCTGGGTTCCGATCCGCAGATAAAGCCGGTGCAAACCTTCAAAACGGGCAAACGCATCGGTTTCCGGCGCAATCCAGAACAGGCAAACCAGAATTCCGATCCCGGTCGCCAAAGGCATATTTTTCCAGTTGAGCGCAGGATAAGACCATTTCCAGGGCTTCATCCATAAAAACAGCGCCAGACAGAGTGCGGAACGAAGCGCGTACTTCCATCCCGCCGGATCCCCCAGCATCCCCATCAGGAAAATCCAGGCCACAAAGGGAACCACGTGAGAAATCCACGCGTTGGAGGGTGTTTTTTCAGTCGGCGTTTCTGATGCAGGAGGAAGCGTTGTCATTACAGGTGAACTACCTCGCAAATCTTTCGAGGCAAAGAAAAAAGGGCTTTTCCGTAATGATAGTTCGGTCGTCGATCTGAACGCCCGAACAGAGCCGCTCCACATCCGGAACACCAAAAAGAAACCCCGGCCTGCCTGGCCGGGGCTTCTCCATCAACAGTAGAGAGAAAACTGCTGGTTTATTCCATTTCTTCCACAACTTCCGGTGCATCCATGATGCCGGCTTTAACCAATTTATCTTCCGCTTTCTTTTCGCGGGCCGCTTCCTGATGCTTGAGCCAAGTGTAGATCAAAGAACCATGCTCGGGGATTCCGTCCGCCTCATTAAGATTTCCGGATTCCATAGATTCAACCGTCACAAAGATGATAATTTCATCCTGCACCTGCGTGGTGGAGGTGTGGGTGAAAAGATATTTCCCGATAATCGGCAAATCGCCCAGCAAAGGAATTTTATTCACTTCTTCCTGATCCTGTGTCTGGGTCAATCCGCCAATGGCAACCGTCTTGCCGGATTCCACGGCAAATTCGGTGTTGATTCGGCGAATTTGGGTAATGGGGTAACTTAAATTCACATCGCCACCCACAACCTTTTCACCAATCAGCCGGCTCAATTCGGGGATGATGCTGATGGTAATATTTTTGTCGGTACTGATCACCGGAGTCACTTCCAGCTTCACCCCGATTTCAATAAAACCATCGAGACTGTAGACGTAATTTCCGCTGCCACTGTCATTCTGCACATAATTGGCCTGTACATTCGGCTCGTTGGTACCGACATGAATGGTGGCAGTTTGACCATTGGCCACCAGCATTTTCGGATTGGAAACAATCCGGGTGCCGTCGAGCTGCTGCAGTGCACTCAGGGTCAGCGCAAAGTCATCGGCTGAAAGAATCGCTTTCTTGGTCACCGTCTGCTCCGTCGTCGGAATGGTCGTCAACGCTCCGGACTCCGTATCATAACTGTCAAAATTCCGACCCTGAATCAACGCATCCGTCTGCAAGGTGCTGGAACTGCTTATATCCGAGTTATTACTGGAATCCTCATTGTCCGTCGCGATCACTCTGCCCGCGCTGCTGCCCGTCGAAAAGACTTGTGCATCCTGGCTGCTGCGGGAATCAATACGTTCATACTCGGAACTCAAACCGGTGGCACGCACAGTATATCCCTGCAACACCTGCCAGTTAATACCCAAATCCTGAATCGCCGAATCATTCAGCTCCACAAACTTGGCTTCAATAAACACCTGACGGCGGGGGCGATCCACCCGTTGTAACATCCCTTTAATTTCCTGAATCCGTCCCGCGGTTTCACTCAGCACCAAAACATTGGTTTGCGGAATCGCGGTTACCCGGGCATTGGAACTCAGCAATAAACTCTGCACCGCAGGCAAAGCCGCTTCGGCCGTAATAAACTGAAGATCAATATACTCGGATGAAAGCGGCTCGGCCGCCATCTGGTCCTGAGTGGTAATGGTGTAGATGCCCGAGCTCCGCTCCACCAGAATGTAACCCTTGTCTGCAAGAATCACATCCAAAGCTTCCCGCCAATGCACATCATTCAGATTCGCACTCACCAACTCATCCATCCCGTCAGGAATAATGATATTGGCATCTGCAGTCTGGGCCAGCATTTTGACCACATCCGCTAAATTCACATCCGTGTAAGAGAGCGAAACAAATTCACTTTTGGTGTCCTCACTCCCCTGAATCTCCATGTCCACCATAACCGCATCTTCAAGGTTGATGGCCGGTACCGCCGTGGGATCATCCTCAGCCGCAACCACTTCCTCTTCCATCACTTCAACCATCTCCGCGACCTCCCCTTCTCCCGCTGCCGCTTCCGTGACTTCCACCACTTCCGCCTCCACCATCACAGCTTCCGGTTCAACCTCTGATACCGGTTCACTTTCAATCTCGGACAGGATCCTGTCCACTTCCGTGACGCTTTCCTCTTGCGCAAAAAGTGGGATGCCTGGACAAAGCCCGGCAATCAAAAGAAGGGTGAGTGGGATCTTTTTCATATCTATTAGTTCCTGGGTTGTATTTGGAGGGGGGCAAGCGCCCGGTGCGGCTCCAGTTCAATGTTGTCTGATGTTAAACTCTTAATTTCCAGCAGGTAGCTGCGCCCTTCCACCTCCACCGGAATCGTATCCCCGGCGGTCACCCATTTATCCTGCACATAACCATAAACCTTCCCCCGGGCAATCATCGTCCCTTTACGTACCAGCGATTGCCGAATCTTCTCCGCCTCAGCCAAAGCCAATTGCCGAAGCTCCTCCGCAGAGAGCTCTTTCCCCTGTTTCGGTGCCGGAGTGGCCGTCGGCTCTGCCTCCACTTCGGATTCCGCACCCGGCTCATAGCCAATCGGCCAAAAGGGGTCCCGACCTTGCACCGGTAAAAATGCCACCGTCAGAAAAGCAAAAAATAAAATGAAGGATAAAGATTTCATGGTCACATTCTCATTGGGCCTGTTTTTCCATCCAGGCCTGATCACTATCAAAGCGGAAAACGGGCCATTCTAAGATTAAACTGATATTATGATTCTCATAATCCTGTTCTGAGGCCCGAATATCTAATTTTGCTATAGAACAATAAGGAAATTTTTCTTTGAGCAAATTGAGAATTTTTTTCAAATTCTCAAAACTGGTTTTAAATCTCACAGTTACGGAGTAGGGCACCCACATGGAAACACTGTCCGGATTAAATTCCTGACCATCTTTAAGCGGCAGATATCGAAGCCCCCGCGTTTCCTCCATATCCAGATAAACACCCATATCTTCAAAAACTTCGGTAATATTTGCCAGAGCCCAGGCATAACGGCCGGTTGAGGGAGGCAACTCACGATTCACAATTTCCAAAATTTCTTTGGCACTCGCTTTCACCTCTTTTTTCACCTTCAGATCCCGGTCGAGCACCATCTGCCCCCGGTTGACCTCGCTCTCCAGTTCCGCAATCACTTCTTCCGCCTTCAGGGCCGCCTCCTTGGCCGGCTTCACCAGTAAATTGACCACAATAAACAAGATCGTAATCGCGCCCCCCACCCCGAGAATCACGAGCTGCTTTTGCTCTTTATTCATTTCTGAAAACTTCATGGGGTCAACTCCTTGTCTTCCAATATCACCCGGAGTGAAAATTCACTCAGACCGGTAGGCCGTCCATCCGCATCCTCTAAAATCACCGGATTGGACAACACCACATCCTTCACCGGGGAAGGCTGCATCTCCCCCTCCACAATATTTCGACGATAATTGGGAAGCTGTCTCTGCGGACGATCCGTCTGAATCACCCCCTTCAACGTTATCGTAATCTGACGTTTGAGCGGATGAAAACTGGACGCGGATGCCGAGGGCACCTGCGCGCGCATCCCCCGCATCTGCTCATCAAAAGAAAGCTCTGTGAATTGAATATCCTCTGCAGGTACCGGCGAAGCATCTGCAAAATACTCAATAACATTCGGCCAATCATGCTGGGAGGCCGCCCAGCCTGCCAATGTTTTCTGCGCTTTTATCAAACGGAGTTTTTTGTTGTTGAGCGCCTTGGCGGTCTCCACATCCTCCTCAATCCGCTCCCAGGTTTCTTCCAGTTCCTCGCCCTTCTTTGCCGTACGGCTATACCCCTGATACTGACTGATAAAAAAGCCAACCAGCAAAACAAAACCCGCAATTCCCACATATTTCAACCGGGGCGACACGCTGCTGGTCGAGTGAAACTCGACTTCCGATTTATCTAAAAGGTTGATGTAATGATTCATGACTCTTGATTTAAAATTGCGAGTGCCGCCCCCACCGCGGGAGAAAACATACTTTCCACCCCGTAAACCCCCTTCGGATAACTCTTTATCCCATTGGGCACAAAAGGATTCCAGACTTCAGGCTCCACCCCCATAATCTCCGACAGAGTAAAATTCCAATACGGCGAATAACTTAAGCCCCCCGAAGTGTACACCTGCTCAATACGACTGTTTTCGTTCCGCTCCACAAACTTACAGGAGATGGAAATTTCCTGGGTCATGGTGCTGATGGGATCCAGTGACTGGTCCAACAGCGGATTCGCATCCTCAAACAGTACCGTGAGCGCATCATCCTCATTAATATTCAAAACATCCTGAATGCGGCGTTGAATATATAAAGAGCCATGATCAAACTTCCGCACCAGCCGCAACTCCCCATTGAGGAAAAAGCTGACAAACACCGAAGACGCCCCCGCCTCCACATAACAGACAATCCCCTCCGCCTCCTGCACCGCCGGTGTATGACTGAAACTGTTCAAAGCCGAAAGCCCGGCAATCTCCATGGAAATCAGATTCGGATGATGCGCATCAAATAACTTCCGCACATGCTGGATCTCTGCCTGAGGCACACCCGCCGCCAACACCTTGTGATCCAAAGCATCCTTCCCCCGCTCCACAATTGAGTAGCCCACCCGATGCTCCCGCCCCAAACTCAGCGACTTACTCACCCGCTGCTGAATGGCCCGGCCATCATTTAAACTGCTGGAAATAAACATGAACCGCACATGACAATCCTGCCCGGTCACCGCGGCGGCCGCATAGGCCGCATTCAGCTTCTTCGGCACATTTAATTTTCCGTCACTTTCAGGATGATCCAAATCAAAGGCCGGCATCACATCCGCATCCACCAAACTAAGCGCCGACCCGGATTTCCGAATACGCACGAGCTTCGTACTGGTCGATCCGAAATCTATGCCGAGGACATCTGTTATTTTAGGTTGGGGGTCTTTCGTTTTCGTTGCCAAATTTTTCTCCGAGCTTCACTCCATGTTTCCGCAATTCCCGGGCAAACATCAAGCCGTATTCTTACTAAATTAAGGTTTATTGGATAGGATACTTGCTTTTACACTTGTCTTGAAGCGGATTTCATACCAAGTGTGCCGGAGAATGGAATATTTAGACGAAGTAGCGAGCGAGTTTATCGCCCGGCA
Organism: Kiritimatiellaeota bacterium B1221; assembly: GCA_029269125.1. Classification (GTDB taxonomy): domain Bacteria; phylum Verrucomicrobiota; class Kiritimatiellia; order SS1-B-03-39; family UBA6053; genus UBA6053. The sequence continues at coordinate 2,578 of JARHXX010000031.1, read as the reverse complement.
CCCCAAAGATTGTAGTTACCTTCTTTTCAGCCCCGCCCAAAAAAGTATTGCATGGTTTTTGGGCCTCATGGCTGCGCTTTTGCTTGCCTATCGCTGGGACCTTTTCATTATCCTCTTTTCCTTCCTTTCCGCCGGCGCGTACCTGGCCGTGGCCCTGTTCAAATTATTTGCGGCTTTCAGAGGAATGTTTGCAAATTTGAAAAAAAAATCCCCCTTTGTCCCCATCCCCGAATCCGATCTCCCCGTCTACTCCATCCTGGTCCCCCTGTTTAAAGAAGCCAATGTGCTCCCCCAGCTGGTGAAACATTTGGGCTCACTGGAATATCCCCATACCCAATTGGATATCCTCCTCCTCCTCGAAGAAAGCGATCCCGAAACTCTCGCCGCCGCCGAAAGTCTCGACCTCCCCGACTTCATGCGCATCATCCGTATCCCCAAAGGCAGCCCCCAAACCAAACCCCGGGCCTGCAATTACGGTCTCCGCGAGGCCCGGGGCACGTATGTCGTCATCTACGACGCCGAAGACCGCCCCGAAAAAGACCAGCTCCTCCGCGTACTCTCCGCTTTTCACCAGGCCCCTATCGACGTCATTTGCATGCAATGCCGCCTCGCCTATTTCAATGCCCGGCGCAATTGGCTGACCGCCTGCTTCGCCCTCGAATATGCCACCTGGTTCGATTACTACCTCGAAGGCCTCCAGCACATGAACGTCCCCCTCCCCCTCGGCGGCACCTCCAACCACTTTAAAACCGAAGTCCTCCGTGAAATCGGCGGCTGGGACCCCTTCAACGTCACCGAAGACTGCGACCTCGGGATCCGCCTGCACAAACGGCGCTACCGCACCCGCACCGTTCCCTCTATCACCTGGGAGGAAGCCACTTCCCAAACCGGAAACTGGATCCGCCAACGCTCCCGCTGGGTCAAAGGCTACTTTCAAACCTTCTTCACCCATATGCGCCATCCCCTGCGCACCTTTAAAGGTCTCGGCTTCCCGGGATTCCTGGGTTTCCTGCTGGTGGTCGGCGGACACTCCTTTCTCCTCGTCCTCAACCTCGTCTTCTGGATGCTCCTCGCCCTCTACCTTTTCTGGCTGGGCATGGATGTGGCCGCCGGCAGAGAAATCTGGGAAGTCATCGCCGGTGAAAAAGAGGCCGTCCGCCAAGCCTGGAAAATGATCTACTGGGGCCCCGGAGAACACAAAATCCTCGCCCCGCTTTCCGTAGGCTTTTTTGCCGTCAGTTGCGTACTCCTCTTCTCCAACTTTCTGTTTATCCTCTTGGGACTGCTCGCCGCCTTTTCCCGCAACCGCTGGAAACTCATCCCCGCAGCCCTGACCATGCCCGTCTACTGGGTGCTCATCTCCATCGGCGCCTGGAAAGGATTCTTACAACTCTTTACCCGTCCCCATTACTGGGAAAAAACCCGGCACGGCATCGATGTCTTTGAAACCACCGCACAGGAGCCCACCCCATGAAAATATCCACATTCACCGGCCTCATCACCACCGCCCTGATCTCCCTCAGCCTCCACGCCCAGCTCCCCACCGAATCCGGCGCCCTCAAAGTCGGTGACCTCCTCCCCGGTGCCCTCGGCATCCGCATTGAAGACCAAAGCCGCACCCTCAAAGATGACGGCCTCAGCGGCGAATGGGATATGCTGCGCATCACCGCCTCCATGCAGGTGGAACTCACCCCCGGTATTTATCCCTGGATCGAAGCCGGCTGGCACGACCCCGAACTCCAAAACGGAAAATCCTCCGGCGGATTCACCTGGGGCGCCGGCCTCCATACCCGCCCCCTGCTCAAAGCCCTGCGCAGCGACCCCGTCCTCGGCCCCCGCGACTGGATTGCATTATTTATCGATGCCGCGGTCCGCGGCGGCGAAGCCGACGCCGATGCCGGCAAAATCGATTGGCTGAATTTCGAAGGGGTCATCGGCATGGAATGGCACCAAAAATATCTCGGCCGCAATGACGGCCCCATCGGCGCCCACGATATCACCGCCGGCCTCGGCATCATCCTCAACAGCTTCGAAGCAAACCAGGGACCTTTCGACGGCTCCGAAGAACAAGCCATCGGCCTGCGCGCAAACACCGGCTTCACATTCAGTCAAAACACCTTCCTCAACCTCGAACTCGACCTCTACGGCAGCTCCGACCGCCGGCTCAGCCTCATCTCCGGCTTCAAATTCTAACCCACTCACCCTATCGGTATCGGCATTGGTACCGAAATCATACCCTTAACCTTCCCCCGCATTCCCCAGCCCGGTACGGGCGCCTACACCCCGATACTCCCGACGTTCGCAACGGCATTGCGCGGGGCAGAGGTGAATACCGCCCCTATAGGGCTCCCTCAATTTTTGATCCCATCAACCCGCCCTCACGGACGGGCCTCTGGAATGCCGCCACCCTTCGGGGGCTGAACGACCCTACGAATCGAAATCGACCTCAACCGCAACTCCAACCGCCGATTCAGCCTCATCTTCGGCTTCAAATTCTAACCCACCTAACCCTTCGCTATCGGCACTGGTATCGAAATCATACCCTCAACCTTCCCCCGCATTCCCCACCAACTCCCCA
>JARHXX010000030.1 GCA_029269125.1 Kiritimatiellaeota bacterium B1221 | reverse complement strand
CCCCTCCGGGGCGCATTTCGGTTTTATTCCCCCATTCCCGGGGGCACGGCCCCCGGGCTAAACGCGATACCCCCTCCGGGGGAACTCGGGTTCCGGAAATTTTGTATCCCCTATCCAACAAGCTTTCCCCGTTTCCAAATGCCCCGGAGGGGCAAAGGCGCATAGCTTGGGGGCCATGCCCCCAAGATCCGCAACCCCACACCCTCTGCGCCCCGGAGGGGTGCGGGCATCTTCATTTCCTTCAACACCCCTGATCACCCACAATCCCCGGATTTCCCCCGGCTCCGGAGAGACCCGGGGGAGGGAAGTGGAAACATAAGGTCAAAATCGTTATCGAAATCCTTTCGATTTAAGATTAAGATCATACATTCAAACGGGACCTCCCACCGCACGCAAACCATTTCCCATGAACCGAAGATTTCTACTGACTCTGACCTGCAGCCTGATCGGATTTGCCTTTGCACAGGTTCCCGATCAGCCAAAGCCCTCCCCCGCCCCGCCCCCGCGGGATGCGGATCTGGCCCTGATCCAAGCCTACAATATGGAAATACTGGAAACGCAGGCAAAAATTTGGGAAGGGATTGCCGCCAAAACCGCAGATGCCGTAAACCGGGATATGTACTATCAGGTGGCCGCCAATTACCGTCAGCTCAAAGCCTATAGCGAAGAATTCTTCATCACCACCCGGGACGAGAAACCCTTCCACTATGAAAAATTGCACGGCCATCAACACCGCCACAACAAACTTCTCGAAATCGCAGTGGCAACCTACGGCGAAAAAATCGCACCGGTGGTCCCCCCCAAGGTCCGACCCCAAAAAAACGCAACCCCCACCCCCGAAACATCCCCCCTTCCCGCCAGCAGCTACACCACCCAGAGCGGATTTGAAGTGAAACTAAAGTTGGAGAACTAATGCCCGTTTACGTCTACGAACTTCTGGATACCGGAGATCAATTCGAAATTGTACAGTCCATGAAGGACGACGCCCTCACCCGGCATCCCGAAACCGGTGATCCCATCCGTCGCGTCATCCTTTCCCCCAACCTGGGAACCAAACACACCCCCGGACAGGAAAAAGCCCGCCTTTCCAACGATCACGTTGCAAAAGCGGGCTTCACCAAATACGAAAAAGATAAAGTTACCGGGAAATATAATAAAGTGGCCGGCAACAAAGGTCCGGATCAACTGGCGCCGTAACCTAGACACTTGTCTGCCGAAGGCATGATTCCGGTCTGTGATCTTCCTGAGTTCAAGGAAGGAAGCAATACGTAGTCCACGATCTCCGAGCGTGGAAATTCCAACTACCTAAGAGCTTGAGTTTCATTTCCACGCAGCGGAGTGCGTGGACTACGTGCGACCCACACCTCCCCCACTTTCCTCCAACCGTCCAAGGGTGGAAGGTCCGCACGCGCGGGAATCCAAACCGAACCGGCAGGTGCCGGGCCCTCCACCAATTCCGCGGGGCGGAGGATCCTTACTTGATCCTCTAATCCCAACTGCCTGCGGGACCACCGCACGGTATACATCGCCATCGCGTCTTCCACCACCATAACCCCACCGGGCTGAAGCGCGTCAAAGGCGTCAGCCATTAATTTTTCCGCCGACCGCTCCTGCACCTGCCAGGGCAAAAACAAATACGCATAGTCATCCCGATAAGGCTTGTGACGTTCATAGGCCTTCAGCACATCGCTCTGCCACACCAGCGCCGGTACCGCCGCATATAAAAACGGCTGAATCCATAAACAGCCCCAGGCCAGACGCCGCCACAGATTTTTTTTCACCCTCGAAAATCCCGCCCCCGCCATCAATGCAATCAGACCATACACCGGAATCAAAAATGTGTACTGATCGATCACATTATAGCGCAAGAAAAACAGCAAATGCAGCACCACAATACACACGATTGGAATCAGCCCTTTTTTTGCCAGGTCATGAGTATCCGCACACCGCATATTCGCCATGATTCCCCCGTCTCCCGTCTCCTGTCCCCCGTCTCCCGACCGCCGTCTCCTGTCCCCCGCGCCGCTGGCGCAAGCGCGCAGCGCGAACGGCAGCGCAGGCCCCGGAAAACTGAGCAACATAAACCCCAGCGAGATCAATAAATATCCCGGCTGCGGAAACAGACCGGTCACCTGATCTTTAAATCCCTCTCCGAACAATGCGGAATGCAATACCTCTCCGAAGGCCCGCTCCTTCAGCTCGAGAAACACAATCAGCAAATAAGGCAACGCCCCCAGAAACCAGAAACATGCAATCGGCAACAGATGCCCAAAAGGTTTCAGGCTTTCCCATGCGACCGCGGAGCCACGTCCCCCGTCCCCCGTCCCCCGTCCCCCGTCTCCTGACTCCCGTCCCCTCTCACCTGCCCACAGCAAAAATGCAATTCCCCATACCGCGGTCGATAACAAGGCCATATTGTGATTGGCCAGTGCCAGACCGTTGACAAAAAATATTCCCCACCACCTTTTGCCATCCCCCACTCCTCCGGACCGAAGACCCAAATAAAGCCAAACCTCCCCCAACAGCAAAGCCGCCGACCAGGTATACACTTCCGGCAGTCCCGAAAAGCGCCAAAAGCTGTGCGCTAACATCAAAGTGACCGCGCCAAACAAAGCGGCAGATCTTTTTCCGGTCAGGGCATGTACACAGGCAAACACCAGCCCCACCGCCAAAGCGCCCCCCAGCGCGGAGGTCAACGATATCGCCCAGGGATCCGGACCCGGAAAAACCGTTAGTATAAAACGTCCCAGCCAGAAATGCAGGGGATGCACCATCGCAAGGCCATATTCATTCCACAGCTCCCCACTGCAGATTCGATAAGTAAACTGCGCCGAGTCCTGCCACTGAATCGTCCGCGCTCCGGTCAGCGCATAAAGCAGAAAAGCGACAAGGCCGATGCTTACAGCGGAGGTCAGAATTCGAAACTTAGAATTGGATTTCATAAATACTTTTACCGCTGATTTCCGCAAATGGAACGCTAATTTTAACGCAGCCGACACCGTGAACAGTCCGGGTCGGCCGACAGGGTAAATGATGGCCCAGTGCGTCAGCGCTGGGAACGGTTATATAAAAATAATGCACGCGGGCCCTGAAGGTGGCCGTCTCCTGACTCCCGTCTCCTGTCCCCCGCTCCCCATTATTCAGCCTAATAAAATTTTCCGAATTTCATCCACATCCCGATCCGCCACCGCCTGCTTCAATTCCGCCAAGCATTGATCCAAATCCACTGCCTCAAACGTTCCGGACAGTTTATTCACCTTGGGAACATTCGTGGCTTCCAGTTTCTCTTCCGGGGTATGCAAGCGTTCGTGAATCCGCTCCCCCGGACGCAAGCCCACAATCTCAATCCCGTGCAGACTCTTGTCTTCCTCCTCCGACTTCCGACCTCCCTGGCCGTATGCCGGCTCCTGTCCCCCGACTCCCGTCCCCGATCTCCCCGCCCCCTTCAGGGCGACCACCTGTTTCGCCAAATCCAAAATCTTCACCGGCTCCCCCATATCCAGAATATACACTTCGCCCGACCCCTGCAGCGCCTCCGCATGCAGAATCAGCAGCACCGCCTCCTCAATGGTCATAAAATACCGTGTCGCCTCGCGATGGGTCACCTGTAACTGCCCCTGCCGGGACCATTGCTTTTCAAACAGCGGAATCACCGAACCACTACTCCCCAACACATTGCCAAATCGCACACAACTGTAGCCCGCCGCCCGCACCACCCGTTCTCCCCACGCTTTGCTTGCCCCCATGATTCCCTCCGCCTCCACCACTTTATCCGTGGACACATGCAACAGACGCTTCACGGAAAACGCTTTCGCCAGCGCCACCACATTTTCGGTCCCCAACACATTTGTCCGCGCCGCATCCAAGGGATGCAGTTCCATCATCGGCACATGCTTGCAGGCCGCCGCATGATACACCACATCCGGACGGTGTTTTTCAAACACCGCTTTTAAATCCTCCCGAAAGCGGATGTCACACAGCAGAACTTCAAGACCACCCACAGCCCCCCGTCCCCCGTCCCCGGACTTCAATTCTTCCGAAATCTCAAACAGCGCATTCTCCGAACTCTCCAACAACAGCAGCTTCTTCACCGGCAAGGCCGCAATCTGTCGACAAAGTTCGGAGCCAATCGATCCTCCCGCCCCGGTGACCAATACCGTCATACCGCCCAAAGAGGAAATCAACGATTCCGGATTCAGCACCACCGGTTCCCGCCCCAGGAAATCACTCATTTTCAGTTCACGAATGGGATAGCTGTTCCCCTCTGACGCGGGAGAGCGCTCCGGCATCAGCGACACCCGGATGCCCAGCGAAGACCCCACTTCAAACACCCTGCGAATCCGTTCCGGACCCGGATGCGCCAACGCGATCACCACTTCATCCGGATTTTTCTTTTTCAACACCGGGGCCAAGTCATCCAGTTTTCCCAAAACCGGCAGTCCCAACAACAGACGACCCTGGATTTCATTTTGCTCATCCAAAAATCCGATCACCCGGTTTTCGGATTGCAAAAAACGCAAAGCTCTTTCCCCCTGTTCACCCGCCCCCAAAATCAACACCCGGGATTCCACCTTTTTCTGCAAACCCTGAAGCAGACGACGGGCCTCCATCCAAAACCGACCCGAAAACCGAATGGCGGTAAACAAAGACAGGGTAAACAAAAAGTCCAACAGCAGAGGACCATTGGGATAAGAGCTCCCCTCCATCCCATATGCCAACGGAATAAACACCGCCGACCCCGCCAGCGCCGCCAGACACACCGGCTTCACATCCCGGAAAGAAGCATAACGCCAAATCCGTTTGGTCAGCCCCAACCCATCCGCCGCCAACGCCTTCACGATCATCGCCACCGGCAAGGTCTGCAATAACATGTAGTCATAACGGAACGGCAGCGGATCAAAATAAAACCGCAACATAAACGCCAGCTTTAACGACAGCCAACCTGCCAACGTATGGAGTAAAATAAAAAGAATACGGTATTTCATAGGGATGAAGAATGTAGTTCCACGGTCCCCGTGGAAAACAATGAATCTGGAGAAATTAAACGTAATTAATTAAAGGGTCAAAGAGAAACGGTGAGGTTGCTGAGGAACTGTATCACTTAGGAAATAGATATTCGGACTTGAAGGTTTACGGCTCTCAGTTCTCATTTTCATTTTTTCTGAGGCTTTATCCATTTCTCCATCGCATATCCGGACGCTCTGCGATAAAAACGAAAACATGATTGTCTGGTTGTTCAGTCCTTTTTCCCCTTTGCCCGGACCGGGTACTCATAAAAACCGTAGTGCTGTACTTGCGGAGGGTTTAATCAATGCGGGTCATGAAGTCGTTTGGTTTTCAATGGATTGGGATCATCGCAAAAAAAAACGCACCTCTTCTGCTGAACTTCCTACGTATATCCGCCTAATTCATGCGCCCGCTTATAGCAAAAATATTTCTCTTCGAAGATTTTATTCCCATTGGGTCTGGGGAAGACGACTCTTCCAAACATCAAAACAATGGGTTGAGAAAGAGGAGATCTCCCCCCCCGATCTCATTTTGGCCTCAAGCCCTCCTTTGGATGCGGTGACCGCGGCCTATCGATTACAAAAACATTGGGGTTGCCGCGTAAAGATAGATCTCACAGATCTTTGGCCACACACTTTTTGCCGTATAACGGCTCAGTTCTCTAAAGGAATTTCTCAATTCCTTTTTTTTCCATTATTTCGAATGGCATACTCCCAATGGAAAAGAGCAGATGGCGTTTCAGCCATGTCCCAAGAATACCTTGAAGAAGTTCTGCGCATCACCCCCCAACAAAACACCCATTTGTGTTATATTGGGGGGAACATTTCTCCTGCCCAAATTTCCACAAAACAGCCCCCGGTTTCATTTATCTATTTAGGTGCATTAACTGACTCATACGACTTTGACACACTTTGGTCCGCTTTACAGCTCTTACAAAATTCTGAAATTTCATTTCATTTACATATCGCAGGGAGTGGCCCGTTAGAAACCCGCCTTCTTAACTCCGTAAAATCTTCTAACCTTCTGCATCACGTAACCTTTCATGGCTATTTACTTTCTGACGAATTAAATGATTTAATGGCAAAATCTCAGGTGGGTTTAAATATTATCCGACCCGGTCTCCACATCACCATGCCCCACAAACTCTGTGATTATCTTTGTCATGGTGTTGCGGTCATCAATAGTCTTCAGGGCGAAGCAGCGGACCTGCTGGATTACAACCAGGCCGGTCTTACATACCAACCTGACGATCCCGCATCTTTGGCGGATTGCATGCGGATAATGATTGAACAACCTTTAAAACTTCAAAACATGCAAAAGGCATCCCACAGACTTGCAAAACGAGAAATGGACAGAAATAAAACATACCCAAAATGGGCCAACTGGATTGTAGACAATTGAGACTTTTCTATTCTTCATGAATAAAGTCAGGCTTCTCCCCTTTACCCGAGACCCATTCATAAAGCGAAGTGAACTTTTCGGAAATAGCCCCCCACCCAAATAAGGACTTTGCATAAACCCGAGCTTTTTCTGACAGTAAGCAATAAGTTTCTGAATCTAGGTCTAAAAACTGTCGAAGTCCCCTTGTAATCCCTTCGTGGTTACATTCCACCCACCAACCTAAACCTTCGGTTTCCAGACAGCGCCATGGGGTGGTCTTTGAAGCGATCACGGGCAAGCCATATCCCAGCGCCTCGGCCGCAAATAATCCAAAATTTTCAGAATGTGAGACCAAAAATGCGAGCTCCGAAGTCCGGAACAGTGCAGCCTTTTCGGTTCCGTATTTCGGACCCAGAAACTCCACCTGTTCCGAAATCCCCAATTCTTCAGCAAGGGCCTCCAACTCCGCCTGATGTCCGACTTCATCCGATCCTACGAGCCGTAACACCCAATCAACCGGTCTTACCACCGCCCAGACGCGCAGGAGAGCAGGCAAATTCTTAACAGGATGCAATCGCCCCATAAAGAGGGCGTAGCGCTTACCACTCTGCGGAAGAGAAGTAAGAGCTCGGAAATCAGAGTCCGGATTCTCTCCACATCCCTTATCCAATTTCCCCGTTATCTTTTCCACTGCCGAAGACAGCTCAATTCCATTGGGAATAATCGCGACTGGCTGACGCAGTCCCGCCTTGCGAATACTTTCCATTTCCAGTTCTGAGGTCGCATGAAAACAAGAAACCCTGACCAAGTCATTACGTTGATACAGAGCAAGGGCTGCTGATTTTTTCCACCGCCGATATTTCAACGCCCAGGGATCCAAACAACCCCGGGGAGACAGAATAAAAGGTAGTTTATGACGGGACGATGCTTTGGAGATTTGATGGTTCAAGCTCAACCATAAGCCATTATCATGCAAGACCGTTGGCTTAAATTCCGATATCCATTGATCCAGTTTATCCGCACAGCCCGGAACCCGGGATTGACGAAGTAGTGGCCATAATTTTGCCGGTAATGCTTTTAACTCCACCCCTTCCGGTGCGGGTTGAATTGGTAAATGCGGATAATCCCCCGCCACCATTTGCACCCCCACTCCGGATGCCTGTAAAGCCTCTGCTAAATGACCAACAGAAAAATACGGTCCGCCATGCGCTGGATGAAAAGAGCCAACACTTAATAAAACCCGTTCACTCAAAATATTTCTTTTACGGACAACTCTTCCAATATGACTGCCAAACGTTTCCCGGAGTCTCCATCCCATTTTTCAGGAACTCTTCCGGGCTTTGCCTTATCATTCAAAATATCCCGAATAGAGCTTTCCAGCAAATTGAAATCCCGGCCAATTAAAATATTTGTCCCTTCCGTAACCGTGACCGGACGCTCGGTATTTTTTCTTAAAGTCAGGCAAGGTACTTGCATATAGGTGGTTTCTTCCTGAACCCCTCCGGAATCCGTAAGCACCAATTTTGCATTTTGCTGCAGCCATAAAAATTCCAGGTAGCCTAATGGTTCACACAGGGTGACGCCATCAAGAACCAAGCCCATTTCCATCATCCGCTGACGACTCCGGGGGTGCACTGGAAATATAACCGGAATCTCTTTAGAGAGTTGAACCAATTTCTCCCAGATTTTGGGGAAGATATCCGGATCATCCACATTGGATGGACGATGTAAGGTCACCAGGGCATAACCCCCGGGTAAAACATCAAGTTCTTCAGGTTTTTGCGCCTCGGGCAACAACCGCACCAAGGTATCAATCATACCATTTCCCACAAAATGTATTTGCTCAGGGGCAGCCCCTATTTTCAGTAACAGTTCATCCGCATCTCTGGAAGTGGTAAAATAAATATCGGAAATAGAATCGGTTAACATCCGATTGAGTTCTTCCGGCATCGCCCGGTCAAAAGACCGTAATCCCGCTTCCACATGGGCGACCTTCACTCCAAGTTTAGCTGCGACCATCGCACAGGCAATGGTAGAATTCACATCCCCATATACCAATAAAAGATCCGGCTTTTCGCTCAACACAACCTGCTCAAATTGAATCATGATATTGGCAGTCATCACCGCATGGGATGCCGAACCTACTTCAAGATTAATATCAGGTTTCGGAATTCCCAGTTGACGAAAAAAGATGTCCGACATCTTCTCATCATAATGCTGACCGGTGTGAACCAATACCTGCTCAAAAATTCCCCGGTCACGGATGGCAAAAAACACCGGTGCAGCTTTCATAAAATTGGGCCTAGCCCCGACCACGTGAATAATTTTTTTCATTACAGTTTCCTTCCTCATTTACACATCTGAATTAAAAGACTTAAATACACTTCGGCGAGTTTATCCCGGTCATAATACGCACGCACATGCGCCAAACCTTTTTCACCATATTGACAGAGACCTTCCGGATCCTGATTGAATTTTCGGATTGCCCCCACCAATTCGTCCGCATTCCCCGGTTCCATGAAAACCCCGGCATCAGCCTGCTCTAAAACCTCCCGGGCATTTCCATCCACACCTAAAATTACCGGAAGCCCACAGGCAAAGGCTTCAAACAGTTTTGATGGCAATACGGTTTTGAACAAGTCTGATTTTTTTAAATGAATGACCGCCACATCCATGCTGCGCAACAATCCGGGCATTTTTGCTTTTTCCATACGCCCGGGGAGCTTCACATTTTTAAGGCCTGCCTCTTCCACCATTTTCAAATATTCATCCCTTCGGGCACCATCACCCACCAAATAAAAACAAACAGCATCTCCCGCTTCTGCCAAAATTTTCCCCGCCTCGATTACCACCTCCAATCCTGAAGCCATACCTAAAGTTCCCACATAAGCTAAATTCAGCGAAGCTTCATTTACCCCAAGATCCTCCAAAATTTCAGGGTCCGATTTTCCTGGCTGATAAAATTTCAGGTCTGCCCCATTGGTGATCACTTCAATTTTTTCTTCAGGAACTCCCCGCTCTAAAAGTTTTTGTTTGTAGCCGGATCCCACGGTTACGATCTGATCCGATTTTCGATACATCCACCGCTCAACCCTTTCCAACATCCGCGTAAGAAATGATTTTTTCATTGCCCCAACTGCTTCAATGGATTCAGGCCAAATATCCCGAATTTCCAACACTGTGGGAATTCGTTTTAATACACCCGCCATTACCCCGGACAGCCCACAGAAAAATTGTGGTGATGTACACACCAGCACATCCGGCTTCTTTAACAAGATTGTCGTAAAAAAAGACGAAACGAAATAACTTAAATAATTCAATATCCGCCGAAACGCGCCTTTGTTGGGCGCAATAAATGTCCAGACCCGAATAACCCGAATTCCTTCAATCCTCTCCTCCTGGCGCCAGCGGTTTCGATAGCCTTCATACACCACCCCACTCGGCACATTCGGTGCACAGGTTATCACGGTGACCTCATGCCCCGCAGCCACCCACCGCCGGCAATTGTCAAAAGTACGGGATGCCGGAGCGTTGCCTTCTGGAGGAAAATAATGAGTTAAAAATAAGATACGCATAATTACCAAGTAAATTCAACCATCACCGAACTCTGCGCCGTCGAACAGGTAAGCACCAAACAGGGTCGTGATAGTTGTTGATGAAATTGAGGCGAAAACGGGGATTCCTCTATCCTGATATCCATGGCTCCCGCAACCGAAAAACGCAGTTCCTTTCCTCCACACAGCATTCGAAAGCTGCCAGAGGAGATTTCGTATATTTCCACATCAGGATCAAAATGAAAATGCCCTTCCCAAGAGAGCGTTTTACTTCCGCTAAACCGATCTTCAATCCGAAGCGATCCCTCTGGATCATATCTGAACGTTCGTGTATGCATAGCATGCCCAAATGCCTTTCGATCAAAACCCGTATGACAGGCTTCAAGTATAAAGCCACCATTCGCGGTCGGTTCCCATGAATGAACCTGTACTTCAGGACGACGCCCCAAACGGAACGCTGACCATATTTCCCCTTGTTCCCCACCTTCGGGTGCCCAGGTATTGTGGGCAGCAGTACTCCGCTCATAAAGTCGGCTTGGACCAGGCAAATAGGTGGAGGTTCCCGTATCTGATATCAGTCGTTTTCCAAAAAAACTCCACTCAAATGATAAGAGATCACAATGGGCATGACCCGGCTGATAGTCCGGCCCCAATGCCCCTGCATCGCAAATGATGTAATGCCCATTCTTAGAACGGGAGCCATAATATCCGGCAGTGGGCAATGCGAAAGAACCAGATAAAGCCATCCGCTTCCCCGGAGGATAGATACCAAACGCGCTGTCATTGAACAAAGCGATCTCTCCATCCGGATGCAACAACTGAGTCCCCGCTTCCCCTAGCTTAACCGCATAGGCTTCCAAAGCAGCATCCTCACCTTCTCCTGCCCAGGCCTTCATCATATCCACCAAATAGGTCACCCGAAAATGATACATGGGCGACCGCTCAAAATGCATCCCGTCTGCCAGGACCTGCTCTTGTAATTGTGCTTTTACAATTTTCCACCCTAAAGAACGCATGCGTTCAATACCCTCCCCCTGCAAAAAATGTCCAGCCACAAATAAAGCCGCAGCATTTTCCAGCAAATGATTTGCCAAAATATGGTATTCCAATCTTTTAGTTAACCATGTGGCTTGCAGACCCAGTGAAACCGCCAACCGCTTTTGAAACCCCTCGTCCTGCTGCAAAAGATCCGAGCCCTTGGTTTGCCAATATGCACACCAATTCTGAATACGTAACGAAAGGGGATAGGGCTCCCAGCCCACAGCAGATGCGGAGCCTGAATGATGACGGATCCACTGCTCACAAGCGTCCTTCGCATCATCTGGGTTTAATCCCCATATCCATTCAAAGTAATGCAAATTGTAAGCCCAGAGTCTTTGCGCTCCTTTTCCGCTCCAATCGATGGGCGACCCCAACACCTCTTCCACCCCGACAAACGAAAACTTTCCCGTGGGAAAGTTTAAACAAGCGGAAGCACCGGAAGGTTCTTGAAAACGAAGCTCCGGTCGGGAGGGATTTGACCAAGTCCACGCTTTCGCTTCCGGAAGATGAAATGGGCATTTCGCCTGAATCCTCCGGATCACTTGGGTCCTTAACTGCACCGGTTTCAAATACCGAAGAGTCTGGAAGAGCCGCAGAACCATGGAAAAACGACTCAACACATTCCATCCAGTTCTAACGACAATTGCAAAGTATGACGCATCACTTCAAAGGCCTCCTTCACCGGAACCGGTGATGACTTTCCTTCTTTCACCGCATCAACCAACGCGGCCATCTCTTCCAGGTGCCCTTTTTGTTGACCCCGAACCTTCATCTTGGAAAAACCCTTCCAGCCCCAGCCCTTCAGCGAGCGGTAATTCTCCAGCTCCAAAATTTTTCCACCCACAAATGCAGTTACCCCTTCTTTGGCATAGCCTTTATTGCCATTGGCAAAATAATGCACGGTAGCGATCGAGCCGTTGGCAAAACCTAAGGTGATGCTGAAGGTGTCTTTGGGTTGACCCGGAGTCGGCGTGAGTGCGGAAATTTCAGAGGCCGTGATCTCGCTCCCGGTAAGATAACGACAAAAATCAATAAAGTGACAGGCCTCCCCAATTAACCGTCCCCCTCCGGTTTCAGGATCTTGCGTCCAATGATCCCCAGGAATCGCGCCCGCATTCACGGTATACACCACAGATATGGGAGCGCTTTCCCGACTCAATAAGGATTTCATTTTCACGGCCAACGGAGAAAACCGACGGTTAAACCCCACCATCAAAAACGAGGATTTCGTTTGCGCAACCACGGTTTCAATTTCATCCAGTTCCGCAAGCGACATGCATAACGGCTTTTCCACGAAAACATTTTTTCCTGCCTTTAATCCCCGAAGCACCTGGTGGGCATGGGCATTATGACGGGTACAGACCATCAGCGTATTCACCTGCTCATCCGAATACACCGCATCCGTATCGGTAGCGGATTGTTCAAAACCGTGTTTTTTTCCATGATGGGTGCTGGTCACCCCCGCACCACTCACCAATGTCCGCATCCGCACCCCCGACTGTTGGGCCAGCGCAGGCAACAATACTTGTCCGACAAAATTTCCCGCGCCCAGCATTGCTACTGAAACCGCAGCCCCTTCTCCCGAGGCTTCCCCCAAATTGACCACCCGCTCGGACAGTGTCGCCTCCTGTTCTGCACTCTCAAAATCGAGGAGAATCCCCAGGGCCCTTCCCGAACCCACGGTGCTGTAAGCTTCAAGAGCCTGGTCCAGTTTATACTGATGACTCTGTAACGCCGCGCATTGTAACTTTCCATCTGCCATCAAATTCAATACGGCCTGAAAATTCCGATTTTCGGTCCAGCGGACAAATCCCAATGGATAGTCCTGTCCCTGTTGCTCATAGGCATCGTCATAGCGTCCGGGACCGTACGAACAAGACACCTGAAAACTTAATTCCTTTTCATAAAAATCTGCCCGTTGTAATTCCAACCCCACCACACCCACGAGAATGATCCTCCCCCGCTTTCGACACATCTCCGCCGCTTGATGAACCGGGTCGTTGCTCTTAGTAGAAGCGGTAATCAATACCCCATCTACTCCCTGCCCTTGCGCAAATACCTCTGCCGCCGCCAACGGATCCGCGCCTGTGGAAAGATCCACCGCCGTGGCACCCAATGACCGAGCCAATTCACATTTTTCCGTATCAAAATCCAAACCAAGCACCTGACAGCCCTGCGCACGCAAAAGCTGTACAGTAAGCAACCCAATCAATCCCAAACCGGTGACCACAAATTTTTCACCCAAGCTGGGTTGTGCCAAACGAATTCCCTGCAACCCAATTGCGGAAACCACGGTGAAGACCGCATCCTCATCTGAAACGCCATCCGGTATTTTTGCACAAAGGTTTTGGGGCACACAAATGATCTCTGCATGCGGACCATTGCTCAAAACCCGATCACCCACTTTAAACCCCGACACGCCCTGCCCGACCTCCATGACCACACCCACATTCGAATACCCCAGCGGAATCGGCTGATCCAATTTACTGCGCACCGCCTGGACTGTGGTCTGCAACCCGTCCGTTTTCACTTTCTGCAAAACCTGTTTCACTTTGTCCGGTTGCTGACGAGCTTTATCCAGCATACTCCCTTTACCAAAATCCAAGAGCATTTTTTCGGTGCCTAAAGAGATCAAGGTTTTACGGGTTCGAATCAACAAATGACCGCTCCGCACCCCCGGACTGGGTACTTCCGCCAAAAGGGTTTCACCGTTTCCTAAATGTTGTAAAATTTGTTTCATGGGGTTTCTGATACTTCGGGATTAAGAATATTTTCGGGGATGAGCTTAAGCAGACCCTCTGCTACAAGCTGAGAATGTTCAATTTGATACGGTTCGCAGAGATGGTATGCGGTATCAAAAAAATGGGATCTGGGATACCGGCCACGATTATCGAGCGCAAGAAAGAGATGACCCTGATCCACATAAAAATTTTGCAAAGCTTGATCATCATCCTCAGGAAGTTCCGCCCCTTCAATATAGGTGGGGTACCCTCCCACCACAAGCACGCCATGCTCTTTGGCCCAGGTTAAAAACTCAGATACCAATTGCGCAGAGTAAGCTTTGGTTTTTATCGGTTTCGAAGGGATACCGTCTTGCGCGGAAATGTAGTCGATATATTTTTTCGCCCGTTCCACACTATGATCGGTTTGATCTCCCCACCGGTTCAAATTATCAGCACTGATTCTGCGTTTAAATCCTTTGTGGGAAAGATACATCTCCACCACAGAGGAGAAACAAAACTTCAAATCAAAATACATGTGTGCCCGCAATTTGCGATACGGGGTAAAATCCCTCATAGATGCTTTATCATAAGCCACAGCATACGGTGCCTCTTTGCCGGATTGTACCCTACGCTTACTCCGTGTAAGCTGTCCGTATTCCAAAGGCATATAGATAATATCGTTTGGGTGAAGGTAGGGTTTTATTTTTGAAAGTTGATAATCAATCGACAGACTAGCCGTTTGGGACATATTGATTGCAGTGATCCCTGTGACCTCTTCAACGATTTTGGCGGAATGACTTGCCCGGCCATTGCTACCCGCCAAAATCACGATTTTTTGCCTATCACCACTCTCTTCCATCGCTTGTATTTTTACCGCATACAAATCACGGTAATACCCAACCGTCTGCGGTTTATGGAGTACGTAAGAAAATAAGAGGTAATACCCCAAAAGAGAAATCGAGAGCGAGAGCCAAAACCCACGCCCTTGCACCTTGCCTTGATCGATTTGAAATAAGGTGGATTTAGACATCAGAACTGAAAGTAAATAAATTCAGAAGGGGCCGGGCTGAAGAACACACGTTGAATCGTGAAAGCGGCCGTAAGCATCAATAAAAGCAATCGCGTACGAGCACTGAGTTGATAGAGATTGCGACCCAGAACCGCCACTCCAAGGAATAAAAGGATGAAAGCGACCTGCTCGACCAGCCCCATCAACGTTCCACCTCCCAACAGCGGAACCGTACCGGGAAATTGAATCCCCGGCAGATTTTGAATCCCGGGAATAATATCACCAATCTGTTTGGGTAAAACAAACCCGGAAGCCCCCCCCATTCCTTTCAAGATGGAAGAAGCCCCTTTCAACGTTCCTGCACGGAAAAAGACCCACGCCAAAGAAACGGAAAGAAATGTAAGACCCCATGATAGAAAACCCGCTGTACTTCTTCCCACAAAGCTAGACGGTTTATGAAAGGGCAATCTTCTCCAGCTATGGTTCACCAAAAGATAAAATCCATGTAACCCGCCCCATATCACAAAAGTCCAGCCTGCACCGTGCCATAACCCCCCCACCAACATCGTAATCATCAAATTTGTATATCGCCTACCCAATGACCCCACCCGACTGCCCCCCAGAGGGATATACACATAGTCTTTGAGAAAACGGGACAGGGTCATGTGCCAACAACGCCAAAAATCGATGATGCTGGTTTGTCGGTAAGGTGAGAAAAAATTGATCGGCAACCGAATATTCAGGATTGCAGCCATCCCCACTGCCATATCCGAATAACCTGAAAAATCATAATAAATCTGCAGCGTGTAGGAAAGCACAGCGCCCCAGGCTTCGAAAAACGAGACCGTCCCCCCGGCATCCGCATGATTAAATACAGCCGAGACATAAGGTGAAAATCCATCCGCCACCACCACTTTTTTAAACAGACCTAATAAAAAAAGGGTAAGTCCGGTATAAATTGCAGACGAATTCGGGACAAATCGTTTTGCATCTTTTAACTGAGGAATCAGTTCGGAATGATGAACAATCGGTCCCGCAATTAACTGCGGGAAAAAAGTTACAAACAAAGCGTAATGAACCGGATGACGTTCACAGGTCCGGGTTCTGTATGCATCCACCAAATACGCAACTTGTTGAAAGGTATAAAACGAAATCCCCAATGGTAACAAGATTCGCAGAGGCGTGTATTCCTTCCCGGCTAAATCCGACAACGTACCCATAAAAAAATTGGCATATTTAAAATAGCCGATGGCAGCAAGGTTCAAGCCAACCCCCAAACGCAGGAGCCATACATTACCACCGGAAGCCAAACGCTGCCCCAGCAAATAATTCACGATGATGGAACCAAGAATTAAAATCAAATAGGGGGGATTCCACCAACCGTAAAAAACGAATGAACAGGCCGTCAACCAATACAAAGTAAAAGCGGGCTTCAAGCAGCCCAGCAAAAAATACACACTGGCTGTGATCGTAAAAAAGACAAAAAATTCTGTAGAGTTAAATAACATCCTGTTCCAAAGAAGGGTTGGCATTCAGAGCCACTTCCCGAAGGAAAGCAAAGGTACGCTCTGCAGTTGTCTGCCAGGAAAATTCTTTCGCCCGTTCATAGGCTTGTTGTGCGATTTGCCCACGTTGTTCGGGGCTCCGAAGTAAATTTTCAATACCGATCTCCACCGCATCCACATCTTCGGGCTCCACCTCGGGACAGGCACCCGCATGGATTTCCGGTAACGCACTTTTGTTTGAACACAAGATCGGTAATCCCGCACCCATCGCTTCCAACAGAATCATGCCAAAGGTTTCACAACTGGAGAGGCAGACATATAGATCTGCATTCCGATAATAATCTGTGACTTCTGCATACGGGACTTTCCCGTGTACCGTCACCCATTCCCGCTGCGGATCCAATTCTTCCAAAACCACATCCAACCGACTTCCCGCGGGCTGAAATACGGGCCCCACTAAATCCAATTGGATGGGGATCCCCTTCTGACGTAACTTGTATACCGCCTTCACCAACACATCCTGATGTTTATACAAGTTAATCGGGGAAATATACAGTAGCCGGGCCGGAGTCTCGGGCGTGAACTTTGAAAAGGCACGAGCCGGCCTGGGAGCATGGAGGAAGCGCTCGTTCAATCCATGATGTATCACGGTTTGCTGTACCCCGGGGAGTTCAGCATAGTCCGAGATCACCTCTTGGGTTTTTTCAGAAATATGAATCAGACCCGCAGCCCGCTTAAAGCTTTTTAACTGGAGGTGCTTTAATATCACATACCGCAGCCAGGTCTTGGAATATTTAAACCGATTCCGTTCCGGAATGTCAAACGGAAGAAAATTACGCACCATCGTCACATACGGTGTAAATCCTCCTGAATACGTTCCACCTGGTACCCATAACAGATCACAGCCCTCGAGCATAGCTGAGAGGTGAGCCCGGCGAAACCACTCAGTTCTCCAGCCTCCACGATCCACCTCAGGATGGGTCGTACATTTTACAGTATCCATTTCTGTAATGCGTGCTTTTGTGGATGTCGGAACCAATACTACGATAGTTTCAAAACCATAATTTTTGTGCTTCGCCGCAGCAAGGACCTCCTGTAAATGCGTGACCCCGCCACCCTGACGCAGATTTGAACCATCAATGAAAAGTTTCAAGATATTAGTCCTTTTATAATTTCTTCATTAGAAATGAGCAACTTTTGATCTAGGAACTAAATATTTTAAAATGTAACTCACTGTTAATATGACCAAAACAGAACGAACAGTTGCATATATAGTTGTTGGAGAAATCTCAAAATCTAATGCCAACGGAAAAATATGGCAAAATACCAAAACTACCACAAATGGATATTCATTAAAGCATTTGACTAAAATAATGGGCACAAACGTTAAAATACAACCTAACCAAATTCCATTAATCAATACACCTATATATTTAAAATCAGCATAACCAACAGCAATAAAATTGTCTGAGGCATCCATTGCACGTAACCCATAAGCTTTTTGAATAATTAATGCGTTATCCTGCCAATATTTACTAGGTCGTAAATGGCGAGGTATTGTACTCATTATTGCTGAAAATTGGACCTCACCATACAAGGGTTTACTGTTGTTTACAACTCCTTGTACAACCTCAATCCACATGTAATTCATCCGAGCTCTTCTTTGAATATTTTCGCGGAATTTATAGGAATTATACTCTTTATCCTCAGACCTTAACTTTACATCATCTAAAGCCTGAGAAATATCAATACCATTATATGAAGATTTATTTTCCTGAATACTCAACCGAAACTGATAAAAATATGGAAATATTAATTTCAGGAGTAAGATTAAAATCACGCAAAACGCAAATACATATCTAAGTTTTAATCGCTGATTAAACAACAATAAAGCAACTGCATAGATAATAAGAACATTTAACATATCCCTTCTACCGTTTGTAAACGTGTATACAGTTTCAAATATCAAAAGAGAAAAAATAAGTAATGATGCTCTTTTAATGTGTATCATATATAACATATAGAAAATCAATACAAAGGGCATTGCACGAAATACAAAATGCAAAACAACCAACCAATAAGGAATAGACAAGGTAACAGACAGACCTTCAGTCCCTGAAAACCCACCCCCCCCTTTAATTTCAGCTATACGGTACAGCCAAACAACTAAATATCCCAGTATGATATATATAAATTTAATTTTGGGTAAGAACAGAACAAATTGTTGCAAACCAAATTTCGTATAAAAATTTCCTCGACTAATATTATTACATTTAGTTATGTATTTCCTGGAATAATTCTGTGAAATCATAATACCAAATATATACAATAACGCACAAATCAACACGCTTCCATATATAGTATTAGATTCATAAACCTCATTATAACCCGCTAATCTAGATAACAATGGTCCCAGACCAACATATACACAAGTCATCCATATCGCAATGTCACCTAGATCAAACTTTTCTCTACTACACAAGTATCGAAATAATGCATGAAATACTGCAAAAACCATCAAACAAATTCCACACAAAATATCATCAGTCATTATAATCTCAAATTTTAGTTTTATATGAAACTATTTCTAAATCCCTAATAAGGGCATTCCATTTATTATGGAAAAGTAGAGGGTTTTTATTTAACTTTTTAACTTTCTCATATTTTAATTCATCACAATCCAAACCAAATTTTTCATATAATTGAGTCATTATATTTTCAGGCGAGTCTATAAAATCTGACAGTATGACAGTAGAATATTTATTACCCCAAAGTCGCCTTCCATCCATTTCAACTGCTTCTGTTGCCACTTTCCATACCATCGATATTTGCCGTACGCTTTCTTTGTAAGGTTTACTAACCGCACCTTCCTTTAAGAGCGATTTATATATCGTCTGAAAACCATATCCGTTACATCGACATGTTAATACCCAAAATAATTTTGTCCGTATCAGTGATTTTAACTTTGTAACAAAACCGGCAGACCTTGAAATCCTTTTTATAATATGAGATATCGCCACCTCTCTAACATCTCGAATTAAATGTATAACTTGTGCGTTTGGGTCAATTTCATATAGCTCTTCAAGTTTGAAATTCATCCTTGTGAAATCTATACATACAGGTCTCTTTCCTTTTAATAACCATTTTAAATATTTTTTCTGAGAAGAAGTAAGATATTTAGAGCTTTCCTGCTCCACAGTTATAGGACTAAACATTAACCTAAATAATTCCGGATCATCATTATATAATGAAATAAATTCCTTACGAACGCATTTTGAATGCTCTTCAGGTAAATCAATCAAATGTGGATTATACGGTTCATCATATGCAATGAATCGCTCATCTTGTCTAAACGTCTCCCAAAAAATTGTCGTTCCAGACCTCCGGAGACCTATTATAAATATGTTAGATATTTCTTTGCTCATATGATTCTATTATACATTTTATTTGTTCCGTAACGGTATGTTTATTTTTTAAAAATCTCAAATGCCCTAAGTATGCAATTTCCTCTCGTTTTATATCATTATTCAGAAAGTATTTTATTTTTTTCTTACATTCCTCTATATCACTAAAAAATTCAGCCTCTTCACCTTCTTTATACAAAAGTTTATGAATACCACTTCGTTGCGCCAACATAAATGTCCCGATCGAAGGTATTTCCATGCTTCTAGTAGTATACTCATCTCTGTTGTTTTTAGACAATAAACATAAAGATATTTTAGAAGACTTTATCACCTTAGCATATTCATTTCCAGTCACCGCTGTTGATTTTACATGTTTTTTTATCTTTGAATAAATTTTACTTTTTTCCCAATTATTTCCATATATATGGACATCAACACCCTCTTTTATTAACTCATACATAAATATATCACGATCTTCAAAAAATGTCCCCACAAACAACACATCTGATTTATACCTTCTAATATCCTCATCACTTAGTTGAGGCTCTGCATGTCGTATATCGTCAGCTGACATATAAACTTTCAATACTTTTTGGGCACCAAGCGCCTTAGCTTCTTTAACATTTGGCTCCCTTACAACAACAACCATGTTGTATAACGGAATAGAAGATCTTACTGCATGCCAAAATAATTTATTTTTACCATTAAAAGGATCGTCATTTATATATTGAATAATACCTGAACAATTCTCTTTAATTTTTGTCACAACTCTTTTCGAGAGAAAATTTTCCTGGTTAAGGAAACATATATCATATTTGTTTTCACGAATTTGTTTTTTTATTTTCTTCCAAAAAACATGTCCATATCCTACCCCTCCTGTATGATACAATAGTTTTTTCAGGAATTTATTTTTAGGCAATATATCTTCCGGATAAATTTCAAACACTTCATGACCCAGTCTTTTTAAGGCTAAAGCTCGATCTTTTGTGTTACCTTTTTTTCTAGAAAAAAACAAAATATTCATATTAATTATTTATTTGTATCCAACTAGAAGGTATAATTTCAGGATTATCCCATAAACTAACGGGAGGTGCAAAGACTAAACTGTCCTGCTTTTCACCCAACCACGCCGCCCACCAACTAAAACTACTGTTGGCAATAATGAAATGCCGGCAACAGGTCATCAATTTCAGATCTTCAATGGCAGAGCCCTTTTCCTGGTCCACCACAACACAATCTTCCTGATCTTGAAGGAATTCTTTCGCCCAGGATACATCATCAGAAAAGCAGAAGAACTGACACCCGGGATAAGTCTCCCGCATTCTTTTCATCGCTTCATGGTAATAAACCTTTTCCACACACCGACTGTATTGAACCCGTCGAATATGCACCATCACTGCATGATCATTTCCACTAATCTTTCGGGCCCAGTTTGTTGAGAGGGGTGGGCTTTTAAATCCAAGTTCATTTTTCACTTCAGAAGCATAATCTGAAAAATAGGATTCACACTGCCAATACCCCAAAATCTTCACTGCTGTTTCAGGTTTCCAGGTCAGCAACTCCTTTTGATAACGAAAGGGGCGGACTTCCTGTAGATATCGGCGGTGATTTTCAGATCGATATCGGTCCAATTGACACTGGATCTTGCGTTCGATCCGGTGAAACTTTTGTGGATGCCTGCAGATCTGTACGTCATCGGAAAGGATAAATGCATCCAATTCATAGTGACGTTTATACATCTTATCCTGTTTAAACATTGTCACCGCATCCAGTTCCAGCGGCAATCCACATCGCAAAGAGAGAGCACGAGCAAAGGCATACTCAAACAACTGATTACCCAATCCCCCACACAGCATCAACTTCAGCTTCGTCATGAACAATCCCCTCTCCCCACAGCAAGCCCAAGTTTTTCAGGAGTCAGCGTCGCAGAAAATGGACTCATCACCCGATTCAAATTTTTTAAACAAAATGACCAGGCGCCCGCCCATGCTCCAATTGCCATAAACCACTTACGTGGATCTGTGACATTTTCTTTTCGTAGAGGTCCAATCCGTAAGGAACGAAAGAAGGTGTAAATCAATCGTCCTTCATACCGCAGCATGTAAAGTAGAATACTGGTAATAATATCCTTTTCCTTTTTCCCATGCCCTTTCATGTTTATTTTATGGCCACCGGAAGGGGTGCGTAAATGTACAATGTACACGGCAGGATCAAAGATGAAAGTTTCTTTACCGAAGACCCGCTCCAAGCGCTTGCTCAGATCACCTTCGTCACAATAACTTTTTAACTGTTCATCAAATCCCCCCACCGCAATCACCGCAGATTTGCGAACAGCCATACATGCCCCCACTAAAACATGATTCTTTAAACCGTACTCAAGTTGAGTGGAACTCAGGGCTGAAAAATGAGGTGTGGTTCCCTGCTCCGGTTGCGAAACCGTAAGTGTCTGCCAATCCACGTCTTTTTTTACATCCCGATGATAACACTGACCTGTGGCAGCCACCAAAGCAGGGTTCTTTGATAAATGTTTATGCAAACACTCCAGTAAACCTGGTCCCGGTAAAATATCATCGTCCAAGAAGACCAATAGTTCTGCCTTACTTAACTGCACACAGCGATTTCTAGCTGCATTTGCATTTTTAACAACGGTATGCTCGTAGCATACGGAATGCGAATCAGCTTTATCACGAAGTCTCGTTTCAATATCCGGTGGCACCTGCTCAAGGTCCGTTTGATCGACCACCACAAATTCAATTTGTATCGATGGCGTAGCCAGTGTAGCCAGTAAACGAATCGTTTCCAACAACGTTTCGTATCTCCCAGAAGTGGGTATACAACATGATAAATGTATTTCATTCATGATTTAGTAAATACATGTTTCCATGAAGCTTTGTTAAAAGTAGCCAAAATCGAATATTTAAAAAATTGAGGGATTTCTCCAACTTGTAATTTGCATAGAGCGAGGAATGGATAGACCGCTCCCAGCTTATCTCTTAGTAACGGCAAGTATCGTTTGCGATCCCAAGCCACCAATTCTTCCCACATGCTCACGACGACCAACCCCCGTTTGCGCTCTGTTGCACCTGAATAGGTTCCCTTGCCATGCATTCGATATACAGCACATTCTTCAGGTAGAATGTGCGCTTTCTTCCCATGCCTTGTTACCAGGAGAAAAAGACACCAATCTCCCCAAATTACACGATTCGTCCATTCGGGAAATTCCGGTATATCCGAAACACGCACCATAATGCTACAAGTCTGTAAAATTGCACCTTCTCGTACGAAATCTTCATGGAGATAATCTAAGCAAACGTCTTCATCATAGAGAGTGCTTTCTTCTCCTTTAGTCGATCCAAGCACTTTAACAAAAGTCCCACAAACAGCGCAATCCGTATTATCTTCAAGATAATCAAACTGTTTCTGTAGTTTATGCGGGTCCGTCCAATAATCATCCCCTTCACAATACGCGATATATTTTCCCCGACACGCCCGCCGGGTTTCCATTGAATTATACCGTCCGGTTGGGGTGTTGTTAATGTATTGAACATCTTTACGATCTCTCAAAAACAATCTGATTTTCTCAGGAAATTTCTCGGCATATTCCTGACATATTTCCCGTGTTCCATCAGATGAATCATCTTCTCCAATCACAATTTCTGTTAAAAAATCGGTTTTTTGCATCAAAACACTTTCTATGCATTCCCGTATATAAGACACCTGATTATAGGTAATTATACACACGCTTACGAAAGCCTTTTGAGGCTCAATTTGAAAGAGTTCCATTATTTAACGATTACCTTAAGCAAATACATATCGGCTAAACGACTTTGCTCGATCCTCTCTACTTGAAATAGATACCTACCAATCCACACCTAATTTACGTCCGAATAATTGTGGATTGTAAGAAATGATCAGCCTCTTTTCTTCGTTGTCAAAATTTCTTCTACATTCACACGTGGAAATGCTTCCAAGTGCCCACCACGCGTTGCATTATATATCTTCCATTCGTTTTTTTGAGCCCACTTACCAGCACGATCGTAGGCTTCGGTCATCTCATTGACCATCGCAGGGTTCACTTTCGCTCCAGGTTTCCTATACCCTTTTATAAAATGATTCTTTGCTTCGTTGGCGGTAATCGCGACGCCATTGGTTTTGTCTTCGTCCCCAATGAAATAATGGTCGCAACCTATGAGATAAATGGGGTTTAACCCCAGATGCACTGCAAATTGAATATTTTCATACGTAACGGTATACCCGGAACCAATTCCTTCTGATATATTTGAAGAAAATTGTAACTCTTTATCGTTTGCTTGCTTGTAAGTCCATGCACAGGTTCGGGTAACAGGGAAATGATGCGAAACCGCTTTTGAGCAAAATATTTCGTCAAAGTATTTAGGGGCTTCCGACGAGATTTCATCAGCAATCAATTTGTCTACCACTGAAAAATAATCCGGGCGCCAACTGGTATTGTCAAAACCCAAATAGATTTTATTAGATGCGATACTCACTAAACTGGCAAGGTTTTCCAAATCCACAAATTTTAAACTCGGTCCGTTTCCCACCACCAAACCTACTTGACCTTGATGCTTATTTTTAAGTTTCTCAAAACGCCGTTGTCCCTGAAGCGTCGCGAGTTGTCTTCTGAATTTATGTTTTAGGCTCATGATTTATAGACCAAAATTATGATAAAATATCATTTGGGTTACGGCCTTCCAATACAATTTTTCGGTACAGCGCTTCCGCAATGAAGAAATCAAGGTTAGTATCGATATCCACCGCCTCAATTTCATCCGTTACAAACATCATCGGTTTTTCCCCAATGACATTTTTCCGGGCGATCATCAATGAACGGGGGAGTAAACAAAACGCAAAAGTAAGCCGGGTAATCGGAGGTAAATCCTGTGAGCGGGGCTGATGAACCACATCATAGTTTGTAGGTTTCCCATCCAACCAAAGGAACTCGTTCACATACGCCGCAGATGCGAGCGAGTCATGTTCTTTGCCCATCACATGGTACTGAGAAATGGCCTTTCGGTACGTTTCGGTATTGCACAAAGGATTGGTGACATTTGCGAACATAATATGTTCACAATCCATATTTTCCGCCATGTCCACATACACATCACTCATTGAAACGCTGTTGCTCGCAAAGTGTGGATCACGTTTCACGGTTTCCGCACCCATTCGTTCGGAAATTTCTAACATATGATCATCATTTGAATTCACCACTACACCCGATAGTTCTTCAATGGCCAACAAATGTTTAAGTTTCTCTTCTAGAAGAGTTGAATCACAAAAAGGTCTGATGTTTTTATTAGATACACGCATGGATCCACTACGTACAGGTACAAGGGCTTTAATATTCATAAGATTTCCGCATTTGGTTTATGTTTATGTTTTGAAAAAATGGAAATCCTGTATCCACAAGCAACACGACTATTTTTTGATGCACATTCTTTTCACGGGGGAAAGAACTACTTTCGCCCATCCCACTACTTCCCGAAACCTTCCTGGTGTTTTTATAAATGAACCCCAATAGGGTTTTCGGAAGATTGCATCACAGAGTCCCTTCACACGTTGCTTAAAGGAAAGTTTCCCAGGTAGCAGACACGCTCTTGCATACTCTTTTGTAAAGTACCGTAACCCCATGATTCGCTTCACTTCAACGTCATACGAGGTACCCACGACCTCTCCAATATTTTCAAAAAAGACAACCCGGGATTTTTTTCCTGCCAACACGCCGGAATTTGTCATAAAGTTGGCAACCGCTCCCCCATCGTGTCGTCGATAAACCGACATTACATCCGGAATCACCGCAATGGGTCCCTTTGCTGCTAGGGTTGAAAAAATGATACGATCTCCCATGAAACACTCATTCATCCATGGCTCATTAAAAAAATTCATTTTTCTAAACACCAAACTGGCAGTAGCCGCAAACATTTTCGTGTGGTCCAGTGAATCTAGAACTGTAAATGTTTGGTCTTTGGGGAGTTCCGGAAATACTTCTTTTTGAAAATTCCCTGTTTCTATTTTAGTTTCAGCAAGGTGCACACATGCTGGATACTCATGGTGTAGTTCAAGAAAATCCACTTGTTTTTGCAACTTAAGCGGATCCGTCCAATAATCATCACCTTCACACATCGCAATATATTTACCACGTGAAGCGTTTATGGTTTCTCTGGTATTATATCTGCCTGTTTTTACTCCATTAATATAAATCTTATCTTTTTCAGATCGTGTAAAGAGTCTTATAAGATCAGGAAACTTAGATGCGTAATCCAAACATATATTTGGTGTATTATCTGTGGATTCATCTTCACCTATACAAATTTCAAAAGGAAAATTTGTCTGTTGAGATAATATACTATCTAAAGCCTCTTTTAGATATTTTTCATGATTGTATGTAACCACACAAACAGAAACCATTACATTTGTCGTCATTATATCTATTATATTTTTCTTTTATTATCTAAATTTGCATTTTAAAGAAACAAAGTTGTCAATTATTCACATAATGACATTATTTGCCCACTTCAGGAATGGAACTCTTGTCAACATGGAGCATATATCTTTTTTTAACTCATTCCTTATAAAATATTTTAGTCCACAGGTCAAAATAACTGAACCACCAAACAACGATACCAAAAGTTTCATATACTCATTTAAGTTCAATAAGTTAACCGCTAAATGATTTATCGAAAATACACATAGCGCAATACCGATGGCTGGAAATACATCCATAACTTGTTCAGAGAATCTATAGTCGATATATATTTTTGTATAGTATGTATTTATGAACAGCCCAATTACAGATGATATCCCCCAACCGTATATCATCACAATAATCCCAAAACGATAAGTAATAAAAATGTTAAGTATAAGAATAGATTTTTTAATAATCTCTAATCTAAGTAACTTGTCTGAACGACCAATGGCTGAAAGCAAATTAATATTCATAGAATGCAATGGAAACAGGGCACCCACGAAACATAACCATTTTAAATATGGAACAGAAGGCAACCATTTTTCTCCTATCAATACCAGCACAAGTGGTTCTGCAATCGCAGCCAACAGAGCCATTCCGGGAAATACCAAGAGAGTTGAAAACTGGAGCGCCTTGCACATTCCCCTTTTCATCCGGGGCGGATCATCCTGAATCGAGCTAAATAAAGGAAACGTTACACGGGATATAATCCCATGAATATTATCTACAGGCAAACGTTGTAGCGATCTTGCCCGTTGAAAATACCCAAGATCCGAAGCTGAAAACACTTTGCCGATCACCAAAACATATAAATTTTGAAACCCCTGATGCAAAAAGGATGTCATGGCCAGACGGGACCCATAGGGGAACATTTCTTTAAGACACTTTATATCAAAAACAAATTTGGGGCGCCAACTTGAATAAGCCCAGTAAACACATGATAATAGAAAGGCCCTGATAATACTTTGCCAAACCAATGCCCAAACGCCAAAACCATTATAGGCCATTATAATGGATATAATTCCTGAAACTACAGTAGAGGGCAGAGTTACCCAAAATATTTTCTTAAATGCTAACTTTCTTGCAAATATCGCTCCTTGAACTGAGCCAAAAGCACTTATCACTAATCGAATTGTCAATACCCTGAGAATTAAAGTTAACTCTGAAAATCCGTAAAAATTCGAAACATATGGTGCAAGCAAGCAAATAACTAAAGCCATTGCACAAGAAACAAAAAGATTGAAGTAAAATACAGTTGATATATCTGCATCTCCAATGTTTTTGCGTTGTACCAATGCCTGGCTGAAACCCGCATCTACAATAATACCACTTAACCTCATGACCACCGCGACCATGGCAATGAGACCGAATTGCTCGGGAGCAAGGATTCTCGCAAGTATGATCTGAATTATGAATACAGATGCCTGTTGTCCAAATCTTTCGATCGCACTCCAAACGAGTCCTGATGTCGCCCTTTGACGGAGAGTACTTCCCATATTTTCCAAAATATTTTATATAATATTTAATTTTTTTAAAACAGTTTTAATTTTTCGCTTTAACAATTTATAGTATTTACCATCCAAAGATTCAATTTTTCTATTAATTTCTTCAATTTCATTACATGCAATATAATTAGATGCTATAAAGTCTCTTACAGTAAATGTCATTCCTTCTGTACAGTCGTCTGCATTCAAGACATGCGGGGCATTGTTTTCTGATAGGAAAGACAAAAAGTTCTGATATTTAACAGGGAAATTCTTGTTAAATTTTTCATAATTTGTCGTATCATATAATTCTTCTAAAGAATATTTTTGCACTTCAGACATTGGCACATACGGAAGCCCATAGAACTCAGCAAATTCCAACACCCTGAGATCCCGAGGAGTTAACAATGCCGGAACCCCTTGTGTTATGGCAGCGATACATCCATGTATGCGTGGACCAATTACAAAATCCTGTTTCCCAACCATATCCAACCATTCAGATGAAGTATTGACCCATTTACCCCGTTTTTTTATTAGTTCTCGCAGAACATTATCAGATCCATAACTATATTTAGTTTCAATGTATTCTTTCAAGAGGGTGTCATCATCAAGATGATCTGTAAACAGCATCTCATCCTCATAATCCTGACCCAGAAAGTCGCAAGATTTCAACAAGTCAATACAATCTTTAAACATCGTATGATGAAACACAACCAAGGGGTTATTATAACTTCTCTTTTTTTGTATTTTAAAGTTTTTATCCCCGTTTCTATATAGTGTAGGACAACCAATTGGCACTACATTTTTAAACCCAAATTTGTACAATACAGATGCCGTATAAGGTCCTCTTACACCAATAAATTCAGATCGATCACCTACAGCTTTCAATAAACGTACAACAGATGGGTGAATTTTTGTGATATTTCCAGTATTAGTATGATAATCCTGTATACCTAATGAAAAACCTAAAGTTGGTAAATCAAGCTTTTCGATAACTTCAGCATACTCAGTTACATCCCGATTAGGGTGTATATGTGTTGATGTTGCTAACACGCAATAATCATATTCGTTGCGTAATTTTTTTATATCTGTGAAATCATCAATATAATCAGCGTCAAATTCATCAATAATCGATTTCGATATAAGGGATGCACCATGATTACTCGCATATCTGGTATTTGCATTTTTCCACACATCAAAAGATTTAGGATAATTGTATTCTGGACCTAGACCAATAACCATTGTTTTCATATTTTATATTTTGTTTGAGATTAAATTTTCTAGTGCCTCATTAATTTTCTCAATATCGTTCACACTAAAATTATATTTTGCTTTTTTAGTAAATTTTTTTTCACCTGAGTATCTCAGGGGGATATGACATCCAGATACTTTATATTTTTCATAAATATTTTTATAAATTAGTTGAGGATTTGCACAAAATTCTTCGTACGATATTTCTAAAACCCGTTCTTTTGGAACATGCATTAATCCCTTATCTACCGCCTGTTGCGTATAATATGCCTGTCTTGCGACTTGCTCCGGCGGTGTTAAATTTAACCATTCTTTATATTGGGGTGGCTTAAATGACCACCAGCCTTCCTGGCTTCCGGTATATTTTTCGCGGCAGGCCAACATTGATTTTGCCACATCGCATAAATCCCTCTTTATTGAAACATAAATGAATTTATCTGAAATCGAATTTAAGTAAGGTATATGCCAATTCAGAAACATGCCTTTCAAGGCTAAGGGTTTTCCAATACCCTGCTCCATCGCTCCCAATCCATTTAAAAACGACACTGCATCCACAGCATCCAATTCAGCTTCACTTAATTTCTGGGCGTCTTGAAATTTAAAGAATCTGCGCCAGTAGTACCAAAATTCACTTGGCGCTAATGCACCTTTTGTTCTACCTAATGAAGATGAATACTCCTCAGCGTGAGGGGCTAAACCCAACTGATTCCCCTTATCAAATTCGATTAATGCTTTTTGAATTTCACAGCCAAAGGCTGGGTTTCCAAAAAACCTAGCCATTAAATTTGTAGGATATCCAAATGTCCCCAATGAAGCTAACCATTGGAGAAATAATGTAGTTCCTGACCGGGGACATCCAAAAATTAAAAGTACCGGCTTCGTCGGGTGCTGCGTCGGACAAACGTTCAAGGGTTCGATTAGATGATTAATCTTTGACAGAACCTCTTCTAGGTTTTCACTCTTTTTAAATTCTTCAGTTAAACTTGTCATTATCTGTTCAAGCTTTCCAATAAAATATTTGCAACCTTTTTCATATCATCTTGATCATAACATCCATCGCATGGGATTGTCATAATTTCCAAACTTAGCTTATGGCTATCTGCATACTCCTGAGGCACTACATCATCGATATTCCAATGTATCGGCGGATATATTTCCTTTCTAAATAAAATCCTACGTACCTGATCCCGTTGAGATACGATGATTGGATATCCTAATGGTACTCCATTTTTACGGTCCTGAATTAACGAAATATGTTTTAACTTAGAATGTAAATACTCAAAATTTCTAATTCGTTGATTTTTTTCTTTACCCAAATCAATAGCACCATGCATTTGAGATTGTGTAAATAGCGACATCTTATTAAGATCCGTCTTTATATTTTCTTCAGCCTCCCTGAAGGCCTCAACCCAATCCTTTGAAGATGAAACCCCTTGATCAAACAAGGTACGTCCAGAAATCGCCTCTATCGCTTTTTCAATCCCATTATCTTTTGTAAATGTATTATAAGGCCATTCAACAACCCGCTTATTCGATACACAAATTCCACCATCTGGTACGGGTAGAAATTTACGGAGACTGTATATAGAATAATCCGCATTTTCATTGGGAAGTGCATACATCGCCTGACTCAAGTCTTCAATGATACATACTTCCTTCTCTTTGAGAACTTTATAATGTAAATCATCAACAGGAACACCAAAATAACTAACCAACAAAACAGCATCCCCTTTTTTTATTGGGGCACTCCTTAAGTTGAATGACAGCCTGTAATCCACTTCATAAAAGTTGATTTCTATCCCTGCCTTTATGAAAGGATCTAATACTGTACCACAGATATATGAAGGGATCCATATTCGAGACCATTTACATATCTCCGTTAATGCATATAACGCACTACGTGCATTTGCATACAAACCATTATTTGAGTTTACGGCCTTCAAAGGATTAGATGCATTGTCATATAATCTAAACCCTTTCACTCCCCCTATAATTTTTTTAGTCACCAACTTTCACATTCGCTATATTTGATATACATCAAACAAATTGATTCTTAAAGCAAATGATAATCCTCTAAATAGGCTTTTGTACCCTCTTTCCCTAAATTCATCAGCACATCTATAATCGACAATGCCGGGATAAAACTTACAGAACCAATTTGGGGATATTCACTTAATTTAGCCTGATGAAACATTAAATCTACACCATGTTCCAAAAATTCATTTTTTTCATACAGGTCTTTACCTCCAAGAGGATTAATATATTTTTTTATATTAAGACTCTTACTTATCGCCCAAAGCTTGTGCTTATTCTTTAACGAATGGTCTATTGACAATGTAGAAGATATTATAAGTTCAGTTTTAATTTCTAAATGCTCAACAATCTTTCTTATTGAATAATTGATATATTCAAAAAGATTGATTTCTTTACATACCACGCATTCTTTAATCACAGGAAAGGTTTCATCAAAATACGATGACTTTCGATAGTTTCCTTCTATTTTTGCAAGAATCTTTTTATGTTCTTTAACAAAGACATTTGATACATTACGCTCATTGACCATGGCGTAGTCCGACCCCTTTTCAACGTTTACCGTAAAGTATTGAGGTATACCATTCACCAGAATTCGGTTACGATTCATCCACCCTTTTTTTGTAAATTCAATATTATCATAAATTACAAATTTATCGACCGCTTGTATTAGTTGGAAATATCCTATATACGGAAAAAAGTAAGGTTGCATTACTGCAAATTTTGAATTGTTCATAATTATTTTTTTATAGTTTTGATAATTATTTCCAAATCTTCATCTTTAAGATTGTTTGACAAAGGTAGACACAATATCCGATTTGCAATATCTAGTGTTGTTGGCACCTGACTGTCCCCAGAATCAAAATCATCAATCTGACTTAAAGATGGATGAAAATACCTTCTCGGAAATATGTTATATTCGTTCAAATCCTTCACGGAAGACAATAACTCTTCTGTATTTTTGAATAAAACGGGGTAGTAAGAATAGTTTCTGGAAGAAGCTTTTCTATATTTCACAGGCGTTAAAGATCCATATTCGGATGTCGGTATCTTATTTTCTAATTCTTCATTATATCTTTGACAAATTTCTTTTCTATTTGAAACGATTTCATCTATATGATTAAAATTACATAACCCCATTGCGGCATGAAACTCACTCATTTTAGCGTTAATGGCAATCCCATGAAACTTCTCTGGTCCATTATGACCAAATCTCCGCATCCATTCCATTTTTTCCGAAACAGCTGGGTCTTTCGCCACCATAAAACCACCTTCAACTGTATGGAATAATTTTGTGGCATGCATGCTGACCATGGACGCGTCTCCATATTCCAGAATACTTTTCCCTTTATAGGTTACCCCAAAGGCATGGGCCGCATCATAAATGAGGGCCACGTGGTGTTTTTCTGCTATTTTTTGCAGCTCTTCTACATCACAGGGATTTCCAAATACATGGGTGGCCAAGATAGCCTCGGTCTTGGGGGTTATGGCAGCCTCCACAGCTCGAGGATCTATGGTTAACGTATCCTCTTCAATATCAGCAAATTTAACCGTGCACCCTTGCCATAAAGGACATGAGGTGGTTGCCACATAAGAAAACGGAGTCGTAATCACTTCCCCTTCCACCCCCAAAGCCCTTAGCGCAATAGATAATCCCATAGCCCCGTTGGTAATACAATGGACCGGTGTTTTTATTTGGTGATAGACTTGCAGCTTTCGCTCAAGCTCTGCCACCAACGGCCCTTGATTGGTCAGCCAATTTCGCTCCCAAATTCCTTTTAAATACTCTACGTATTCTTCAAGTGGTGGCAGAAAAGGTTCGGTTACATTAGTTTTTTTCAATTATTTACACACAAATATATTGTTTTTACAAATGAACTCATGAGTTCAAAGATGACACTCTCATTAAATATTCGCCATATCCCGATTTTCCATACTTTTTGGCTAATTCCATCAACTGTCCCCTGGTGATAAATTTCGAATAATATGCCATTTCTTCAATGCAGCCAATCTTAGTTTCCTGACGTTCTTCAATCACCCTCACAAACGTGGATGCCTCATTTAAACTGGCAAATGTACCGGTATCCAACCATGCAACCCCACGATTAAACACACCCACAGTGAGTTTGCTTTGACATAGATACTCCTGGTTCACAGAGGTTATTTCGTATTCCCCACGGGCAGAGGGTTCAATGGATTCTGCTATTTTCACCACGTCGTTGTCATAGAAATACAGGCCGGGCACGGCGTAATTGCTTTTGGGGGTTGCAGGTTTTTCCTCGATGGAAACCGCACATCCCTGCTCATCAAACTCCACCACCCCATAGCGTTCGGGGTCTTTGACCGGGGCGGCAAACACCACAGCTCCCTCTGGGTTAGTGTGTTGACGAATGAGCTTTCCGAATCCGGAGCCATAAAAAATATTGTCGCCCAGAATCAGGGCTACACTGTCATCCCCGATAAAGTCTTTTCCAATCATAAAGGCCTGGGCCAGTCCATTGGGCTCGGGCTGTTCAGCATAAGAGAAACTGCATCCCAGCTCCGAACCATCCCCCAATAAGCGCTCAAATGCAGGTAAATCCTGTGGGGTGGAAATAATCAACACCTCACGGATACTGGCCAGCATGAGCACTGACAACGGGTAATAGATCATCGGTTTATCATACACTGGGATCAACTGCTTACTTACCGCCAAGGTAATCGGATGCAGTCGAGTGCCTGATCCACCTGCCAAAATAATCCCTTTCATACTACTTCCTCATCAGTTTCGATTTTCTGGTATAATTCTATGTATTGCCTTGCAACTGAGTGAGGTAAGAATCGCCCAACATTTTCATTACCCTCTTTACACAATCTTTTAACGAGCTCCTGGTCAGATAATATATCCTTTATTGATTTCCTTATGGATTCAACTGAAGTTGGTTCCACATAAAGAGCCCCCTCTCCCCCAACCTCAGGCATACTGGAACAATTACTGGTAATCACCGGAATTCCCATCGCCTGCGCCTCCAAAATCGGCATACCAAAACCTTCTGCAAGGGAGGGGAAAAGTAAACAGTCAGCGTCCCTATAGCTTTGCAGAAGCTCTTCATCACTTAAATCATAGCGGTTTTCATATTCAATTTTTAAACTTTCTAAGCTATTAATCATCGAAGGTGTTAATCGGCCGATTAACAGCAGTTTGCAGGATAGTCCAGATGCTGCCTCAATACATCTTTCGATATTTTTGTTCGCCTTGGTTCCGATGGTGAGAAACACGAGTTCTGAATCGGATGGTTGTTTTAGTTTTGTACAATCCACATCAAATGGGAGCGGGTCCGGGATGACCACCGCATTTTTTAACCGAAGCTTGGTCCATTTCCTTAACTCTTCGAGGCTCGCCTGAGATATAGTGGTCACTGTCCCCACCCACCACGAAGGAAGCGCAAAAAAGCCCCAGCGCATCAAGAATTGTTTTACCCCCGATAATTTATCGAGCACAATGCAATCATGAACCGTGAGAATGGTTTTCTTTCGAGGGAGAAAAATGCTCAGAAAATGAGACTCTCCAGAGATATGATATACATCCGCTTTTTTTTTCCGTGCATATAATCCATTTCGTATCCAATCAACCGGATGCGTCCGTGGATAAGGAAGCACACAAACTCGCCAGTCGATCTCTTCAGAAAATCCCGAGGTAAATCGTTCAACCACCCTTTCCATACTAAACGCTTGCGGACGAGCAGGTCGTAGAAAAATTACGACAGATATTTTTGATGAAGAAGACACTAAATGACGATGCTAGGCTATAAACTGCTTTCGCTTTTACGCCCGATAATATTTTTCAGGACGTTTCGTAATACAATTACGTGTATCCACTACCGGACAAGAATAGTCACTGAAGTCGAACGTTTTGTATTCTTCGTGATGGGTGGCAACGAGAACAAGGTCATAGGCGTCGCTAATCTCCACCCCTTTAAGTCCGGCGAATTGTGGATGCTCGCGGGTGTGACGGATTTCCGGAACATGCGGGTCATGAAATGAGACCTCGGCGCCTTTTTCTTCCAGTTTTTCCATCAGCACATAACTCGGGGATTCGCGGTCGTCATCCACATTGGGTTTGTAGGCAATCCCCAGGAGGAGGATTTTGGATCCGTTAATTGATTTTTTCTCATTGTTTAAGGCTTCAGCAACCCGGTCGACCACATAGTCCGGCATATGAGTATTAATCTCTCCGGCGAGTTCGATAAATCTGGTATGTTGATCCACTTCTTTTGCTTTCCAGGTGAGATAAAAAGGATCAATGGGAATACAGTGTCCGCCTAACCCGGGACCAGGGTAAAAGGGCATATAGCCAAAAGGTTTAGTTGCCGCGGCATTAATCACATCCCAAACATCGATATCCATTTCATGGAAGACCATTTTTAATTCATTGACCAATGCAATGTTTACTGACCTGAAAATGTTTTCTGTAAGTTTTGAGGCTTCCGCTACCCGACAGTTGGAAACCGGGTGTACAGAATCCAATGCCAGACTGTAGAGGGCCACACAACGCTTTAAACAGGCTTCGGAATACCCACCCATCACCTTGGGAATGGTTTTGACCGAGTGGTCTACTCGGCCGGGATCTTCGCGTTCGGGTGAAAAGGCCAAATGGAAACCTTCACCGGCTTTTAAGCCCGAACCAGATTCCAGCACTTCACGTAAATCGGTGTCGGTGGTACCAGGGTAGGTAGTGCTTTCGAGGATCACGAGTTTGGGTTTCTTGCCCGCGTTCTGACTTCCCAAATACGGCGCAATTGCCTTTCCTGACTCCAGCACATAGCTGATATCCGGTTCACGGTACTTGTTCAGGGGTGTGGGAACACAGATGAGTACCGCTTCGACCTCCGCAACTCTGGAAAAGTCAGTACTGGCTTCCAAATTCCCACTGTCCCTTGCCGATTGAATGCTGTCGGCGGAGATATGTTTGATGTAGGATTGTCCGGCATTGATGGCGTCAGTCTTTTTTTTGTCTACATCCAACCCGAGAACGGAAACACCGGATTCGGCAAATCGAAGTCCAAGGGGGAGGCCTACATAGCCTAGTCCAATAATTGCGATTTTTGTCATGGTTTTTAAGTTTGTATTTAGAGGATTGAATTATGAGTGCGTATAACGCTTTAAAAGAAAGGATTAGGGATAAAGCTAATCCTCGCTAATTAACCACTAGTTACTTTGGTTGTTGGCATGGGGCCAGTTACAGGGAGCTTTATGCTAGAGCCGCTTCTTTGCAGCAGTATAACCTCTGTTTAAGATAATTAGCGTTCCATTCGCGTGGATTAGTGGTTAAAAATAATGAGAAGGGAGGGATCAGCGGCTACTATTTACTTTTCCCTCCACCGGTGCTGAAAATTTTCGATAAGAGCGGCATGCCCCGTTCAACTTTCCTTTGCCAGGTCTGCAGGGTCTGGATCCGCTGCCGGGCCAGGCTTTCCTCGGCCGGTATAGCGGCGGCCAGTTCCTGCAGACGCTCTTTGCCACTGCGCAGTTTGGGCTGCAGCTGACTTTCCACCACGTTGCCCATCAACCGGCGCATGGACCGTTCCGCAGAGTAATAACTGTGCCGCTGCCCGATGGGTGACTGTCGTTTTACCGCCCCAAGGGTTTGCAGCATCTTGAGCCCCTGACTGGCGGAGCCGGCACTGATCTGCAAGCGGTGGGCGATCTCCTCCTGCAACATCCCGTCTTCCGCACAATACAGGGTGCCGTAGATCATGGCTGTCGATTTCGGCAGTCCGAATCCATCGAAAATACCGACAAAAAGATCGATAATTTCTGCTTCCCAGGGGGGAATTTCAGTTTCTGTACACTCAGCAGTCATGGCAAAGCGAAGGAGATGCGGATAAGGGAGTCGGGAGAACGTAATTGTTATTCAAAATTTCCCCCATTTCTTAAGTGCCCAATTTTCCAACTCCTGCAGCTTCGTGGCTATGGCACGCTACGCCCGGTCAAATCCCAGCGCACGCTCCTTCAGGTGAGGGCAAAACCTATCATAATTAGTATTTTGAGTATAAAATGTCCTATCCGCAAACCTTATTTCAAAAATTTTTGAAACGAGTGAAAAATAAATACATTTTTGTCAGCGGGGGTGATAGTCTGCCTGCAGGCCAGCGGTAAAAACGGACGGGAGGAGGGCGTTTACTGCTAATCTTCGCTAATGGTTTCTGATTTGCCTGGGTTGTGGGCCGGGGATCTTTTTCGACCACCCGCTTCGCTGGTGGTTGGTAAATATCAGTGTTCTATTCGCGTCAATTAGCGGTTTAAAAAAGTGTATGGCCCTCTCCTGTCCCTTGGTTGCCCCCTTCGTTTGCCTCAGGCCGGATCATCAGCCGGAATGCCTGTGTTACACTTTCACATGCTTCACCCAGTCGCGATTATCGAGGTACCAGTCGACGGTTTGGGTAAATCCAGCGTAGGGATCAATCTGTGGCGCCCATCCCAAAAGAGTTTTGGCTTTGTCGATGTTGGCCCAGGTTTCCATCATATCGGCTTTGTGGAAAGGCTGCTGGTCAATGACCGCTTTTTTGCCGAGCTGCTGTTCGAATGCTTCGATCATGGCAGTGATGGTGATGGGATTGTTGCCGCCCCCCAAATTAAAGATTTCGTAGCCGACTTCCTGCATGGCCGCAATCGTCCCGCGGGCGATATCGTCCACATGGGTGAAGTCCCGACTCTGACTGCCATCGCCAAACAGGGTGATCGGGGTGCCTTCGTCGATCCATTTGATAAAGCGGAAAGGCGACATATCGGGCCTTCCGGCCGGGCCGAACACCGTGAAGTAGCGGCAGATAGACACATCGATGCCGTAGAGCTGGTGATAGGTGTAGGCCATGACTTCCGCCGCTTTTTTGGAGGCCGCGTAGGGGGAAATCGGGGTGTTCACCGGCAGGGTTTCCACAAAAGGCATTTCCTGTCCGGCGTACAGCGAAGAGGTGGAGGCGAGCACAAATTTCTTTACCCCGTGCTTCTGCATACATTCCAATAAATTCAAAACCCCGTGGGCGTTGGTGGTCATGTACACATGCGGATTTTCCATGCTGTAGCGCACCCCGGCCCGGGCGGCCAGATTCAAAACCGCCGAAAAATCATGCGTCTCAAAAATATCCGTTAAAGCGGGAAGATCTTCAATATCCCCCTCCACAAAAGTGAATCCCTCCCGGTCCTGCAATTGCTCCAGCCGGTACTGTTTCACCCGCACATCGTAATAATCGTTAAGGTTGTCAATCCCCACTACCGGAATTCCGGCATCGAGTAAAAATTCAGCGGTTTTGCTGGCAATGAAGCCGGCTACGCCGGTCACCAAAACGGCGGAGCCGGTTTGGGAAGAAATTGGGGAATTTGAAATTGGGGAATTGGGCATGGGTTTTGGGGAATTGAGAATTTATTTCTTCTGGGTGCATCTCTGTAAATAGGAGATATAACCGTTTAGTAGTTTGAGACACTGTTCATAGTGTTTTCTTAAAAAAACATAACTTTCCTCCGCGAGGTATTTTTCATCTAAAGCTACATTTAGATGGTCAAGAGTTTCTGTGAGTGATCCTCTTGCCTGGCGACAAAATTGGATATTCTCTTTATAATGATATCGGCCATACCCTTCCGCTATATTCGCAGAAACAGATCTGGAAGACCTAATCATCTGATCTTTTAAAAGGTATTTTTCTTCTGCAGGAAGATTTTTAGCCCATAAAGAAATTTTCTTTCTGAAAGCTCTGGCCTCTTTGTAGCATTCCAGATCTTCAAATGTTCTATAAGAATCCATAGCACATGGCCTTCATTTCTGTATTATCAACGCCTTTTTCTTCCCATTTTTCCAATTTCTAAATTCCTAATTCCCTTTCCCTGAAGGCTTCAGCCTTCAGAGGATCATGCCGGCCGCCACCGTTTCGTTGGTATGTTCGTCGATGAGGACAAAAGAGCCGGTGATGCGGTTTTTCTTGTAGGAATCGGCGTTGATCGGCGCAGAAGTGCGCAGGGTGATACGGCCGATGTCGTTGAGTTTAAATTCGAGGTCGTCTTCGATTTTGTGCAGGGTGTTGATGTTGACCTTGTATTTGACCTCGCGGACCATGGCTTTGACTTCTTTGCTGGTGTGGCGAAGCATAAATTTCCCCCGGCCGGACAGGGTTTTCTCGGAAGAGAACCAGCAGATCATGGCGTCAATATCCTGGCTGGGTTCGGGGGGGGAGTTCGGTTTGACGATCATATCGCCCCGGGAAATATCGATCTCATCTTCCAGGGTGATGGTACAGGACATGGGAGCAAAGGCTTCTTCGAGCTCTTTATCCATGGTATGAATGCCTTTAATTTTACTGGTAAAGCCGGACGGCATCACCTGCACCTCATCTCCGGGTTTAAACACCCCGCCGGCCACCCGACCCGCGAATCCGCGGAAATCATGCCATTCGTCGGAATGCGGTCGGATCACCCACTGCACCGGAAAGCGGGCATCCACATGGTTTTCGTCCGCGCCGATATATACGGATTCCAAATGATACAGCAGGGTCGGTCCCTGATACCAGGGCATGTTCGTGGACTTGTCCACGATATTGTCGCCCAACAGCGCGGAGGCGGGGATAAAGGTGACTTCAACAATGTTCTGCAGGCGCGAGGAGAATTCGCGGAAGGTTTTGACGATGTTGTTATACACCTCTTCGGACCAGTCCACCAAATCCATTTTGTTGACGCAGACCACGATATGCTGGATACGCAACAGATCGGCAATAAAGGCGTGGCGGCAGGATTGCTCGATCACCCCTTTGCGGGCGTCGATGAGCAGGATGGCCAGGTTGGCGGTGGAGGCGCCGGTGACCATGTTCCGGGTGTACTGAATATGTCCGGGGGTATCGGCGATAATAAATTTGCGCCGGGGGGTGGCGAAGTAGCGGTAGGCCACATCGATGGTGATCCCCTGCTCCCGCTCGGCCTTAAGCCCGTCAGTGAGCAGCGCCAGATTGACGTTTTCATCGCCCCGGGCCTTGGAACTGGTTTCCACCGCTTCGAGTTGATCCTCGAAAATGGATTTGGAGTCATACAGCAATCGGCCAATCAGCGTCGACTTGCCGTCATCCACAGATCCGGCGGTGGTGAACCGCAATAAGTCCATGTCCAAATATCCGTCTGTATCTTCTAAAAGTTGTGTTTTGTCTGTCATAATTTTTTACCGCTAATTTTCGCTGATTTACCGCTAATTTGCTTGGGATTCGGCTGAGCCCTTTTGCATGGTTTGGGGTACCAAACCTTCAAAAGGTCTCAGGATTTGCCAATAGGTGTTGATGATGTCGGAATATAGTCACTTAGGATAAAGCGTTTCCATTCGAGTTTTTTGGGACAACCAAAATTGATTAAATACCCCACCGCTTTCTTGGTGATATGGAGATAGTTTAAAAGCTGCTTTTCATGATCGGCCGTGAGTTCCTTTACGGCCTTCAGCTCCACCAAAATTTCATGATGCACGAGGAGATCCGGAATATAAGTTTTGGTTATTTTTGTATCTTTATACCAAACATCCAAGTGAACCTGAGATTGCAGGGGTATTTTCAAACTCGCGAGTTCAAGCTCCAAACATTCCTGATAAATTTCTTCGCTCAAGCCATGCCCCATTTCATTATACACCTCAAAAGCAGCCCCCATCAGGTCATATCCTTCCTGACTTAAATATTCTTTTGCAGTCATAATGATCCTCTACAATTAGCGATAAATGAGCGTCAATGAGCGGTTAACCTAAAAATACCCCGCTTTTTTCCGGTCTTCCATTGCGGTTTCGGAGCGTTTGTCATCCGCCCGGGTGCCGCGTTCGGTTTGCCGGGCAGCCGCCACTTCGGCAATGATATCTTCGAGAGTTGCGGCGGTGGAGAGGTTGGCACCGGTACAGGTGGCATCGCCAATGGTGCGGAAGCGTACGGTCATTTTTTCGGGTTTTTCTTCCGGAAGCAGCTCCAGGAAGTCGGTTACCGCCATGATCACCCCGTCGCGAATGATACAGTCGCGTTCGTGGGAGAAGTACAGACTGGGCAGCGGAATTTCTTCGGACAGAATATACTGCCACACATCCATTTCGGTCCAGTTACTCAGCGGGAACACCCGGAAGTGTTCGCCGAAGTGTTTGCGTCCGTTAAAAATGTTCCACAGTTCGGGACGCTGATTTTTGGGATCCCATTCGCCGAATTCGTTGCGGTGGGAGAAAAAGCGTTCTTTGGCGCGGGCCTTTTCTTCGTCCCGACGTCCCCCGCCCATGGCCGCATCGTATCCGCCTTCCTCCAAAGTTTCCAGCAGCACGTAGGTTTGCAATCCGTTGCGGCTGGCCCGGGCACCGGTTTCCTCTTTGATTTTTCCGGCATCAATCGCCTCCTGCACGGATCCCACCACCAGCTTGGCTCCCATGTCCTCCACAAAACTGTCGCGGTATTCCATGGTTTCCGGGAAATTGTGGCCGGTATCCACATGCATCAATGGAAACGGAACCTTGGCCGGCCAAAACGCTTTTTTCGCCAGGTGGGCCATCACAATCGAATCTTTGCCGCCGGAAAAAAGCATCACCGGTTTTTCAAACTGGGCCGCGGTTTCGCGAAGAATATAGATGGCTTCAGACTCGAGTTGTTTGAGATGGGTGATGGTGTAGTTCATTGTTTTACTCTTTATGCGTTTTTACCACGAAACCACGCTAATTTTGCGCTAATTTTATTTCGATAGAAACTCTAGCGAAAAACATGAGGGATCGATGAGAGAGAATGTGGGGTTAAATCGTAATGGCAGATTCGAATTCGATCACCGGGTGAATGCGTTTGAGCAGTTCCGTCATTGCGTCGTATTCGCTCAACTCGTCGGTGGGGATGATCCAGTCGGGAT
This sequence comes from Kiritimatiellaeota bacterium B1221, assembly GCA_029269125.1. Taxonomy (GTDB): domain Bacteria; phylum Verrucomicrobiota; class Kiritimatiellia; order SS1-B-03-39; family UBA6053; genus UBA6053. The sequence goes on along the minus strand of JARHXX010000030.1, from coordinate 842 downwards.
CGTCAGCAAACGGTTCTTCAAATCCGGATCCATGACCGGTAAAATTCTTAATTTCTCCCGATTTGGCTTTGGCGTAGAGTCCATGCACATCCCGTTCCGCACAGGTTTCAAAGGATGCGCGGGTAAAGATGGGGGTGCAGCCCTGTTCCCCGATTACCTCTCGGGCCAATTGACGCAATTCACGTTTAGGGGTAATAAACGAGCAAATCACGATCACTCCGGCGTCGTAAAACAACTTGGCCACCTCTGAAATACGGCGGATATTTTCCAGTCGATCCTCGTCACTAAAGCCCAAATCTTTGTTTAAGCCTCCGCGGATATTGTCTCCGTCCAAAATTTTGGTTTTATAACCCTGATAGGTGAGCCGCTGCTCGATAGCGGTGGCCAAGGTGGTTTTTCCCGATCCCGAAAGACCATAAAACCAGAACACATGAGCTCTTTGCTGAAACAGAATCTCCTTGGTGCGGCGATCCTGCATACGATGAAATTCGGAATGAAGGTTGTCTTTATCTAAACTCATAGATCGTTCCTGTACGATACCGGGTAAAACATATTCATAAAAAGGGGCAGACCGATTTCCCTATGCAAACCACCCCTGCAGACAAGGGAAATCAAAATGCAGTTCAAAATGAAATAGAATGCAACAGGTGAATTATATGCCAGATTTCCGGCGGCCCCGGAGGGGCAAGGGCATCTCCACATTTCCGGCGGCCCCGGAGGGGCAAAGGCATCTCCACATTTCCGGCTGCCCCGGAGAGGCAAAGGCTTCTCCACATTTCCAGCTGCCCCGGAGGGGCAAAGGCATCTCCACATTTCCGGCGGCCCCGGAGAGGCAAAGGCTT
>JARHXX010000002.1 GCA_029269125.1 Kiritimatiellaeota bacterium B1221 | reverse complement strand
CCCCCCAATCCCCGGGATATCGGTATCGTCCCCGATATCGGCGTACCAGCACAAGGACAGCAAGCGTAGCCAGCTCAACCAGAGGTAAATTTTCCAATTCTGGGTTACATTCCCCTTCTATTTATTCGAAACAAAGGATTTAAGAAACAGTTGTTTTAGACGTCCAGGTTCGGTTGCCGATGTTTTCGCCACGAAACCCCGTTTATCCACTAAATGAACGTCCGCATCCTCATCGATCCGGGTGACATTCAGACACAAATCATCATCGAAACAGGTTCGTCCAACCACGGTTCCGCGCTTGTCCGGCGGAAACGGTTCCCGCAATATCCCGATCCTGCTCTATGACAAACACAGTCATTCCACAGGGGAACTCAATTCTGCCACCAGCAGAGGACCCACCTTCTATCATTTTGCGGTTTGACGCGCCACGCGGGCATCCAGCCACTCTGCGGTTTTAATTCCGCGACAGAAGTGACACACGACTTATTACACCCCGAGATACTGAAACACTAAAGACAGAGGACAAATGAAGGTATGATCGAAGGTAAATTGATGAGGATCAAAATTCAAAAGTTCCGGGTCATGTTGTCCGCCCACATCGACCACAAAAACCACCGTGTCTGCTAATTCCGCTTCTGCAGGATCCCGACCACAGACCGGTAAAGAGAACTCGACGGCAAGTACACTGCAGACTAAAAAGGTCATTATTAAGGGAAGATTCTCGGCTGGTAACAATATATTTCATAGATGCGTTCTTTAGGTTTACCAAATTGCCGAACAAGGAACTTTGCAAAAAGTCAGAGGTCAACACCCACCGGTTTTGCGGGGTTGACCTCTGTGGTATTTTCAAGTCACAGGTTGCCTGTTACAAACGGCCCTGTTTTTTCAGGCTATTACCAATTGTATACCAGACCCAGGTTCACGGACATACCTTTGAGATCAAAGTTGCGATCTTCCAGGTTAATATCATTTTCCAGGTTAGCTTCTACATCCCGCCAAACAGCTTCACCAAATAATGCAAGCCTTTCATTTAAGCGAAGCTCTGTACCTGCTTGCAGATAATAACCGACTTCATCATCCACATCCGCGGTATCAGAATCCAAGAAATAATAACTGAAACCGCCGCCTCCGTATACCAGCAAGTTTTGAGTGATATCGGCCTGGAGTCCGATACCAAAATCGAGCGGGACCAATTGCACTTCGTTTTGGTACAGGGGCACGTCCTCCTTAACATCTTCCAGAAAGGTGCCGCGAAGTTCGTAATAGAAGACGTCACTGCCTCCTTTTACAGCCAAACCAATCCCCGTTGTATCTTCTCCAGAGGAAGGATTCCAATAGGAGCCGAAAACAGACAATCCATCCGCGACTACTTTTGGGGTAATTAAAAGGCTTAATCCGAATACACATGTTATAAATGTTTGTTTTTTCATTTGTTCTCCTTGCAAGTTTATACACGGGATACGGCTTGAACTGCCGCATCCATACTCAGAGAAACATAGCACCATCGGCATGATGATGTCTCTAGGTAATATTCGCGATATTTCTATGCGAAATACTCTGTAAAACTCGCGGAACCAAGAGTCCCCCCTCCCAGAGCACCATTTCTCTCTGCAAGAGCAGTATTTATTCGATGAGCTATGGTGAACAATGCAAAAGAAATCGATATCGATTCACTTCAGCAGCTCCATGTACCCGAATGCGTCGTCGGCTTAATTTAAACCCGGCCCAAACAAGCATCCGTGCGGGTATCCACCCGCACGATTTCGCCTGCAGCCATATATTCCGGCACTTGCACGATCAGCCCGGTGGACAGCGTCGCGGGTTTGGTGCGTGCGGTGGCGGAGGCGCCTTTAATGGAAGGATCACATTCAGTGATTTCCAATTCCACCACATCCGGCATTAACAACGTAAGCACCCGGCCCTCCTGAATCAGGGCGCGGACCCCTTCCATATCCTCAACCAGATAAGGAAGAATATGTTCCACTTCGTTTTTGGGCAGGTCGTACTGCTCGTAGGTTTCATTATCCATGAAGGTGTACTCATTCCCGCTCTGATATGCGAACTGCACATCAATGGTGTCCACTTCCACCTCCTCCAGGGGATCTTCCCCTTTCATCACCACATCGGTTTTGTTCTGAGTGACCAAATTGCGGAAACGCATTTTGTACAAAGAACTGCCGCCGCGGGCGGATGGATTTTGCACATGCAAAGATTCCAACTTGTGGGGGGCGTTGTTTAAATTGATAATGTGATTTTTGGAAAGGTCTCGGACTTTAATACTCATGCGCCTGCATCTGCCCGAAACACCCTGAATGTCAAGAATAGAAAGACATCGGGGCATGCGGGCCCCGGGAGAGAAGAATCGAATTCCCCCTGCCGGTTCCGCGGGTTAAAAATCGCGTGTTTTCAGGGTGCGGTATCCGAGGAACAAAGGGAATCCACCAGCAAATAAAGATAAAACCACAATATAGATGGAGGTAAATACGGTAACTTCGGTCTCGGATAAAAAAGAAATTCTATCGAGAACCAGCAAATGAGAGAAGATCCCGGGAACCAGGACCAAAAGGATCACCGAGAACAAGGTGAGGATCAAATTGAGTGTGCCCCCGTAGCCACTAAGGATCTGGGCGGGTGTTTTGGGCCCCATCTCCATAAACATCGCACCCAAACCGGTGGACATTCCCGCCAAGGCAATCGCCACCATGGGCATCAGCAAGCGGCAAAGAAACAAACTGCTGGCCTGAATTTCCAACATTGAATTAGAAAGCGATGCCAATCCGGTCCCGACAATGCTCAGTGCAATGGCCGCCAGCAGAAATTTATTTAACATCAAACGGCCCAAACTGGTGGGCGCCAGTCCCACCATCCACAAGGTGCGGGATTCCAAACTCATCTGCGGAAAAACAAAACGGGCACTTAAGGAGCTCATCACAGCGGATAAACTGAACATATTTAAAAACGCAATCAGGTTGCTCCACGTCGGATCCAAATCACTGTAACCCAAAGATCCGAGATTAAGAAAATACAATGCCAACAAACCGAAGAATATCAGAAACTGACTCCATTGACTGGGGTCTCTTAAGAAAATCAGACTGTCTTTTATCCCATAAGCCCTTAAAGCCGAGCGTCCGGGAAAAAGGTTTTGCAATATCCGGGAAATCAGGGAGGCCTGACGGGACAGCACATTGGAACTGGTGAGGTGCCGCTGAAGAGTCACCGGATACACCCAGGATCCGAAGCGGGCCAAAAACAGAAACAATACGCCAACCGAACTGCAGAGCAACAGGAGATACAAACTGCCCCGCACGCCATCATCATTGGCAAAAGATAAAATTCCCTGCGCCATCCAACTATTCGGCATCAGAGGGAAAGAGGCCAGCTGCAAGCCTGGCACAAAATTCACCAAGACCATCATATCCTCGGTTTGATTGGCCTGTAAATCCCGGACATAATTGGTGGCGCTGTATGCGGCATAGGCCAAAAACAAAGCGCCGAGCAATCCCAGGGTCCTGCCCCGGGGAATCCATCGGACCACTATCAGCATCAACAGCACCCCCAAGCCTGAAAAAAGCATCACAAAGGGAATCGAAAAAAGCAGTGACCATGCGAGCATGAAAAAGCTCCAGTCCCGATAAAAACCGAAGGCACCAATAAAGGGAATAATGATAAAGAAAAAGGCCCAGCTACTCATTAACGTGCTTTTCACCAGACTGTAATAAAACAAATCCCGCATCGGCACGGGCCAGGAAAGTAATCGCCGCACTTCAGGCGTTTGAAAGAGATTCGCATAGCCGGTCACCGCCCCGGACAGCATTAACATGAACCCCAACCCCATAAAAAATAAAGTAAACAGTCGGGGCACCAAGAAGAAGGCGGCGCCACCTAATTTATACAGAAATGCAAATCCCGCATAGAACAGGGCACTCAGGCTCACTAACCAGCAAATACTGAAAGCCCCGATGAGCAAAACTTTTATTTTGGGTTGCTCATGGACCAAACGGGCTGCAGTTTTCAGCTCAAAGAGATGGTTTCGAATGAGAAGAGAGGCCGGTCGCATGGGATTACCGCAGGGTGAGTTCCAAAAAGAGATCTTCCAGTTTGTTCATTCCCGGGGTGGCGGTATTGAGTTCGTCCAAAGTACCGCAGGCCACCAATTTTCCTTGATTGATGATGCCAATGCGATCGCCAATCTCTTCCGCAATCGCCAGAATATGGGTGGTCATTAATACGGTCATTCCCCGTTGCGTGTGCTCACGAAGCAGGTCTTTGATTAATCGGATACTGTGGGGATCCAATCCAATAAAGGGTTCATCCACCAAAAGCACTTTGGGTTCATGCATGAGCGTGGCGGCATAAATCACCCGTTGACGCATACCGTGTGACAGGTCCCGATTGAGTGCGTGGGCCCGATCCATCATACCGAAAATCTCCAACATCCGGGGCGCTTTTTCACGCACCACGTCTCTTGGCATCTGATATAGATCTCCCGTAAACAACAAAAACTCCATGGGGGTGAGCCTTTCATAGATAAAGGGCATGTCGGGAATATATCCCAACTGACTACGGGCAAGCACCGGTTCTTTGGCGGCATCGACACCGGCAAGCTGTATCGAGCCACTGTCAGGTTTCACCAATCCGGTCATCATTTTGATGCTCGTGGTTTTGCCGGCGCCATTGGGACCGAGAAAACAAAAGAGCTCACCGCTGGGCACTTCCAGGCATAGATCATCGACAGCTTGCAACTGTCCATAACGTTTATTTAAATGTTGGAGTTGAATCATAATGGTCCCGGAAGTTTCAAAAGAGGAGAAAAGAACTCACTGGTGAGCAAATCCATGGGATTAAAACCCTGTCCCTTGGGCACTTTCATCGCATCCCCTGCCTCAGCCTGAATGAAAGTTAAACCGAAGGGGGTTTCTTGACGGAGAATGCGTCCGTATTCATCCACATCCGCCTCGACGACGATTTCCCCCATTTTCATGGCCACGGTCGTGACTTCCACTTCACGACTTTCACCGGGAAGTGTGATGTGGGTTGAAGAAAGTCCGGTGAGCTCAACCGTCTGCACTTCCCAGGATGGAAGAAACGCGTCTAAACTCCTTATTTTCACGGTATGGCCCACTTTCACGCTGCGTAAGCCGGCATCCATGACCGGCGAGGAGATGACCGCCCCTTCGGGCAAACTCATTTCCCGTTTGAAGGTCAGATCATTCAGCTGAAAGGAAAACATAAAACTGTTCTTATCAGCAAGCGGCTCCGCAGTTAATTTCCCCGTATAGCTGCCGATCGAAAAGTTCGAAATGCTCCCCATGAGTTTTTGTCGCGAGTCGAGTTCAACTTTGTTACTTAGCCGACAGAGCTCCAGCCCACCATTCATCCAAACCTTGATCATGATCTGGGTGCCCATGTGCAGCTGTTCCTCCCCATCAAAGTCGACCATTTCAATAGAAGAATTGATATACCCCACATGTTGTCCGTCCGCGACAATCTTCATCCAACTGTCGCGCAGCGCGGGTAAACTTTTGGACATTTCCCGATATCCTTGAAGGGTGGGATCGAATAAATGGGAAAAGGCTTCAAATCGAATTAACCAGCCCATCGTCACGAACCACAGAGAAACCACACTAAACTTTATTACACCATTCATGGACATACCCCAAACATAAACCCAAGCTGGCATCAGCACAAGAGTCGAGCGGTAAATTTAACACGAAAATTCATGAACTGCACTCTTGCAGTTCCCTGTGCCACTTGTACATCGAATGCATGTCAAAACCAGCAGCTACTCAATACCCTTCTCTCGATGGCGTCCAACGCATCCTTGCCGTATCCAGTTGTAAAGGGGGCGTGGGCAAATCCACCACCGCAATCAATACCGCACTCGCATTGTCGCGCTACGGACTGCGGGTGGGGGTATTGGATGCGGACATTTACGGACCCAGCCTCCCCACCCTGGTGCGACCAGAAGAAACCACCCTCTACCAAAGTGAAGAAGGTCTTATCCAGCCTTTGGAGGCACTTGGGCTTAAACTCATGTCTTTCGGATGGATCGATCCGGAACAACAACGCGGCGCGGCAATTCTCCGTGGACCCATGGTCTCACAAGTGGTCAGTCAACTCGCCACCCGGGTGGCCTGGGGAGAACTGGATTACCTGATTATCGATTTTCCACCCGGAACCGGTGACATTCAACTAACCCTCACCCAGCAGCTGCCCATTGATGCGGCCGTGATTGTCACCACCCCGCAAAATTTAAGCTTTGTGGATGTGGTTAAAGGCATTCAGATGTTTGATACCGTCAAAGTCCCCACAGTGGCTGTGGTGGAAAATATGAGCTACTTTCAATGCGGATCCTGTGGGGAGAAGCAGCGGATTTTCGGAGAAGGCGCCCGGGAAAAGCTGGTACAACAGTTTGGATTCCAACACACTTTCGAATTACCCCTGGATCCGCGATTGTCCAAAAGTGGAGATGAGGGAATGCCCCTGGTTGCCGAATTACCGGATGATCCGGTTTCTCAGATTTATTATCAGATTGCAGAAAAGGCCCACGGAGAAATCAACCGTCTCTTACAGGACAATCCGGGAACCCCCACCCTCTCTTACAATGTGGGGCAAAATTGTGAGCTCACCTATCCCGATGGCCGCATCGTGGAAATCCCGCCTTTTGAATTGCGCTTCGCCTGTCGATGCGCGGCCTGTGTCAGTGAATACACCGGCGAACAGCTGGTGAAACGAGAAGAGTTGGACCCCGATGTTTATCCCACGGAAATTCTGCCGGTGGGTCAATATGCTGCCAGTGTCAAATGGAGTGATGAACACCGTTCCTCCATCTACCCCTATGACTATCTGCAGGAAAAATTTGATATTTCTGAGTAAACCCGAGGAGGACCCCATGCAAGTCATACAATATTTAGGTGTCATCTTAATGATTGTGACCAGTCACGGCGAAATGGACAATGGCAAACCCACCGGTCTTTGGCTGGAAGAATTTGCTGTTCCCTACGAACAATTCACCGAAGCCGGATATAGGGTCATTGTCGCCAGTCCCCAAGGGGGAAAAACCCCGGTGGATCCTCGAAGTATGACGGAAAATCTTAGCGACAGGGACAAACAGGCTTTAAAAGTTTTAGAGGACACCGTTGCGCTGGGAGAGCTGGAAGCAGAATACCAGGCCGTATTCTTTTCCGGCGGTCACGGCACTATGTTTGATTTTCCCAAGGATAAAAATGTCAGTGCCGTAGTAGAAGAGGCTTTTGAAAAAGATCTTCCGATTGCTTTGGTCTGTCATGGTCCGGCCGCCCTGGTCGCGGCAACCCTGAACGATGGCAGCCCGGCAGTCAAAGGCCGCAAGCTCACCGGATTCACCAACAGCGAAGAAGAAGCGGTAAAACTCACCGAAGAAATGCCCTTTCTGCTGGAAGATAAATTGATCGAACAAGGCGCCTCATTTTCATCAAAGGAGAACTTCAAACCTCACGTGGTGACAGACGGAAATTTGGTGACCGGCCAAAATCCCGCTTCCAGTAAACCCGCGGCAGCAGCGCTCCTCAAACTTCTCCAGAAATAGACAGGAATCCGTATTGCGTTTTTTTACGACGCTCAGACCTTGCGGAACAAGTTACGACTAACGCACAGTTCATCTTGAGAAAATGCTTAAAAAAGGGTTCAAAGAGGGATGCAATTTCCCACTTTCCTATTCTTCGTGGTGCTCAGCAGCTTCTGTTGTTGGAGCACCCCCCTTCAAGCGACCGAAATAGAAACCCTGCGTTTACGGATTCATAATGATTTTGTTGCAAAAACGGACAAGTCGGAAGCCCTGAACTTTTTAGACCGTCAACAGGAAGACGGATCCTGGGCGGATATCAATTATAACGATCGGGATGCATCTTATTGGACTCCCATTCTGCATTTACGCCGGATCCGCGCAATTGCCACCGCATATTACACCCCGGGACATGCCTTGGAAAATGATGCCGATGCATTTGCCGCCGTGGAATCGGGTCTCAGTTATTGGTTAAACCATAATAATATTTATTCATCCAATTGGTGGCACCAGGAAGTCAATACCCCTCAGCAATTGGGAGCCATCCTGATTGTGGCCTACAACGATTTATCCGCGGAAATCTTAAGCGCGGGGGCGTCCGAGCTGCTCCGCCTGAAAAATCTGAGCAGTGACGCCAAATGGTCTTCACAAAATACGGTTTACACATCCTTCAGCAGGGTTTACCGGGCCATACTGGTGAACGATCCGACCGAACTGGCGCTCCAGTTTAATCGGATCAAAGCACAGGCTTCCTACAAAACGGGGCTCGGCCGCACCGGCGTAACCAACAACAACACCAAAGAAGGTGTGCGCATCGACTACTCCTTTTATCAGCATGGCCCCGCCCTCTATAACGGATTTTACGGAGCGCATTATGTGACCGATATGAGTTTTTGGATGGCAATGAGTGAAGGTCTTTCCTTTGCATTTATAGATGCGGAAAAGGAAGTCATTCAGGATTACGTGCTCGAAGGTCACCGGTGGACCAACCGATTCGGCACGCTGGATCCCAACATCACCAACCGGAAGATTTCGCATGACAACTACGACTACGTGACCCTGCGCTATCACGAACCCATTGTGTATGGCTTAGAATATTTACGGGACATCGACCTCCCCCGGGAAATGGAAATTGAAGCTTTTTACCAACATATGGTGAATGACGCCGAACCGGTTATTCAAGGAAACCGCTCTTTCTGGAAAACCGATTTCATGGTGCAGGCCGGTTCCGGATATCAGGTATCCACCAAGCTTTGGTCCTATCACAATGAAGGCACCGAATACCTTAATGGAGATGGACGGCAGGGACAGTTTTTATCTTTAGGCGGCACCTTTCTTTTACGGGAGGGCGACGAATATTTGGAGATTTTCCCCATGTGGGACTGGGGACGCATTCCGGGAACCACCACCCTGCACCGTAACCCCGCAAACCCGCCCAATGGGGCGCTGGGAAGTCAAAAATTTGCCGGCGGCATCAGCAACGGAACCGAAGGGGCCATGACCTATGATCACAGTTATGACAGCGTTCAGGCCCAAAAAAGTTGGTTCTACTTTGCGGATTGTTATGTAATGCTGGGTGCGGGTGTCAGCGGGAGCAGTTCCTCTCTGGATGTAAACACCACAGTGGAACAAATCTTTTTGGATGGAGACATTACGGTTTCACAAAACGGATCTGTTTCGGTTTTACCCGGTGGAGACCAGGCACCCACCGGTTTGGAATGGGTCTATCACGACCAAGTAGGTTACCTCTTCCCTGCAGGGGGAAATATTCATGTAGCCGGAAAAGCGCAAAGTGGCAGTTGGTATGAAATCAATGACAGCCTTCCCGCCACCACTTTGACGGAAGAAATATTTTCGATCTGGTTCGATCATGGACGTCAACCCAGCAGCGACAGTTACGCCTGTGTGGTGGTTCCGAGTGTCGGAAGAGCGGCATTTGATCACTTCCGAACTTCGGAACCCATCGAAATTTTATCCAATACTTCACAAATTCAAGCCGTCCGACACCGTGTGCGTCAACTCACGCAAATCAGTTTCTTTGAAGCAGGAACCCTCAACACAATTGACGGATTGAGCGTGACCGTATCGGCCCCCTGTCTGGTCATGATTGATGAGAGCCAAAGCCCTGCTTTGATTACGGTGGCGGATCCCACTCAGGAGCGCGCACAGGTCGCGCTCGAAGTTGTTACCGGGGCGGATGAGCTCCGCAGCCTGAATTACATTTTTCCGACCGGCGATGAAGCGGGAAAAAGTACACAAACCGAAGGGTTTATTCCTGAACCCGAAGTGGAAGGTCTGGGTGGAACCGTGGTGGGATGGTCCAATCAATCCGAAAACGGCGCCGCCGCCTATTTAACCGACGGAATCACCGATGACGATGACAAGCGCTGGGCCAGCAATGACAGCTGGGGAAATGAATGGGTGGAAATTGATTTAGGCGCAAATGTCATACTCGAAGAAATCCGGGTGTTTTTTTATAGTGGACGCTCGTATCAATACACCGTGGCAAGCAAACCCGAGGGAGGGACCTATTCACAAATTGTGGATCGAAGCCTCAATGCCGAAACCCGGATGACGATCGACGCTTTCACCCCGGTTTTCGCCAGGTATATTAAGATTTCGGTAAGTGGTGCAGGCAATTACGGAGGGAGTTGGACCAGTTTATATGAAGTGCAAAGTTTCGGTGAACGTCCCAGCGCCTATGAAAACTGGCGCTACACCCGCGAATGGATCAGCACCCCTGAAGATCAGCGGGATGCGGATGACGATCCCGAAGGTGACGGAGTTCGCAATTTCACCGAGTTTGCCTTGGGGGGGAATCCTGAAGTGAGCGATGCGGGAACAGGTCTGGCCTATGCATTTACGCATGAAGCTGACGGATCTGTCCTTTTCCGCATTACGTACCATAAAGAAACGCCCCTGTTGTTTTATGATTTATATCACGGAACTGTACTGGGTGAATGGACCAAAGGGAGTGGTCCCGAAAGCTATGATGAAGAACGGGAAATGTTTTGGCAAAGCTGGCAGACCGATCCCGGTGATGAAATGGGTTTTGTGCGGTTAAAAATTTCTGAGTAATGTCGCCTAAGGCTGCTTGCCGTATCGCCCTTGGCAGAAAAGATTAAACCCCTTGAGTAGATCATCGTGGGTTTGATTTTCGAATTCATAATTCCATGCTTCAATGTATCGCATTCTCAGTCGCCTGGCTTGCGTGAACACCGCGGCGTAGTCCCCTTCAGCAAAGCGGTGGGATTGATTCGAGCGACCGATGACCTGTCCGTAGAGTTCCCCTGAAAATTTTTCCAGCGCAAGCAGAAGCTCCGGTTGGTAATTCTCTTTACCGGAAATCCACCACATGCCGACGCCCACCTGATCTGTTAAATTTGGATCTTCGATAATACTTTGCATGATCATTTTTGGAATAACCGCATTACCGAGCATTTCATGGACTTCAAAGGCAACGGCTTTCCCATGGAATGCTTTTGCCGTACTATGAATTGCTGAGATCGCGGCCTCCGTCCACAGCGTTTGAAAAGCTTCTTCACCATCAGCCCCCAGATCGGCAGCAGCTAACAGCGTCTGTTTCGGAACGCCATTAAAATGACCTTCTATCCCATTACTTGTCATTTGCGGGACATAGACCAATTGCAGACGCTCATCCGAATTATACGCTTCGGCTAAGGCTTGCATCAGCACCGACAAGCGCTCCTGAACAATCGGATCCCAGTACTTGGGCATTTGCACGGATTGCCCCCGAAATTGCATCTCAAAGGTATGAACCTTGAACCCGCTGACCAACCATTCTGGACTGTGCATTCTCATGGGGCGACGCAGTATAACTCCAGTTCGGGGCTCATTTGGGTTTGCTTCCGGTGCAATCGAAGTCCACCCCGCATAAACCGCCAGGCTCCACTTCTTATCCCCGGGTAAAAGACGAAGCTGATTTTCAATCCAAGTAAAATCAAATTTTCCGGGTGCCGGTTCCAGTTGTGCCCAGGCGACCCGGATCAGCGCTCCCTGCATATTCGGATTCAACGCCGCCCGTTCGGTAAGCATACTACTGAAGCAACCCAGCGGCTTTTGAATGATCTCTGCATTTATATGGACAAATGTAACGCATGCGAAAAAAATCAGGGGTCTATAAAGAAAAGGCATTTAAGGACTAACGATTCTCGTTCGAAAATATTGTTTGGTTTCCTCCATGATTTCAGACCAGTGAAACGGGTAATGGATCTCCCCCCCCTGCATATAGCTTAAAAAAGCCGTCCCGGATAAGGGACGGCCTTTGATATCAAATCCACGGTGGTGTCTTTGTTATTTTCGTTTTCTGAACATGAGTAAAGCTATACCCGTGATCCCAACCAGAACCAAAGTACTGGGTTCGGGAATCACCAGAAGCTCACTGGTAGATAAAAGTGAATCTGAAATACGAACTTCATCAATTTGCCCACTCATATTTTCACTGTTATATCCAAAATCAACTCTACCGCCAATGGCGATTTTGCTGCTTCCAGTCTTCATGTCCGCGTAATTTGATTTTAGCGTCTGTTGAACGATACCGGTTTCGAGATTTTTCAGATAAAACGAAACGGAATTGTTCGCATTGGTTGTCGTATCATCCATATCAACGGTCATACCCAAATAATAATCTGTATTGGTATCATATGAAAAACCGCTATCAACAAAGGTTGACGTTGAACCATTCTTATAAACAAACCTTATTTGTTCCGAACCATCCGCTGTTTCGAGGTAAATGGACCAGAGCGGAGTTCCGGCATTGTTCCATTGGTTAATGAGAAAAATGTCATGCGAAGTACTTTTAGAATTCACATTAAACATACTTTCAACGGTGAAATTTGCTCCAAGGTTTACGTTATTCGTCGTTAAAGCATAACCACTAGTGTTTTCGCTCGCAGTTCGTGACTTATTGTAGGTTTGGGTGTTTGCAGCGCTGGTCTGGGGGACTGGGTCAAAGAAATCCATTCCAGTCGTGGTGACAATGCTACTCCCCGTGCCACTATTACCTGGGGTCAAATTATTTCCAGCACCGGAGCTGTCAGTATAATCCCCTTCAAAGCGCCAATACGCCACAGTAGCAGCCTGACTTGTGGCAATTATGGATAAAAGGCCTATGGGAAGTAAAATGATATGCTTTAGATGGGTCATGCAGTTTCCTTTTTGTATTTTGTATTACTGGATTATACTTTTTAATGAAAATGTTACAATGCAAAGGCTGTGTTAATCATAACTCACTTAGTAAATTTTTCGGAAAAGTAATCAATTAGTGCCGAATCATTTTCACCAAATATGCATCAGGATCTTTGGGGTTCTCAGTCAAAATAGCCAAATATTTTTGTCCGGGGTTTATAAACCATTTGCGGCTGGTGTAGGACTTTTGATCCGGGTCATCTGCATACAGCATCTTGGCATCCAAAGCCCTGGATTCCCCTTGAAGGTCAGGTGTAATGAGGACAAACTCTTTGGGTGTGGAGCGGAAAGGTTTTTTATCGACGGTCCCTAACAGCGTCCTCCCGGTTAGATTCCATAACAAAAAAGAATCCTCCGGAAAAACAAGGGCGGAGAAATCGATCACTTTCAGTTTATAGTGGGTGGGAGATGGATTGTTCTTATCTGTGGATGGCAACGGGTACATCAGTAATAATACTTCAGTTGCATTTTCCGGCACCATGACCCGGCCAACGGCTGTCGGAACCTCCTCCCCCTCTTCATTTACAACTTTACTCACGAGAGTGATTGGGTTGGGGCCCACATAGTCAACCGCTTCCGGAAAATAGGAGGAAGGGATTCTCAGCTCTTCAAATTTGCCTTCCTTCCACAACCCCACATCTCGTATTTGCCCTTGTAATCCCAAACAAACCATTCGGACTTTTATGGGTTCCTGTGTTTGCGGAGATTGTGCCTGCACCCAGGAAAAAAACTGCAAAAAGGGAAAACTGAAGATCAAAATTTTAAGCGTCATAAAGATGGTGTCATAAAAAATTTAAATTTCTTCCGGATCCAACCAGCGGAATCGAACGATTTCATATTTCCTTCGGGGAGGACTTGTGTCATAGCTGTCCACGTTTGCCGGATTTTCATGGGGCGGAAAATCTGAAATGTTTTGATGGCTATCCTGATATTCCGGCACGCGCTGTACCACGGCCTCACACCAGGCTTTCGAAAGCACATTGCCGGAGGCATCTTCATAGGCGCCATAACTTCGGATGGTGAATGTGTCTGAACGGGCGCTTAAAATGGGGCCGATAACCGAAAGGATATCGGCTTGGGTGACGTAACCTGACACCCCTTCCGAAACCTTACTGTTACGATCCACCCGATCGCGTAACTTTGAATTAATTTCATTTTTTGAGGAAGACATGCCCTTGTCTGCCAAGCGGTCTGTAATGTACCCGTCATTAATCGATGACGCCCGAATCGCCGCTTCCAGCGCACCCATTTTCATGTGTTCATGAACCGTTGAAGGATCTGCCTGATCTGAAGCGCGTCGATTCACAAAATCAGATAAATTTAAGAAGGGACCCCGTTCCTTAATTTGAATGACGATTTCTTCAGCCAGTCTTTCAATCTGAGCATCACTGAGACTCCTGAAACCTGTCCACTCATCATTTTCCCCTGTATATGGAATACTCATCCGGGTATAAACCGTTCCCGAACTATGGACTTCACCGCTTTCCTGGGTTTCCACTTTAATTTTACGGGTGGAAGCCAACAGAGCCTTCCATGCATTGACCGAGGTGGAATTGATATTAAACATGCCGTCGACCATCAAATGCGAAGACATTTCCCGTGGGGCCAACGGAGTGGGCTCCCCATTTTCGTCAAACAACCGGTTTAATATATCATCCGAATCTTCACCGTTGGCTGCCCGGAAATGATAGGGTGAATTGTGCAGGGGGGTATTGTTTTGAATATGGTCCTCTAATTGCGCCTTGGAGGTGGTGTACCCGCTGGTGGGGGCTATGCCCGAGAAATAATAACTGTCAAACAATACCTGATTGAGCAGATAGGACCAATCCACCCGGGTCATGGTCCACTCCAATCGCCCGGGACTATAGCCTGCATTCCAGAATTTATCGGAAGGGTTCAGTTTTTGCAAACTGAGCGGGGCGTAGCCCACAAAGATGCTGGCGAGAGAATTCCCTACCACATAGGAGGGTTCATCCGCCATAATGCTGACGGGGACGTGCTGAAAATTTGCCAGCGAAGTCATCGGAGCTCTGGGCACATCAAACAAAGGAATATGGGTATTCCAATCATTGATGCCCGCCGATTGATTTGTGGGTCCCCAAAAGCCGTTATCGCCATCCATTGCGATCAACCCATTCAAATCGTTCACCACCACTCCCTGCCCCCAAAATACATCCTCAACCTTGTCTACGCTTCCGCTTTGGGGGGTGTATGCGGAAGACTGAATATTGAAAGAGGTCCCCTGCTCAAAAGTGAGTGCTCTTACATTGTATTGAGAGAACAGATTAATGGGATTCAGACTGTCAGCATGCTTTAAAAAACTGTCAAAATACAAAGTCGGACGTTTCGAGTTTTTAAGATCTCCGGGTGTGAAATCATCAACCGTCCACTGTGTGCTTATCTTGTCCAGCCCCGCTTGAAAAGAAGACATAAAAGGCTCCTTTCCGTCCGCGCCAATCCCCACCACTTGAAATTTGAGAATCGATTCCGCGATTCCCGGCTCCATTTTAAAGCGCATTTCCGTTTCCGAGGGTAATTGCCCGTCCGTAAACAGATCGTTATTCGAAAGAAAACGGACAATATTCTCAAAAACCATGCCGCTGTCGCCCATCAATTTGTCGACCCCCGGTTTCAAGGTGATATGCATTCCACTGTCTGAATAATCCGGATCATCCGGATCCATGTTCTCGTTTCGATAGTAAGGCACAACAGGACCCGGATGACTGAACACCAGAATTTCACCGGGCTCCAGGATGTAGCTCCCGAGATCTAATTCCAGTTGAAAGGTTTGGTCTTTGTCAGAGATATAGTCGCTGTCCACAGGGGCATAATTGTCAAAAAGATCGGTAAAGGAGGCCTCCATCTCCCGGGTTTCACCCGTACTCGGAATATTTGCGCGAATGAAAGGTCTCAAATTTAAAAATTTCACACCCAAAACGAGGGGCTGTCCATAATCCCTACCTGTTTTTAAGCGCACATTATATGGATTCCAAATGGTAACAACCGGGTCCAAATACATGTCCAAATGATAGGCGGCGGGATTCACTCCGGAGACCACACGGGTTTTGAAACTCACCACGTTTTGCAAGCGAATGACCACCGGGCTGATCCCGGGGAGGACCGGTCGGCCCATCGGCAATGAACGGCTGTAGTTTGTCCCCCAGGGTCCGTAGATTTCCGCATAATCCCAAACCAGAGGGTCCTGCCCATACCGGCGTGCATTATAATACCCATGCGCAGACGGAAAAGGACTGCGCCCGAGCAATGATCCGTCATGCTGGACATTCATACTGGATGGAAACCCGTATTCCACCAAATCAGAATCATTGGATTTGTATAATCGATAATAGTTTCGGAACAAATCCCAGGGAGGACCGCGCAGCACCGGAGGAAGCTTCACCGAGCGGTTGGTTTTCAAACGTTCTGGCTCAGGGTTGTCATAAGGAACTGGAGAGGGCTCACGGGGCCCCTTACTGGATTCCGGTGTGAATCCGTAAGGGGAAAAATCCGAAATGCGAATCATGGGCGCAATCTCCCGATCTTTCGGATAACCCGGGGGTTGGTAAATCGGCACCTCATGGTGGGCATGGGCTTTCACATAGTCTGACTCCACCCATTTATCATAGGGCATTTCAAAAGCCATATTTAAGTCCTGACGTAAACCGCCGTTTTTCACATCCACCAACAGTCCCCGGCTTACCAACGACAAGTCATGATAGCGGTTCTGTATAAGCTTCTGATAAACGTCCATATTCGTCGGGGAACTTTTCCAAATCAGAGGAATCTGATCCAGACTGGCAACCCGCTCAACCAAATTTGTAAAGGTTGGATGTTCATAGGGAAACAGACTGTCACCCAGCACAGTTGCAGTATCCACATTCATTAATTCCACCGCATAGCGCTGGGCAGAATGCAGAGAAAACTGCCGTTTCAGGGCATCTGTGGAATTTCGGTAGGGATCGGAGGTATCAAACCGCGCAGCCATATTTTCATCTTTCACCCACCAGGCGTAGGCCGCACCATCCCCCACACTGACTTTGGGAACTTTCACCTGATCGGATTCATTTGCCACACTCCCCGTCCCCACCAACGTAATCAGCTCATCCTCATTTGAGTATGCCGTTTCAACATCCGCAACCAAATCCACATCCTCTTCTGCGCCGGACACCAGCCATCCAAGAAAGGTTTTGGCTTGGGGATCCGTTTCCTTAAAACTGGTGGCGTCCCACACCCCGACCCACTTTGATTTTTCAATATTCGCGGTCAGAGAATCCTGATACACATTTTCAGAACTGCCATCAAAAACATCTGCCCGGGCGGTGATGCGCTGATCCGGTCCGGTCGTGTCCTGCAACCGCGCCAGCGCCAGCTCCATTCCCAATCTGGACACCGAACGTGCCTGTTGAAGCTGATGCTTCGATTCAACTTGTCTCAAGTCCAGGCGGACAAAAGTAACAAAGGCCAAGACGATACCCAATAAAAGACTCACGACCAAAAGAGTGAGGAGCAGGGCTGAACCTTTGCGGCGGTGGTCCATGGGCGTTTGATTTTTATGCGTCATTTGATGTGTGTTGTGATTTTATAATGAGTACACCATTCATATGTATTTATTAAGGAGGCAAGAGACGTTAACTTTCACACTCAAACAGAAATCAATTCTCGCACTCACAAATACAATTCATCACATACTAATATGCTTGTTACAAGTAGCTGAGAGCGTTAATCATAACGCATCATGAGCAATTCCCAACAGAATAAACAGGCCACCCAACAAGACCTTGCCCGCCATTTAGGTATTTCGGTCATGACAGTTTCACGTGCCCTCCGGGGAACGGGGCGGGTCAGTCCCGACACCATCAAAAAAGTAAAAGCCGCAGCCGAGGAATTAGGATATCGGCCCAATCCACTGGTTCAAACGCTTATGGCAGGGGTCCGCACTCAAAGGACTCAGCAGGATGTCAATCTCGCCTGGGTAACCACCCATGAAAATATGGAGGTTGCAAAATCAGTTGTAACCATCAGGGATGCCATTATTGAACGGGCAAAGATCCTGGGCTACGGAATCGATTCGTTTCACTTGAATGAATCCGAAATGAATGCGGAACAACTACGACGCATCTTTCTTGCCCGTGGGATACACGGAGTGGTGATTGGTCCTCTGAAACGGCCGGGAAAACTGGGCCCCTTTCCCACCGAATCTCTGGCCTGTTCCGCGGTAGGAAATCCGCCGGAGGGTTCAGGCATTCATTATACCATGCAGCATCATATGTTTACCATGAACCAAATTTTGGAAGAACTGAATGCACGCGGGTATAAGCGGATCGGTCTGTTACAATCACGTGATAAGGAAATCCGTGCGGAATACAGTTTCAGCATGGTCTTTGAACATGTGATGTTGAGCCGGCAACTGTATCAGGAAAATGCCAGTCCCTACTATGACAGTTGGACTCCTGCAGATTTTAAACAATGGGTGGACAGCTATCAACCGGATGTCGTGGTTGCGGATTATGCAAAAGTGATTGAACCCTTACGGAAAGCCGGCATTCGCATCCCGGAAGATTTAGGGTTTGTGGCAACCAGTTTACACGAAAAATATGAAGAATGCAGTGGCGTGGTCCCCCCTCTAAAACATTTGGGGCATGCCGCTGTGGATTTAGTGGTTGCCCAATTACACCGAAATGAACGGGGCATCTCCACATTTGCCAAAGCCGTACTTATTGAAGGCGAATGGAAAGAAGGGCGAACCCTTCGGCCTAGATGAAAACAAAGAACTCTTTTTTTCGTCCTTCCGCACCCCGCAACACAACCCGCTGACTATGCCTTCTGCCATTGATCACAACTGTCTGTCGCCGATACTTCCCGGTCATGCAACCCGCATCGCTGGGTAAAAGGATGAATGACGTAATGAGCACACTTCCGGCATAAACAGGCTGTTTCGGCGTCCACATCAAACAAAGAAACCTTTTCGACTTCCGCATCCTCTCCAAATAGGGCGGCCAATGGATCCACTTTAGCTGCAGGAGCGGTTTTATGGGCAGACAAATGTCCACATCCACTACATTTCAAGTTTTCACCCACCTTTTTAACCCCCTCATACACAGCTTCAGGGATAAACAAGGTCTCTTGCTGACAGTGATCACAAAATTTTAACATCCTTCTATTCAACCCCAAAGAATGTCAGGGGTCAAGCCGACGCATTGCCCTTGACTAAACTTTAGGTTCGGGCAATAAGACCGTTCCTCAAGGAATTGCCATGAACCAGCTTAAATTTATACCTTTTTTCATTTTATTATCTTCATTCTCCCTGCTCTTCAGCAGCTGCCGGAGCTCTTCTTCCTCCGAAGTGCCCATGCCCCCCACCCCGCCGCAGGACAGGATTCAATCCGCCATTTTTCCCGAAAATACCCCGGCGGAAATTCCGCCCAGCGTGCCGGAAGTCCCGGATGCGATTCCAGAGGGAATCAGCCTTCAGCTTAAAGGAAAAGAAGTCAATTTTGAGGACTTGGAAAACCTGACACAAGTTCCACCCAACACCAAAGTAACCGTTCTCGCCCATCCCTCTACCCAATACGATCGCGTCGTAGAAATTATGGACCGACTCCATGAAATGGGTTTCATGATTGATTTTAAGGCGAAGGAGTAAAAATGAGTACCCCCACCCCCGAACTGAAGCCCGCCGCGGCCCCTGATTTAGAAATCAAAGATGCCCAAATTATTTTCCGCACCGCCTGGGAGGAGCTGATCCAGGATTACGGAAAAGAAAATTTACGATTTCCGAAAGAGCTGATCCTGTTAGGAGGTGCCCCCGGCGCCGGTAAAGGAACCCAAACCCGCTTTATCAGTGAATTACGGGGGCTCACTTGTGACCCCATTGTGGTTAGCAGTCTCCTCAACAGTCCACGGGCAAAAAAAATTAAAGATGCCGGGGGAATGGTCGGTGACCGGGAAGTGGTTGCAATCCTCTTCCGGGAATTGCTCAAACCTGAATATCGTGATGGCGCGATCCTGGATGGCTTTCCGCGCACCACAGTGCAGGTGGAATGCCTCAAGCTTTTAACGCATGAGATGAATGAGCTTTGGCGTTCACATCACACCACCGCCCAAGCGACCCAATTCCGGAAACCCACCATTCATGTGGTGATTCTCTTTGTCGAGGAAAGCGTTTCCATCAAACGGCAAATTCAGCGCGGAAAAGACATTATCCGACACAATGAAGAAGTCAGAGAAACGGGAGTCGGGACCATTCAGGAAGTCCGGGCCACCGATTTGGAAGAGGAGACCGCCCGGAACCGTTATAAGGTATTTAAGGAACAAACCTGGTCTGCCCTTACGTCCCTTAAAGAAAAATTCTTTTATCATTTCATCAATGCCCAGGGCGGAATCAAGGAAGTCGAAGAAAATATCCGTCAGGAGATGCAATATCAAAGCTCTCTGGAATTGGATCCGACCACCTATGACCTTATGCGGAAAATTCCGCTGGCCCAGGAAATTGTCATTCATGCCCGACAAGAATTAGTCCATCGTCTCGATGTTTATGCCATGGACCACCAGGATCTTTTCAAACGGGTCATCACCTTTGCGGAAGAAAAGTTATTGCCGGTGGTCAAACGACACGCCATCACCGGAACATCTTTTATTAATACAGAGAACCCTCTCTTAGACAATCCGGTCGCCATGGCCATGCTCATCGACATTTTCTCAGAGCGCGGGTACCGGGCGATTGTGGATCTCCACCGCATCGAGATTCCGGAAAGATACGACACCGAAACCGGTGAAATTCATTGCCGCACCAAAAAAGTGTACCGTATTCAAATACGCTTTGCCGGCTCTGAAATTCGCAGGGGATAATTTACGCCCCTCCTCATCCTAAGAATGGATTAAGCACTGCCCCGGTTCAATTTTCAGAAACAGCAGTTCCTCCCCGCTGTCCGGCGCAGTCACATAGAGCGGGAGATCCCGCTCGCGCGTTGACGCCTTGCTGATCCGGGGAAAGACCGTAAAAACGGACGGGACTTCTCTGTAAGTATTTCCGTTGGTTTTCGTCATCTATATAATCTTTATAAGGATAGCATGATGACAAAATCACCCTTCAAACTTTCCCCCAAGCTGCTTTTATTATGTCTTGGACTCCTTCTTATGGGCATCGCCTTTACCGTGTACCCCCTCAAAGAAGGCTTAAAAACATTTAATGATCAAGTCGCAAATTGGGGCGTGCCGGGTATGATTTTATTTATAGGGGTCTATGCACTTTCAGCTGTATTGCTTGTCCCTGCGAGCATTCTTACGCTTGGTGCAGGTTTTGCATTTGGTTTGGTGCAGGGAATGGCCGTGGTATCGATCTCCTCAACCCTTGGAGCTGCCCTCAGTTTTTTGGTAAGCCGGTATCTTGCCCGGGATTTCGTAAATCAAAAGTTTGGACAGAAGCAAAATTTTGCGGCCGTGGATCAGGCTGTGAGTGAGCAGGGATGGAAAATTGTGGGACTGCTCAGGCTCTCACCCGTTTTCCCCTACAATGCGCTGAATTATATTTTGGGTCTCACCGGTATTCGGTTTACCCATTATATAGTCGCCAGTTGGGCGGGAATGCTGCCTGGCACTTTGCTCTATGTTTACTTGGGCTACCTGGGGAAACAGGGACTGGAGAGCGCGAGTGGAGAAGGTTCAACGGATCTGCTGCGGTGGATCTACCTGGGTCTGGGCCTGCTGGCCACCCTCGGAGTGACGGTTTATGTGACCCGGCTGGCTTCCAAAGCCATCAAAAATAAAACCCCTTTGGAGGAAACCCAATGAAGAAAGCTCTTTGGATACTCTGCATTGCCAGCGCTTTGTGTGCCGCGGAAGTACAAATCCCTCAGGGGATCGATCATGCTCCCTATGATCTGCTGCTCAAAAAATATGTGAATGAAATGGGCCTGGTGGATTACAAAAAATGGAAAGCCTCTCCCTCAGATCTTCAGTCCCTCGATCGGTATCTGAATCGATTTGCTCAAACGGGTGAATACGCAAAGGATGACGAAAGGATTGCCGGTCTTCTGAATGCCTACAATGCCTTTACCCTCAGAACTGTTTTGGAGAATTACCCAACGGAAAGCATCCGCTTGCTTGACAACCCTTTCACCACAAAAACCCACCCCATTGGAGGAAAGAAAGTCTCCCTGGATGAAATTGAACACGACACCCTGCGACCGCTGATCGGCTGGAAGGTTCACGCCCTGGTCGTCTGTGCCGCCCGAAGCTGCCCGCCCCTGCCCCGCAATGCCTTTTTCCCTGACACATGGGAGAATCAAATCTCTGCACGTTACACCCTTTGGCTCAACCGTGAGGATTTAAATTCTTTTGATCCCAAAGGCAAAACCGCAGAGCTCTCTAAAATCTTTGACTGGTACAAAGAGGATTTTAAAGGGGACGGTGATCTTTCCATCCTTTTAAAACGTTTTGTCCCCGAAAAAATAGAACCCTATCTTCAAAATTCCAAAACGAAAACCCGATACAAGCCCTATCATTGGGGCTTGAATGATCAGTCGGATCTTGGGAAGGATTACAAACACTCCCTATTCAAATCTCTTTTTTAACAGGTTTCCATGCTCGCATTTATTACCGGTTCCGGCCTTTACGATCACCAGCAACTCCAATCCGAAACCACAGACACCCCCTTTGGTGAAGCCACGTACTTAAAAGGGGTTATCGGCGGACGCGAAGTTTTAATGCTGCCAAGGCATGGCGCAGGTCACGCATGCCTGCCCCATCAAATTAACCACTTGGCGCATCTTTTCGCACTGAAACAAGCGGGAGCCCATGCGGTCATTTCCTGCTCAGTGTGCGGGGTCCTCAATCCGGACTGGCCCTTAGGCATTCCTTTAGTGGCGAAGGATTTGTATTTCCCGGATAACCGCCTGGGTGATGGCCGTGTGTGTAGTATTTTTCAGACGCCTGGAGAACCGGGCCGCGGACATCTACTGGCGGAATCTCATTTTCATGCAGACAGTTCTTTGGCAATCGCCAACCTTGCTGGAGATCATCGTCAAGGTGCGTACGGTCATGTGGCCGGTCCACGCTTTAACAGTAAGATCGAGGTGGGCGCATTGCAAAAGGCCGGCGTAGATTTCATTTCCCAAACATGCGGACCGGAGGCGGTGTTGGCAAATGAGCTGGAACTCCCTTACGCGCTTGCCGCCTTTGGCATCGATTATGCAAACGGTGTGGTTGAAACGCCTACCCCGATAGAGCTCCTTCAACAGAACCTCGAAAAAAGCAGTGAGTGGTTTATGAAACTGATTGAAGAGCTTAAAGAACCGGAAACCGGATTCACCTTTGAGAATTTTATTTACCGTTTTGACTAATGCACATTTTACTCTTTCTGAAAGCCCCCAGGCCGGGAACCGTCAAAACCCGTCTTGCCAAAACGATGGGGAACGAAAAAGCGTTGACGATTTATAAACAGCTCGTCAGCCGCCAGCTGAAAAACCTTCCTCAATATGCTCAAGTTGAAGTACATTTTGCGCCATCCGACGCGGAAAAGGAAATGAGAACCTGGCTGGGTGAACACATTTTTTATGTGCCTCAATGCAGCGGAGATCTGGGGGATCGACTTTCTTATGGAGTTCAGCATGCATTCACCCGGGGAGCGGAACAAGTCATTTGTATCGGCGGTGATTGTCCGGAATTGGGCTGCCTGCATTTCCAACAAAGCCTTCACGCCTTAGAAAACGATACCGATGTGGTTTTGGGTCCCACCTTTGATGGCGGATATTATTTATTGGCTATGAAACAGTTCCATCGGGAACTCTTTAAAAATATCCCCTGGAGTACTGCCGAGACCTTAAAAGTGACCCTGCAAAGAGCCAGGGCAGCCCGGCTCACCACCCATTTACTCGAAACCTGTCGGGATGTGGACCAAGAAGCGGATTGGTTACAGTCCGGCATGGCCTAACCTGCACATGACCCATTATATGTACGCGCTGCTTCTTGACCCATAGGCGCTTCGGCATCACTATATCTCTTATGGCATCCAAACGTAAAAAAATCTTTATCGCCCTCTTTCTCCTGCTGGTCTTTCCCATCCTTTTGGTGGGAATTGCGGTACAACCGTTCTTCATCAAATCGGTTATTCTCCCCAAAGTGGAAGACGCGACAGAAAGCCGTATTGAAGTGGGAGATCTCAAGCTCTCCCTTTGGAAAAGTTTGGTTTTATCGGATGTGTCGTTTGCAAAAAATGATGGATCCCTGCAGGCCGAAATTCCATCTGTTCAAATTCAGTACAATTTAATTCAAATGATCAAAGGTACGATTTGGGTGGATGAAGTTTCGATACGTGAACCCGCAATTATTTTCAGAGCCGCATCCACCACTCTTGCGCCCACCCAAACAGAAGCCGCCAGGAACACAGAAAAAGCCCCCCCGCAATTCCATATCCGAAATGTTAAAATTGAAAACGGCCGGTTTTCTTTTCAGCAGGATGATCAAGTTTTTCAATTACAGGCTCTGAATTTTGAACTGCCCGAACTGATCAACGGCCAGGTGCTAAGGCCTCACATTTCAACCCGTCTGACCGGTTACAGAACCGCACAGCCGGAAGTCCCGTTATGGGAAGGCAACCTGGAAAGCAGAGTGGAAATGATGCTTTCAGACCAACAACTTCCAACGGAACTTAAAGGCTTCCTTACTGCGAACCTATCCCAAAATGAGGCGGGCATTCCCCCGATGACTCTAAAAATAGATGCCGACTTAGGATTAGATCCGGAGGCTAAAATTATTTCCTTCCGCACTTTATCCGCGGAGGCACTTCAGGACACATCCCCCCTCCTGAATCTGAACCTTTTACAACCTACACAGGTAGACCTCGGTCAAACTCCCCCGGTGTTTACGGATACGGAACTCACCCTTAACCTACCCGTCGTCAATATTGAAACGCTCCCCTTTGCTGAATGGATCCCCTTGAATTCAGGTAAAGCAGGCTTGAACAGCCAAGTGAAAATTACCGGTTCCGGAAAAGAGTTGATGGCCCAACTGGATTTTGACCTGGCAGACATTTCATATCCCATGACTGACGATGCCGCTCCCCTGCAGTTACAAAAAGCGAAGGGGAAAGGAAACCTGACATGGTCGCAGGGCGGGAAAGCGAAGTTTGATTTAGAACTGGCTGCAGAGGGATTAAAATTGAGCGACAGCAAGTCCATCCCCTCACCTTTGAACCTGCACGCAACCGGGAAAGCCTCGGTGAGAGGAGCGGACATACAGCAAATTGATTTTTCCTGGTCAGAAACCAAAGGATTTCAGAATCGCGTAACAGCCAAAGGCACTGCGGACTGGCAAAATCCAAAAGCCTTGGATGTGGAATTGCAGATAACCGGGGATCACCTGGACCTTAACCCCTGGGCGGACTGGATGACCGCAGCACAAAGCGCCCCTGCAGACGCCTCCTCGACAAATGTCGAACCGAAACCCGTAAAATCTGAAAAAATTCAACTCACGGAACTGCCCTTTAAAAACTTCAACTTTACATTTCTGGTTCATCACCTTCGCCTGAACAAAATCCGCCTGGACAATATCCAGGCAAACGTCCTTGCCGGGAAAACGCGATTTCAAATCAAACCCCTTTCCCTGACCGTAAACGGAAGCACTTTCACCAATGTGGTGGATGCGCAATGGGAGAACCTTCCCCTCACCCTCGGCTTCACCAGCTCGTTGAGTCCTTTGGACATTGAACCGATTGTGGACAGCCTGCTCCCGGAAAAAAGTGGTGCGGTCACCGGAATTTTAGCAGGAAGTACCCGGTTCCAAATTACCGGATCCACCTCCCGGGAGTTGTGGGACAGCTTTAAAGGTCAGGTGGAGATGTCCTACACGGAAGGCAAAATCAGGTTAATTGACCCCGACCCCGATCAGCATACCGGACTGTTACATACCCGGAAATTGGTACAAGACATCATCACCGCTTTGGCCAATGCCCTTCAGCTTTCCCCGGAACAATTGATGGCCCCTGAAATTGAATCCGTTGTCTTTAAGACCCAGATCAGAGACCAACAACTTTCTCTGGAACAGGCCAAAATAGTAAATCCCGAATTTATGCTCGAAGCCAAAGGAAGCTTGTCACTCTCAACGGAAATCGCGGCTTCGAAAATTGAAAACCTGCCTTTGGTTTTAGGTCTCAACACCAACCTGGCGAAACGGGTGAAAATTTACCGTGAGGATCGTGTCATAAATGATTACGTGGTTTTACCATCCTTTATCGAAGTCAGTGGCAGCCTGGAAACGCCAAAAATTGAGGTCAAAAAAGGCGTCATCACCGGATTAATCATCAGTGGCGTCACCGAACGGAATAAAGTAGGCAATGAAAATGTACAAACCGGCCTTGAAGTTTTAGGCAGTATTCTTTCCGGGGAGCCCATCCCTGTTACCCCCCCCATACCTGCGCCGACACCCCAGCCCGGCGTAAAGGCAACTCCCACCCCCAAACCGGGTAAAACGGAAAGGATCCTGGAAGGGATTCAGATTTTCAATCAACTCAGAGCAACCCCAACTCCAGTCAATCCATAGAGATAAAAAAAGACGACCCGCAGGGAGTCGTCTTTTTTCTACGCTTCAATGGATTCAGGAAACGGCAATTTCGTGATCCAAGTAAGGAGCGAGTTTTAAATCTTTCAGGGAATCAACCACATTCAGACTCCCACCGAAATCCTGGAAGTTGGTGAACTGATCCGGGAAAGAAATGGTGGGGATATCCGCAGTGATCGATGATTTGCAGGATTGAGCCGAAGTGGTCAGGGAAATGCAGTTGGATGCAATCAGGTCCCATTCTTTGGTCAAACGCAACCAGGCATCTGCACGGGGATACGGTTCCAGATCCTTACTGAAGGGGTATAAATCAATACCCAGACCGGAAAGATCCAATCGGTCGGCCAATGCGTCACGTGCCTGGGGAGGTAAAGAAGTCATCCCCACAACCCGCATGTTCCGTTCGCGCGCCTGCACAACAATATCACGAAGCACGTCACTCACTTGAACGTTTCCGGATTCCAGATGCATTTTAATGCCACTAACCAGTTCTTCTGAAACCTTCTTGGGCTGGCCTTTTTTAACGCCCAAACCATTTTGAAGCTGTTCGATGGTTTTATGGGGCCCCATGCTGAGGCAAAAACGGGAGTAATGTACCGGTTTAAGGTCAACATCGTCGTAAATGCTCAATAAAACTTCAAAGGAGGCATCACGCAAGGTGGCAACCAAATGGTCAAATTCAAAAATAAATGCGGCTGTCTGTTTCTCGTCCGCAGCAGTTTCAGCGATATCGTTCAAAGGAACCTCCAAAATTAGGATAAAAGTAGGCCGGAACCTATAGGGGGAAAGCTGAAGTTGTCAAGTGAAATGGCACCATCCTTCGGCGGATCAGATCTGCAAGATAAAAACGCTTCCGCATTGAATTTCACCCCCCCATATTCAATAAGCACTCAACAATGGATACGAAACTCCCAGAAGACTTAAAATTCTCCCCATTAAAAACCCCCGGGGGAATGAATGCGCGTATGGTTTTACTGACCCGCTGGTTACTGAACACGGTTTCGTTTGTGGCGGGGGATTTATTGGCCATGGCCTGGTCTTTCTATTTGGCAGGACTCATCCGGGAATGGCTGAAAGATGGACATATGACACCGGAATGGGCGTGGTTCGTTTCAGGTTTCTGGGTCATATTAAGTATTGGTATGAAACTCACCCCGGGATGGGGCCTTGGCGTGGTAGAAAGTATTCGGCGGATATACCTGTTATTAATCACTTTTTTTGCAGGCACCACCGCCGCCCTCTTTTTAACCAAATCAAGCGATTCGAACAGTCGTCTTACCGTGACCTTGGCGTTTATCATGATCGGCATATTATTGCCGTTTATCCGTACAGGCGTAAAACGGTTACTGATCCGCTACCAACTCTGGGGTATGCAGGTGGTGGTCTACGGTCACAAAGAGAAAACCCGGGAGTTGCTCAAATTATTGGGAGAGAGTCAGGGAATTGGTTATATTCCGGTGGGGGTGTTTTTGGTAGAACCTGAAACAGAAAAATTTTTGGATGGCGTTCCGATTTTGGGAGCTGAGGATGAACCTTACCCCTATGCGCACGCAGCGATTTTACTGGAACCCTCAACCCTGCGGGATACCCGGCCCGAGTTTTCCGAACAGGTTTCGCTCAGTTATCGTACGGCCCTGATTGTTCCGGAATTCCATACCCATGCCCCCACCCTCTGGATGACCCCCCGGGATCTGGGCGGGGTTGCCGGACTTGAGATTTCCACCAACTTACTGGACCCGTGGTCGCGGTTACTCAAACAGGCCACAGAAACATGCATTGTCCTCTTTCTGTTACCCATTTGCCTGATCTTACTTCTCATAATCGGCCTGCTTATTTTCCTTTCAGATTTCCATAATCCTTTTTTTGTGCAAACCCGCATCGGCATGAATGGAAAATATTTCAAAATGTGGAAGTTCCGCACCATGCGTCCTGATGCGGAAAAAATACTCCAACAGAAGTTAGAGTCGGACCCTCAGTTTCGTGAAGAGTGGGAAACCCACTTTAAAAGCAAAAATGATCCCCGAATCACCCGTTTTGGAAACTTTTTGCGGCAAAGCTCTTTAGATGAGTTACCGCAGATCATTAATATTCTAAAAGGGGAAATGGCCCTGATCGGCCCCCGCCCTCTGCCTTCCTATCATGATGATGAACTTCCGGAACGGGTAAAAGATCTTCGACGTCGTGTTCGACCCGGCATGACGGGTTTGTGGCAAGTAAGTGGCCGCAGCGACAGTGGCAGCGACGGCATCGTCCGTTGGGACTCCTATTATGTAAGAAACTGGTCGCTCTGGTTGGATATTGTTATCCTGGTGAGAACCTTGCAAGCCGTGACAAACAAGAAAGGTGCCTATTGAAATCCTCTAAAATCCTCCTCATCCTCCTCTGTGCTTTCTGTTCCAGAATTATCGCCCAAATGCCTTCAGAAGCTTTGCTGGTCATCAACGGTCATTCTCTTGAAGCGATGCAAATTGCCCATGAATATGCCCGGGCCCGAAACTTTCCGGACGAGAGAATTTTGGTGCTGACGCCTCCAAGATCCTTTTTCAGAAAAGAAAGCGGATCCCCGAAATGGACCGTGAGCCTGGATGAGGCCGAAACCCATCTGTTAAAACCGGTCATGGCCAAAATCGAAGCGTTGCAGGATGCGTCCCCCACCGCCTTGATACTTAGTCCGGAATGGCCCACCCGGGTTCAGATCCCCAACAGTCCGGAAATCAGCATCACCGGTTACCTGGGATGCCGGGGAAAGGTGCCGGCTCCGGATCTCGTTAAATATGGACGGGCGATTTCCCCCTGGTTTTCACCCCCACCCGATACGCCTCAGAAACGTGGACGTTTATTACGCTACCCGGTCAAAGGGATGAAAGAGAGCCCCTTCTATCCGGCAGCGATGCTGGGTGTCTATTACCTGCCTATGACCACCGAACGCATACAGGAACAATTGGAAACCGCCGTGACCGCGGATTACCGTCAACCCGTGGGCAGCATCGTGTTTGAAACCAATGCAGATGTCAGGACCCGCACCCGTTTGGCACAGTATAAAATGGCGGAATCGAGACTGACGGACAAAGGAATCCCAGTTTCATTCATCTCGCCACAAGAATCCCCCCCAAAAAAAGTCATCGGTGTGATGGGAGGGACGGCCCACATGAATATTTCCCGCTATCAAGGGAAACTGCTCCCCGGCGTTTTTGCTGATCACCTTACGAGTCACGCGGCGACTTTTGATGTGAAAATTCAAACCAAACTTACCGAATGGCT
This sequence comes from Kiritimatiellaeota bacterium B1221, assembly GCA_029269125.1. Classification (GTDB taxonomy): domain Bacteria; phylum Verrucomicrobiota; class Kiritimatiellia; order SS1-B-03-39; family UBA6053; genus UBA6053. The sequence goes on along the minus strand of JARHXX010000002.1, from coordinate 275,307 downwards.
TCAAGCGGGGGCTGTGGCCAGTGCAGGTACCGTCACCGAACCTTATGCCATTTGGATGAAATTCCCCGAAGCGGCCTTTTTCGAAAGATACCTCCGGGGAACCACCCTGCTGGAGGCATTAATGCAGTCCATTGCCTCCCCTTTTCAAGTGCTCATTGTCGGCGACCCATTGTGTCGCCCCTGGGCCAAAGAGTTGAACGAAATACAGCTTGCCACCGAATGGGACTCGCCCTACCTCAAAGTTGAGGCCAGCGGCATCCCTCAAAGCTCGATGACACAAATGCACCTTTTCGTGGATGGGCACCGGGTCGAAGGGGACGGACCGATATGGAACCTCCCCCGAAATGCAGAAAATACCGGACCTGAATTAGAACTCATCCTGCATGCCCGCTACCTTTGGGCCCCGCCGGAAGTGGGCACCATAAAGAAAATCATCTCCACTCCATTCCCTGAAACACTTGAGTTGAAAGGCTCCGCAAAATCTGACCATGTCGCTTTAAAATTAAAAAGTAAACAGGTCTTAATGATGGTGGATATTTTTCGGGGCAACCAAAAAATTCATTCCGTAAAGTTGGCGGATAAAAAACCGGATATCGAACTCAGTTTGCTTGAAAGCGGCACCGGACCGGTGACGCTCCGGGCCAAAGCCGTAACCCAGGAAGGCGAAATTCGTTGGTCCAATTTTCTGGAGCTCAACCCCAAAGCGCCACAGTAAACTCCCCGGCCGAAGAAACGTGCCGAAATCCCTCCGCACGTTTCACGCGTACAAAACACTTCGGAGGAAACCCGTCATGCATGGGTATCAATGCGGCTTGCAATTTCAATTCCCACCAGTCGGGCGATAACGACGGTTAAATACAGTTGTCCCAGCATCGCCTCCAACACCGTGAGGTTCCGGGCCAAAGGTGAAACCGGCAGAATTTCCCCATATCCAATCGTGGTCATGGTCACCAAACTGAAGTAGGTAAGACTCAGCTCTCTGCTCGCATCCCCCCAAAACCGGGCAATCGCCTCGGGTGACGGAGGGATTTGAAACGAAGCAGGCTGAAACCAATCCAGAAGTGAATAAACAGAAGCAAATGCCAATCCCAATAAGATGTAGGCACAACTTGCCCCCATGATGGTGTCAAACGTAACGTTCCAGCACCCGAGAGTGTCACAAAAAATGACGATGAGCATGTACCATAAAAATAATACCCGCAAACCGGCACCGACCGGATAAAATGAATCCCAACCTAAATTGCGGCCGAGAGACGAAAAAATCACTGCCGAAACACCAAAAAGACAGATCACAATTGAAGCATGACCCTGCCCTTTGTTCACTCGTATGGCCGAAGAGATCATCCCCAGCATTACCAAATCAAAAATCCAGCTGATCCACTTTGAAAGCTCCAAAAAAGGGTAGACCAGAATAATCGTGATTAAAACCACCAGGAGAGTCCCGTAAGGCCGACCGATGGATTGAAAGAAATGATGAAAGGGGCGTGAAAGAAGCGTGACCATTACAAAACGATAAAACATACTGATTCTGAGGGTCAAGCAAAGGACTTGATATAAAGTGTACCCACATGTCGCCCCATGCAATAGGGGGTCATTCTCCCCCATCCAAATTACAGCCCCCATACCGCCCCAAAGATAGGAACATAAAATCCTGAACCCGGAATGGGGATGCCCCTGATAAAGGCCAAAAACACTCATAATATCGTAGACATCTTCATGTCATTCCTCTATAGATCCCGCTCTTCACTCTTATATTAAGATCGAAATACCCCTTTCACATGTCTGAAAAAAACGCCAAACAACTCATCCTCGGCCTTCCCAAAGGAAGCCTTGAAGCTTCAACCTACGAGCTGTTCCGCAAAGCGGGATTCTCCTTTAAACCCAGCTCCAGAAGCTACATTCCCCGCTCAGACGACCCTGAAATTCAGGTGCGCCTTTTACGTGCACAGGAAATGAGTCGCTACGTGGAACTCGGCATGCTGGATGCAGGTTTAACCGGACATGACTGGATCGTGGAAAATGGTTCGGACATCCATGAAGTCTGTGAACTGAAATATGCCCGGTCCGGTAGAAATCCGGTCCGCTGGGTGGTTGCGGTACCTGAAGACTCTGACATTAAATGTGCAAAAGATCTTGAGGGAAAACGTATTGCGACTGAAGCCGTAGGCATCGCAAAAAGCTATTTAGACAAGCACGGCGTTACCGCGGACATCGAATTTTCCTGGGGAGCCACCGAAGTGAAAGCCCCTGAATTGGTGGATGCGATTGTGGAACTGACCGAAACCGGCAATTCTCTTCGCGCCAACAACCTCCGTATACTTGACACCATTTTAGAATCCAACACCCAGTTGATCTGCAACAAAGCTGCCTGGGAAGACGATTTCAAACGCGCCAAGCTGGAACAGATTTCAATGCTGTTAACCGGTGCACTGGCCGCGGAAAACAAAGTATTATTAAAATTAAATGTGCAGGACGCGAACGTAAAAAAAGTGGTGGAAATTCTCCCTTCCCTGCACGCCCCCACTCTCAATTCCCTTTCAGAATGCGACTGGCACTCCGTGGAAACCGTAGTGGAAGAACAAGTTGTCAGGGAAATCATCCCGAAGCTGAAGGCCGCCGGAGCCGAAGGCATTATCGAACTCTCATTGAACAAGATTATTCCCTGATCCGGAACGGGAAACTTGTTTACTTCACTTAATGTAACCTAAAAAAGGACGAACCATGGGCTCAATTAAAAAACAGCGCCGTAAAAAAATGTCCAAGCATAAGCGTCGCAAGCGCAGAAAGCTGGATCGGCATAAAAAGAAATAAGTTTCATTGAAATTTATGAAAAGTGCCTGAGGATATTCGGAAATGATGAAATCAGTTATTTCCAATCCTCAGGTGCTTTATTTGTTGTCAGGGATGCTCATTGGACTTTTGTCCGGTTGTGCATCCCTTTCATCTTCCGGGGACTCTCTGCAGGCTGAAGATCTGACCTTACAGCCCGTTGAAACTCTGGAACGTCCCCCCTCCCAGTCAGCGGAAGCCATGGCTTACTTTAGCCTGGGGCTCAACCGGGAACTTGAAAAAGACTATCCGGGTGCAATCGAGGCCTTTCAACAGGCCATCCACAAAGATCCGGAGAATGATGTGCTGTACATGATCGCTTCCCAGCGGTTAATCCAAGCCCATCGTCTGGAAGATGCATTTGCACTGTTAAATCAGCTGTTGGAGATGCAACCGGAAAATGTAACCGCCAGACGCTGGCTGGCCAAACTTTACATTGGACAGGGTGAAAAAGAAAAAGCCCGCGAGCAATTACACTTGGCTTTATCCTACCACCCCAAACTTGAACGGATCTATATTGAAGCCATTCAGTTGGCACTGGCCGAAAAGGATATGAACGATGTGCTCGACATCGCCCGCAGCGCAAATCTGCATGCTGAAAAACCAGAAAAAAGCACCGAAATCCTGATCAAATTATTGATAGAGGAACAAAAGCAGGCGCCCGACGCCAAGACCCTGCTGGACCTTCAAACGGAAAAAACACGCATCCTGGAACAAGCCATCCTTGATTTTCCGGAAAGTGAAGTTTTTTACTTAATTCAGGCGGAAAATGCTGTCGCCCAAAACCAGTGGGATAAAGCATTCTTATCCTTTTCCAATCTAGACCAGCAGTTTCAGGGAACGGAGGAAATTCGGACGCGCATCATGGTCAATGCCATTCAAATCAGTGGAGGCAATGCCCGCGGGCTCCGCCTGCTTGAGAAGAGGATTCTGGAGCAGCCCGAAACATCACTCACCCTTTATCTCTCCGGCTTGATTAAAGAACTGGTGCGACAACCGGAACAGGCTCGTCTCGCATATCAGCGGGCGGTGGAATTGGATCCTGAAGATTACGAGGCCCAAAAGAAACTTGCGTTATTAACCTATCAAACCGGTCAAACCCGTCAGGCATCCAAACTGCTTGAATCCGTTATTACCCATAACCCGGATGACCCGCAACTGCTCTTGCTGGCAGGTCAAATTGCTTTGGGCGCTGAAGATTACACCCTGGCCCTCACTTATCTGCAAAAGTGCCTTTACCGGGTTCGACAGGGAGAAGAAATTGAAAATCTTCCGATGGTCTATGCGCAATTGGCAATGACCCTGTTGGCTACGGAAAGTGATCCACAAAAAGCAGTGGATGCCATGCTCGAGTCGGCTGCCAGTCCGGGAAACCTCGAATGGATTTGGCAATATGCCATTCGGGAAATCTTGCAGGAAAAAGAGAAATCCCCGGGGAAAGCCGAAGCAATGCAAACCGAACTTCTGCATATCCTGGAAGATCTTTCCGACCGGCTGCCCAAAAATCCGGAAGTCGAATGGCTTATCGGCAGAAACTACGCGCTGCAAAAAAAGTATCCGGAGGCCGTTCAGGCTTATGAACGATATGAAAAATTAGCGCAAAAAGACCCCCGATCCGATGTGTGGTTAAATGAGGACTATCTTTTTGATGTGGCGGCCGCCTATGAGCGTGAGGGAAAAATTGAAACTTCAGTTGATATGTTCCGGCAAATCATTTCGAAAAATCCCAATCACCACCCTTCCCTGAATTACTTGGCCTACATGTGGGCCGAAAGAAAAGAAAATTTAGACCAGGCCCTGTCCTACACCCAACGCGCCATCAAACTCGATCCTGATAACGGGTCATATATCGACACCCTGGGTTGGATCTATTATCAGCAGGAAAATTTTAAAGCCGCTTATCGTGAACTCAAAAAAGCTGCGGAACTCATTCCGGACGAATCCGTGGTGGTTGAACATTTGGGCGATGTGCTGATGAAACTCTCCCGTCCTTGGGAAGCCATGGGATATTACAAAATCGCGCTCCTGCTTGATGCGGCGGAAAGAGCCGAAACCGTGCAGAATTCATTGCGAAAAGCGGAAAAAGCCGTGTCCGCACAACTTGCGCCATAATCCGGACACGCCCCCCCTGGGGCCCCACTAACGGACATTCACAATGAGATGTGAGCTTCTGCTGGGTCCCCCCGCAATCAATACCGAATCCATGCGCTTGAACCTTGCCAAAACCTATTGAAGCCTTAAAAAAGATGTGATGCGTATTCTGGATAAATATCTCCTTCGAACCTTCATGATGCCCTGGTTAAGCTGTCTGATTGGTTTCACCTTTTTGTTTGTGATTGTCGATTTGGTTGAAAGCCTCAATAAGTTTGTGGACGGTGGCGTCTCGATCTTTAATGTCATCGCTTACTACATACGTTTTCTGCCCTCTATTTGGATTTACATTGGGCCCATTACCCTGCTCTTAGGTCTGTTGTACGCGCTCTACCAGCTTACCCGGAACAACGAAGTCATCGCGATGCGGGCCAGTGGCATTTCTCTCTACCGGGTACTAATGCCTTTCATTGCGCTGGGGGCTGGCGTCTCCCTGATCTCGGTTCATATCAGCCGCACGGTTGCCCCACGCAATTTGGCCTGGACCGATCAGTTCATGAACAGTCTGGAAAGTCCGGATGCGGATACCCTCTCTCAAATTCGTTTCCGGGATCCGGAGAGTCTGCGCACCTGGGAAATTGAAAGCATGGATCTGAACACCAAAATCCTGAGCGGAGTCACTCTGCATCAACGGCGCCCCAACAGCAATTTGCAATATGTGCTCAAAGCCGAAAAAGCGGAATGGGAAGATGTCTACTGGAACTTCCACAATGTTGCCGTTCAACCCTACAATGTGGATGGCTACCAGATGGGACCTTTGGAGCACCATACCTATTTGATGAAACAGGAGATCACGGAATCTCCTGAGCGGATCATTCGCGAAACCATGAGCTTCGATTATTTAACCTCCTCTGAAATGAAAAAATATTTGCAGGAGCGACCCTCAATCTCAAAAGAAACCGATGCAAACCTCCGCACCCAACTTCAAATGCGCATCGCCCATCCCTGGCTTTGCCTGGTTACCATGCTGATGGCCGTTCCCTTCGGTACCCAAACCGCCCGCAAAGGGGTTTTTACGGGGGTTTTTCTTTGCCTGTTCATGTTTTTCACCCTCTTTTTCATGATGAACCTCTTTAAGGCACTCGGCCTGGGCATGAAAGTAGCTCCCTGGATTGCAGGCTGGACGCCCACCATCGTCTTTGGATCCATCGGTGCCTATCTGCTGCGTAAACTACGTTAATCTCCTCACATTCGAATTCTTAAACCTCTCTCAAATTCTCAAACCCATGACTGATGTAAACACCCTCTACCAATTTTTTTATCAGGCGGTCGAAGCGGAAGCCTCCGACATTCATCTCAAAATCGGGCACAGTCCCATTTATCGCCTGGAGGGACAACTTTATAATGCGGACGCCCCCCCCCTGACCCTTCAACAACTCGAAGAACTTATGGAAGTCATGCTGACGGAAAAAGCCAAGAGTATTTATGAAAGAGAACAACAAGTGGATTTCGCCTGGAATCTGAATGAACAAACCCGATTTCGGGGAAACCTCTTCAACAGCAGTGGCATTCCCGCACTGAGTCTTCGTTACGTCAAAAATGCCATCCAAACTTTTGACACCCTGAATCTCCCTCCGGAGCTGGCGAAAATTGCCATGGAAAGGCGGGGAATTGTTTTACTCTCCGGAACCACCGGTTCGGGTAAATCCACAACCCTGGGCGCGATGATTAATTTCATCAATGATCGGGAATTCAAACGCATTATTACCGTCGAAGATCCCATTGAATACCTGTTCCAGGATCACAAATCCCTCATCTCCCAACGCGAAGTCGGATTCGACACCGAAACTTTTCAAACCGGTCTCAAAGCCGCCATGCGGCAGGACCCGGATGTGATTATGGTGGGTGAGATCCGTGACCGGAACAGTGTTGAAACGGCAGTGACCGCAGCTGAAACGGGTCATTTGATTTTCTCCACCGTACACGCGGAGAACAGTGCCCAGGGCGTTCAACGAATCCTGGATATGTTTCCCAGCAATGACCGTCACCAAATACGCTTGGCACTCTCGCAAACCTTGAAAGCCATTATTTGTCAGCGGCTTGTCCCGGGGAAAGAAGGCAAAGTCATTCCGGCGGTGGAAATCCTCCGCACCAACGCCCTGGTAAGAAAACTCATCATCGAAGAAAAACCCGAGAAAATTCAAATCGTCATCGAAGGTGGAGAGGAAGAAGGCATGATCTCCTTTAATCAATCCCTCTATAAAATGGTCAAAGCGGGAAAAGTGGCGAACGAAGTCGCACTGGAATTCGCCTCAAATCCTGAAGCTCTGCAAATGAACCTCAAAGGGATCTTCCTGGACACCGGCAAACGGATTGTAAGTTAAGCCCGGAGAAAGGTTGATCAGTTTAAACCGCTGATATTGGGGTTTTGGCCCAAGCGTCAATGCCATTAAAAGTGTGGGCGGTCAGATGCTCGACTTGTCCGTCATCTTGTTGCTGCCAGGAGAGGAACCCCGCCTGTTTGTCTTTTCGATCATGTTTCATTGAAACCGAACCGCAATTCAAACAGAGCGTATCTGGTGTGCGTTCGGAACGTAAAGCCCAACGAATGTGCTGGTGGCCGTGCATGTAAACCGCAGGTCCACCCTCTTTCACCACTTCCGCAAATTCCGCGTCCCCGATCAGCTTGTGATCTTTGCTTTCCGGGTATTCCTCAGGGGAGACATACGGATAATGTCCGGCCAAAAGCACTGTGCGGCCCTCAGCCTTCATCTGCGCAAACATCGCCTTCAACTGGGTTTGCGTGTCGGAAGTCACCCGCCCATTTGAAGCAACCCAAAAAGGCTCAGAATGGTTCACCCCTACCAGGCTAAGTTTATCATTTAAATCCAATCGGCTCACTGGTTCGGCATGAACCCAGGGAAGCACCCTTTGCATTATCTGATTCCGGTGCGCTCTGGGTGTATAACAGTCATGATTACCCGGCAACGCAAACAAGCGCTCGCCCAACTGCTCCCGTAAAGGGGCAAACAGTTGATCCGCTTCCTCAAATTCAGCCTGCAAAGAAAATGAAGAGAAATCCCCGGTGAAAATTGCAACATCCGGTTTTTCATTCACAATGGCGTCCATCGCCGCCCGCCGATATTCCGGCGGAAAATGTTTGGATCGGTGGAACAACAAATTCAGAGGACCCAACCAACGCTTGGGATAATACAGTTCTGACCAAACCGGCGTAAACCGCCAGACGTGTAAGTCACCAAAGTGAATAATTTTCATAGGGGAGCAGTCTATGTAGTTCAAGCGGAATTGCAAGTGCGCGAAACCACAGGACCGCTCCTAACCCTTGTCAGATCGCCCGCCGCAGTCCTCAGGAACAGGGCGTTCTGCCGTCTTACGAAATCCTTTCGCCGCAATAATGCAGTTTTCACAAAACGTCAGCCAATTCGACCTGCAGGGCTTCAATATCCCCGGCCCCCACAATCAGCACCACATCTCCCGGACGCAATTCCGGCCCCCAGGTTTCCACCAAAGCATTTCGATCAGAAAAGACCGCCACTTCCCCATACTTCTGACGACATTTCTCCGCCAACAAATCACTTCCCACCCCCTGACTGGAGTGCTCTGATGCGGCATAAACCGGCAACAAGGCCAGACGATCCGCTCCGGCAAAAGATGAAACGAAATCATCCAGTAAATGACGGGTTCGACTAAAGCGGTGAGGCTGAAAAACCACCCAGATCCGTTTCGCTTCTAACGCTTGGGCGGATGCCATCACTGCCTGTATCTCGGTGGGATGATGTGCATAATCCTGAATCAACAGCACCCCGTTTTTCTCCACTTTCTGAAAGCGTCTGGCGACGCCCTGAAACTGTGAAAGTGCCATACAGGCCTTTCCCAAGGGAACCCCCAAACTTAATGCCCCCGCCAAAGCCATCAGTCCATTCCAGGCATTGTGTTTCCCGGGAAGGGGAATGTGAAAACATGTATTTTCAGTATTCCATTGAACATGAATACGCTGCCCCTGGGCATTTTGCTCTATGGATTTCAGTCTCAAACCCGCTTCCGGGCTTTCGCCGATTCGCCGCACCTGTGGATGCCCTGCACAAACTTTTTCAGCCAGCGCATCTCCTTCACGAATCCAAATTTCACCACATCGCTGTACAAATTTCCGGTAACACTGCAGCAAAGAATCCTCACTGCGAAATCGTTCAATATGGTCCCATTCCACATGGGTCAAAAACCCGATCCGGGGACGGTAATACACCAACGTGCCGTCGCTTTCATCGGCCTCAACCACCAAAGATTTCCCGTTTCCCACATCCGCCACCAAACCGGGCAGTTGCGTCTCGCCTCCCACCGCATACCCGGCACCTTCCCCCGCAGACCACAACAAAGATGCCAGCATCGAAGTGGTGGTGGTTTTGCCATGTGCACCCGCCACCGCAATACAAGTGCGGGCTCTGGAATATGCCGCCAAAACCTGACCTCGTGTCATCACCGGGATTTGATGCGCCCTCAAAAAGTCCAGTTCAGGATTCCCCTCCCCTAAAGCGGGCGTTCGAATGGCCCAAAGTGGAAGATCTCTCACCTGATCCGGATGGTGGCCCTGATATATTTTCACACCTTGGCGTGCCAAACTTTCAGTGAGACGGTTCACCTGTTGATCTGACCCAGAAACCTCAAAACCGGATTGCAAAAGCAAACGCGCCAAGCCCGCCATCCCAATACCCCCAATCCCAATAAAATGTACGCGTCCGGGTTTTGAGAGCAAATCGCTGATGGGATCAGCCATTTCGAGCGGCCTCTTCAACCAAATCTGCCAATTGGTCCGCGGCATCCACTTTTGCCCATGCCCTCATGGCATTGCGCATACGATGCAAACGTTCCGGCGTGTAGATGCAGCCTTCAAGATAATCCGTCAACCACTCGACTTCCAGATCGCGCTCTTCAATCAGATCCGCGGCTTTAATCCGGAAAAATTCGGATGCATTGGTATACTGATGATTTCGTGCGGCATAGGGATACGGCACCAATAAAGCGGGAATACCAAAGGCACTCAGTTCGGCACAGGTGGAGGCCCCGGACCTGCAAATGGCCAAATCCGCTTTTTCATACCATGGTGTCATGTTGGGCTCAAAGGCCGCCACATAATGGGGAATACCCGCATTTTCATAACAGGTGCGAACGCTCTCCTCATCCGCTTGTCCGGTAAAATGAATCACAAAAATATTCACTTCCTTGATAAACAAATCCCGGATGGCCCGCCTGGCAATTAAATTCAGAGCCGAGGCTCCGCGGCTCCCCCCCATACATAAAATATAAAAGGGACGGTTTTTTTCCGTGTTTTCAACTTTGTTCACCGCGGCTTTGGCTAAATCCTCGCGTAAGGGCATCCCTGTCAAATGTAACCGGGCCTTGCCTTTAAGCTCATGACGGGTCATTTCGAAAGTGGCCCCCACCCTGGCCGCATTTTTCGCGAAATAAGAAACCATTCGTCCCGGGACGGAATTGGCTTCGTGTAACACCACCGGAATTCCCAACTGCATCGCGGCCCGGACCGGTCCCATGCCCGCATAACTCCCCATGGCCAAAACCACATCCGGCTCTTCTTTGCGCATCGGACGTTTGGCTCTCCGGCTGGCAGAAAAATAATTCCATATAAAGATATGCGCCTTGCGCCATCCCCCTTCCCATCCTTTTGAAGGAATGGTGATTTTTTGCCAGGGGGTGTGTGCCACTGCTTTGGCTTCAATATCTTTACCCGCCAACCACAAAGTCACCTTGTGCCCACGTTGATGCAGCACTTCCGCAGTGGCGAGTCCGGGGAAAATATGACCACCGGTTCCACCACAAGCCAGGGCGACATGAATTTTTTTATCCGCTTCTTCCATACCTTTCCTTTAAGCGATTTGACAGGGTTTTGTCCACTATCCGATCAATTTGTTTTGAAGCAATGAAATTTATGGCTAACGTCTATTTCAGCTTATGAAAATCACTCCACTCACAGCCAACACCTTTGCCTCAGATGGCGGTGCAATGTTCGGTTTGGTGCCCAAAGGCATCTGGCAACGTTTCTGCACCCCCGACGAACTAAACCTCATCCCCCAACGGGCCAATGCCTGGTTGATCGAATGCGACGATGGAAAAAAGGGTCTTTTGGAAACCGGATGCGGTGACCCCGCCTGGTTTTCTGAAAAGGAAAGATCCCACCATCAACTGGAAGAAAAATGGATTTTGCCCCAGTCACTGGAAAATTTGGGCCTATCCGTTGATGAAATCGATTTTATCATTCTTTCCCATGCCCACTGGGATCATGCCGGGGCACTGATGGATCCTGACGGGCGCCCCACTTTCCCTAATGCGGAAGTTTTCCTCAGAGAAGCCGAAGTGGACTGTGTGCGCAGTGGCGATCCGCTGCTGTATAAATCCTATCCTCCGAAAATTAAGGAAACCTTCGAGAAATTATCCGACCGGATTTTTCCGGTGCCGGATGAGGATCCCGAAATGCTCCCCGGCATTTATTTATTACCCGCGCAGGGACATACCGAAGGGCAGGCGGGCATCTTCTTTACCCAAACGGAACTTGCCGGCATGGAAGACACCACCGCCGCCCTGTTCACCGGTGATAATTGTCCCAGTCAAAATCATCTACGCATGGTTTTCCAAACGGCATACGATACCTATCCCCTCAAAACGCGGGCCTGGAAACAGGAGTGGTTTCCCCGTTGCGTAAAAGATAAGATTCTGCTGATGTTCACCCATGATCCTCATGCTTACGGCGCCTGGATCGGCGCGGACGCAAAAAAAGAATATGTGATCACCGAAACCTACACCGGAAACGAATGACTGCATCACGGCCCAAATGGCTCATTATCCAATGTGCGGCATTAGGCTGGAATCTATTTGATCCGGATGCCCCTGAACTCGCAGGTCTTGCTTTTTCTCCCCTCGCCCCCCTTCAGCCCGGCCTCACCTGTCCCGCCCAGGCCAGCTTCCGTACGGCAAAGCCTCCCGCAGACCATGGCATGATCGCGAATGGTCTTTACCACCGCAAACTTCGCCGCCCCCTGTTTTGGGAGCAGGCCGCCACCCAAGTGGATGGCCCGCGCATCTGGGACGACTTCCGCAATCAGGGCGGCACCGTGGGTATGCTCTTCTGGCAACAAAGCCTTGGGGAAAATGTCGACCTGTTTCTCTCTCCCCGACCTATCCATAAACATTCCGGCGGCATGATTCAACACTGCGCTTCCCGGCCGGATGATCTCTATCAACGCATCTGCGACAAAGTGGGTAAAGAATTCAACCTCATGCACTACTGGGGCCCCCTGGCTTCCCATAAATCCAGTGAATGGATTGTCTCCGCCACCCGGGCCGTGCTGGACATGGAAGACCTTTGTCCTGATCTCCTGTTCACCTACTTGCCCCACTTGGACTACGATACCCAACGTCACGGCCCCTCCCATGCGAAAGCCAAAAAGGCTTTTGAAAAAACCGGTGAATACCTCAACACACTTCGCCAAACAGCCGAAGCCAAAGGTTATAAAGTTTTGGTCTGGGGGGATTATGCCATGCACGATGTCAGCGGCCCCGCCATTTTTCCCAATCGTCAGCTGAGGGAATCCGGATTGCTGGGGATTCAACAGGTGAAGCACATGGCTTACCCGGATTTATTTTCCGCCAAATCATTCGCAATGGTCGACCACGAAATTGCCCATGTGTATGTGAATGCTCCTGATGAAATCGGAAAGACCCAACACATTTTGCAGGAGCTGGAAGGTGTGAAAGAAGTTTTCCGAAGATCGGAAATGCCGGAACTAAATCATCCGAACGCCGGAGAACTCATTGCCGTGGCTGAACCCGGACGTTGGTTTGCCTATCCCTGGTGGACTGACGCCAAAGAAGCCCCCGACTTTGCCACCCACGTGGATATCCACAACAAGCCGGGCTTTGACGCCTGTGAATTATTCTTTGGACGCTTTCCCTGGCAAGTCAGTCAAAACACCTCAAAAGTAGGCGGCTGCCACGGTGCGGGCGATCCCAGTGCATGGGCCTGCAGCGATCCGGATTTTCAACCCGAAAATCCGGGAATCCCCGGATTGGCGTCCCACTTAAAGTCACTTCTCACTTAAAAAGCCTCACCGCTGACTATTCGGATATTCAACCCGCCGTTGACCAAATGGCACCATGGGCGAATCCACAATCACTGCGGGGGCTTCTTTTGCCTCAGCCATCAACTCGGCCAATTGCTTTTTCAGACCCGCTTTCACTTCGGCATGCACTTCGGAAGTGATGATATTTTTCAATTCATAAGGATCCGTTTGCAGATCGTACAAATGGGTTTCGATGTATTCCGGGGCATCCCCCCGGTTTTTATACTCATCCGATGCGGTCACCGCATATTTCCAGCGCTGGGTGCGTATGGCCCGTCCCGGGCTCATACTGTTGTCTCCAAATTGAATCAAACTGGCTTCCGGCCAACCCGCTTTCTCATTTCGAGTCAACGGCAATAAAGAACGCCCATGAAGACTCTCCGGAATGGAAATGCCTGCGGTATCCAAAAGACTCGGTAAAAAGTCCAGCAGGCTTACCGCTTCATTGCGTTCGCCGCCACCATCCCAATCTCCACCCCAAAAGGCAAAAGGTATTCGGACCGAACTCTCATGGGGACTACGTTTGTATTCTCCGTTTCGAGTATAAAAATGACATCCATGGTCACTCATGAACACCACGACGGTGTTTTTCCCCAAACCGGTGGACGTCAACACATCCATGGTGCGGCCCAACGCTTCATCCAAACGCTTTATCATCGCACAGTAACCAGCCCAATCGGCAGGAGCACTGCTGCCTTCCAACATTTGTAAATCAGGTGGCAAGGGACATCCCTGATAGGTCCTTTCCATCCCTTTCGGGGCGGGATATGAATTGTCGGTATTTTGATGATGCGGTTCCAGATAAGAATTCATCAGCAGGAAAGGACGGGCCTCCTCCGCAGATTCTTCAGAACGGTCTTTTAAATATCGAATCATGGCGTCTGTTTGGGCATCAACCCGATAACCCGGCAAACGGACTTCTTCATTCTGCTCATTCCATAACACAGATGAATAAGGACCACTCACCCCTTCAATCGCATTTGCCGCCAGCCAGTCCTCATAGCCGCCCCGGTTTTCCACAGGAACCGCCGCGGGTCCGGTCCCGGCTGAAAGATGCCATTTCCCCATGTAACTGGTCCGGTACCCTTCCGCCTTGAATAATTCCGCTAAATGAGGCGCATCGGGGTTCAGCCCTGCGCCATTCCGCCAATTTCCGGTAAAGTTGGCATACTGACCGGTTTGCAAACAGCTTCGGCAAGGACCACAAACCGGCTGTGGAGAAACCGCTTGTTTAAAAAAAGTACCCTGGCGTGCCAACCGGTCAAAATGAGGGGTGAGATTTTCTGCGCAGCCATTGATGCCTAAAGTGTCCCAGCGTTGCTGATCGGTAAAAAATATGAGAAAATTGGGTTTATCATTCATAACTTTTCTTCGTATCAGATTCCACAGGGATATTCGATGGTCCGTTGACCGTAGCGTTTCACCGGCGCATCGAGAATCCGGACCGGAGCTTCCTGCGCCCGGGTCTCCATCAATTCCAATAAAAGCTTCTTCAATTCAGCTTTCACCGGGGCATGGGCTTCAGAATCAATGATATTTTTCACCTCATAAGGGTCAGTTTTTAAATCATACAGATGCGTTTCCTCATACTCAGAGGCATCCCCCTGACCTTTAAACGCATTCGAAGCCGTAACCGCATATTTCCACCTTTGCGTGCGCACCGCCCGTCCGGGACTCAATCCGGCATCTCCAAACTGAATCAAACAACCGACCGGCCAATTCTCTTTACAGTTACGGGTTAAGGGCAAAAGAGAACGTCCCTGAACCGCTTCCGGAATTTCAATGCCTGCCGTATCCAACAACGAAGGCATCAAATCCACTAAACTGACCGCTTCATTGCGTTCGCCACCGCCGTCCCAGGCGCCCCCCCATATCGCAAAAGGAATCCGAATTGAACTTTCATGGGGTGAGCGTTTAAATTCAGAATTCCGGGTGCAAAAATGACAACCGTGATCACTGATAAACACCACCACCGTATTTTTTTCCAATCCGGTGGAAGTTAAAACATCCATGGTTCGCCCCAGTGCTTCGTCCAACCGCTTGATCATCCCGCAATATCCGGCCCAATCCTCCGCCGAACTTCCGCCTAACTTTTGTAAATCGGGAGGTAAGGGCGCGCTGCGATAAACGTCTTCCATGCCCTCGGGGGCTGGATATGAATTGTCCGTATTTTGATGGTGAGGTTCCAGATAGGAGTGAAAACAAAGGAAAGGACGCGCATCCTCGGGTTCATCCGCCCTTTCCTGCAGATAGCGGATCATGGCGTCGGTTTGCGCATCCACCCGGTATCCCGGAAGGTGCACCTCCTCATCCTCTTCATTCCACAAGACCGATGAATAGGGTCCGCTCACCAACTCCACACAATTGGCACCGAGCCAATCTTCATAGCCACCGCGGTTTTCCCGGGGAACAGGCCCGTTGCCAGTTCCTTCAGACAAATGCCACTTGCCAAAATAACTGGTTCGATAACCCGCGCCCTTAAATAACTCTGCAAGTTTGGGCGCGTCGGGTTTCAGTCCCGGACCATTTTTCCACACCCCGGTGGTGGTGGCATATTGACCGGTCTGCAGACAACTCCGGCAAGGTCCACATACGGGCTGCGGGGTTACCGCCTGTTTAAAAAAGGTGCCCTGACGGGCCAACCTGTCCAAATGGGGAGTCAAACCTGCTGTATATCCGTTTAAACCCAGGGTATCCCAACGCTGTTGATCTGTAAAAAATACCAGAATATTCGGACGATCATTCATGTTTGCCTTCCATACTTGCTTAATGTTTCACCAAATTATTTTTTTGTACCCATACCTGTTTCTGGTTCCATAGTCACCACTTCCCAAATAATTTCCTGCATCCGTTTCACAACCGCTTCGTTTTCTTCGCCACCGAGATTGACCGCATCACCGGAAAGTCCGACCGGACTTTTTCCACTTAACACCGTGGCAATGGTATTGGAAGAAATCAAAACGCCCAATCCTTTTTTCAAATGTAAGGGATCATTATAAAACATCCCCACCCCTTTCGCCCCGGTATCTCCATCACGATATCCGGGAACACCTTCGGCATTGCGCCGGGCTAATTCCATCACTTCAGGCAATTCCCCGGCCTTAAGCATCCCGTCGATTTTATAGAGCGTGTCTCCGACCGGAATCAATTGAAAATTCACTTCCGGATACTTTTTATGGAGTTCTGCCATCAAAGTCTGCACATAATCATGACTGGCATAATTTTTTTGTGCATTCCGTGAAGTGTCATCAGCAGTCCCGGTATAATCGGCCTCCCAAAGTTCAGAATAATTAAAATCTAAAGTAATGAAACTCACGCCCTTTTCTCGGGAACGCGGACGTCCCGGCCAGGTGCTGTAGATGTAAAAATTTTCACAGGAATCATTTTCAACACAAAGATCCACGAAAGTGGAAATTGCCTCAAGATCCCCTTTCAGACTGTTCGCAAATAACTGCAAGACCACCCCATCCCATTTGTAGTCCTTGAGAGCTTGGTCATAATGACCAAACTGACTCTTACGGGAGGCTTCACCATTAAAATTTGCCGGGGTCCTCCAAGTCGTTTCAGGAGTCTTTGCATAATTCACATGACGCGTCAGACTTTTTCCGCCCGAGAGATGTGCGGCATAGTTCATTTCGACCCCGATTTCAGACATAAGATTCTTAATACGCTGAGGGCTGGCATTCATGGTAAAACTGTTACCAACGAAATAGATATTTAAAGGTTCATCCGCCTGCAACAGCAGACCCGTGAAACAAACACTCAAAAATATAACACGAACAATTCTGTGAAAACACATACTTATACAACTCCTATTCAATTGCAAAACAACCTGATCAAACGATACATCATCAGAATCCTCACTATGCAGTTTTTCGATCCCGTGGCAATCTTCTAGTGCGGTAAAAAGTTTAAATCACCGTATAGCGCATCCAACGCCGCCCGCATGCGTGCCTGATGCACCTCCTCTCCCGGAAGTCCGTTAAAAAGCAAAGCCACACAAAGATCATGTGCCGGATCACAAAAAGCGGCCGTGCTTTGATTCCCGCAATGCCCGAAAGCATCCCGGCTGGCATAGCTCCCAAACTGATAAGGCGTTTCTCCGGGTGCGTAATGATCCGATTGACGCATAAAACCCAATCCCCAGTCAATGGTCTTCCGAAAGGTTTTATCCATCATCCCCACCCGATGTAAGGCTGTCAGATCCCGGGCGGTTTTCGAAGTTAAGATCCCGTCTTCACCCTTCACCATCCGGTGCATCGCCTGGTAAAATTTTAAAAATTCACGGGCGGGCCCCCGGCCATTCCCGCCCGGACGGCAACTGGTCACCGACTCCTTCCGGTTCAACACTTCCAACTCTTCAGGCACCCCTGCCGATGTGTCATAGACCAACGCAATGCGGTCTTCCAGTTCATCGTAGACCTCATCCTCCAGCCCCACATAACAAGAGGGCATCTCCAGGGGCAGAAAGACTTCGTCTCGAACAAACTGATCAAAAGGCCGTCCGTCAATTTCCCGAATCAACGCCCCCAACATGTACCAGGCAGAATCTACATGATAGCCCGCCTGCTCTCCCGGTTCCCAGTGGGGCTCCGGCTTGGAGTAACAAATCATCCCAATAATTTCATCACAGGGTTTCGGTGTCCATCCCAGAGTTGCCCCTCGAATTCCTGCGGTATGGGTCAGCAAATGACGGGGAGTGATTTTCCCCTTTTTCTTGGAACCAAAATCCGGGATCCACTCCGCAACCGGCAAATCCAGATCTAAATCACCGCGGTCCATTAAAATGCCGCAGGCCACTGCGGTCACCGGTTTGCACGCGGACAACCATAACATCAGCATTTCCTGCTGTAAGGGCTGAAAAGGTGCATTAAACCCCCGGGCTTCATCCAATAAAACCTCCCCTTTCACAGATAGGGAAATCTGCGCACCAAAATGCTCACCTTCACGGATCCCCCGGTCTATTTCACTACGCAATTGAGAAAAATCATTCATAAACCATTCACCACATTTTGGGGTTTTCCCTTCAAAAAGGCTTCCACATTTCCAGTTAAAATTTCGATCAGCCTTGATCTGGCCGCGCGGGTGGCCCAGGCAATGTGCGGGGTGATCCAGGCACGGGGTGCATTCAGTAACGGATTATCGGCTTTCGGTGGTTCCGTCGATAACACATCCAGCAGGGCTGCGCCCAAATGACCTGATGTCAGTGAGGACGCGACGGCATGTTCATCCAGCAATCCCCCGCGCCCCGTATTGATGAGCACCGCGCCCTTCTTCATTTCGCTCAACCGTGCCTCATGGATCATCTGCTCTGTTTCATGTGTAAGCGGGCAATGCAAAGACAGAATGTCCGCACAGGAAAAGATTTCATCTAAAGATACAAAACGTTGTCCCAAATCCGGTTTCCCTTCCGGATGAGGCGTATAAGCAATAACCTCCAGCCCGAAAGCACCGGCAATCCGGGCCACCGCTTGTGCAATATCGCCAAACCCCACCAATCCTAACGTCTTCCCTTTCAACTCCACTTGCGGACTCAAGGTAAAGCAAAAGTCATTGTGACGGGTCCATACGCCCTGCTGAACCGCTTCCGCATGCGGCATTACCCCTCTGGCCCAAGCCAGCAATAAAGCAAACACCATCTCCGCCACACTATCCGTACTGTAGGCCGGAATATTGCAAACCGGTATCTTGCGCTCCTTGCATGCCTCTAAATCCACCGCGTTGGTCCCCGTAGAAAGCAAACAAATCAGTTTGCAGTCAGGCAATTGACTTAAAATCTCCCGGGTGACCACAACTTTATTGATAATCAGAATTTCTTTTTTCCGCGCCCTTTCAAGGATTTGATCCGGTGAGGTGCGGTCAAATACCTCCAATTTTCCTAAGGAATTTAAGGAATCCCAATTCAAGTCACCCGGCTGGGTGGTAAAAGCATCCAGGATGCAAACAGAGGGTTTATCAGATTTATGCAAACTCATTTGAACATCCTTACCCAAGTGCAGTCTATGATGAAAGAAACGATTTAAAGACTTTGTCCGGTAGGTCAGCTGCGGTATTCTTCCTTCCTCTCCTCCTCATAAGCCGCACGGGCCTGCCGGACATCTTTTTCCCCCGTGCTAAAAGGTGATGTCTCAGGATTTCACTTATTTACGACTGCCCGCACTCTTCTTTCGGGATGGGACTTTACTCTTCCCTTTTGATTTTGCTTTCTTTTGGATTTCACCGGGTTCCGCCATGCCCAGCAACAATCCGAATTGCACACTGGTCACCCAAATGCTGCTCCCCCCCTGACTGATGTAAGGCAAGGTGATCCCTGTAATGGGCAGCAGGGTCACCACACCCGCAATATTCACCAACACTTGCACCGCCAGAATCGCGGTTAACCCTGTCGCCAATAAACCTGCAAATGGGCTGGATTGTATATTGGCCACCTCAGCCGATCGGCGGAGCAGCAATGCAAAGAGAATCAACAGCAGCACACAACCGATATACCCCAGCTCTTCTCCATAAACGGCATACACAAAATCCGATCCCGCAATTGGTAAACGTTCAGGTGCACCCGCCCCCAACCCTGTGCCGGTCAATCCGCCCGCATATAGCCCGCTTAACCCCTGCAACACCTGCCAGCCCGAACCCGTGGGATCCGCAAACGGATCCAGCCAGGCCTGCAGGCGGCGGGCACCGTGATCCATGGTTTTCCAAACCAGCCACCCGCCCCCCGCCATGGCCCCGGCCAGCAGCACCCCCCAACTCCAGGAACGGGTGACCGATATCAACATCACCACCAACATGAAACTCAGCAGCACCACCAAACCCAGATCCCGTTGCAGCACCAGCAGGCCGCATAACAGGCCCCATGCCATGAGCAACTGTGCACTTTGTGGAATCGGCGGATTCCAAAACCCCCGGCGCAACCATTTCTGATCAGCCGCCGCAAAAAAACCGGCCAGCGCCAAGGGGACAAACAGCTTTAACAGTTCGCTGGGGGTCAATCCACCCGGCCCGTAAAATGCGCCCCGGAAACGGCTTCCCAATAAAATCAATCCCCCCACCACCGCCAATGAAATCAAAAAAGCCAATGGCCAAAGAGCTCGAAAACAGAGAATCCGCCCTTTGCGCGAAAAGTTCCACGCCAACCAAAGCCATACAAACCCCAATGGCTGAATGAACAAACTCCAGTTTCCCACCCCCTCCACACTTCCCTCCATGCGGCTCCGCACCAACACCCCGAGCGCAGAGAGTAAAAGCATTAATTCCGGTAAAACCGGACTCCCTCCGTAACTTGCCAGCCGCAAACCCAAAACCAGAATTCCTGCCGAAACCGCCCAGAAAACGTAAGGCAACACATCCGATAAATGTAAAAATTCACCCGCATTTGCGCGGGCGCCCAACACCAACAGCATCCCCACTGCCAACAACAGGAATACCCCGCCGAAACCCAGTCTTTGCGATGGAGGATTTGATGCACAATCAGAGGCTGATGACGTCTTTTTTGCCGTCATACGAGACCTCTGCCTCCCCATTGCATTCGCAAACAGAATAAAGAATCGACATCATCAGCAACCGGCCGGTCGGCAAAAACACACCGGAACTTTGAGAAACCTGCTTCATTGAATGAAAAAAAATAGCGCGCCATGTCCCCCTCCACCTAACAACAATTTCTCCGAAACGATATAAACATTTCTTCAAAATTTCGATACCTCTCCCCGTTCCATGACTGCCGCAGCTTTCTCAATGACCGCAATGGGTCCCCGCCCCTCAGTTAACAATGCGATCCGCTTTGTCTCAGGGTCATAAATGCAAAGCTGATCGTCTCCGAGCTGCAATAGAACTTTATCTGAGGGCAAATGGGTGGCATTCCGGACCGACCAGGCCAGAAAGGGGGTTTCCAAACTAAACCAAACCCTTTCGTCTGAACCCACCCGGGTGCCGCGAAGCCCCTCCACCGGCCAAAACCCTGTTCGAAAAGACCATAAACTTGAATCAGCATCGCCTAACTTGGGCACAGGACCAAAGTTAAACCAGGACCCATCGTATTGAGGCGGATCCGTAGTGATACTGCGTAAAGCTGGGGCCGCCACCAAGGCAACATCTTCCTCTACCATCACAAACGCGGGACTGCGGTGTAAATCCGTTTCCATGCGTGCCATCAAATCCCATGAATCCGGTAGGGCATCCGATGGCTTTACATACAACCGGTCATTCCGTCGGGATGAATTCAGATCATAAACTTTCGTCCACTCAGATGCCCGCAACGATCCTGTGTAAACATCTCCGTCATCGACAGAGATGAAGTAGATCTGAACCTTTTCGGGAAGAGAGATTGAGGAGAGCGCAACCACCCGGGTCCTCGTATACAGCGAGGTCCCGCACGCCGACCAGTACCATCCAAACAAAGCCAGATAGGATATGCTCTGAACCCAAAGCGATGCCCGGATGGACTTTCGCCTCCACACCGGATCGCCTTTAAACGCATAAGCAACGAAAGGAAATTCCAGAAGCAAGGTAAGCAGATAGGTAAACACCACCATAACCCAAAAAAGGGGCCACGCGGTATACAGCCCCATCGGCAACATTTGTGCAACCGCTTTGCCAATGACCCATCCCCCCAGCCATGCGGACAAATAGTTGGCAGTAATCAGCAGGCAGATGCATTTACGTTTGGCAAGGCCGAAAAATTTCGCAAGCAGAAGCCCCTCCACGATTCCAATAAGGAGGTTTCCGAAAACGAGGTGAATAAGACCGGCCCACATCAAAGGCGTACCCGCATTGGCCTGCGCCAGAGAAGGAATTGTAAGCAGTAAAATTGCTGCGGGCACGTACCGGTTTCTTTTCATAATTAAGCGAATGAGGCACCGTCCGGACGGGGGGACGGTCTGGGATGGATATGCGGAGGGTTCAATACGGATTCACACCTATATGCCGGGTGGGTTCCGGTAAATGAAACGAGAGGGACTTATCAAAGTACAGTTCAAACCATAAAACCAAGAAAAAGACAAAAAAAGCATCAATCGGCTCATGAAAATCCGACTGCAGATGCCAAATACGAGGAGACTCTCTTTTCTGCTTCTCCCGTTTCCGGGACCAAGGGCAGGCCCTATTTTCAAAAGCAATGGTAAAGCGCGGGGACGTATTGAGGGCCGTTTATCAGGCACACATTGGTTCTTAGAGTTTCAGCCAACCCTCTTTAATGCCACTGCGGAACAAATCACGGGCAATCGGTAACGCCGATGCGGAGCCATAGCCCCCCTGCTCCACCAGCACGCAAAAGGCCCATCGGGGTTTGCTCACCGGCGCAAATCCGGTGAACCAGGCATGCGAAGCTTGCCCGCCACCGGTTTGGGCCGTACCCGTCTTGGCCGCAACCGGTAATTCAGCCATGCGCATCCTCCGTCCTGTTCCTTCCTGCACCACTTTATACATCATCCATTTCAGTTGATCTGCCGCCGCCGGACCACAGAGCCGTCCCAGGGGAACCCCCAACGTCTTGGGATTTAGACTGGGACGGTTTACCCACCCTTTATTGGCCACGGCCGCCGAGATCATGGCCACCTGCATGGGACTCATCAATAAGGATCCCTGACCTATGCTGAATTGCGCAATTTCATAAGGTTGCGAATCCTTGAGATCCGGTACATGTGCAGCTTTCACGGTTAAAGTGGCCTCATCCCCCTGCCAAAGCGAGAAGGAACGGTGCAGGCCCACGGCATGGCAGGCCCGCAATAAATTTTCCGCACCGGTTTCAACTCCCAACTGGGCAAAAAACACATTCGACGATTCCGCCAGGGCGGTTCCCAGATCTATACGGCCATGTCCCCGCCAACTTCGCCCTTTTTCTTTGGCTGCATAATATTCATGATCCCGAATTCGCGGATTGGCCGGAGAATTTGTATATCCTTCCGGAGGCGTATCATAGCTGCCTTTAAATCCGTTCTGCAGGGCGGCGGCCGCTATCAAAACTTTAAACACCGATCCTGGCGGATATTGACCCGCCACCGCACGGTTCAGCAGAGGCGCACCCGAGGTTTTTCCTGAAAAGAGTCCGCCATATAAACGATTGGGATCAAAATCTGGATGACTGACCATACAAAGCACCGCCCCGTTTTGAATATCCAGCACCACTACCGCCCCTTTACGGTCACCCAACAGCTCTGATGCCCGCAACTGCATATTTAAGTCCAGGGTGGTAAACACATGCGGACCTTCGGCATACCCTTCCCGATTTAAAAGTTCGGCCCCCAAAACGGCCCAGTCATCTTTTAAATCCAGGTCCTGTCCCAGCAGATCCTTGCGCGCTGCCGCTTCGATTCCCGTAAGCCCATACACCGGATGATTATAACCTATCGCATGACTGGCCACCGGACCAAATCGGTAATGCCGACGAATCACCTGATCGGATAAGGGACTGTAAGCCAATATTTCCCCGCGCCGATCCAATATTTTCCCCGCCCGTACCCGATGCGCGGGGTTAAACTCCCGACGATCATACCGTTGCATAAACGCAATAAAGTCTTCATTTTGACGTCCCATCAACTGCCATTGCGCTTGACGGAAACAAATCAACAACAAAAACAGGACCAGCCAAAAGGCCCAGAAGCGACTTAAAAAACGTCGGGGATTTTGGGGAGAAACTGGAGATTTGGACCGGGGAAAAAACAGTAATAAAGATCCAAAACCCAATAAAAACCCCCACCGAAACACCCAAGCCAGGTGTGACCACGCCGGGTCCGTCAGGATCTGTTGCAGAAAATCAAGTGAGGGATTCGGTAGCATAAGTGATAAAATGAAGGTATAACGAAATTCAACTCTTCCTTGACCCAATCAAATTAAATCGACAAGAGATTTATTAGGTTCGCACTTGTGAACCCATCTTTTTATTAACCACTTCATTCCCCAAGGGAATACAGGAGCTTACTGCATGTCTGAATTTGTAAAGAAAAACGCCTACGATCAATCCGAAATGATCAAAGCCGGAGAAGGAAAACTCTTTCACCCCGATTCCGCGAAACTTCCCCTCCCCAATATGCTGATGGCTGACCGGGTAGTTGAAGTGAACGAAACCGGTGGACGTTACGGTAAGGGCGAGGTCATCGCTGAATTGGATGTGAATCCGGACCTCTGGTTTTTCAAATGCCACTTCCAGGACGATCCCGTAATGCCGGGTTGTCTGGGTCTGGATGCCACTTGGCAGTTCACCGGCTTTTTCCTCGCCTGGCAGGGATACACCGGACGCGGACGCGCCCTGGGAGTAGATGAAGTGAAGTTCACCGGCCAGGTGCTGCCCACCAATAAAGTGGTGCGCTACCATGTCCACATCCGTCGCGTACTCGCCCGTAAATTGGTCATGGCCATTTCCGACGGTGTGGTTTCGGTGGATGGACGCGAGATCTACACCATGAAAAGCATGAAAGTCGGTGTGTTCAAATCCACGGATGACTTCTAGGGTTATCAAAACCGATGATGGCAGCCTCACCCTCCGGCACCCGGAGGTGGGGGAAGCCTACCACTCCCTCGATGGAGCCGCTTCCGAAACCCGGAATAAATTTATTCTCCCTTCCCGACTTTCGGAACGCCTTGCCCACGGACCGGTACGCCTACTGGACGTGGGCTTTGGTTTGGGACTGAATTGCCGCGCCGCCCTGTCCTGTCCCTCCACACACCCCCTGCACATCGACAGTTTGGAACGCGAACCTCAAGCCCTCGACCGGGGTCTCATGCTCTTCCCCGGCGACCCGCTTATCCTGTCCCTGCGCGCATCCGGATATTACCAAAACGCATCCCATACCGTCGAGTTGCATCTCGGGGATGTGCGTCAAAGCATTCAAACCCTCAGCCAACCCTACGACCTCATCTTTCACGATCCCTTTAGCCCGGTGAGAAATTCGGAATGTTGGACCGTAGAACTGTTTGCGGAAATGTTCCGCCTCCTGAATCCAGGGGGAGCCCTGCTGACCTACTCCCAATCCAAAATGGTGAGAGCGGCCATGCACGAAGCGGGCTTCATCATTCGCGACACCCCAGTGCCGGCCCCGCACCGTGGCGGCACCCTCGCCTGCAAACAGGGAACAGGTCTGGACCCGGCCCCCGCCCTTCCCCTCCGCGATCCCACCCTCAACGCCAGTGGCCACAAGATCCGCAGCCTGAGAGAAGCGGAAATACGCAGGGCAAGTACGTAAACGATTTCATAAACAGTTTTAAAGCTTATCCCTTTTCGCTTTAAATCTATTCAAAACGGGTTTCAGAACGGGGCTTTCGAGACAGTAAAGCGTCCGCCATTGGGGCGTAAAGCCCCAACTGCTGAACAAGCGACCGCCGGGGGGGTGGGTCCTCTGGAGACCTCACAAACTCAAGATCTCCGCACAAATCCGGTGTCCCGGATGTGCGGCCCAGGCTTCGCAGTCGTGGCCTGCCATATTTTGCTGAATGGCTGGCCGGAATGTTGCCCGGGTTCGTAAACGGCGCCAGCTGCAGATGACTCAGGCGTAAAACAGCGTCGACCAGCGGCGCTGGGTGATAAGCTCCTGCTTCGTCGCTTCCCAAACCTCTTCGGAACCGGCAATTTCTGACAGCACTTCATCCATCTGCTCTTCTAAACGTGCGAGTCCCGCAACATAGACGTAGGTCTTTTCGTTTTGGATCATCGCCCAGACTTCCTCCGCGTGCGCTTTGACGGCGGAGGCCATATCAATGGGATCATCCAAATGCGGACGTGGACTCAGGGCCTGAAACGCTTCGAAAGTTTCTTCGTCATAGTAGAGCGTCAAATCGTCGTTCTTGTCGTTCTGATACAAACTGTCCATGCCACTGTTTGCGCCATAGAATAAACGTACCTTTCCCTGCCAATCTTTTCGTTCATTATAAATGTGTTTCAGGAAGGCACGGAAAGGGGCAATCCCGGTTCCCACACCGATCATCAACATGTTACAACTGGGATCTCGCGGGGCAAGAAACTGACGTCCATATGGCCCCACAATCAGAATTTCATCACCGGCTTTACGTTCGCAGAGATAATTGGAGGCGACCCCCGGATGACGTTCACCACTCACCTCATCGATGTAAAAGCAACGACGCACACAGATGGAGAGTTCTGACATATTCTGCCCCTCCCCCTGACGCGAACTGGCAATCGAGTAAAGGCGCATATGGTGGGTGTTACCAAAGCTGTGGGGGCCGGGAACCAATACCCCGATACTCTGCCCTTCCAAATAATTAAAAGTGGCTGAATCAATATTCAAGGTGATATGAATGACTTCATCGGTGTTCTCCGGTGTAATACGCTCTGTGCGGGCAACCACAGCATGATAAGGGCGACTGATATCGTATTCGGTTAAGTTCATTAGGATTCCTTTGGGGAGTGAGTTTAAATATTCGGTTGATCGGACGGATCGGTCTGATCCTGCAGATCAGCCGGATCAATTCGATGTTTTTGTTTTCCGGCCTCTGACTTGAGCATACAGTGTTTCCAATTGGCACATCCACACGTTTTGCCGCATTCACCGCCTTCTTCACGATAGCGGCCGAACTCCGGATGTTTTTTGGCAAATTTACGTCCGGCATCCTGAAACTTTACCCACAACCAGGTGAAAACAAAAATCACTGCAATTGAAATAACCAGTTTTTCAATCATCCGCCCAACCCCGCAAAGCCCATAAAGGCAAGTGATAACAATCCGGCAATCATTAAGCTCAAGGCCGCGCCCCGGGCCACCGAGGGTACGTCCGCCAGATCAAGTTTTTCCCGCAACCCCGCCATCAATAACAGTGCCAAGGTGAATCCGGCCCCTGCGCCTAAAGCAAAAGCCAGAGACTGCACAAAGGTATATTCACGTGCGGTTTGAAACAGCGCTAATCCTAAAATCGCACAGTTGGTGGTGATCAGCGGCAGAAAAATTCCCAGGGCCCGAAACAAAGCGGGACTGAATCGTTTTACCGTCATTTCCACCAGTTGTACCGCCGAAGCAATGACCGCAATATAGGAAATCAGCTTCAGGAACTCGAGATCGAAGCGGGTGAGGAGAACATTTAATCCGAAGGCACAGATGGAACTGACCAACATCACAAAGGTCACCGCCATGCCCATGTTCCCGGCCGTTTTAATTTTACCGGAAACCCCAAGGAACGGGCAAAGTCCCAAAAACATGGCCAACACAAAGTTATTAATCAGGAAGGCATTGAGAAAAATAAAGGTGGGTGAATTGGGATCCATTAAATTGCCTCCTGCTTACTTTTCCGCTCACGTATCCAGGTAAATAACATTAGCCAGCACGCCAATACAAAGAACCCGCCGGGAGGCAACACAAATACCGACCAGGTCTGGAAACGGTCAGGCATCACCTGCATCCCAAACACCGTGCCACTGCCCAGGATCTCCCGCACCACTCCTAAACTCAGCAGGGCCAATGTGAACCCCAACCCCATACCGGCACCGTTAATCATTGATTTTAAAGGCTTCTGCTTGGAGGCATACGCTTCCGCCCGCCCCAGAATAATACAGTTCACCACAATCAGTTGAATGAAGGCACCCAGTGCTTTGTAAAGTTCAAGGCTAATGGCTTTAATTCCGTAATCCGCCATTGTGACAAAAGTCGCAATAATAATAATGTAAGAGGCGATCCTCACCTGTTTAGGAATTACATTGCGCAATAACGAAACCAGCAAACCGGAACAGATCAGTACAAAGGTTGTGGCCAGGCCCATGGCTAATGCATTCAAGGCGGAGTTCGTCACCGCCAGTGCGGGACAGAGTCCCAGTAACATCACAAACACGGGATTGTCTTTCCACAAACCCTGGGTGAAGGTTTCCAGCGTCATGGTTTCTGGTTCTTTTGCACTCATTCCAAACTCCCTTCCAATGCCGCATGTAATTGAGGAACCCATTCATGGGTGCTGTCCCGAAGTGCTTTACCAATCGCTTTGGAACTTACAGTCGCACCTGAGATTCCGTCGATCTGCCAGGGTTCCGTTTTCTCTCCGTTTTTCACTGTAGTAATTTCATGGGCCAATGAGGCATCCAGCGCCGTGAAATTCTCCTGAAATGCCGGATCTTTTTCAATTCTATCCCCCAGCCCCGGCGTTTCATTACTGGAGAGGACCCGCAGCCCCACCACCTGTTGGGTCTCCGGATTGTATCCGTATAATACCCGGACCACATCCGCATATCCTCTTGCCTCCCCGGACAATGCGAAGCCCACCCTTTCCCCTGCTTCATTGATACCTGCATAAAGATTTGCCTCCCTGGAGGAACCCTCCCCCACTTTTTGAAGTCCCACATCATCCAATAGATAATTCTCCCGGGTGACAGCTCCGGGTAAAACTTCAAACACCGCCGCCTCCAGTGCTTCACTTTCATTTTTGGCGATCATGGGTTTAGTGATTTCGTAGGTAAGCGATAACAACAGCCCTGAGAAAACCGCGATTCCACCCAGGGTGGCAACAAGCTTCATACTGGAATGATCCGCACTCATACCGCTTTCTCCTTTCGCTTACGTATGGCACCGTAGATACGTGGCTGGGTAAGGTTATTGATCAATGGGGTGGCCGCATTCCCCAAAAGAATGGCGTACATCACTCCTTCATTCAACCCACCGAACAATCGAATCATCACGGTAAGGGAGCCTATCAAAATTCCATAAATCCACACCCCGATCGGCGTTACCGGAGAGGATACCATATCCGTGGCCATAAAAACCGCACCCAACATCAATCCACCGGAAACCACCGTAAAAAACGGACTGGGGTAGATCTCGGGATTTTTGAGATAAAAGATTCCTGAGAGAATAAAGGCCGACCCCAATACTGCCACCGGAATTTTCCAGTTGAGCATTTTCCGAAACGCGAGATAAAATCCACCCAGCAGGATGAGCAGAGCCGAGCTTTCCCCTGCCGAACTGGCCAACGTGCCCAGAAAAAGTTCGAGCGTGTCCACTTCGACATGATCAAACTTCATCATGGCCAAAGGAGTGGCTCCGGAGTACCCGTCAATTTTTAAACTTTCCACCCATACACGAAAGGCTTCAAAGTCAGGTTTTAAAAAGGGTGGCGTCAAGGTGGTGGGGATAAATTCGAGGAAACGTCGATGAGCCATACCCGGAGTCCACGTCGTAATCGGAACCGTAAAAGCGGCCTGGGCAAAAGCGCGGCCCACCAAGGCGGGATTAAAGACATTATATCCCAGTCCGCCAAAGAAAACCTTCCCCACCGCAATCGATACAAAGGCCGCAAAGGCCGCCATCCATAACGGAAATCCCGGGGGAAGAATCAACGCCACCAACAATCCGGTGATGACCGCGCTCCAATCTGAAACTGTACTTTCCTTCCCGCTGCGTTTGCAGAAAAAATGTTCGGTACCCACACAAACCACCACCGAAGTCACAATGAGAGCCAGGGCGGACAACCCGAATTGCATCACCGAGAACAAGCTCACCGGAATCAACGCATACACCACGTGGCGCATGATTTTATCCACTGAATGCATCCCCCGCAAATGGGGTGAGGTTTTGAGTTGTACCGCTTCACTCATGACGCTGCCGCTTTGGTTCGGTTTACAGATTTGGCTACCCGGAAGTATTGCACCAGCGGAATAGCCGCGGGACAGACATAACTACAACTCCCACATTCAAAACAATCATTCAAATGATACCGTTCCGCCATGACTTCATACTGCGCTTTATGTGCCATCCGACCCAACTCGCAGGGATTCAACATCATCGGACAGGCATCCACACAGGCCCCGCAATTGATGCAGGGATAGCGTTTCATTTGTTCTTCGGTGGTCAACTGGTGCTCATTCAAAATCAGTAATCCACCACAACCTTTGGTGATGGGGGTATCCAGTGAAGACACGGTGCCTCCCATCATCGGTCCCCCCATAATCAGGTGGCGGGCGGAACCTTGAAATCCAAGCTTCTCTAGGATAAACCGAATGGGAGTGCCCACAGGGACAATGTAATTCCCCGGGCGCTCTATCCCCGGTCCGGTCACGGTCACCACCCTTTCTATCACCCCTTGTTTTTGAGGTAACAACTGACCTATTTGGGTCGCAGTCGCTACGTTAAACACGCCTAATCCTACGGCCGATGGGAATTTACCTGAGGGAATTTCACGGTTCACCAAAGCTTTCGCCAGCATCTTTTCCGCACCCTGGGGGTACTTGGTTTGTACCGCTTTCACTGAAACCACATCGTCTTTTTTGAGGACCGCCTGAATGGCTTCCACCGCATCGAGTTTGTTATCTTCAGTCCCGATAATTGCACGTTTTGCCCCGACCGCCCTCATAAGAATGCGGGTGCCGGCCACCAGATCCGCCGCCTGTTCAATCATCAAACGGTGGTCCGTGGTCAAAAAAGGTTCACACTCACATCCGTTAATTAAAACCGTGTCGATAACACAACCTTCCGGCACTGATAGTTTCACGTGGGTCGGAAAAGCCGCGCCTCCCAATCCCACCAACCCGGTATCCTGTACAGCCTGCATAAGATCTGATGATTGAATGGCATCGACATCCACCTCCGTACCGTAAAGCACTTCCTGAGGGTCCCCCGCATACACATCCAGCACTATACTTTCAACCATAGGTCCACGGGCTGAGGGCATCAAACAAATGTCCTTGACCACCCCTGAAGCCGGAGCATGTAAAGGAACGGAAACAAAACCATCAGCCCGGGCAATAGGTTCCCCGCGTACCACTTCCTGTCCTTTGCGCACCAACGCCACCGAAGCTTTGCCGGCATGTTGGGATAAAGGCAACACCAGCTGAGGAGGAAAAGCCAATCGTTCAATCGGTTTTTCCGCCGTGAAGTGTTTATTTTCCGGCGGATGAATTCCTTGATGAAAGGTTCCGCGGAGGAAATGCTGTATGGAAAAATGTTCAGACATTTTCAGGAATGTGGAGTTTGAAGTTGGGAAGTCTCATTTGGGAAAAGTCAGTCAGGTCAGACAGGTCAGACCCGACTGATGGCCATCCGCACCTCAGTTGTATTTCTCCGCCCGAGCTAAAAGTTTCTCGACATCCTTTTCATTGGGATCCGCCGGGGTTCCGGGGTGAATACACTGTCCGGTGCATTTCTCAGCCGCACGCACAATGTCTTTAAAGGGGCCGCCCGTCGGATTCTTCACAAAAGCTTTTTTGTCACCATCGTATTCGAAAATAGCCGGGTTGATGTTGATACATTCGTCACAGGATGAGCAGAGATTCTGCTCAATCCATGCCGCTTCAAATGCCACTGCGCCCTCGGGTGCAGGAGCCCCGGCAACGGGAGCTGAGGCGGTCAAATCGGGAAGATTCACATCACCTCCCAACATCGACATCAGTCCTTGCGCCAGCTTCTGAGCCGTTTCAGACCGAACCTGATCCGCGATCGCTTTGGGATCAACCTTCTTGGTCAGTCCCCCCAGAGACTTGAGGGTTTTCCAGAAGTCCAAACGTTCTTCGGTAGAGAGGACAATCGGTTCCGCGACCAACACCCGACTTAAATGATTCTTCTTATCGAGAATCCACACAAAGGGGAATTTCCCTTCGCGGTCTTCTTCGGACAGCTTAATAAAATCTGACAGCAGAATCATGTTGTCGTTCCAGGTATCTTGCGGGGCCACCCTGAAGTGTTTCCGGAAGCGGGCTTCCGCCACCGCGAAATCCGCAAAAGTCATGGGCAGTTCCATCTTCTGTTTGGTACCATCATCCTCTTCGTATTCGAGGGTGTAAGTGGGCCAATCACTGTCGATAGACGGATTTCCTTCCAAACTGATGCATTCTTCCCAATCCTCACCCGCATCCGGATCAAAACGGAAAAGCGGATAAGCGCGGGATTCAAGAGCCATGCGGCTGCGGTACACCGATGAATCATCCGGCACCCCGTGTTCAGGCTGACAAACCGCATACACATTAAACAGGGCCGGACGGCGGGCATTGATCCCATCGATAAAGCCTTCAATCAAATGCGTGTAATTCGAGGTATTGCCCTGGAAGATAAACGAGGTCCGGTGCGCAGCACCTATCAAACTCATCTCTTTGCGGATCTCACTCTTTCCTTTCCAGGATTTTCCGTAAGGCGCCATATCAGAGACCTGACCAATAAAGCCAGAGGTGCAGGCCTGTCCACCGGTATTGGAATACACCTGGGTATCGAGCACCAATACTTTGATCGGGCGGCCCGTCATCAGCAAGCGGGAGAGATTCTGGAAGCCAATGTCATACATCGCCCCATCACCACCCACCGCACATACCGGCGGACAAAGCAGGTATTCTTCGTCGGTGAAGTGATTCCAGTTGAAGTACTGAAGTTCGGCAGCCAGGGCTTCCAGATCGACATCTCCCTCCAATTCCGCTTTGGCCATACGAATCGCTTTAAATCCGTCTGCCATTTTGCACATGTGCCCTTCAAATACCCCCATCGCAACCGATGGTGAATCCTGGAACAAATGGTTGGCCCAGGGGAAGGGATAGGGATTGTAAGGCCAGGAAGATCCGTAAACGGAAGAACAGCCCGTGGAATTTATAAAACCTAGATGTGAACGTCCTTTGTTCCCGGGCCCCTCCTCATAACGCCATTTCAGATCTTTCAGTTTGGCAATCAATCGGGTGACGGATTTCAGCCATTCCTGATCAATGGGGCTGCCCGCATGCCCTTCATCCAGTTCTTTGGCCAAGTCTGAAAGTTTCAGATCTCCGCTGGCATGACTCTCCAGAGATTTCTGGATGGCTCCCAGGTTGCTCACATCTACAGTTTCAGCCAATTTTGTCCGGATCTTTCCTTCCAGACCGGCGATCAGTTCATCGAGCTGTTTGAGGTGCTTTTTCACCCGGGGCTGCATCAATGCGGTCATACTGCCGGTAAACAAATGGAGAATGGTTTTTTCACCACAACCGGTACAGGCACCATCTCCACATTCCATGGCTTGGTAAACGGATTTATCGAGAAGCATGGTTTCCATGGCTCCGATTTTTTCATCCATATCTTCCACCCGGATAAATTCTTTGGGCGTACTGGGGAGGTCACTCCAAAAATCCCAATCCTTGCGGAGTTTGGCGACAGACTCTTCGGTTTGCGGGGCAATCCGCAAGGCGTCGTCATTACAAATATCCACACAAAGCATACAACCTTTGCAGGTATAGGGATTCACCGTGATGGCGAACAGCCCGCCGGATCCCGGTTGCTGTTTTTCTTTCTGATTATAATAGGGTTTGGTGAGAGAGAATTTAAACCCGCCCATGTGCGCTTTGAATCCGTCAAATTCCTCTTTCAAAGCTTCCCGCTCCCCTGCCGGAGTATCTGCGAGCATGGAATCAATGCAGTCATTCATCAGCCGGTCTACATTCACTGAAGAATCCGTCGCACCCGAAGTGGCATTACGCATTTTCTTTTCAAGCGTGCGTAGAGAAGAAGGCAGCAGACCTGTTTCCAATCCGGCTTTGGTCATTCCCTTCAAGGCGGTGCCAAAAGCATCTTGAATGGTGCAGGCCAACCCGGGAATCGCCGAGTCAGGACACACGGTATAACAGTCTCCACAAGCCGTGCAATTTTCAGGCACCCACACCGGATGATTAAACCGGATACTGGTCATATCGCGGAACACCCCTGTGGCCGCAGGAATCAAACTGACAGCATTAAAGGGATCAGCCAAGTTGTCATTGGGTTTCCCTCCGGCATAAAAACTCCCGGTCTGCTCCCAGAAACGGTGAATATCAGTTTTCGCATCCGAACTGGCTTTCATGCGCTTCAGGGTGACCGGCATTTTAACCGCTTTCTTCAGTTCTTTCTCTGCGGTCGTCGAAACCTCAAAATCCGGTAACTGTTTCAGCTCATCAAATCCCCGGCGAACCACTTTCATATTGTTTTCAACGACCCGTGCACCTTTGCTGCCAAATTTTTTGGTTACCTGATCACGGATCGCTTGAAATAAGGTTTCTTCCGTAAATTGGGCCGATGACATCACCGAAGAAGCTTTGAAGAAAGATCCCTGGAAAGCATTTCCCTGCATACGCAGCTGCAATTCAGGATCGCTCGCCTCCTCACGGGCCACTTTAAAGGCATCAATGTAAAAGACCTTGATCTGTTTTTCTTTGATGTATCGTTGATATTGAACCGGGATCATGGCCCAAACTTCTTCAGGCCTTTCCAGATCGCTTTGGATAATGAACACACCATTATCTTTCAATCCAAACAGGGGATTGGAATGACCGAATACGTTAGGGTCAGGACTTAACACCACGTCCACATAGTTGTATTCACAATTAATCTTAATCGGTTCCGGGGCGGCCGAAAGATAATAGGTGGTCGGTTGACCTTTCTTTTCAGAACCATATTTCGGATTGGCTTTGATGTCGTAACCCAACAGATCATTGAGGGTAATCGCCAGGTTTTTACCAGTGGTGATGGCCCCCCATCCTCCCACAGAGTGCATGCGCACGGTCACCGCACCTTTCGGAAGCAGATCCGGATTTTCAGAACCTTTAATCGCCAGTTTTTTTACTTCAGGATACCCTTCCCGAATCTGTTGCATATGAATTTCCTGCTTAGGCGTCGCCCCATGGTCCCGCACAAAGTCGATGGACAAATAGAAGAATTTGCGATGTTCCCCATCCGGCAACATGTTCTCAACGGCACCAATCACCCCTTCAGGTTGCAGGTCACGGCTTCCCATGCCGAAACATCCTGAATACAATACCGGAGCATCACTCAGTTTTTTGTAGGTTGGGTAATGCGGATATACCGGCTCTTTCTGCATCCCGTTTTCCAGACATTTGCTTACCGTGGCCCGAATTTCACGGATCACCGGCAGATCTTCCGCCAAAGGCTGATCGGTCCGCTCCAATACCACGACCCCTTTGCGTCCCTGAATAAGTTTACCAATCAAATCGCTGGGAAACGGACGCCACATGGTCAGATTGATCACCCCGACTTTGAGTCCCCGGGTTTCTCTCAGGTAATCGACAACGGCTTCAGAAGTCCCAACCACGGAGCCTTGACCCAAAATAAGATATTCGGCATCTTCCGCCCGGTACTGACTCACCCGCGCATATTTGCGTCCGGTCAACTCACCGTATTCTTTCATGCATTGGTCTGTGAAATCACGGATATGATCAAAGAAATATGGACGTTGCGCAGCCACGGATTGCATATAGGCATCCTGGTTCTGCACACAACCCGCGACAACCGGATTGTCCACATCCCACAGTTCCGGCACCCGACGACGTTTGGCACCGTACATCATACGTTGTGCGGCCGTGGGTGAGTCGATGAGATCTTCCGGATGACCCAGGTATTCTTCGATCAATTTCCGCTCGGGAACATTCAGCGTTTCAATCAAATGGGTGGTCAAAAATCCATCCTGTCCTACCGCACCGGGTGTTAATGACAGTTCTGCAATTTTACGTGCGATCAAATTTAAATCGGCCGCTTCCTGGGCACTTTTGGCCATTACTTGAAAGAATCCGGTATCGTCCATCAAATGATAATCATCATGACCTGCATGCACATTCAAAGTGGATTTGGTGATGGCGCGGCAACCGACATTTAAAATGTAAGGCAACCGTTTCCCTACAGCCGCATAGAGCGATTCGTGCATATAGGCAATCCCCTGTCCCGAGGAAAAATTCGATGCACGCAAACCGGTCATGGACATTCCTGCCGTAACACCCGCCGCCGCGTGTTCGCCTTCCGGCTCCACAAAAATCAAAGGACGCCCGGAAACGTTAATGTGTCCTGCCCCGGCTTGTTCCGCCCAATATTCTCCCATTTGGGTAGACGGGGTAATCGGATAGGCACCGGCAGCATCGCTTGATTCGCGTTCACACATAATGACAGCAGTATTGCCGTCCATCGCTACAGGGATGCCGGGGTATTTGGCGGTGGGCTCAGTGGATTTACTCATAATTTATTCCCTTAGGGGTTCGGTTCTGAAAGGATGGGCAACGGTTCTTTGCGAATAATTTTTTTCGCAGCCGCGCCTTTTTGAAATTTTTGATCCTCAATCCAAACGATGGCCCCGGTGGGACAGCGTTCAATGGGGAAACGGGTGGCCAAAGCATTTTTGCTGTAGTCCACTCTCGCCAAATGGTTTTCGATGCGAATCAGCCCGGGGGCATCCGCAGCGCAACGTCCGCAGGCGGTACACGCCACTTCACATTCGGACAGGGCCTGATCCCCTTCGGCCAAACTTTTACAGGCGACAAACAGTTTTTGGCTCACCGGCATCAGGGAAAACAAATCCAACGGACAGGCCAACACGCAATCGTTACAGGCCACACACTTT
This sequence comes from Kiritimatiellaeota bacterium B1221, assembly GCA_029269125.1. GTDB lineage: Bacteria > Verrucomicrobiota > Kiritimatiellia > SS1-B-03-39 > UBA6053 > UBA6053. The sequence goes on along the minus strand of JARHXX010000002.1, from coordinate 238,991 downwards.
TCTTCATCCACGACCGGCAGGCCTTGCGCATTCATGTGAATGGCGTCAAAAGTACAGGACACCTCACAGTCCGCGAGTCCCAGACATCCCCAGGCACAGGCTTTGCCCCCACCCCCAGCCGCCACCGCCGCCCGGCAGGATGGCTGCCCTTGATATGCCGCTTTAAACCGTGCAACATTTTTTCCGCCTGCACAGGCCAGACGGGCCACCACCTTTTCAGCAGATCCCGCTTCCACCCCGAGAAAAGCGGCAATGGAAGCGACACCCTCGGCTGTGCTCACCGTACATTTGGAAGGAGGCACATCCCCTTTCACCAGCGCTTCGGCAAAAGGACGGCAGCCGGGAAAGCCGCAGGCACCACAATTCGCATGGGGAAGCATGTCTTCAACTTCGTCAATGCGCGGATCTTCCTCCACCGCAAGTTTTCGGGAAGCCACCGCCAAAACCAGCCCAAGGACAACCCCGAGCAGAGCCATAAACAAGGCTGCAATCAATAAACCGGCTGTCATTTACGTCTCCTGAGTGGAATGTGGAAACATACATTGTGATCACCAAAACGCATAAGAGACATCTCATATCCTATATGATCCCAGAATGGCAAGTTGATAGATAAAAAAAATGACAAAAAATTTAATTACCAATAACAAAAATATGCAGTAAGACCCTTGTGCAAATATACTTAGACAAGTTTTGGATAAAACCCTGAAATCCGCGGACGAAAAATCGGGGCTTAGGCACTGCGGTTCAGAATATATTTTCCCACTTTCTTTCCGAGTAATCCCCTGCGTGGATCAAAGATCCAAACCATCATAAAGAGCAATCCGGCCACGGTCGCCATCATACCCGACGTGCTGGCTGAATCGTCAAAACCGAACCATGGAGGCACCACAATCGCTGCCATATGGCCTAAAACCGCACTTAATGCCCCGAATACTGCACTGAGAAATAACATCACCCCTAAGCGGTCAGTCATCATCCAGGCACAACAGGGCGGAACCACCAACATTGCAATCACAATGATACTCCCCACCGCTTCGAACGAAGCCACCGTGGTCACTGCCACCATGATCATCAACAAATAGTGCATCACCTGGGCATTAAATCCGGTTGTGGTTGCCAATTCAGGATCAAAAGCTGCAATTCGCAACTCTTTAAAAAAGAATAAAATCACAAGGAGGTTCAACAGCATCACCGATGCTAAAACCACCAGCGCACGCGGAATTTCCAATGGACCGATGTTCATGAGATCCTGCGGGGTCCATTCAATATTTCCCAACAATACACAGCTCGCATCCAAATCTACTTTTTCAGCAGATTGGACAATCAGAATCAGACCCAGCGCAAATAAAATTGTAAACACAATCCCCATGGCCGCGCCCCTGTCAACGTTACCAAACTGGCTGACCCACTGGGTAAACACCGCTGTCAAAAGCCCCACGACGGCCGCTCCAATAAACATGGGCAGACTGGAACGGCTCCCGGTAATCAGAAAAGCCAAAGCCAGTCCGGGTAAAACAGCATGACTGATGGCATCTCCCATCATACTCATTTTCCGTAACACCAAAAAACATCCCGGCAAGGCACAGGCAATCGCACAGGTGACTCCCACCAACACAATCCACGTATCCATTTCCATCCAAATCATATCGATCCCTCCGTCACAATACAGTGCGGACTTTCCGGAGGCGTCATGCCATGCAACGTTGTATCTAATTCTTCTTCCAGCTGACGCACAATTTCCGGCCCCAGCACATGCTCCACATGATCTGCGTCCCGGTCCACATGTCGGGTCGCCACATCAGCAAAGCGAATTAAATAAAGCTCCCATAATCGGTGATTTCGGGTGTAACGGGCCGCTTCCGCATAACCGGCCTCTGACAACTGGATTCGATTCCCCGCCACGGTTTCAATGTGATCCTCCCGTTTGGCGCGGGAAATATGTTTTTGAAGCTGTTTCCGGCTCCACGAACGTTTTTCCAGTAAATCCTGAATGGAAACGGTAAAGTTTCCCCCCGTTTGCTGCGCATCCAAAATCTCATACACCGCCCTTAAAAAATGTTGTCGGCCTATTTTTCTTCGCATGTGTATCTGCCGCGATTTAATCTTACATACCCCGCGGGAGGCTCCGAAAAACATGCTGAATACAAACACCACACCTGAAACCAAAACAATTACTGCGCCAGCAGGCATACGTGGCAAAATCGCGCTGACGGATGCCCCCACCCACCCACTTAAACCGCCGATCGCCCCAGCCAACATCCACATGAGCCGATACTTTTCCGTCCAAAACCGGGCGGATGCAGCAGGTATAATCATAAAGGCCACGATTAAAATCAAACCCACCGCCTGCAGACCGACTACCGTAACCCCCACCATCAACCCCATCATCAGCATATCGAGAAAATGAACAGGCCAGGCAAGCGACCGGGCAAAATTCTCATCAAAGCAAATCAGACTGAATTCCTTTTGAAGCGCCACACAAAGAATGACTGTCACGACCGTAATCCACATTAAATACTCCAAATCTTTTCCCACCATGGAAGCGGTTTTTCCGTAGATAAAAGACTCCAGCCCTGCGGCCGCGCCTCCCATGGTTTGCGCCAAACTCAGCATCACGATTCCCAAGCCAAAAAATACACTCAGCACAATGCCCATGGCGGCATCATCCTTGATGCGGGAAGTGTTTCGGATGGCCGTAACCAACAGCACCCCCAGCAAACCTGTAACCGTAGCCCCCATTAACAATAAGGGCAGAGACTTCCCGTTCCCCCCCAACAAAGTCACCACAATAAACATCAGTCCAATCCCGGGAAGACAGGCATGCGACAAGGTGTCACTCATTAAGGACCGCTTTCGCAACAGCAGAAAACTCCCTGCCAGTCCCGAAGAGATACCGAGAAAAAAGGTACTCAACACCACCAACCGGGTATTATAATTCTTCAGGAAGAGCACATCCCAAATTTCAAAATCCATCCAGGCATCGACGTTCACTTGATTGCACCTTTGGTCTGTTTCAGCGCATCCCCTACTTTCGAAAGCGCACTCAGGGTTCCGCCATAGGTTGATTTCAAATATTCAGCTGTAAACACCTCGTCAGTGGGGCCGGCCTTCACCACCCGCATATTGAGTAAAATCACCCAGTCGAAATATTCATTTACGGTGGCCAAATCGTGGTGGACCACCAAACAGGTTTTTCCCTGATCCTTTAATTCGTGCAGCAAAGTTACAATTGCCCGTTCCGTCGCCGCATCGACTGCCGCAAAAGGTTCATCCATAAAGTAGAGTTGTGCATCCTGCGCCAATGCCCGGGCCAGAAACACCCGTTGCTGCTGTCCGCCGGAGAGTTGGCTAATCTGCCGGTGGGCAAAATCCGCCAATCCCACCCGATCCAAGGATTCCATGGCCAATTTTTTGTACTTTCGCCCGACCGGTTTACACCAGCCGATTTTGCCGTAAGTCCCCATAGCCACCACATCCAAAGCGGAGACCGGGAAATCCCAGTCCACACTCTCCCGCTGCGGAACGTAGCCGACTTTACCGCGTTGTTTTTTATAGGATTCGCCGTAGACCATCACCCTCCCCGATGCCCGGGGGACCAAATCAAGACACGCTTTAATCAGCGTACTTTTCCCTGCCCCATTGGGTCCGACAATCCCCACCAACTTGCCTTCCGGAATATCAAGATCTATATCCCAAAGCACCGGTTTCTCATTGTAGGCAACGGTTAAGTCATCGATGGCAAGCGGCACAGAAGGAGGATGAGTCGGAACAGACATAATTTTAAGGGTTCAATGTTTTTATAAGTCCACAGGCGCAGGATTAATACTTCTCTACATCCATTAGTTTATTTTGCATGCCCCCGGCAGGAGCTTCCCCCCCAAGGGCCCGTGCGATGAGGGTCGCATTGTGATCAATCATCCCGATGTAAGTCCCTTCATAAGTTCCGGGTTTTCCCATTGCATCCGAAAACAATTCCCCGCCAATGATCACTTGATGTCCTTTTGCTTTGGCACCTTCCACCAGCGCCCGTACATTTTTATCGGCCACAGAAGATTCCACAAACACCGCCGGAATATTATATTCGACCAGAAAGTTCACCAAATCCTCAATATCACGCACCCCTGCTTCAGATTCAGTACTGAGACCCTGAATCCCTTTTACCCTGAGACCATAGGCCCGCCCCATGTAACTAAACGCATCGTGCGCGGTGACCAGCACCCGTTGGGTTTCAGGTATGGTCGCCAGCACTTTGCCCGCATACGCATCCAGTTCTTTAAGTTGCTCACCATAGGCCGCCGCATTTTTGGCAAACAATGCTTTGCGGGAGGGATCTTGTTTACTCAACCCTTTCTCCACCACATCAACCGCAGCCATCCAACCTTTCACATCCATCCACACATGCGGATCCAAGTGATCCGAATCCGTGTTCAATACATAGCCACCGGCCTCTTGAAGCTCTTCGGTTACAGGATAAACAGGTTTTCCTCTGCGCGACATTCTCATCAGGACATCGCCCATCTTCCCTTCCAGCATCATCCCGTTATAAAAAATCACATCCGCCTGCTGGAATTTCAAAACGTCATTGCGGGTGGGACGATACAGGTGGGGATCCACATCAGATCCGATAATCGTCACCACTTCCGCCGCATCCCCTGCCACGTTGGCCACCACATCCCCAATCATTCCCACCGTGACAGCCACCTTCATTTTTTCACCTTCTTCCGCCTTGCCGGTTAAACTCAGCAAGCCAAATAGCAACAGCATCATCATATTTTTCATAGTATTCAAATACAGCTTTATCAAAATAAAGCCTTCTCCTTTCAGGTTTCGTTTAAAATTCTTTATTCACCCTAAGAAACTCACTCACAGGTTTTGAATTGACCAATATCACTCTTTGAATAATCAAAGTCAATCTTTGAATCATCCGATTTCACTTGTTAAATTCAGGGGCTTCACCTATGAAAGGTCATAGGTTCCATATGTCATTTACTACTGAAAACTATCTTAAAACCATCTATCAGCTGACTGAGCGACATCCCGCCACCCCTTTGGTGCGGTTGGGTGAACTGGCGGAAGAGCTGGGCGTTACTCCAGGTACCATTACCACCATGATCCGTGGGTTTGATCAAAAGGGACTTGTGATTTATAAAGCACGTACCGGAGTCAAGTTAACCAAGAAAGGTCGGGATCAGGCCCTTCAAGTCGTCAGGCGCCACCGCATCATTGAATCCTTTTTAGTTGAGGTAATGAAAATGGACTGGGCAGAAGTGCATGAAGATGCCGAGGCTCTGGAACACGTGGTTTCAGATAATTTTCTCGCCCGCATGGATGAAATGTTGGGCTTTCCCAGCACCGATCCGCATGGGGACCCTATCCCCTCCTCAACATCTGAACTTCCCACCCGCGAGCATCCGCCCCTTTGTGAAGTGCCCCCCGGAGCGTATAAAGTGCAACGTGTGGACGATCAGGAACCTGTTTTCTTAGACTGGATATCTGAAAATCATTTACGTCCGGGGCAACCCTTCGAACTTCAAAAAGTTGACAGTGTTACCGGCATTTTCACCTTGAAAGTTTCAGAAAAAAAAGCGCCTCTACTGCTGTCAACTGACATCGCGGGACGGATCAGGGTGCATCCGGTCCAAGATCCGCAACCCCGAATTTAAAATCAGAAATTCAGGATCTGAAATTTAAAATCGCATATCTGCACTCCGGACGTTCAGATTTGCCATTTGCTTTGAACTACCACTTCAATTCAATCAGTAAAGGATCATGATCACTGGCCCGCAGGGGGGGCACATCCGGAAATCCTTCCGGTGAACCCGCATTCAATTTCAGGTACGCTGCAAATTCCAAACGGCTTTTCGCACCCGCCGACAGGAAGAAATGATCCAGAACATTGGCCACCCCTTGGTAAATATAGCTGTAGGACCGTGCAGGATCTTCCTTCATCGTCCGGTCAACCACGTTAAACAATCCGGCATCATATAGAGGGCCCAATTGATCCGAGGGAGGATCCAAAGGATCATCCGGACGGGGAAAGACATTCATATCTCCGCCCACAACCAACACGGCTTCCGGATCCACACTGCGGATAACCTGACTCAGCTCCGCATTTACTGCGGCCTGGGCTTTGCGCCGTTCCACCCGCCGGTCCGGGCCGGCACTAAAGTGATTATTCTGCAACCAAATCTTATTCCCGTTTCGGGTGTCCTCCAGCAACAAAACCTGTACCGGACGCGAATAAACCGCTTCCATTTCAGATGCGTTATCGGGAGTGCCGGTAAAAACCGCATTAAAGGCTTTGGGATTTGAAACCTCCCCGCACAAGGGTAACCAAATGCGATCAGGTGGCAAAGCCGGATGAGCTCCAAATAGCCAGTGACCGGATTCAGGTTCCACCGCTTTTAAATGTTCCGTCTGTACCATCCAGGCACAAATGATGCCACGGCCATCCGCCCCGTCTCGATCCACCAAAATTTCATATTCCGGCCCGCCCAAAGCCACAATGGCAATAGCTACTTCCTGCAACGAATCAATTTGGCCGTCCGCATGGTTCTCATTCCCATAGATCATGCGTCCATCCACCATTTTGGCAATGTCCTGATCCTCGGCCTCCTGAATCATTAAAATGTCCGGAGAACGCAAATCCTCCACAATCTGCTCGGCAATTTTTTGAACCCGCGCCTGAAAAATTTCATCGGACAACGGCACATAATTCAGAGGGAAACGACTGCCGGGACAACCCTCGTCATCATGAAAATCACAGTCATCAAAAGGATCGTTTTTGTAATCATACAGGTTTTCAACATTATAGGCCGCAATCCGAAGGTTGGGATGTTCAGCATCGATCTCAGGAAAGGGCCGAATCACTTCCGCATAACTTTCAACTTCAGGGAGAGAAGCAACCTGCAAAAGATACTCGCCCCAGCTGTAATGAATACCTCCCACGACTTCATCCAGGATTGCGCTTCCCGCATGGAGCTTCGGCAATGCGGCATCCCGATCATCCATACGCTCCTCCAAACCTAAACTGCCGAGTACCAGATGATTTCCGTTCCAGTCATTTTTGAGTTCATCCGGAATCGTGCTCAAAGGATGCGCAGGTCGATAAATCCGTCTGGCAAAAGCCTCCTCACGGACGGCGGCAGGATGATCCGAAGGAATCACCCATAATTGACTGTCCCAGGTACGGTATTGCGGATGTGATCCACTCACGGCCACCGCACCTGCAGGGAAGCGCACCCGCATGCCTTCCAATTTCTCCAGCATCCGGTTCCGCTCACTCCGGCTTTCCGGTAATTGCAACCTGACCGGAACAATGGATTTATCCAAGTCGCCTCCGTCACTGACCTCTAATACTTTTGCATTCGAAAATTCGGTTTGACCATATCGTTCATTCACCTCCCCTCTTAACGTCAAAAGGTCCCCGACGTTCGCATCATAATTTCCCTGGGGAAAAATAGGCAATACCGGCGTTCTGCCCATATAAACAAATAAACCATCCGAGGTGTCCGGATCCCCATCCGCATCCTCAGGCAAGTTTTGAATAAAAAATCCGTAAACGTCATCGCCCTTCTGGGTCCGCCATCTCAAAATTTGATGCACCACCCCCTTCACCACCACGCTTTCCTTGTTTAATCGGGCACGGAATTTAGTGGCATCCCCGTTTTCCGACACCTTTCCACGTATTTCACCAATGGGGAGCAAATCAGGATACGCTTCTTCCGCACGACAGGACAAACAAGAGAAACAAAGAACAATTAAACAAAAGTATGAGAGGTAGGGTGCTGAAGCACGAAAAGACTTAGAATTCATCTCCGAAAGATGCCATGTTTTATACAGAGTGCAAGAATCTCTTTCAATTTTACAGTATTCAAACTTAAGTGCAAATCCCGGTTACATCGAATGCTTTAGTGCACAGGGCATCGAATCTGCGCCCGTCAGGCCTCCTCTTCGTCACAGCCCTCAAACCTTTGCACTGATTCATGTTTTGAGACCGCGCGGTGACCGTGCCCCATCCCACCTCAATTTTGGCATGTCTCTGTATAGCATCCGTAAGAAAACGCGTGAGATGCGAGGGGGCACTTTAAATTTTATACGCGATCCCATCTCCTCATCCACCGCTAAAACAACTGACCAAGAACCACACTTTCCCTGCATATATCGACCATTATCATTTTTCGAATTTCCCCGGGATCCCCATTAAGTATAGACAAAATACCGTCCCCTCCTCCGTACGCTACCGGGCCGGAACCCTAAATTGCATAGCGGCTCCCTTTCAGGACTTTCATCCCTTCGAATATTCGCGCAGAACGTGAATCAGCCCGATATCCTGTGCCAGCGATAACATGCGAGGCATGCCATTCAAAACACCTTATTCAGGAACAGGGTTCTCATTCGGGATCCATATCCCAGACCCAAGATCCGGAAAGAGTATATGAAAGCAGCAATCTCCGCATAAATCCTTTGAAATATTCGCTGGAGACAAAGAAAGGAGCGATAAAAGATCTATACGCCCGGGGGGGGCACAAAAAAAAGCCTTTTCCGATAAACGGAAAAGGCTTTTGTAGTACTTCCGAGAATCGGAAGTGCGGGATTAGCGGAAGCTTCCGCCGCCACGACGATCACCGCCACGGCCGCCGCCAGCGCCTCCGCGACGATCACCGCCACGGAATCCACCGCCGCCACCGCCACGTCCGCCGCCGAATCCACCGCCGCCACCACGTTCTTCACGCGGGCGTGCTTCGTTGACGCGCAAGGGGCGTCCTTCAACCGGCTGGTCATTCATTTGGTCAATCGCATTCTGTCCAGCTTCATTGTCTTCCATTTCCACGAAACCAAAGCCTTTGGAGCGCTGGGTATCACGGTCAAAAATCACTTTTGCGGATTGAACTGCACCGAATTCGGTGAACAGATCTTCAAGTTCTCCATCAGTCATGGAGTAGGGCAAGTTGCCCACGTATATATTAATCATCTCTTAGGTTGTTCCAAAGGCATCATCGATCTTTTACATCAGCCATTCCCTCGATGCCACAAGAAGGGAAAAAACTGAACCAGTGAGATATAAGATTTCTCATAGGATATAGAAATAGTTATCGCTTCTAGCAGGGAAAGCAATGACCAAGTGAAAAGAAAACCGTTAAAAAAATATAAGGTCTGCGTTTGAAGCTTAGCACCCAAGGATGAACCTGATTCAAAATCGAGGGTCCGATTTCGCAATCGGTCAGTTCCGACCGGTCAGTCACATCCCTCTCCTTTAAGAACAGAAGCAACCCTGAATCTTTCCCCGCTTCTCTATTCCCCGAAATTCGATTCAATCAGTGCCGTCAAAGCCGCCATGACTTCTTCCGCCTGTTCACCACTTGTCTCCACCAAAAGCGTGGACCCCTCATGCCCTTCCAAGGTTAACAAGCCCATAATACTTTTCCCGGACACCTTCATGCCATCTTTTTCCACCATGACCGACGCATCATACTCGCTGGCACATTTTACGAACAGCGCAGCCGGGCGGGCGTGTAGTCCGTATTCATTCAGGATGGTAAATTCTTTGCTATGGGTTTGCGTGGACATGAGAGTAACCTTTTATATGGTCGACAGACGGACCGCCCGTCGTTTCTGCAGGGTTCTGATGAGATTTTGATCAAATTCTTTGGCTGCATCATGCCCCAAATACGAAAGTTTTTGATTCATAGCTGCAACCTCAATGACACCCGCCATATCCCTGCCGGGAGCGACGGGTAACTCTACAAGCGACACATCTATGTCAAGAATTTTGCGAAATTTTTTATCGAGACCGGAGCGGTCCCCTTCTTTGGTTGGATCCACCGGGTAAAGGGAAACAATCATATCCAGCCGCTTTTCCAGGCTGACCGAAGCCATGCCGAAAATACTGGGAACATGAATAATTCCCAAGCCTCTGATTTCCATGTGATAACGGGTCAATTCACTGGATGCACAAATCAATCTGGAATGGGAATCACGATGAATAACCGTTAAATCATCAGCCACCAAACTGAATCCCCGCTCAATTAATCCCAGCGCAGCTTCACTTTTCCCTATTCCCGGCGGGCCTTCAATTAAAACGCCAATGCCCATCACATCCATCATGGTTCCCACAAATTTTATCTGCGGAGCCACTAGATGTTCCATCGTCACCGTGGCTAGGTTAATAAACCGGTTGGTAATCAGGGGGGATCGCAGGATGGGAATTTTATATTTTTCCGACATCCGCTTCATTTCCGGAATCATATTCCGGTTACGGGTCAGAATGATACAGGGAATAGGCTGTCTAAACAGATTTTCCAGCCGCTTCTCCCGCTCAGCCCCTTCCAGGGACTTCAGGTAACTCATTTCGGCCAAGCCGAAAACCTGTATGCGTTTTTCAGCAAAATACTGAAAAAAATCAGCTAAAGCCAGCCCCGGACGATTTATGGCTTCTTCAGGGATTACCCTGTTCATGTACTCAGCCCCTGACAGCAACGAAAGTTGCATCAAGGGAGAGGCATGTTCATAGAAACTGCCAACCGTAACCGGAGCGGCCGCGTTACTCATTAGCTCATGCCGGCTTCGGCTTCACCCAGTCCCACAATATGCTTATGGTCCTGCGCCTTGTCACGGAACTTGCGCAACTGACGGTGCACCTTGTCCACAGCCGCATCCACACTGGCATACATATCCGAAGTGGTTTCAGTGGCTTCAGCATGAACATGGTTACGTGCTTTCACGATCACTTCCGCGACATGGTTAATTTTGCGTTGCACATCGAGAATCACATGCACATCTTCCACCCTCGGGAATTCTCCCAACGATTCCTCAATACGGCTGGTTGCGTGTTCACGCAAAGCGGTACTCGTTTCCATGTGTCTGCAAGTAACAGTGATGTTCATCTTTCATCCTCGGTTTTTTGGTTTCGTTACATCGAGAACCGCTCTCCTAAATACAGATCGCGGCTCACGGGGTCATTAATGAGAAAGTCCCGGGATCCTTCCCGCAGAACTTTCCCTTCAAAAATAATATAAGACCGATCTGTGACGGTCAGCGTCTCGCGGACATTGTGGTCGGTAATCAACACGCCCAATCCCCGCTCTTTGAGCTCCAGAATGATTTCCTGTACGTCGTTCACTGATTTAGGATCGACCCCACTGAAGGGTTCGTCAAGCAACAAAACGGCAGGTTCTGTGACCAGGGCCCGGGCAATTTCTAAACGCCGCCGCTCCCCTCCACTCAAAGTAAATGCCTTTTGATTGGAAAGTTTGGTGATCTTCAAATCATCCAGGAGTTTTTTCAAACGTTCTTTTTGAGCCCCGCGACTTAAAGGCAGTGTTTCCAAAATCGCTTTAATATTGTCTTCCACCGTCAAACGGCGGAAAATAGAAGGCTCTTGGGCCAAATAGCCCATTCCCAGTCTCGCACGCTCAAACATCGGCATCTTGGTGATTTCCGTATCATCAAAATACACATTGCCTTCATTAGGCTGAATCAAACCGGTAATCATGTAAAACGAAGTGGTTTTCCCCGCGCCATTGGCTCCCAGCAACCCCACAATTTCATGACGGTTCACATTGATATCCACCTTGTTGACCACCCGCTTGCCATTGTAAATCTTGACCAGCCCTTCCGTGCGGATCACTGGAGATACTGAACCTTTTGCAGGGGCGACTTGCGGACGCCCCCCTTGTTCCTGTACACCTAAACTCATTGTTTCCCCTCAGAAAACATAATGACCCGGGTTTTCCCCACAGTCTCCATTCGATTCTCCAAACGCCAGTATATCACCTTATCCGCGGTCATCACGGACCCTTCACGGGAGACCTGAGGCCCTTCGGTTAAGATCACTTTACTTTCTGTCAGCAAATATTCAGCCTTCCCCGAGCGACTGTGCAAGCCTTCCATTTTAATTTCCACATTCCCTTCCGCCTCCAATTTTTCAATTTCATCATCCGCAGTCATGGTCACAACCAGCTTATCACCGGTCAGTTGCAGATCCGGATCTGTTACGACCACGTTCCCGGTGAAAATCGCTTTCTTTCCTTCGTAATCAAAGAACAGCTTGTCACTGGTAATTTCGGTAATCCGTTCTTCCACCGCTTTGGCCGCTTGCGCTCTTAACGGCATTTGCAAAAGAGAGCTCATCACAAGACAAGCAGAAATAAAATAAATCGAGGTCTTTTTCATGGGGTTACTTTTCCAGAATGGGCTGTTTTTAAATTAAGATTTTTCAAGAGCACTTTGACATTGTTTTGAATCTCCAAACGGCTGTAAGTGGCTTCAAAAACATACCCTTCACCGGTAATGGTATATTGCGGCCCCTCAATTTTAACTTTTTCTTCAGAAGTGGCCGAATTGGTTCTCGAATCATAATTACAAAATGGAGACGTGATTTTCAACTTTACGGTTTCCCCATCCTCTTCATAAAACTCCATGGTCAACCGGGTAATTTCCATGGGCTTTTGGGGATACATTCTGGCGCTTTCACCCGTCATCAGTGAAACCATCACCCCGTTCTCATCAATGTCCGGCACCTTAAATTTACCCACATCGGTTTGCGCCCCCAAGCGAACCGCGCTTAATAAAAGCATCCCTGTAATAAAACCCCGAATCCCGCAACATTGGATACGGGAGAGAAAACGAATCTGTAACATACGTTGAATCTAACACCGCTTTTGAGTTTGTCCAAGGCAAAAATGATGGAGGATGGCGAATTGATCCTGGAAGACACGGGGAACCAAAAAATGACATCCATCGACCTTGCACTCCTTTCATTCTCCGGCATCATTTATCCGCAATTCGCCATTATTTACCTGACCCTGCTCCCCCTTTCCGTTAAAGAAACCCCATGATAGAATCACGTGCCGACCGAGAAAATCTGGAAAAACAAACGCTATCCTCTTACGCCGCCTTCAGCGCGGAATCACGGGGGCGTAAATTTTCTGAAAGCAAAGCCTCACGCCGCGCCGATTTCCAGCGCGACTGTGACCGGATTGTAAACAGCCGCTGTTTCCGCCGCCTCGAATACAAAACCCAAGTGTTTGTGATCGGCACCCAGGACCATTATCGCACCCGCCTCACCCACACCATGGAAATGACCCAGGTCGCCCGCACCCTCGCCCGCGCCCTTAGGGTCAACGAAGACCTCTCCGCCGCCATCTCCCTCGCCCACGACATCGGCCACAGTCCTTTCGGACACAGTGGTGAACGTGCTCTCGACAAGTTAATGGCGGATCATGGCGGATTTGATCACAACATTCAGAGCCTCCGTTGGGTTGAGGAACTCGAAGAAACCTACCCCGAATTTAACGGGTTGAATTTGACCTGGGAAGTCCGGTCCGGACTTTGCAAGCATCTCAGTCGCGAACCCGGTGCCCAATTGGACGGATTTCCCATCGGCCCCTGGCAAATGGTCGAAGGCCAAATTGCGGATGTGGCGGATGACATTTCCTACCACGCCCATGATGCGGAAGACGGTTTAGACGCCGGACTCATCACCCTCGATCAACTCCGTGAAATCGAACTCTGGCGTATGGCCGAAGAACGGGTCAACGAGCTCTATCCCAACACCCCGCCCAACCGGTTACGATACAGCACCGTCCGTATGATGTTCACCCTGCAGGTGGAAGATGTACTGGTTCGATCGGAACAATTGTTGAACGACTGGAGACCTCAATCTGTTCATGATGTCATGAACGCCCCTGACCGCCTGGTCGCCTTCAGCCCCGAATTCAAAAAGCTTCTCAAACCTTATCGGAGCTTCCTGTTTGAAAAAATGTATTTTCATCCTGAAGTGGCCAGCGCCGGAGATGATGCGGTCCGCCTGATGACACGACTCTTTGAACATTACCTGGAACATCCCGATGACTTGGGAGAAAAAGCCAAAAAACGTCTGGAATCCGAAGGACTTCACCGTACAGTTTGCGATTATGTCGCGGGTTGCACCGACCGGTACGCTTTTGAAGAATGCCAGAAATATCATCTCACTTAACCCCCATCTTTCAAAGATGAAATATCAAATCGAAGATCGCAAATCTGAAATCTGAAATTTCAAATTCCCCAAATCCCCCCCATGAAACAATTTATCCAACATCTCATCGAAGGACGCGACCTCAGCCAGCAGGACGCCCACGAAGCGCTCACCACTATCATGAAGGGCGAAGCGACCCCCGCGCAAATCGCCGCCTTTCTCACCGCCCTCCGGTTGCGGGGCGAAACGCCCGAAATTGTCGCAGGCGCCGCCCAGGCCATGCGTGAAGCTTTTACCCCTGTCACCTCCATTCATCCCGATGCAGTCGATACCTGCGGCACCGGAGGTGACGGACTCAACACCTTCAACATTTCAACCACTGCCGCTTTTGTCACCGCAGGCGCTGGCGTACCCGTCGCCAAACATGGAAACCGGAATGTTTCCAGCATGAGTGGCTCCGCCGATGTACTCACCGCCCTGGGGGTCAACATTGCCATCACCCCCGACCAAATGGGCGCCTGTCTTAAAGAAATCGGACTGGCCTTTTTGTTTGCCCCTTCCCTGCACCCCGCCATGAAACATGCCATCGGTCCCCGACGCGAAATCGGCATTCGCACTTTGTTCAATGTCCTGGGTCCGATCAGCAATCCTGCCAGTACCCGACGCGGGGTCCTGGGTGTTTTCAGTAAAGAAATGGTCAAACTTGTTGCCGATGCGCTTGCCAGCTTGGGCACCATTCATTTGTTGGTGGTCCACGGAGATGACGGACTCGACGAAATCACCAACACCACCAGTACCAGCATCAGCGAAGTGAAAGACGGGAAGGTGGAGAGCTACAAAGTCAGCCCTCAGGATTTCGGACTTTCTGTAAGCAAAATCGACGATCTCAAAGGCGGAGACCCCGAAGCCAATGCCTCCATCACCCGCAGAATCCTCCAAGGAGAAACAGGTGCCAAGCGAGACATCGTCCTCCTCAACGCCGGGGCCGCCATCTACGCCGGAGGGAAAGCCGAAAGCCTTGCGGAAGGAATCCAAAAAGCAACGGAATCGATCGACTCCGGAGCCGCCGGGCAGAAATTGGCGCAGCTCATTGCTTTTACCACAGCCTGTACAGCATAACCCCTCCCCCGTTTAACCCAACCGCGACTCAGATGCGTGCGGCCAAAATTTATCTGGCCCGCATTTTCCTGCCATACATCGGGTGACTCAGGTGAAGAGGGTCGGCTGCTTCCGGCCTGACAAGTATCGTTCACAGCCTCTGAAAACAACAGGTACCGCATCCACTTATTTCCATAGGAATTAACTTTCCAATATCCGTTTTCGTCTGTAAAGGCCCGTGGCGCACAAACGTGCATTGAAATACGACAACAAAACCCCAGAGGCTTTAATGGATTACGGTGAAAGATCACTTATTGTACATGAACAATTACGCGGAAAAATAGGAACGTCTATCAAGCTGAAGGTGGAAAACCTGGATGATCTGTCCATCGCTTACACCCCGGGAGTCGCCCGTCCATGTGAGGAGATTGCAAAGAATCCCCATCAGGCCCGGAATTTGACCATCAAACATAACACCGTGGCGGTGGTCTCTGACGGATCCGCAGTTCTCGGTCTGGGCAACATCGGCCCCCAGGCCGCGATACCGGTCATGGAAGGGAAATCCCTGTTGTTCAAACAGTATGCGGGCATCGACGCCTTCCCCATTTGTTTGGACACGCAAGACACCGAAGATATCATTCAAACCGTTCGGAATATTGCCCCTGTATTCGGCGGCATCAATCTAGAGGATATTTCAGCTCCCCGCTGTTTTGAAATTGAGGACCGGCTGCAGGATCTGGGCATACCGGTTTTTCACGACGACCAACACGGAACCGCCATCGTATTGCTCGCCGCCATGATAAATGCAGCCAAAGTTGTGGGAAAAAATCTCACGGACCTTCGGGTGGTAATTAACGGTGCAGGGGCGGCGGGTACAGCCATTGCCAAACTCCTGCGCTGCGTGGGGCAGGACCCTGAAAAATGTTCGCCGGTAAAGGAAGTGCTCCTCTGTGACCGACAAGGAATTATCCACATAAACCGGGAGGGTCTTACCCCCGCAAAAAAAGCACTCCTCTCCTTTTCCAATCCCGATAACCGGAGCGGATCCGTGTTCGATGCGATAGAAGGTGCTGATGTATTTGTGGGAGTCAGCCAAGGCGATTTACTGAAAGCAAAAGACATATCCCGTATGGCCGACAACAGCATCATCCTCGCCATGGCAAATCCCAATCCGGAGATTTTCCCGGACGAAGCCCGTAAAGGGGGAGCTGCGGTTATCGGCACCGGTCGAAGTGATTTCCCCAACCAGGTAAACAACGTCTTGGTTTTTCCGGGAATTTTTCGAGGCGCGCTCGATGCCTGTGCGCCGCGCATCACCCCCGTCATGAAACTTGCCGCGGCCTACGCATTGGCAGAGGCCACCACAAATCTTTCGGCTGATCATATTTTACCATCGGCTCTGGATTACACCGTGCCCCCCCTCATCGCCCAGGCCGTGGCTGCCGCCGCGAAAGAAGAAATGGGTGAAAAATAACACGCTCTTTTCACAGGTTTCAGATGGCAATAGATCTGAAAAAACCGTGGATCTGAAGAATCCCCCGGCCTGCTCCCCCACCAGGTGGATATGCAAGGCCGGAGGAAATGAATCCCGCTCCGGAGCCGTTCCGCGAGTACTGGGTGCGCATGCTCACCCCACTTCACCCCAGGCATAGGGGCCCGCCCAATTTGTCACGGAAAACACTGCGGAAATATCACCGAATCTATCATCAAACATGGTCAGGCCTTCACCAGTGACATGCCGTTTATATGGCATTCCAATGAGGCGGTCTGACATTTGACCTTTCAAATTTCACGATGCTGCATCAAATATCCTCACGGGTCATTCCACATAATTCTAAACAAATATTTCTTGCACACTCATAAAATAATGCTATTTTAGCTCACAAGAAATTATGAGCTTTGATTTTTCCATTGTGAGAGAACTTCGTAAACGGGCCGGCCTTACTTTGGCCGAGGTGTCTGAACAGTCTGGCGTCTCTCCTTCAGTGATCTCTAAAATTGAACGCAATCAGACCAGCGCGGAACTGGACACCCTCTTTCGGCTGAGCCGGGTGTTTGATTTAAATACCACCGATCTCATCTCCTTGGCGGAATCACGCACCGCCCAGAAAACCAAAGCCCAGCCCTACGAATCCGGCGACTTTCATTTTCAGCGCATTCAGTACAACAACTTAAAAGCCTTTAAAGCCAATGCGCCCAAAGGGGCCACCATTCACCGTCCGGAAATTCACGCGGACAATTATGAGATTTGCTGGGTCTTCCATGGCAGAATGCTCATCCAGCTCCCCAAAGAACGTCATGAAATTTGTTGCGGGGAAAGCCTCCAGTTTGATGGCGCTCTCGACCACACCTACGAAGCGCTCGAAGATTGTGACTTTATGATTATCCATCTGAATAAAGCGAACAGATTTTAAATTCCCCCGATCTATTAACCTCCGAACTCCAAACACTCAATATATGACACCTCAAGATCTGCTCCCCAAACTTGATGCCTTCTGGCAAATCTCCGGCGAAAAAATCAACACGCTGCAAAAAGAATATGACCACGCCAAAGGGTCCCCGGTCTTTACCATTCAGGGCAAATACACCACCCGCGGCTGGACCGAATGGACCCAGGGATTTGAATTCGGTTCAGAAATCCTTCAGTTCGATGCGACCGGTGACAGCGCTTTTCTCGAAGCCGGAAAAGCCAACACCGTCAAATACATGGCACCTCATGTTTCCCACTTCGGCGTACACGACCATGGATTCAACAATGTCAGCACCTACGGCAATCTGCTCCGTTTAATGAACGAAGGCAAAATCCCCGAAAATGAATGGGAACGCAATTTTTATGAACTGGCCCTCAAACTTTCCGGCGCCTCACAAGCCCGCCGCTGGACCCGGATTGCCAATGGTGAAGGGTACATCTACTCCTTCAACGGACCACAGTCTCTGTTTGCCGACACCATCCGGTCGCTGCGTTCACTCGCCGTCGGTTATCAACTCGGCCATCCGCTGATGGAAGAAGGGGATAAAGCGATTTCCCTCCTGGACCGCCTTATACAACACGCCCGCACCACCGCCACCTACACCCTCTTCTACGGGGAAGGCCGTGACGCTTTTGATATTCGCGGACGCACCGCACACGAAAGTTTATTCAACCTGAACGACGGAAACTTCCGCGCCCCCAATTCCCAGCAGGGTTTCAGCCCCTTCACGACCTGGACCCGCGGACTGGCCTGGTGTATCACCGGTTACGCCGAAGAACTCGAATTCCTCGCCACCCTGAGTGACGATGAACTCGCCCCTTACGGCGGACGTGCGGAGATCGAAGGCTTCATGCGCAAAGCAGCTTTGGCCACTTGTGATTTCTACATGGCACACACCAGTAAAGACGGCATTCCCTACTGGGATACCGGTGCACCCAACCTGCATAAACTCGGGGATTACACCCTGGTCGATGCCGACCCCTACAACGATTACGAACCGGTCGACAGCTCCGCCGCTGCCATCGCCTGTCAGGGACTTCTCCGTCTGGGTCGTTATCTCGGTGACGAAGGTCAGAAATACTTCAACTTTGGACTCAAAGTACTGAATACCCTGCTGCAGGAACCCTACCTCAGCAAAGACCCAAGTCACCACGGTTTGATCCTGCACAGCAATTACCATTTGCCCAACGGCTGGGATTACGTTCCCGAAGGCAGTAAAATTGCCAATGGTGAAAGCTGTATGTGGGGAGACTACCACATGCGGGAAGCTGCACTTTACGTACAACGCCTGGCCAAAAACGAACCCTATCTTAAATTCTACCTCAACAAGTAAGGAATCGACTCATGAGTAAAAAAGTTGCAATCGTCACCGGCGGATCCCGGGGCATCGGTCTGGGAATTGTCAAATGTCTGATCAAAGACGGCTTCAGCGTCATGCTCAACGGCGTGCGTCCGGAAGAGTCTGTGGCAGATGTCATGCAGGAACTGAAAGCAGGAGGCGCGGATGTGGCTTACTGTGCGGGAGATATTTCAGACAGCAGCGCCCGCGAAAACATCATCGCAGCGACCAAAGAAGTTTTTGGTGCTCTGAATGTTTTGGTAAACAATGCGGGTGTCGCACCGAAAGTGCGCGATGACTTGCTTGACGCGACCGAAGACAGCTATGACTGGGTCATGGACGTCAATCTGAAAGGCCCATACTTCCTTACCCAACTCGCAGCCCGCTGGATGGTGGAACAGCAAAAGGCCGATGAAAACTGGACCGGCTCCATCATCAACGTCAACAGCATCTCCGCCACCGTGGTCTCTGTCAATCGGGGTGAATACTGCATTTCCAAAGCCGGATTGGCCATGGTCACCAGTCTGTGGGCCGCGCGCTTAGGAGAATTCGGCATTCCGGTTTATGAAGTGCGGCCCGGCATCACCGCCACCGATATGACCTCCGGCGTCACTGAAAAATACGACAAACTCATCGCGGACGGTTTGACCGTAACTCCGCGTTGGGGTTACCCCGAAGATGTGGGAATGGCCGTCGCTTCTTTAGCCGAAGGAAATTTCCCCTACTCCACCGGTCAAGCGATCATGGTGGATGGCGGCTTAACCTTGCCGAGACTGTAAGACTGAAGAATGGACAGGATGGACGGCATGGACTTTATGAACGGTCTATTTCTCGTCCATCCTGTTTTAAAACATCAGCATATGCTTTCCTGAACCTAATACTTGCGGCACCCCTTCAGAACCTTCCATCTGGACCACCCCTTCAACGTTTTCAGGAAGTTCGACATTTAATACCCGACACCCTGTGTCCTCATATTCATACGTCACCGTAATCGGCCCATGCGGTGTCGGCACTTTACCCGAAACCTGCTTCAGTGATCCGGGTTGCGGTTGGATCATCACTTTTCTGAACCCCGGCTCCAGGGGACGCACCCCTAATAAAAACCGGGGCAGGATATTGGCGGGCACTGCGCCCCAGGCGTGATTCCAGTCCAGATTTCCTTTGTATTTTATATCCCAAGCTTCCCAGGTCATGGTGGATCCGGACTGAATCATATTCCACCAACTTCGATCGTGTTGTGCATTCATCAGTTCTAAAGCCGCCTGCCCTTCATGGTTCAGATACAATGCCTCCAATAAATATTGCGCACCATACACACTGCAGGCCATGCCCCGGGACTTCACAAATTCCACCACTTGGGCTTTCCGTTCCTCCGGCACCAAATCAAATGCCAGCATAAACATATTGCTGTGCAAAGATGCGTGAACCGAACCTTCTCCGTCCACGTACACCCCGCGCTTCACATCAAATAATTTTTCCTGGATCGCAGTGGCAGCTTTATCCGCCTGCACTGAAAAACGCTGTTCATCTTCTGCTTTGCCGAGGACATTCGCGATTCGCGACATCAGGTTGAGGGCATGGACATGGAAAGCATTCACCACCGTGTTGACGGGCAACATTTCATGATTGTCCCGCTCCCCGATCCCTCCATCTGTAAACGATCCAGGCGGCCAATCCACCAAATCGCGCATGCCGTGATCCACAATAAACGTTTCACCGTGCATATGTAAGCGCCGCTCAAACTCCCGGTTACATTTTTCCGACTGGGTCGAAATTAATCCGTCTTCCCTCGCAAGCTCGATCAGCGTTTTCACACACAAATCATCATAGAATTTATCAAGCGAAGCCTTTTCCCCTGAATAAAGATAGTCCGCCCAGGCCATCATCACCGCGTGTAACTGCCAGTCCGTCGGCCACGTGGGATTTTGCAGCAGATACTCATGGCTATACCGCGCAAAATCATATTCCTGATCCACACAATAATGCCCCAGCTGATTGATATACGCATCCCCCTCGTACGGAATCCGCTCCCGGTCTCCATCCACATACACCCCGCAAAAGGTCGTGGCTTTAATGGTGTATTTACAAAGATCCCAAACCGCATTCAATACCACATCTGAGGACTGAAAAGCAGCCGCTTGGTCATTAAACGGATAATGAACCCGCACTTGCCGGATGGTAAAAGGATCCACTCCTTTTCCGGCTTCAATTTCCGCATAACGGAAGGGAAAAACCTCACCGATTTCTGCTGGCATGCGAATAGCTGCGGGACCGGTATTCCGTTCATCCGGCGGGATCTTCACCCGGTTCTCAGCCGCCGAACCTCCCGCCTGTTCCACCCGAATATAGCGGATGCAACCCTCCGGATTCCGCTGCAAACGCCCTTCCTCATTCAGTTGCTCCCCCAGATGAACCACCCAGTTTTCAGATGAAGCGGGTAGAAGTAATGTGCCAAAAGCCGCTTTGCCAAAATCCAGAAAAAGACATTCATCCGGCGTGATGTGACTTTCCTGAGCGGCCACCCGTATCTGCGTCAAAGCTTGAAGTTGAACTGTGGATTTCATTTTTACGCCGGTCAGTTTGCCCGATTCACCATCCAGGCACTGAACCCTTCCAGCCAACGCATCAAGATCTGTTGATCCTCGGCATCAAGCCCCAAACCATCACACTGCTGAAAAGCCTGTTTATAACAATTCAACCAGGCATCACGGGCTTCTTCATTAATGGCAAAGGGAATGTGCCGAGCACGCATACGGGGAGGACCGTGCTTTTCGATGTAAATTTTCGGCCCACCCATGACGCCACCCAAAAATTCAGCCTGTTTTTCAGATGCCTCCCTGAGACCGGCCTCATCTTGTGGAAACATGTGGGCAATCGGGGTTTCCATGAACAACTGATATTGCACCCATGCGATTTCATAAAGCTTCTCCCACCCGATTTGGTCAAAGAATTGGGGTGCGGATTGTTGCGGGGGCCCTTCCGGAGGGATATATAATTGATTATCCATACCCCTGCGCGTACACTACTTTCATGGAACCTCAACCGAAAAATGAAATCCTGCTCACCGGTGCTTCCGGACTTTTAGGCCAGGCCATCACCTCCCGTCTGACCCGCCCCTGGAAAGCGCTCCACCATGGCGACGAGGGATGGGATCCGGAGAAAGGTATTTGCAATCCGGCGTGGGTAAAAGATGTGTCCGCCGTAATTCATCTGGCAGGAGAGCCCATTGCGGCCCGTCGATGGTCTCCGGCCCAAAAACAAAAAATTTATGACTCAAGGGTCAATGGCACCCGGGCTCTGGCGCAGGCTTTAGCCGCTTCCGATAACAAACCCGAATGCCTCATTTGTGCGAGTGCCATCGGATTTTACGGCAATCGGGGTGAAGAATTGTTAAATGAAAGCGCGGACGCGGGCGAAGGATATCTTTCAGATTTGGTTCAGGACTGGGAAGCCGCCGCCGAACCGGCTCGACAGGCCGGTATTCGGGTGGTCCATTTGCGTTTGGGGATCGTACTTTCAGATCAGGGAGGCGCTCTGGCCAAAATGTTACCCGCCTTTAAACTGGGGCTGGGAGGCAAACTCGGCAATGGGCGTATGTGGATGAGCTGGATTCATATCGAAGATGCCGCTCGTGCATTTGAACACGTCCTCACCCATCCGGAAATATCAGGCGTGGTAAACCTGACCGCACCGCATTCGGTCCGTAACCGTGAATTCACCCGTAGCTTGGCGGAAGTTCTCAAGAAACCCGCGGTTTTACCGGTTCCTGCATTTCTCTTAAAGACCTTGCTGGGAGAAATGGGAGAAACCCTTTTGCTCAGCAGTACCCGCTGTCCCGCAGCCGCACTTCAAAAACTTGATTTCGACTTTCAACACCCTGAATTAAAACCCGCCCTGCGTCAGCTTTTAAGTCCATAGCACGAGTGACCGTACACGTAAAGCAGGCGGCATATATTCATAGACTATCGATTGAGTTGGGACGCTTTTCGGGCTTCATCCGGACTGAGCGCGGCATTGCTGAGTGAGAAGTGCAGAATGGACCCCAACCACTTTCGATGCGTCCCGAATTCATTTCCCATCATCAACGGCATTTCCTCCCAGCTGGACAGATCCGCAACCATGTCGTCGATCTCCACCTCTTTTCCATCACGAAAACAAACCGCACCATTCGGTCCGTAACTGAAAACCACTTGCGTCTCTTCACCGGCAATCAGATCCCCGAGGTTTAATTCTGTATTCGTTCCATTGAGATCGGTTTCCGATGTCCGGATCCGTAACAATAAATTCTTATTTTGTTGTCCCAAGGTGAAATTCCGCTCCTTCCCCCCTTTGGAATAACTGATGATTCGCCCCGGCCCCCAACTTCGCAAATTTTCGGGAATAAATGCAATGCGCAGTGTGAATTCACCGGTCTCCTTCACCGCATTGGACAATTCAGCATCCATGCCTTCAACGATGACCCGCCCTCCCTTGAGCAGGATCCCATCGCCGGTTAACTGGGTATCACGGTCAAAGATCAGGTTGGGCTTCCGTTGTAAGCCATCAGTGACCACCCACACCTGCCGGCCACGTTGCGGCAACCCCCATTCCATGTCAAAACGTTGCTCCGGTGAAACGGTTGCAACCGCCCTTTCCGTTGACGGGTCAGGCTGCGCCTGCTCAACCCGGTCCACTTCATCCCGAACCTTCAGCGCTTCATCAATACGGTTTTCACGGGTAAGTTTGGACTGGAGAATTTTCAAATGTGAAAGGTAGACGCTCCGCAGTTTGGCGCTTTGGGTATCCAGATCATCTTGGAGCACTTTCATCGCCTGCAAATATTGTTTCCGCACCGTGGACAATTCGGATGATGCCTCCTCCCCTAACGCAGGCAATTCTCCGCCCGCTTTCACTGCGCTTTGTTCGCTTTCGACCAACAGCACCCCATCCAGATTCCCCATCATTTTGTAATTATTTTTCACGGTCTCCAGCCGTTCCACATATCGATCCCCCAAATTCGCCACCTTTTCGAAATGCTCTTTTTCAAATCTCTTTAAACTATCGCCATAAAGCAGCCGTGAAACCTCAAGTGCGTTTTCATTGTTTTGTGCAAACGTCCCCGGCCCTCCCACAGCGAGAATCAACAAGAAAAGAATGGTGTTTTTCATACAAATCATCATTTATCCGTAGCGGCCTTTCCAAAAAGTTACAAGTCATCTCGATCATCCCCCCATGCGAAAAATCGTAATCAGCCTCTTCGGAATTCTCCTGCTGCCTTGTGTCGCGGGATTGGCGACAGCCATTTATCAGCTGGTCATTTCAGTGTATATGCACCCGGAAGCGATGAGGATTCTGAATCATTTTCTGATCGGGGCCGCCATCTGGTTCGTTCTTTTCATTCTTTTTCCACGTCCGGTTCGCAGTTATATATTTGCACACGAACTCAGCCATCTGTTGGCAGCCTGGATGTCCGGTGTTAAAGGGGGCGCCTTAGAGGTCCATGCGGACGGAGGCAGCGTGGAAGTGGAAAAAACGACCCTGTGGATCTCTCTCGCACCCTACATGATTCCCCTCTACAGCCTGGGACTCATCGGGTGCCACTACCTCGCGGGCTTATGGTGGGATCCCCAACTGTGGTTACCCCTCCTTCCGTTTGGTTTAGGCCTTACCTGGTCCTTCCATTTGTGCTTTACGCTCTATATTTTGATGCATCCACAAAGTGATGTACAGCCCTACGGATTACTGGGGGCCTACAGTATGATTCTCGCGGTAAATCTTCTCCTGTTGTGTGCCGCCTTGTTTGTCATCAATGGTGAAACCCTCCGACAAGACCTGCATTTGCTCCTCCAGCAACAGAAAATCTCCTACCGGTTTAGTGCAGAAGTCCTCCACCAGCTTTTCTCTTTGATAAAAAATGCAATAATTCAGGGCTGACTCCGTTGATGGAGTATGTAACGATTCATATCTATGGAGGAACATAACCTTGAAACCTTACTCCAGCACTACCGCGAAGGAGACCAAGCAGCCCTGGGGCGCATTGTGGACCAAACCCGGGTCCCGCTCTACCGATTCATTTACGGATTGGTCCGTGACCCCCATGTGGCCGAAGATGTGTTTCAGGATGTCTGGATCCGGGCGATCAAAGGCCTGCACCGCTACCAAAGCGACCGGCTCCTCGCTTGGCTCTTCCGTATTGCCCGCAACCGGGTTATCGACCTTAGCCGCAAACGAAAACCCGACTACAGTCTCCAACAACCGGTGGCTTCCCCGGAACAGTCCGGCAGCACTCTCGAAACCTTTATCCCCCACAAAGACCGTGGACCGGGTCAACATACCCAAAACCACGAATTGGCCCTTCGCATCCAGGATGCGGTGGATAAACTTCCCCTTGAACAACGGGAGGTCTATCTCATGAGAACCGAAGCCGACCTGCCCTTTAAAGTCATTGCCCAGACTCAAAATGTCTCCATCAACACCGCCCTCGCCCGCATGCAATATGCCCTGCGCTCTCTGCGGGAGCTTTTGGCGGATGATTACGAAGCCCTTTTAACCCAAAGCCGCACATCATGAACCATCGAGAATTAGAAAATGCCCTGCTCCTCCGGGACAGCGGAGAATTATCGGAAACGGATTGCCTCCTGCTTGAAGAAGCCTTGGAAAAGGATCCCGCATTGGCCGCCCTGGCCGAAGAAAATCAAATTCTGCAGGCGGCCGGCCCGCTGAGCTCCACTCTGATGGTTCCCCCTTTGCCGGAACTGAACCGGGAACGCATCCTCCACGCCGCCGAAAAACCGAAAAACAAATACCTTTCCCGTCTGCTCGCAGTGGCGGCGCTGTTGGTATTGGGACTGGGAATCCTTCCCCATTTCACCCGTCATTTACCCCCCAGCCAACCCTTAATCACTGCCCAAATCGATCCGATCCGCAGCGACTTACAAACCGAAGATCCCCTTTTGGACCGGTTAGATGACCTGGAATATGAACTGTCATTGTGGAGCAATCTGGAAATGGGCGACCCCGCCTTTCTCGAAAACGAAAGCGATTGGGCCAAGATTTTATTATCCGCCGAGGATACCATATGAAAAAAATCAACTTCCTTCTTCTCTGCCTCACTGCGGGACTCTCCCCCTTTCTTCACAGTGAGGAAAAGCAAACGCCTACAATCCAAAGACGAGGCCCCCGACTTCAAACGGGCGGAGATCGTAACGGGCAGCGCTCCCAACCTGTTATTGACTATTTACAGAAGTTAAAAGCCACCAATCCCGAAGAATTCAACCGTTTGGAAAAACTCAGACAAGAAGACCCACAGGCTTTCCGGAACGAATTGCGGAAAAACGCCTGGGGACGTCAGCAGGGCGGAAAATTCCGGCAGGGATTGCAGGCCCACCCCTTGCAAGCTGAGATCGAAAAAATTCGCAGCGCCCAAACGGAAGCAGAAAAAGAAGCCGCCATCGCCGATCTGCGCCTCAAAGTCAGTGAACGAATTGCTGAAAATCAAAAGGAACGCGAAGAAGCCATTGAAAAAATCAGGAGAAAGCTTAAGCAGCTCGAAGAACAAAACGAACAGGAGAAAATCCGTCGAGAAGAAATTATCGACCATCACCTCCAACGCATCCTCAATAACCTTCCCCCGTCATCTCCCAATGAGTAAATGGACCCCCGCCCGCATCCGGGCTTTAAAAGGGAAAGACCCTTTCGCCACCGTCACCGTTTTTGATTACACCAGCGCATTGTTTGCCGATCGCGCCGGACTCCCTTACCTCTTGGTCGGGGATAGCTTGGGCATGACCGTGCTCGGTCACCCCAGCACTTTACAGGTGACCATGGAAGTGATGCTGCATCACACTGCCGCCGTAATGCGGGGCGTCAAAACCTCCATGGCCGTTGCCGACCTCCCTTTTTTAAGTTATCAGGTTTCGGATGATTTGGCGGTGCAAAATGCAGGACGCTTACTACAGGAAGCCGGCGCAGATGCGGTCAAACTTGAGGGAGGAGCTGAACGGGCCCCCTTAATAAAACGCATGGTGCAAAATGGCATCCCGGTAACCGGGCATATCGGCCTCACCCCCCAATCCGTGAAACAAATCGGTTATCAGGTTCAGGGGAAATCCCCCGAAGCCGCGGCCAAACTTAAAGCCGACGCCTTGGCTCTTCAGGATGCAGGCGCCTTTTCACTGGTGCTTGAAGCCTGCCCCTCCGATCTGGCAACCGAAATTACCGAAGCCCTCGACATTCCCACCATCGGCATCGGTGCCGGTGCCGGATGCGACGCCCAGGTACTGGTCTACCACGACCTCCTGGGACTCTTCCCGGACATGAAACCCAAATTTGTGAAACAATACGCCCAACTGGGCACTCAAACATCCGCAGCCCTCAAGCAATATGCGGAAGAAGTCAAAAACCGGCAATTCCCCGGGTCTGAACACTGCTATTCCTAACGCAGGCATTCTGACGGAATGGGTCACAGACCATTCTGGCCTCCCCCCGAATTCCCCGTTTCGTCTGAATCTTTCTTATGCAACCAGCATGCCCCTCACCGGCATGCACCCTCCGTTACCGAAACTCCAGTTTCAGGCACTCTGCCTGATCCGCCCGCCACTGATCTGCCACCCGAAAACCCGGGACCCACACAATCTCATTTCCACAAAGCACCACCGGCCATACCGGCCGCACTTTGGCAGGTAAGTGTCGATTGATAAATAAATCCGACAGCTTTGCCCGTCCTTTCATCCCCAGGGGTTGATACTGATCGCCGGGACGCGGTGACCGCAAAGTGAGTGCTTCGCCCGGCGGCGGCTTTTTCATAAATGCAGTCAGCGTATGAGTGAAATCATGTACCGATGATGCCTTCAGATCCACTTTATCCGCAGAAGAAACATTCAAGGGCCGGTGTAAAGGCTCCCACATCACCTTTCCCGGCCAAGCAAGGGTTTGCAAAGCCGGTACAGCCAGCATATCATTGAGGCTCAGAATATCCTGATCCGCCCGAATCGAAATTGTGCCGACCTCCCAACATCGGGCATGCGTCACCTTGCGATTCAAATCCGTGATTAATCCCCGAATTTGTGACGCACCTAAAGTCACCAAATCTGATCCGCGCTCACGCAGCCACCCCAGCAGAATGCGTTCCTGCAAGATTTCCGGTAAAAAACGCCAGGGTTCCAGATGAAGCGTCTCCCCCACCACACAGCCCTTCCCCCTCAGCCGTGCTTCCTGCGAAACCCAGGCCTCCAGTTTCCGTTGCTGTTCGGCAAACTCGGCTAAATGCTTTACGGTTGCGGGATTAATCCGATCGCACATCAGCGGCAACACCTCATGACGCATACGATTCCGTAAGTATTCAGGCTCCGCATTGGAAGGATCCTGAATGGCTTTTAATCCCCACGCATCAATTTTTTCTTCAATAGCCGCCCGCGAAAGCCACAACAGGGGACGGAGCAAAGATACCGACTGATTTAACGGTGTGACCCAATCCATCCCGCCTGCCCCCCGGGGGCCCGTCCCCCGTGCAAGTTTCAACAAAATGGTCTCGGCCTGATCATCCATATGATGCCCCAGGGCCACAAAATCCGCACCAAAATCCGCCGCGGTTTCCGCATAGGCTTTTCTCCGCAGCCGACGCGCAGCCATCTCCACCGATTCATCGGCACGTTGATGGCGGGGCACATCCAGTTCATGTAATTGACATGGTAATCCCAGTGTCCACGCACGCTGTCGAACTTCATGTGCCTCCTGCATGCCTTCGGACCGTATTCCGTGGTCACAAGTCAGCACCGACAACTCCAACTGCAACGCCTCACGCACCGCCCACAGCAAATACAATAAAAACAAACTGTCCGGCCCGCCCGAACACGCCACCACCACCCGGTTTGTTTCATGAGGGAACAGTGAGCGGCGCCGCGCAAGCGCAATAAAGGAATCGGCGAAAGACATAGCCGGATTGTACCTCCCTCCGGGTTTTCAAACAAGTCTGGAAAACATGCAACTCTGCAAGCCTTGAGGCACATCACCTTCACATGGGGTCCACCTGCACCCCTCATTGCTCAGCGGCAAGACCTGAAGGAAAACCTTAATCCTTCCTGCGAAAAGTGACCACGCTGATCAGCGCGGTGATTCCCAACAGAAACACAGAAGAAGGTTCAGGAATCACCGTCACTTCAAAATCGGTAAAATTATGACTTCCGTGATAATTATTCCGTCCCCCTTCAATCACAAAGCCCACTTCGGTAATGTTTTGAAAATCCACCGCCAAAAAAGTGGGAAGTACATCCGGAATATTAAAGTCTGTAGCGGTGGGAGTATAAAGCCCCCATCGATACCCCACCGTACTGTTGTTATTAAAATCCATCAGAGAAAAAGTGGAATTTTGCGCACTGTGCACCGCCTCGGAAATATAATACTGGGTTCCTTCACGCACCACAAAGCGTGCATCGGGAGCATCCCGCCATTCCCCAATTTCGATCGACATTGTACTATCAGCATCAAATTGAACCGTTCCCACATCCCGGCCATTCAAAAATTGATCCTGCTTCCACATATAGAGCACATGCATACTATGGGCCGCACCCGATGCCCCGGAAAAAGAATAATGTCCGCCAACGCTTTCCCGGAGCTGGGGATCGCCAATCACCACCGAGGTTCCCCCTGCCGCAGAATAGGAATACCCCCCATAAAAATCCAATTGACTGTTTCCCGTGTTAAACATCTTTGAACTATTATCCGTACCAAAATTATACTGCAAATTGAAGCTGTCAGACACATCGGGTGTGCGGATGTTACTATTGATTCCGCTGATTTGAGTCCCATCAAAATGGATTAAACTCATGGCATTCAGGTTTAAGGTAAAGACGCTGACAAACACCAAAAAGAGAAAGGGATTTTTCATAAATCAAAAATATCCCACAACGATAGATCGATCAATGGCCCCTTCAGCTTATACAATGCATATTGTTGCGACGCGATCACCCGCACCCCAAAAAAAAGTCTCTGAGATCCCGAGACCTCAGAGACAAAGATTTCAATCCGGCGTCTGATTAGAGATTCGGATTCACGCTGGACCAATCAGCCAGCGGAGGCAGCACGCCCATTTCAATTACTTCATCACGCAATTTGGTAAGATGCGTATAGGAGGCTTTCAAAGCTTCGGTTTCTTCCGGCAATCCAGCAGGCATTGAAAGCTGAACACCATCGGCATCCAGTTTGGTTTCCATGGCCATCATGATTTTTTCAAATCCGAAGTCATTGACATAACCGCCAACCGGCCATTCGTAGCCCCCGCCTTCGATTACACCTTTCACCATCAATACCGACTGATGAGCAGGACTCTGGAAAGAGCTGCGACCACGCAACTGAATAATCGCTTTGCCCCCCTGGCAAACGTTGCCGCGAATCTCGTCCCATTTTTCCTGAGAGAGTTTATCGGTACCAATCAGGTCGGTCAAAGGGGTGCCCTGCACTTTGGCCGTGGAAGCAAATACCGCCATCATTTCACCATGTCCGCCGTACGTACGACATCCGGTCACGTCGCTTTGCGGAACGTTGAAGTGTTGACTCAATGCGGTTTGCAAGCGGGTGGAATCCAAAGCGGCCAAAGTCCCTACTTTTGAAGGATGCAATCCGGAATGAACCAAGGCAACCAATCCTGTGATATCCGCGGGATTAAAAATCACGACCAGGAATTTCAAATCCGCGCAATAGCTTTTAATATCTTTTCCAAGTTGCTCGGCAATTTGAGCATTTCCTTTCAACAAGTCTTCACGGGTCATGCCTTCCTTACGGGGCGCACCACCGGAAGAAATGATATATTTTGCGTCAGTTAGCGCTTCTTTGATGTCATCGGTATAAGTTAGATTCGCTCCGGGGAATGCACAGTGGTACATTTCTTCAGAAGCGCCTTTAACACCGGGAAGATACGGATCATATCCGCAAACATTCGGACTGAGACCCATGGTCAAAACAGCCTGCATCATATTGGAGCCAATAGCGCCGCCTGCGCCCAAAATTACAACTTTATCTTCAGTTAAATATGCCATATGTAGTTTCCTATAGGATTGATAACGATTCAATTTAAAACAATGCGATGATTCTAATGATTTATTTCAGTGAATTGCAACCCTTGAGTCATAAATAGCGAACTTTTCATGTTTTGGTTTGGACCCCGGCCCCGGGCTATGGCAAGGCAAGCGGGCATGGACCCCCACTCACCTCATGAAGACAAATTTCCCTGGTGGAAAAACACGCAATATCAGCAGAGAATGCTGATTATTGTGATCCTCTCATCTGTACTCATTTGGATCGGCAATCACCACCGGCAACCCATGGCACCCATCGCGGAAGAGGCACAGACAGAGCCCACCCCGGCGCCACAACCTCAAATCGTGATCCCGCTCCCCACCCCGCTTCCACCCTGGCCGGCTTTTTCACATCCCAGCCCCCAACGTCAATGGGCTGAAATTGGAAATCCGAAAGTCTATATGCCCACCGGTTCCGGTCGGGTGGCTTCCGCGGGATATGGTTCAGTGCGCACCAACAGCTCCGGCCGCGCGACCTTCCATGAAGGCGTCGACATCGCTCCCACGGAGTGGTCCAGAGGCCTCCCACAGGATAAAATTTTTGCAGCTTCCGATGGAAGAATCGGCTACGTTAACCGGGTCGGCGGCAATTCGAGTTATGGCAAATACGTCGTGGTCGAACACCAAGATGACCTGGGAGAAGTTTATACGATTTACGCCCACCTCGCATCAGTTCCCCCGGAAATCCAAACCGGGGTAAAGGTCACCCGGGGTCAGGAAATTGCAAAAATGGGGCACAGTTCCACCTTAGGTATTCCGGCGCAGCGCAGTCACCTTCATTTCGAAATGGGGGTGATGCTTAACCCGGATTATAAACACTGGTACCGTGCAAAAAAATTGACCCCCAGTCATGGGAACTTCCATGGATGGAATTTCACCGGATTTGACCCCCGTTATATGCTCATTCCGCTAACCGGAAAAGAACAGGTGCCCTTCTCCTATCTGGAAACCCTGCGAAAGAAAGACGCCGCCTGGGAAGTACTGGTGCGAAACGCGGGTCGCCCCCGATATTTTGATATGTACCCCAAACTTTGGAGTGGAGAACCCTACCGGGGTCAAGTCATGCACCTCCGCATCTCCGAAAGCGGGATCCCCCTCTCCGGCCGCAATGCCACCGCATCAGAAATCGATCAGCTGGGATCCGGCAAAAACAAAATTCTCACTGTGAACAAAGAAGTCCTCGGACGCAATGGCCTCCGGCATGTCATCCAAAGCGGTGGCAAATGGAAACTGGGCAGCAACGGCACCCGCTGGTTGGAAATCTTGCTCTACAATGCCCGCTAAACAGATTGAAGAAATTCGTCCCGCCCTGATTGCCATCGGCTTTCTGGCGATGCCCGCAAAGCTTTTTCATTTCCCCCTGCATGCCGAAACCTTGCTTGCGGGATTTTTCGCCGCTTTTGCAGTCTATCTGGCCGACCACCAACTCCCTGCCCCAAAACCCCACAGCTGGCCGCTCATCCTCGGATGCTCGGCTCTTTTTGCCGGATTTGCCTGGCGTTCAGAGCAATTTTATTTCCCCGGCATCCTCTTTTACATTCTGCTGGCTCTTGTTTACGTCATTCCCCTGCTGCCGCAAAAAAAACGGTTACAGGATATCCCCGTACTCCGGGTGACCGCCATCGTGACCGGATGGGCCTGTATTCCTTTGCTGATGTTTCCCTTTCCCCATAGCGGTCATGCTTTTATCTATCTTCTGGGCATGAGCTCATGGATGCTGCCTGCGGTGATCTGGAGTGATTTGGCAGACAAAGAAGACGACCTCGCCACCGGGAGATTGACCTGGATTCTGTCCAAAAGCCCCCGGCAACGGCGGCAGATCGTCCTCAGTGCACTGATGCTCTCACTCGGATGTTTCATAGCCGGCGAATTTTGGATCATGGTCCCCGCACCTTTGTTGTATGCAGTGGGATTCAGGTTCTTGAATCATCATCCTCAACACAGTGACTGGATCCTGTTGTGGCCACTGATCGGCCAAATCGTCACTTAGGCATTTGTATCTTCTGAATGTGCTTTACTCCACATTGTCCCGGAGGGCCTTTGCCCCCTGAGGAGTCCTGGCCGGGGTGGCCACCCCGGCTGGGACGGTGTGAGTGAGATTCGTCAGGCAAAAGAACCTTGAGTTCGCGCAGGAGCAAAATCCCCCGCACCCACTTTCGTGAAAACTCGAACAGTTGCATGAGCCCGTGGTAGGCCGGCCCGGAGCTCGGATTACAAGTAGGAGTATACGATACCATGAATGGCATCCAAATAATCATCTGCATAGATGTTTCTAAGGCATCTTTGCAAATCAGTACTTTTGATAAAGGGAACGCACTGATACCTCCTGCCTAAATTACAGTGGCTGAATCAACTTCCACAAAGTCGGATCCCATTCCGATTGCATATCGCCTCCCGCGGGGTGAAGTTGATCCCAGGTATTCACCAGCATGGTGCCGGGCAGCACACCAGGGTCATCACTTAAAAATGGATCGTTCGTATCCTCCATCCATTTTGAAAGTCGCGCACGACATGCCGCTTTCACTTTGGCATAGGCAGGATCTTCCGCAAGATTCACCAGCTCCATGGGATCTTTGGTTAAGTCGTACAATTCTTCGGCAGGCACTTCCCGGTCAAAACGGCCGGTTTGCAGCCAGAGTTGCTTGGACAAGCCGTCGTCACAGTTCGGCAAAATGGGAGCATGCGGCGAGGCAAAGTTGCGGATGTAATTCCACTCCCGGCTTCTCACTGAACGTTTGGGTTCAAAAGCTGCATGGAACGATACTTCCGCGAATACCGCCTCATTGATTTCCGCGTCAGGATTGCCGCTGAGAACCGGCAGTAAAGATTTCCCCTGTAACCAATCCGGAGCGGGGCTGCCGAGCAAATCGCAAATGGTGGGGAAAACATCCAAATGGGAAACCAAAGCAGAGGAGCGGATACCTTTCTCGATTTTCCCGGGCAGACGCATGATCAGTAAGACCCCGGTGCCACGTGAGGTGAGACTGCATTTCATTTCCGGGAAAGGCACCCCGTGATCGGTGGTCACAATCACCAAAGTGTCTTCCGCAAACCCCCGCTGATCTAACACTTCCAGAATCTGGGCATAAAATCCGTCCAGTCTTTCTGCAGAATTCGCATAATCTTTCCAGTCTCTGCGGACATCGGGATGGTCCCCCAGAAAATCAACCGGCGCATCCATATCCATCGGATCCCCGTCTCCATCCCCCGGCTGATCCCGATCGTGATTAAAGCCCGAACCGATTCGATGGGTTTCAATATAGCCCGCATCTAAAAAGAAGGGTTTGCTCCCATCAAAATCTTCCAAAAACTTGCAAGCCCGGGCGGTAATTTCTTCTCCGGATCCGTGGTAGCCCTCCTTAAATTCCATGTACCCATGTTCTTCATATTCGGGTCCAATATGCGAAAGACCCGCCTTCACAGTATAGAACCCCTGCGCTTTTAAATAATTTGCTAAATGGTGCTCAGGGGTGTTCATCTTCCCTCCCCGATGGGCCAGTCCAACCATTCCCGATTCATGCGGTGTATGACCGGTCAAAAGTCCGGCCCGGCTGGGAGAACAGGTAGGCGCAGCACAATGCGCATCTAAAAACAAAGCCCCCTCTTCCGCAAGAGCTTTTAAAGTGGGGGTCGTCACATCAAATCCGTAGGGTTCGATAGCGCGGCCGGTGTCGTGGGAATGGAAATAAACAATATTCATAAGGGCAAAATCCTATGCAGGATTCTGGAGCTCTGGCAAGTCTCAAAAGGAAATTACAGTTTTCGGGCATGAAGAACCGGGAAACAGCCTTACCGCCCGGGAGGCTTTGGCCGCGCTCTCTCGGGCCGAAACTTCTTGAAATAATCCTAAAACACTTGGGTTTCGCCCTGCTACCCCTTATGTTTCCCCTCCACTAACGAGTGGAAATATAACGCATTCCTTGTCAATCCGTCCTCATTCATCAGAAAAATTCATGCCACAGATCCACCCGAAACGTTGCCCCATCTGCCAGACAGCCAATCAATGCCAGGCAAATCGTCCGCAGGCCTGTTGGTGCAGTAAGGTGCATTTTCCCGAAGGCCTGTTGGCCCTGGTACCGGAGGAACAAAAAAGAAGATCCTGCATTTGCCAGGATTGTCTAAAGAATTTCAAAGCCGATCCGCTGGGCTTTTCAAAAATACACCGGTAAGGGCCCTCTATGGTCTTCCCAAGCAAATCAACCCAAGCGAGCCAAGCCGATGCTTTTGCATTGTCAATCGCAGGGCGGACAGGTATGCAATCCGCATGAATACACATGTAACAGCTATTACCAATCAGAAAGGCGGCGTCGGCAAAACCACCACCAGTATCAACCTCGCCGCGGCACTGGCCCAGAAAGGCAAAAAAACACTGCTCATTGATTTGGATCCCCAAGCCAATGCCACCTCGGGTTTAGGGTTAAACAAGCTTTCAGATCAGAGTATCTATCCGGTATTATTAGGTGAACAGAAATTAGTGGATGTCATTCAGGAAACCGAGGTGCCCAAACTGCACGTGGTTTCTTCGGAACTCGATTTGGCGGGAGCTGAAATAGAAATTGCCCGTATGGACAGTTACCTCACCCGGCTCAAAGAATCCCTGGATCCGGTCATCGCGGCCGGCACCTATGCCTACATCATTTTAGACTGTCCCCCGTCCCTGGGTTTAATCACCCTCAATGCACTGACTGCGGCCCACAGCTTGCTGGTTCCTTTGCAGTGTGAATATTACGCCCTGGAAGGTTTGAGTGTGATTATGGATATGGTGATCAAGGTCCAGGAATCATCCAATCCTAAAATTCGGCTGGATGGCATTTTGTTCACCATGTTCGACAACCGGACCAACCTTTCAAAAGATGTGGTCGAAGAAGTCCGCAATCACTTTCAGGACGGATTATACGAAACCGTGATTCCCCGGAATGTGCGGTTAAGTGAGGCACCCAGTCACGGTGAAAGCATCTTCACCTAT
This sequence comes from Kiritimatiellaeota bacterium B1221, assembly GCA_029269125.1. Lineage (GTDB taxonomy): Bacteria > Verrucomicrobiota > Kiritimatiellia > SS1-B-03-39 > UBA6053 > UBA6053. The sequence goes on along the minus strand of JARHXX010000002.1, from coordinate 203,110 downwards.
GCTCCGGCCTCGCGGGGGGCCAACGCATACAGAGATTTGGCCAAAGAATATATCCGGCGAAACTAGGCCACCTGGTGGTAACTGCGTTTGGAGACGACTTCATGTAACATTTGCTCCAGACGGTCAATACTCTCATCCCACCCAAAAAATGTCTCGACCGCATTGCGGCCCCGTTTCCCCATTTGCTCCGCTTTTTCTTCATCCTGTAGTAACATGGCCACATACCCGGCCATCACCTGCGGAGCATCCGCAATAAAGGCATTGCTCCCCTGATCCACGGGAATCCCTTCAGAACCGATCGAAGTGCTCACCACCGGCAGATTCATGGCCATGGCCTCCAGAATTTTCCCCCGCACCCCGGAACCGGAGAGCACCGGACAAACATAGACTTTGCTTTTCGCAAGGAAGGGTCTCAAGTCCTGAACCCCACCGGTGACAATAATTCGCTCATCTCTTTTTGCATGACGCCGCATGGCAGAGGAAGGATCACGTCCCACCAGATAAAGTTTCACTTCCGGATCCAGTTGACGTAAAAGCGGCCAGACGGATCTGAGAAACCACAGACAGCCAAACTGACTCTGGTCACTGCTGAAACGGGCCGTAATAATAATGCAGTGTTCCTTGGGCAATTCGGGAATCGGTTTAAACATACTGCAACTCAGACCCGGGCTGACCGTGGTAATCCGCAGCGTACTGTCCTCTTCCAACAAATCAAACCGTTCCTGCGAGGTCAACGTAAGTACCCGGTCAACAGTCCGGTAGAGCTCAAATTCGAGCATACGCATGTGACGATATTCCAACCATTGTTTCCCCCAGGTTAAACTCGCCTCCATGAGATCCATCCGGCGTCGACTGCCCAGCGTCGGTGAATCATGACAGGAAATCACTTTACGGACAGCGGGCAGATAAGGATTCTTATATAAAAATTGTCCCATGGCGGTGAATTCCGCAACCACCACATCATATCCCCGGTTCGCAACAATCTCCCCCACCTTCTTTTTCATGGAGGATGAATGATACCGAAAAAAGGAAGAAGGGGATGAATCCTTGTTTAAAGTGAAGCTTTTAGGGAGCAGCCGATTCAGCATGGGATCTTGAATGACCTCCATATCCAGAAGATCCGGAGAAACCTTGTCCAGGAAAGGTTCATCGTGTTCGGGATCGATGTAACAGATTAAACCCACTTGATGCCCCCTCTGGATCAGCCGCGACATCCGCTGATATACCATTTGCATCCCGCTGTAGGCATGCGCATGGGGAAGTCGGGGTGCAAGAATCAAAATTTTCATGCGTTTTTATCCTCTTGGATAAACGTGGAAAGTAGTGCGCCCAACTCCTCAGGAGTAAAATCCGACAGCTTTTGACCGGTTTCAGCCAGCAAGGACTCAACCGCGATGCAAAATTCGGATAATTGCCGGTGTTCCGCATCCGACCCGTCACAACAGACAAATGACTCTCCCCGGGTCAATCGACGGATCTGGTCATCTGCGGGTCCTCCCACGGCCAACATGCGAGCCACATAACTTCGTTTTTGTACCATAAAACTGAATGTACCGTGAAAATCACAGGAATCAACGCTGGAAGAAGCGGAATACCGGAAAGAATTTGGCATACCCCCTGCTTTATCTAAACTCCATGCATTTTCGAAAAATCCAATTTAAAGCTTCAGCCTTTGCTCCAAACCGTGCAAAGGGATTAAACAGGGTGTTTCGTCACGTTTGTAACCCTCCAGTTTTCATGAAACGTTCTGAGGTTCATTCCTCAAAACTCTCAAATATTTTGTAACATTCTCAAAAAAAAGAATTCAACACCTCCCAGAGATTCCTATGAGTGAAGAAATCAAATTCCGCTGCCCTTCTTGTAATCGAAAACTCAGCGTCAAACCCACAGCCGCAGGCAAAAAAATTCACTGTCCGGCTTGCGATGCGAAGATTCAAATTCCCGAAACAAGTACGGTTACCAAACCCATCAAATCGGAAGGGGAAGAATCGAAGATGCTGGACGATCTCCGGGCCCTGTTGAGTGAAAAGGATTCTCTGCAGGAAAAACTTCAGGAACTGGATAAAAAAGATGCCGAAATCGCAAATTTCCGTCAGAAAAATGCGGAATTGCAGGACAAACTGAAACTGCTTTCAGGGAAACTCAACGACGCGGAAGATGAAAAATCCGTGCGTTCCCTGCAGCTGGAAGATCATAAAGCCAAAGTAACCCGCTTAGAAGAGCAGATCAAAGAGCTTACGGGTAAAGAAGCCGGCGCTGAAAAAGAATTGGAAAAAATCCGCTCGGAAGTGCTGGAGGCCGAAAATGCGAAGAAAGCCCTGCGCGTTGAACTGGATGAACGCAAAGTGGCCCAGAAAAACGTCGAAAACGAGATCAAAGAGCTTCGTGAAAAAAACCAGGCGGAATCCAAACAGGCCGAAGAACTTCTTCAGGAGAAATCCACCCTCTCAGATAAACTGAGCGCCGCGGAGAAACAACAGGCCGAATTGAAAGGGGAAATTAAACGTCGTGAAGCAGAAATGGCGGCCATGGCTTCAGAAAAATCAGCCTTGGCGGAAAAACTTGCGGAAGCGGAAAATAAACATTCCGAAATCACCAGCAGTACGGATCGTTTAAAAGCGGAGCTGGCTGCCGCCAGCGAAGAGCGGGACAGCGCTCGCGCAGAAATGGAGCAGTTCAAATCCAGTATCCAAAATTTAAAAGCCCAGCTGTCCGAACTCCAATCCACCGTAAGTGGCAAGGATGATGCACTGAGTAAAGTGCGTTCGGAAGCTGAAACCTTGCGCACCGACCTGGCATCACAAAATAAACGCAGAGATGAACTGCAAATTGAATTGAATGACCTGCAAAACAAAGTGCAGTCCCTCACCGGCGAAACCGAATCCAAAGCCGAGGAGCTGAAAGAAAAAGAAAATTTGGAGAATGAACTCCGGGGACAAATTGAAGACCTGCAGGCGCAACTCGGCGACAAGGCCAATGAACAGTCCGCCTTGGCCGATCAGGCTAAATCTTTCCGCAGAAAACTTTCCGATTTAGAAAGCGAGCGGGATCAGACCATCGCAACCGCCGCCGAACTGAAAGCCCAATTGGATTCTGAAGTCCAGGCAAAATCAGCACTGGAAGCGCAAATCACCGAAGCGGATGAAAAATCAAAAACCCTGCAGAGCCGAATCGACGCCCTGCAGGAACAGCTCTCAGAAAAAGACTCTCACACCGGCACCCTCTCCGAACAGGCGGAACAGGCCCGTCAGGCAGGTGAAGCCCTGGCTGCGGAAAAAGCCCGGTTGCTTAAAACCATTGAAGACTTAAAGAGTCAGTTGGCCGCGGTCACCGCAGATGCCGAACAGAATAAAGCCCACTTAAGTGCGACTGCAGAAAAAGAAAGTGCGTACGTCAACGAGATTGACGCACTCAAATTGAAACTTTCTCAGGCAGATGAAGCCCGGCAGAAACTGAAGTCTGAAAGTGAGCGCGCCCTCTCCCGCCAGAAAGGTCTGGAGGAAGAAAAGCAGGCTCTTTCACAGGAACTGGAAAAGATGAAAACCGAAATGGCCGAAACCATTAGCGGTCAGGAAAGTTCTGCCGAGGCTTTAAAAACGCAGTTGGCCTCCATGCGTAAACGGATTCAGGAACTCGAAGATGAAAAAGAAGACGTTTCAGAAAAAGTGCAGCATTTGCAGGATCAACGTGAAGTTCTCCAGCAAAAATTTGATGAACTCTCCTCCGATGTGAATAAATACGTCGTTGATTTAGAGGTCAGCCACAAACGGGAAAAAGAACTCACCTCCAAACTGACAAAATTCAAAGCGGACAAATTACGGGATGGAGATCTGCGTCAGGAATTGGAACAGAAAATTTCCACTTCCGAAAAAGCGCTGTTTGAAAAGACCAAAAAACTGGAGCTCCTGGAAGATGACATCAGCAAAGTTAAAATTGAGCTCTCAGGCAAACTCGAACAGGCTTTGCACCGCACCGAAGAACTGGAGGCGGAAAAAGAAAAAGATCTCAATGCGGTGAAAGCCGAATTCACAGATAAATTAACAGAGGCCCTCCAGCGTTCGGAAGCCTTGGAGGCAGAAAAACAAACCCTCGAAGGACAGATTGCATCTGCGGACAAAGAACTGCAGGAAGCCAAAAACCGCTCGGCAGCCTTGCAGGAACAAATTTCATCCCTCGAAGAGGACCAGACCGGCATTGTAAATGAACTGGCAGAACTTAAAACTCTCCGCGAAAATGAGTCCGCAACTCTGACGCAAACCCGGGAAGCAAAGGAAGCCGCAGAAAAGCAAGTGGTGGACCTGGAGCAATCCCTCGAAGCTGTTCATGCACAGTTATCCGGCATCCAAAAAGCCAAGGCTGAAGCCGAAGCACAGGCCGCAAACCAGCAAAAGGCTTTTGAAGATTTAACCGCCCGGCTGGAGTCAGTACAGTCGGATGCGGCAGAACAATCAAATGAAAATGCGAAGTTAAAAGAAGAAATCGCCTCCCTGAAACAACATAAATCAGAGGCCGATCAGCGTCTGAATGAATATCAGGATAAAGTCACCGCTGCGGAACAAAGCCTCGCAGATTTGGAAACGGACAAAGCCGCGTTGACCACACAGATTTCGGAATTGCGTCAAAGCAAAGAAGCCGTTGAAAAACAACTCGAAGATAAAACGCAGAAAACCGTTGGATTAACCCAACGCATCAGCGAGCTGGAGAGCGCAAAAAATGCAGCGGAAGAGGAAAAGGCCGAGTTGCAGGCCTCGTTAACCGGCGCCCGGGCTGAAACCGAGGATAACCATGGGCAAATCAAGGAATTACAATCCCGCATCCGGGATATGAATGATGCCCGGGCTGTTTTACAAAGTGAAATGGCTGAGCTGAAAGCGTCTTCGGCTTCGAATGCAGAACAGGTTTCCGTTTTGGAGGGGCAGCTTGCCGAACTCGAAACCACGCGCCGGGGAATTCAAACTCAACTGGACGAAGAAAGCGCTACCCGCCAAAATCTGGAGCAGGAAAAGAAGGATCTGCAGCAGGAACTTACCAGTGCTGCGGAAGAGAAAAAGAATCTGGCAAGCGAGAACACCCGCTTGCAGGAAGAACTGTCGCAAACCGAAAAAAACAAATCAGACTTACAAAAACAGCACACCGAATTAAAAGAGAAACTCGATCAGGCCACTGCCCAGCAGGCTGAATTTGAAACCATTCACTCTCAATTGATGGAGGAAGGTCAGGAGTTAATGGATCGGCTGGAAATTCTCAACGGAGTAAACAGTGAACTCACTGAGAAAACCGAGACGCTGGAAACCGCACTGTCCGAGAAGGAGGAAAAATTACAAACCGTTCTTCGCCAGCACAATATTCTCGAGAAAACCCGTAACGATCTGCAGGAAAGGGTTTCGGAACTTCAGGAGAAAAACACTGCCCAGAACGCGAAAATTCGTGAACTGGAACAGGAGGCACGAACCCAGTCTGACCGCTGGGAAACGGCGCAGGCCAATCGTGAAGAGCTGGAAACAAAACTGGTTACACTCCAAAAGAACAAAGAGAATGCCGAAGTCGCAGTTCAGAAAATGGAAGCCGAACTTTCCCAGGAACGCAAACAGCTTGAAAAACTGGAAGTTGAATTAAGTAAAGTCACTCAAGACGAGCAGACTTCACGTGAACTGGCGGAAAAATCAAAAGAGGAAAATGTTCGGTTACGTGAAAAAATCACCAAAGCGGAACGGGAAGCGGAAGAAAGTTATGAGCAACTGAATTCCACCGCCGAACAGATGCAGAAAGCCGCCAAATCTTTGGTGGAGGTCCGCAAAGAAAACAAAGAATTAAATCAGCGGATTGAAGATATGATCGCCGCGCCCGAGGACAAACGGGAGGCGGAAGCGCTCCAGACCAAAATTGACGGCATGCAGGCCACGATTCATAAACTCGAAAAAGAACTGACGGATACCTCAAAGAACTCCTCTTCTCTGATGCATGAGTCCACCTTAAAATATAAGGATGAAATTTCGGCCCTCAAATCCAACCTGGAAACCGAACAGCAAAGTCTGCAGGAAACAAAACTGCAGCTGGAAAACTTCCAAAAGAAATCGGAATCGACAGAAAACCGCTACCAGGAGTTGGAAAGAAAATATTTGGAAGAAACCCGCCAGCTCAAAGAAAATCTGGAGAAACAGGCCAGCAGCAGTTCAGACAGCAGCCAAAAAGCACAGAGCGCGGAAAAAGAACGGGATCAGGCCATCACCCGGTTGGAGAAAGCGGAAGCCGAAATTCAATCGCTGATGAACCGGCTGAATGAAACCGAGAAAGCGGGAGATACCGCAGCTTCTCTCGAAGCACGGGTGGAGGGTTTGGAAGTGGAACGGGAAGAACTGCTCCGCCAAAACGCCGACGTCGCCAGCAAAAACGAACAGTTGCGCAAAGATCTCTCGGCTTCAGAAGAAAAAGCGAAAAGCCTGCCGGAACTCGCACAACTTCGTGAAGAAAACAGCTCACTGAAAGAACAGCTCACCGAAGCCAAGGCCAAGGAAATGAATGAAGAAGGGCTGAACCTCATGAAAGAAATCGAGGAGCTCGAAGAACGGAAATCATCTCTCAACCGTGATTTGGCCCAAGCCAAAACCACGATCATGGATGCCGCCAGCTTCATGGGTAAAATGAAGGCGAAAGATGACAAGATTGACGCCCTCAGTCAGGAAGTAATGAAATGGAAAACCCTGGCGGGCATCCCCGACAGTGAGGTTGAAAGTAAATCCACCACCGCCCAGGCCGCAGAAGTGAACCCAACCCTGTCATCCTCCGATCCCAAGGTCTCCCCCGGTGTCCGCAGTTTTGGCCGCGGAGCCAACAGTCCTAAAATCAGCAAAAACAACAGTCAGAGTCCGGACAAAAGCCAATTGCGCAAGAAGTCTACAGCTTCTGCAAAAGTGGTGCCCAAAGGGGACAGTCGCAGTAAATTCGCGAAATCCCTGTTCGGAAATGTGAAAGATAAAAAAACCAGTAAGTAAGCGGGTCTTGCCAGAAGCACCGGATTGGAATATGTCCAGTCCATGACCGCGGATACACTTAAAATTCTTGAACACCGGCCTCTGGGTCTGGACGCACACCTTTTACGGTTTGAACGACCCCATTGGGATTGGCAGGCCGGTCAATTGATCAGCCTGGGTGGAGCGGACCCGCAGGATCAACGGGATTACAGCATTGCCTCCGGAGAACAGGATGAAACCCTTGACGTTTTGTATCGCCTGATTCCTCACGGCGTCGTCACCCCTCACCTGCTGAAACTGAAAGTGGGTGACCGCATTCCGGTACAGGGTCCCTATGGACGGTTCACATTGCGCGATCCGGAAAAACCGGTCGTCTTTTGTGCAACGGGAACCGGGATTGCCCCCTGTAGAGCTTTTGTACGCAGTGTTGCGAATTTAAACCTTACCCTCCTTCACGGCGTAAGATATGCCGCAGATCTCTACTTCAAGGAAGAGTTGGAAGGGATTGGTTATTTCCCTTTTTGCTCTCAAGAAGAATTTGAAGGTCACTCCGGACGGTTAACGGAACATCTCAAAACGATGCCGCTCATTCCGGATGCGGCCTATTACCTTTGTGGTGCCAACGAAATGATCTATGAAGCCGAAGAAATACTCACCGAACGTGGCGTAAATGCGGTTGATCTCCATCATGAGCCCTATTACTATCGCGCCTACGACGAATCCACCTCTGAATGAAGGAAGACTTTATGAACACGACCACTGCCCCTTATCCCACTCTCGCCTCACGTGCAGAACCCTCTGCCCGCGCTCAATTCGTCCGTCAAACCTATTCCCATCTTGCCGGCGCTTTGTTAGTCTTCGCGGGCCTGTGCGGATTGATTCTGCAATCCACATTGCCCCAAAAACTGATTCCCCTCATGGTGGGATCCCAGTACTCCTGGTTGGTGGTAATGGGCTTGTTTATGGGGGTTTCATGGATCGCGAACAAGTGGGCGATGTCTGATACCTCCGTGGGCCTGCAATATTTGGGCCTGGGACTGTATACGGCAGCCGAAGCCATCATTATCACCCCCCTGCTCTATCTCGCCAGCGCATATTATCCGGGCGTGATTCAACAGGCCGCCGTGATGACGGCCGCTCTCTTTCTTGCTCTCACCGCGGTCGTGTTTATGACCCGCAAAGATTTCAGCTTTATGGGACCCATCCTCAGTATCGCGGGAATCGTTGCCATAGGGGTGATTGTCGCCAGTATCCTCTTCGGATTTAATTTGGGTACCCTGTTCTCCGGACTGATGATTCTGTTTGCCGGTGGAGCCATTTTATACGACACTTCAAATGTTCTGCATCACTACCGCACCGACCAACACGTGTCCGCCAGTCTTTCTTTGTTTGCCAGTGTGATATTGCTCTTCTGGTACATCTTGCGCCTGCTGATGTCCCTGCGCGATTAAAATGCAGTCCACCATGCATGAAATGCCCGGACTACAGATTCGAGGTAAAAAAACATTCCCGGTGTAATTGGGATTCCGCCAGCCCCTGCGAAGAAAAATATCCCAGCACTTCTTCAATCATCCGGTCCAGCCCACAGGCATACACATGGGTCGCTTCAGTAAAATTCACTTCTGAGAGGATGTGGCTGATGCGGCCTGTCCGCCATTCAGGATGTTGAGACTGACTTAAAAATATATTCAGCGGGAAATCCGGCATCTTTTCCAAGGGCTGGCGTAGCCCCCAGTACACTTCGCGCGGTTGAGCCGCTCCTGAGCGGATGGCAGAGAGAAAGGGCGCAATCCCTGTCCCTGTGGCGAAATAGAGTTTATCGGCTGTACGGGGTTCTGCAGGTCTGAAATATCCGAAGGGTGGACTCACCTGGATGCGGTCCCCTGACCGACATCCGCAGAGAAATTCACTCACCTGCCCGCCGGGAAACTGACGCACCCAAAGTTCCAGTTCAGAATCGGATGTGGATCCACAAAGACTGTAAGGCCGGCTGATCCCCCTTCCCTCCCCGTCGTAAACCGCAATGCAGTCTCCCGGTTTCCAATCCGAAAAAGGAGATTGGAGCCGGAGGGCGTAAATCCCATCCCCTAAATGAACATTGCTGAGCACCTCGACCGCATGTCGGGGCGGCGGCTCAGCGATCTGAATCTTTCTTGCCATATTCTATGATTTTAAAATCAAATTCGTTTCGTTCATCAGCCGTATAACTTTCGGCGGACAGTTGGACAAACGCATCCTTATCCCACTCGGGGAACCAGGCATCGCCCCCTTCCACCACGGTGTCCACATAGGTGACAATCAATCGTTGGGCTTGCGGGAGACAGAGGCGATAGATTTCTTCACCGCCAATGACAAACAAACAATCGTTATCCGTGAGTTGTGATAACGCGTCTTCAATAGAAGACACCACCACCGCCCCCTCGGCAATAAAGTCCGCTTGTCGGCTCATCACCAAATTTTTCCGGCCGGGCAAAGGACGCCCTATAGATTCCCAGGTCTTCCGGCCCATGAGGATAGGAGATCCCAGTGTCCGCTGTTTAAAAGCTTTTAAATCGGCTGACAGACGCCAGGGCAGCTGGTTTTCTTTGCCAATAACCCGCTGGCGGTCCATGGCCACAATCAGCACCAGTTCGGGTTTCGTCATACCGATACCTCCGCTGCAATGTGCGGATGGCATTCATACCCCACAATTTCAATATCCTCGAAGACAAAGTCCGTGAGGCACTTGCGTTCCGGATTCAATTTTAATCGGGGCAAGGCATAGGGTTCACGGGTAAGCTGAAGTTTGACCTGATCAAAATGATTTTGATATAAATGCACATCACCGAAGGTATGCACAAAATCACCCGGTTCCAAGCCGCAGACCTGCGCCATCATGCAGGTGAGGAGTGCATAACTGGCAATATTAAACGGCACCCCCAAAAACACATCCGCACTCCGTTGATAGAGCTGACAGCTCAGTTTTCCTTTCGCCACATAGAACTGAAATAGACAGTGACAGGGCATCAAAGCCATTTGATCCAATTCACCCACATTCCAGGCACTCACCAGCAAACGGCGGGAATCGGGGTTGGTTTTGATTTCGTTCTCCACCCATTTCAGTTGATCGATGGTTTCCCCGTTCGGTGCACCCCAAGAGCGCCATTGCTTTCCGTATACCGGACCCAAATCGCCATTTTCATCCGCCCACTCATTCCAAATTCTTACGTTGTTTTCCTGTAGATACTTCACATTGGTATCCCCTTTCAAAAACCAAAGAAGTTCATGAATAATCGATCGGGTATGCAGCTTCTTGGTGGTAACCATGGGAAAGCCCTCCTGCAGGTCAAAGCGGAATTGATACCCAAAACAGCTACGCGTCCCCGTTCCGGTACGATCGGACTTGTCTACGCCTTGATCTAAAATATGTTGAAGAAGGTCTAAATAGGCTTTCATGAACATTTGATAACGATTCAGAAGCGCTCGTGCAATCAAAAGCGAATTCAACCTCGTCAGAGGTATCATAAATGGGCTAAAAGCGGATAATGAACGCTTTTCATGCTCTTCAACGCACAGACAACCAGGGATGCGCCTACTGGGTGCATTTTACTGGCGTGGAACGCTGTGTGGAAGCGTGGAGCTTAGCCGAGGTTCTCCCTGCCATCAGGGGCTTGGAACGGGATGCGGAAAAGGGGCTGCATGCGGTGGGATGGATCGCGTACGAAGCGTCTCCCGCCTTTGATCCGCATTATCAGGTGCATCCCTTACCTCCGGACACCCCCTTTCTGCGCTTCACCGTTTATAAAGAACAACGTCTCGGACTTCCTCCAAAAAACACCCTGCCCTGCACACTTTCAGAACTTGAACCTCAACTGAATGAAGCTCCGTTTCGACAGGCGATCGGTCAAATACATCAGGCCATCGCCCAGGGGGAAACCTATCAGGTGAATTTCACCTATCCGCTACTGGGAAAAATAAAGGGAGATCCCTGGTCCCTGTTCCGTCAATTGCGAAAAGCCCAGTCCGCGCAACATCAAGCATACATTGAAGAAGCAGACCAAATCATTATTTCCGCTTCTCCCGAACGTTTTTTCAAACATCAGTCGGATCAAATCTCCTGCAAACCGATGAAAGGCACTGCCGCACCCGGTGAAGAAAAACGCCTGAGAGCTTCGTTAAAAAACCGGGCTGAAAACATCATGATTGTCGATATGATCCGCAATGATCTGGGAAAACTTGCCGATTGCGGATCGGTGAAAGCAGATCACCTGTTTGAGATCGAAAGCTTCCCCAGTCTGGTGCAAATGACTTCTACCGTAACCGCGAACGGTAGCGGTTCACCCGTGGACTGGTTATGTGCGTTGTTTCCCTGCGCCTCCATCACCGGTGCCCCCAAACGTAAAACCATGGAATGGATTCGAAAATTGGAGACCGCTCCCAGAGGCATTTACACGGGTTGTATCGGAGGCTTTTTCGGCGATGGGATCAGCGAATTTAATGTCGCGATCCGCACCGCGGTCATCGACAAAACCTCGGGGGATTTCCGCTATCACAGTGGATGCGGTATTGTGTGGGACAGTTGTGCAAAAGAAGAATATCAGGAAAGCTTACTCAAAACTGCCGTTTTAAAACACAAAGTTGATGAATTCCAGTTGATTGAAACCATGCGGGGCGAACCAGATTCGGGGATCAAACTTTGGCCCTTACACCGACAACGCCTTGTCTCATCTGCCGCAGAACTGGGCATGGAACTTGATCCACAAGAATTGGACAAACGCATTGCCGCCCTTACTTTTCCGGAAACCGGAAAAGTTCGACTGACCCTTTCCGAAGCGGGGAAAATCGGGATTCAACTCTCCGATTTACCCAAAAACAAAACGTCGATGACCTTCAGGGTCGACACCGTTCCAACCCCTTCAACCCATCCCCAGCTTAAACACAAAACCTCCCGGCGTCGTATCTATGAGGATGCCAGAAAACGTCATCCGGATGTGGATGAAACGCTACTCATCAATGAACGGGGGGAACTGATGGAATTTACCATCGGAAATCTGCTCTGGGTGAAAGCGGGGCAAACTTTCACCCCTCCTTCCTCCTCCGGACTTTTGCGGGGGGTCGCCAGAGCCGCTTTGCTAAATGCAGGAAGGCTTGAGGAAAAAGTATGCACACAAACGGATTTAGAGACTGCGGATGAGATCTATTTGGTGAATGCACTTCGCGGGCGGGTGAAAATGACAACCGGAGATTAGTCTATCACGGGAAGACGTTTCATTACTTCTTTAAGTGCGGGGATATCTTCTTTTGCAGTGAAACCGGTGAGGAAATCAAGATGGCTGAAGGGAAGCACCACCCGGTCGGTAACCCCTTCGAGGGTCGCGCTTTCCAAAGTGACGACGCCATCACCGTTGGGACTCTGGAACTGAAGGATCAGATCCAGTCGGTCGAGAGTTAACAGGCGGACAGTTTCCATTATACTGTTTTCTGACGGTGAGGCGGCCAACTCCTCCCGGGCTTTTTGCAGCACGGTGGGTTCGAAGATGCCTTTGTTCCCGGCCAGGATACTGTAGTGCACATTCGGATCACGTTTTAAGCGGTCCAACTGCGCCATCAACAAAGAACGGGGTTGAAGGTCAATTCCCGCCCTGCCCATGCCATCGCCCCAAAAATCGAGGGCTTTTTGGGGGTTAAAGAAAATCGAGAGGGTGTGATCCCCGATCTCAACAATTCCCCGAAATGCAGCCATTTCAGATCCATGAAACGGGGGGACACAGGCGATAAAGCGCCTGACGCCTCTCACCTGTAGCTCAGGCGTTTCCAACATCAACTGACTAATCACCCCTCCCATGGAAATGGTCACCAAAGTGATGTCCTGCTGACGTTCTGGTGGCAAGGTCTTTAATGCTTCAGAGAGGCGTTCAGCGTTGCGTATCACCCGGTCATCATTTGGATATTCAAAGAAATAGACATCATAACCTTTTTCCACCAGGACCTTGCAGGTTCCACCGAATAAACGCTTACTGCTGTCGAGACCATGCACCAAAACCACTACGGGTCCCTGGGAGGACGGGCTTGAGATGCGCAGCAGATCGGCGGCTCTTTCGACATGAAAACCGTCAATAAACGTCTGCTCAAAACGGTCAAGCGTGGCTTCAAAAGTATGAAGATCCATGCGAATCGCTAAAGCCTCCGGCTGGAGGGAAAGCTGCACACCAAAATCTTTCAGAAGTGCATTCCAGGCAAACAAACTGATGCGTGAACCCGGTCCCCCGGCATCAAACTGCTGGCTGGGAAAATTTTCAGGCAGAACCACTTCGGATCCGCCGATTTCCAGTAAGGCCTGTAAAAAATCCCGGGATTGAAAGCCCCCATCGGAAATGGGGACCTGAAAATGACGAACTCCTAAATCTTGAGCGGGCAGGTATCCCAAAAAAATGAAAAAGAAAACCGGGAGAACCAGGTTCCTTTTCACTTACAAATCCACCTGCATCATCGAAGTGAGTGCTGAAACCCGTCCGTCAATTTTGGACGCATTGATGGCTTGCAGCCCTTCAAGACTGAATGCTTGAACGCCATAAGAGGCGACCACAGACCCGTGTACCATCGCACGGCGGATGTCCGCTTCTTCACATGAATCAGTTTTGGCTAAATATCCCATCAAGGCCCCGGCAAAGGTATCGCCGGCACCGGTGGGATCTTCCACATCCGCGATGGGAAATGCGGGCTGGATAAAAATCCCCTGTTCTCCGAAGAGCATACTGCCGTGCTCCCCTTTTTTAATGAGAATAAACTGAGGCCCCATGGTCAACAGCTGATTCGCCGCATCCATGAGGTTGTGACAACCGGTCAGCAAACGCGCTTCGGATTCATTGAGAGTCAGCATATTCACTTTGCCAATCACCTGGATCAATTCGTCCCTGGTGATATTGATCCACAAGTCCATGGTGTCGGCCAGCACAAATTTAGGGGCACGAATTTGTGAAAGCACATGCAGTTGTAAGCCGGGATGCATATTGCCTAGAAACACAAAGGGGGCATCCAAATAAGACTCCGGCAAAGTGGGTTCAAAAGTTTCAAACACCCCTAACACGGTTTCCAGTGTTTGGCGATTGTCCATATTTTCTTCGTAAACCCCGGTCCAGGAAAAGGTTTGTCCCGGTGCCCGTTGCAATCCCTGCAGATCCACATGAAAGCCCCGATAGAGTTCCATGAATTCTTCGGGAAAATCATCTCCCACCACCCCGACCATACCCGGAGAGCTGAAAAAGGACGCGGCCGCACAAGCGTAACTGACCGATCCTCCCAACTGGTTGGGTTTCTTCACAAAAGGAGTTTCAATGTGGTCGATACCAATGGAACCGACAATAACCAGAGAAGGATCAGACATAAGCGGGCGGGATTACGAGTTAATGGGATGAAGGCGACTGATGACGGTCAGCCGGAGGGGTATAGGTCTCCATGAACTTTTCCAAGTAACTGGTATTGTATTCACCACCCACGAAATGGGCATCTTTCAACAAAGCCAATCCCAAAGGAATCGTGGTAGAGGGTCCATCCACTAAAAACTCTTCCAGCGCGCGCCCCAGGCGGGCCAACGCCTCATTCCGGTCCCGTCCGTGCACAATTAATTTGGCCACCATACTGTCGTAATAAGGAGGAATCACATATCCGGGATACACCGCGGTATCGACCCGGACGCCGAATCCACCGGGCAGATTCAACCAATTGATTTTTCCGGGACAAGGTGCGAAATCACGGGAGGGATCTTCCGCATTCACGCGGAATTCGATGGAATGTCCGGTAAATGAGATATCATCCTGGGTCACACTCAGTTTTTCACCGGCGGCCACCCGCACTTGTTCTTTGATCAGATCGACCCCGGTCACCTCTTCGGTTACCGGATGTTCCACCTGGATACGGGTGTTCATTTCCATGAAGTAAAACTTCTGGTCACGCTCATCCAAAATGAATTCAACGGTACCGGCATTGGCGTAATTTACAGCGATCGCGGCTTTCACCGCAGCATCTCCAAGCGCTTTACGGGTTTCGTCATCCAGGACCGGAGAAGGAGCCTCTTCCAGCACTTTTTGGTTCCGCCGCTGCAGACTGCAGTCCCGTTCACCCAGATGCACCACGTTTCCGTGTTCATCGGCCATGATCTGCACTTCGATATGCCGGGCGCTTTCCACATATTTCTCAATGTACATGCCCCCATTGCCAAACGCGCGTTCCGCTTCGTGTTTGGCAGAGTTAAATGCGTTCATCAAAGACATTTCATTGTGGGCGATACGCATGCCTTTGCCTCCGCCCCCGGCGGTGGCTTTGACAATCACAGGATAACCAATTTCTTTTGAAATCCGTACCGCATCGGCTTCGGTTTCCACCAGACCGTCACTACCGGGTGTGATAGGAACCCCTCCGGCCTTCATGGTTTCACGGGCAGTGTTTTTATCCCCCATTTTCCGGATGGCTTCCGGTGAGGGTCCAATAAATTTAATATTACATTTGGCACAAATTTCTGCGAAATCCGCATTTTCAGCGAGGAAACCGTATCCGGGATGAATCGCATCCGCATCGGTCACTTCCGCTGCCGATATAATATTTGAAATTTTGAGATAGCTTTCAGCAGCGGCCGCAGGACCAATGCAAACCGCATCATCTGCGAGTTGCACATGGGCGGCTTCCCGGTCGGCTTCACTGTAAACCGCGACCGTGTTTATGCCTAACTCCCTGCAGGCACGAATAATTCGCAGGGCAATTTCCCCGCGGTTGGCGATGAGCACGCGTTCCATAATAAACGGTCCCCCTTAGAGCGGTTCGATTTCGAAAAGACTTTGGCCGAATTCTACGGCTTCGCCGTTTTCGATCAGAATCTTGCTGATGCGGCCTTTTTGCTCCGCTTTGATTTCGTTCATCACTTTCATCGCCTCGATAATGCAAACGGTCGATTCAGGCGTTACCACATCCCCTACTTTGCAGAAGGGATCCGCTTCAGGAGAAGAGGAGCGGTAAAAGGTACCCACCATGGGAGATTTAATTGTGGGCGCATTGGATACCGCGGGTTCAGCAGCCGCCGGCGCCGCAGCCGGTGCTGGCGCAGCTGCCACAGGGGCCGCAGCCGGAGCCGCCACCATCTGCACGGCACCTGTAGAGGCCAGCTTGGAAGAAAGCTTGAATGCTTCCGTCTCAAGTTCGAATTCCACAATTCCGTTATCTTTCACCAGTTCAATGATGCGTTTTAAATCTTTGTATTCCATGAAATAGGCTCTCCTATAGTTAATCGTCGTAAAATGATTGTTTTTTCCTAACGGTTTTCTAGTCTTCTGTCGAGTGCAGAACGTCGACCAATCCTTTCAGGGCCAGACAGTATCCTGCCGGACCAAATCCCTGAATCTGCGCCACACAAACCGGGGCTGTCAAACTGATATGGCGGAATTCTTCGCGGGCATGGGTATTGGAAAGATGTACTTCCACCGTTTTCAATTTTGATGCACTAATCGCATCCCGAATCGCCACACTGGTATGTGTATACGCAGCCGGATTAATGATCAATCCGTCCACTTCGCCCCCTGCCTGCCCGATCCATTGAACCAGCTCCCCCTCGATATCAGTTTGTTTGCACTCAACCTCTACGCCAAATTCAGAAGCCGCATCAGCAATTTGGCGATTGATATCGGCTAAAGTCAAATGACCATAAATACCGGGCTCACGGCTTCCGAGAAGTCCGAGGTTGGGTCCATGTAAGACAAGAATTTTCATGCTGATCCCCCTACCAGAACGAAGGGGGGGATGTAAAGCCTCACAAAATCGTTATCGCTTTCGGAATCGAATTACACTTTTTCGAAAACCCGAATATCCTCGATACCGTAGTAGGTCAATAAATGCGCCCCCGGTTTGGCGAGTTGGTCAAAAAGATCAAAAATTTCAATTTCCTGATCCGGCCAGGGATACACATATATCACATCCGCTTTCCCGCATCGTTCGGAAAGATGCTCAATCACCTCCTGGTCCCTGGGAAAAAAGCTGCCTTGGTGAATCTTCACCGGGAGATCGAAGAGATGGGAAAGATGGCGGCTTTCATGGACCAATCCGGGTTCAATTTCAATCCCCTCCGTCTGCCAACCCAAGGAAGTGGCCAACATGGATACGATGCCCAATCCACTTCCCCATTCCATAAAGCGGGGCTGGGCAGGCATCTTTTTCCGCAACACACAAAGGGCATCATAGACCAGCACGTAATCCGCAGGCACGAACCGGTGCGATTCGCGATCTTCTTCCCATTCTTCGAGAAATTCCGACGTTTCATCCAAAAGCACTTCCACATGGGTGGGCAGAGGGGCGGCAGTACATTCAAACTGTAGTTGTTTTACACTCATGACAAGTTCAACTTCGGTTGCGGAGGATTTTGCCTGAGATCAACACCAGCACCAATACAACTGCCGCCACGGTGTTCAATATCGAGTGCTCCATGTGCCCGGTCATAGGGGTTGCAGAAATCTCGGGCAGGTAAGCAGCCAGTGCATCTAAAACAAATCCCATGACCAAGGCCAAGAGAATCGCACAACCCAAATAGGTGAACGCTTCTTTTTTCCCGATCAATTTACTAATGGTGGTGAAAGTCGCGGCATTGGTCGCCGGACCCGCCATCAAAAAGACAAATACTGTTCCGGGAGAAAGTCCGGCCACCAGCATGGACGCGCCAATAGGCAACGAAGCCGTCGCACAAACATACAAAGGCGTTGCCGCCGCCACCACCATCAATTTTGCCCATAGACCATCGCCCATATCCGCGAAAGATTCGGGATGTACAAATGCCGACAGGATTCCGGCCAATAAAATCCCTACCCCCAAGGGGATGGCAATATCCCCGGCAACCGTCACATATCCATGCCGGACGATCCGGAAGAGAACCGGTTGGGTATTTTGGATAACACCTTCTTCGTTTTTAACTTTCTGGGAGGTATCCGGAAAAAGATTTAAAATAAGTCCCAAAATAATGCCCGAAACAAATGCCGCAGCCGGAATAAACACCGCAAAACCAATGCCTAAAATACTCAGTGCAACTAAAAAGCCATCCACCCCGGTTTGAGGGGTCGCCAATAAAAAGGATCCGGTCGCACCTTTGGAAGCTCCGTGTCGACGAATCCATGTTGCAACAGGTAAAACACCACAGCTGCATAAAGGCAGTGGCACCCCCACCAACGCACTCTTTATCACTGAAGCTTTTCCTTTTCGCGCCAAATGCTGCTTCACCAACCCCACCGGCATCACCACCGACAGCACCCCGGACAAAAAGAAGCCTAGGAGAAGATACGGCGCCATCATGATTAATGTGTGCCAACAACCCATCCAAATCTGCTGTAATATTTCCATGGGGATTACATAGGGCGTGATAAATGGAACGTCAACGTGGGGATGGGTAAAATCGAATCAACAGGCTTTAGATTGAAGAGAGACGTCACGGGCTGAATGTGACAAGAAACAAACGTTCACTTTACTTCCCTGAAGATGCGTAACAGCCGAAATACAGTGGACACGTTACCGGCAGACTTCATTGATCCACTGCAGTTCTTTCGCGATATTTCCTATTTCCTGACAGGTGAAGTGAACAATCACATTGATACTTTTGGTTACGTTATTTCGATTCAAATGGCCCTATGCTGGGAGCGACACCTGCCGGACGGGGATACCCTTCGGCATCTTCTCTGACTCCCACATCGGCACCTGCACCCCGCAAAGGGCTTTGAGGTAGCGGATGGAAATCAAACCCTTCGCCGTTTTCATCAGGGAGTTGTATCACCAGATTTTTTAAATCCTCCGGATCCATTGATACCAGACTCCCCTCCCCGAAACCGACTCCCCTGCAGTGATCAATCGCCTTCACTTGCACCCCTCCCTGCACAATTTCCCACTGTACGGAATCTTTTCCCTCGGGTTGCAAGGGATTCCGGTCTTCAAAATCGTTTTGCCGAAGCGCTGTTCCCATCCGCAATTCCACATTATCGAGATAGATCCGGCCATCTTTCCCTTCCGGCGTTCTCACCCCAATCCACCCCCGATTGAATCCTCCGGCCTCATCTGCAAATGTGATATTCTCCGTTGTGGATTCCCCTTCATAAAGTTTCGTGATCGCAATTTCAATTTGACCCTCTCTCTTCCGCGAGTGAATCTGATAACGGCCCATCGCACCTCCCCGTAAATTCTTCCCATCGTGCAATGGAACTTTCTCGCCGGCTTTCATCATGTAGACGCCGTGATTATTCCCCAGCCCCAGGGCAAAATAATTTTCTTCATCCTGATATTGAAAAAGCAATTCACCGGGATGCCCCCAAACCACTCCCACATCAACAGCAAACGCTCCTCCATCCACCGGCAGCATTTCTTTACTGAGCAGGGTACTGGACTCATCCAAACTTAAAGCTTGGCCCTTCCAGTCCCAGGCACCACTCATGTGCGCATTGGAAAAATGAAAATAATTGTGGTCCACCTGAAAAACCTTAAAGCGGTCAAAACCCTCAACATCCGGGGGAGTGAACGCGCTGTTTACAATCAGATTATTTTGAATCAGGGCTTCTTGCGGCAAAAAATAATCCTTATTCTGGGGGTGGTTTGTCAGGTGACGGTCATAACGAAGACTGCTGTTCCAAAACACATTGTGGTAAATCGCACTGTGTCTTGAGGAATTGATTCCCAGAGGTCCGCCCACGAAAATATTATTCCTTACAGTGAAATTATCGGAATATTGACACCACATATTCTGCTCCCCCTCCTGAACAAACAGGCAGTTTTCTATCGTGATGTCCCGGACCTGATGCATTTGAAAATTGTCGGGGTGACGCCGGCGCGCCCGGGCAAAAACAATTTCACAGCCCCGAATGAGAATCCGTTCACTGTTCCAATAATCCGGTTGCCCTCCCCCCAACCAAATTCCGTTGTCCCCATTTTCGGTAATCAAGCAGTCGAGAACCTCGAGGTCTGTTATATTTGAAAAACTGAGTCCATTATCATGATTCTCCCGGAGCACACAGTTCTCCACCCGGATATGATTCAAACTGCGTACGGAAATTCCGGAACCCATATTAAACGTCGATTTGATATTTTTGAGCGTTATGTGATTGTTTCCACGGCCCGTAAAACACACCCCGTGCGATGCAGTTGATTGTATCTCAAACCCGTCTATCACTATGTGCTCCACGGCTTTTTCAAAATAAAATCCGTGTGGACGCTTGCTGGCGGAAATAGCAGCCGTGTCTTGATCCGGGTACGGAATAACGGTTAACACATGGGGTGTCACCGAGGTATCCACATAATATTCGCCCGGCTGATCCAGGAGGCCAATATGATTCCGCAAGGCGAACTTGTCCGCTCGGCCCTGGTTATTTCCAATGATCGGAGCATGAAAAGGTTCGGTTTGAATACGGTGAAAATCCGGGTCAAAACCGACAATGGGTTGTGACACAATCGCGTTGGGATATCCGTCATATAACAGCAGTGTGGCCCCTTTCCAATAATCAGGAACAGACTGCACAAAAAACGCGGAATCCGTCAAGTGATCGGCAGAGCCCTGTTCCGGTACCGGCAAAAAGAATTCCAACTCATAGGGATCCACCGGGTTTTCTGATTTGGCTCCTGCGCCACCATCATTCGCAAATTCCCTTGAAAAACCATCCGGGGAGCAAAAGAAATTTCTGTTCGCAGTGCCTTTTGTTTACGCCCTCTGAAATCCGTGAGGATCACCGCCTCCCATTCTCCGACATTCACAGGTTCAGCGCCAGTGATGACAGGGCGGTTTTCAGGATCTTCGGCCTGAAAGACGACAGGAGCAAGAGGCCCTCCCCGATTTGGGAAGACGACCATTTCGCGATAGATACCCGGCGCAACTTTTACAACATTTCCCCCGCCCACTTCATTTGCGGCTTTTTGTATCGTTCTCCAGGGCGTTTCCCTATCCGCTGCCTGTGCTGAGGTTCTGGTGTCATCGCCCTTTTCTGCATTTACATAATATATGCGGGCATTGGGGTTTGCGTATGCAATGTGACCATTTGCAATGGCGACCTCCCCGAAAGTTTCCTGTGCTTTTTGCTGCGCCCCCATGAACCCGATGCGTCCGCCCACAAAACGTTTCACGATCTCCGGATCGGTTGTGGACCAGAGGGTGTCGACCTTCACCCCATCCCCCTGCCTGTCCAAACGTATGACCAACTCTTTTCCGTTGTTTTCAGTATAAATGGAGTAATTTCCTGAGGCAAACCCCGCATGAGGCAAAGAGAGTTTTTGCAAAGGATCCGTGTCCAGCTTCACTTCCTCTCCCTGAACCATCTGGTAGAGCCCACGATTTGCGTGGCTTATTCCCAAAGAAAAGTAATTGTCAGAGTCCTGATACAGGAAGATGGCTCTGCTGGTGGCCCCCCAGGTACTGGAGGCATTAAAATGAAAGGTATGCCCCTCTGCATCCGCGATAAAAGTCGTCAGTACTTTCACCTCACCGCGAAGTGCCAACCGGGTTTCATCCTCCCTTTTTTTAAAAGAGACCTCCCCCCCCACGGGAAGAACTTCCCACATTTCCGTATTGAGGGTGCCGGTGCTGAAATCATCTTGGAAACCGGCAGCGTCGGCCCAAAGAATCTTCACGATAAAACTAAAAAACATCAGGGGTAAATATTTCATCATGTCTTCTCGTCCTAAAAACCTACTGCGAAAAAAGTAATAGAATCAAACTTTTGATTAAGCTAGCCCTTTCAATTTCATTCCGTCAAGGGTAAAGCGTGGAGATGAAGTCCCTCCTTAAACAGATTCATGAAATTTGCCCGTCGAATCCGGGGAGCCCTTTCTCTTAAAACCTCTAAACAAATTTGTTAAAATCTGAATTGCAATCGTACCGGGTTGCTTCCAACATTCAAAATATTATGAAAAACATCTCCCTCATTTGTCTAATAGTTCTGTCACTTTTCAGTTTGGGAAATTTACCGGCCCAACCCCCAGCCGCTCCGGAAATTCCGCGCTTTCGTTTATCAGCGACTGCAGTAGGACTCGAAACCACGCCTGAACTCTATTGGGTGGATCTCAAGGTCGATGCATACGGTACCGAAACCCGGATTCCCAAGCGCTTCAATATATCCGAAGGATCACGCGGCTCATCCGTAGAAATCCCCATCAAACAACCCATTCAGCTTTTCCGCCGGGTGCAAACCCCTGAAGGGGGCACATCCTATTCTCCGGTCATCGATATACCCAACCAGGAAGAAGGGGATCAATTGCTTTTGTTAATGTACCGCAAACCGGATGGTTCCGGCACCATGCAGTTTTTGGATGACTCGCCAGCCGTTCACCCGGCGGGAACGGTCCGCTTCATTAATCTGAGTGAAGGAAAAGCGGTGGCCGCAATCGGCGGACAGGCACAAGTAATTGAACCGGGAAGCGCAAAACTTCTGGGCGCACCGCAATTAAATGAAAAAAACCGTTTCCCCTTTGATGTTGCCGCCAACGTTCCAGGCAAAACAAATTACCGTGATCCAACAAAGTTACTGCGATTCCGCTCTCCTGAGCATCGCCTTCTGGTGTTATTCACTTTTTTACCGAAATACGTGGTCCCCGAATCACCCAATCCTGAAATAAAGAGTGCACCGGTACTAACCGGATATTCTCCCATTGCCTATCGTCTTTATGACCGGATTGAAACCAAAGACCCTGAAGAAGATTCAGCAGAGGAATGAGTCGCATCCGTTTAGGATTTTCACGCCTGCTCCTGGTGGCCGGAGGATTGAGTCCCTCCCTTTTCGGTGCGGCAGATACCCCCAACCCGGGATTAACCTATTACTACCCCGCCCCGGATGCACCCATCGTGGACCTGTCAGCGGATATTGTGGTCTACGGAGGAACTTCCGGCGGTGTCACTGCAGCCGTACAGGCGGTTCGAATGGGAAAAAGTGTGGTGCTGGTGGTATTTGGACGACATGTGGGAGGCATGACCTCGGGTGGACTCACTCAGACCGATGGCGTGAACCCCCGGGTACAGGGAGGCATCACCCGGGAGTTTTTTAAAGCCACGGGGCATTCAGGATTCAAACCTTCCGAAGCGGAACAGGCCTTCGAAAACCTGCTGGCCGATCCGGTCCCCGGCGAAAGCGGGGACACCGCCATCCCCGTCTATTACGAACAGCGACTGGAAACCGTAGAAAAAAAGGGCACACAGATCACAGCCCTGCACATGGAAAATGGCAGCATCTTCCGTGGAAAATTCTTTATCGACTGCACCTACGAAGGCGATCTTATGGCGGGGGCCGGGGTCAGTTACACCTACGGAAAAGAATCCATCGAAACCTATCAGGAATCACGTGCAGGCCGAAAAGCGCCGGTTCGCCTCCCCGGGGTCGATGCCTACAAGATCCCCGGAGATCCCGGCAGTGGTTTGATCTACAATCTTTTGGATGAAGCGCCGGGCAAGGCCGGCGCAGGATACCCACAGATTCAGGCCTATAATTTTCGAATGTATACCCTGATGAACACCCATTCCGCGGCCATGCAACCTCTGTTTGCCCCGCAAGAATACGATCCCGAGCACTTTGAGATTCTTTACAGATACCACCGTGCCGGCGGGTCGACCCACCTGACGGTAGGCAATGACATCAATAACCATGAAATGTTTCACCGTGGTTGCGCAACCGATCACATTGGCGGAAACCGCTGGCCCGACGGTGATGGCGGTTGGAGTTCCTGGGCGGATGCGGACTATGCTACCCGGGAACAGATATACCAAAGCCATGTCTCCTGGCAATTGGGTATGCTTTGGTATTTAAAAACCAACACCCGCTACCGAAGTCTCGCCCACGACCTTTCGCTTTCCGAAACCATCCGTGGGAATATCCAAAACCTGCTGAACAAAGTCGACCAACTTGGATTCCCCCTACATGAATATCCTGAAACCGGAGGCTGGCCCCATGAGCTTTACGTACGTGAAGCAAGACGCATGGTGTCGGATTTTATACTGACACAGGCGTATTATGATCATCGCCTGACAGCCCCCGATCCGGTGGGACTGGCGAACTACAGTTCCGACTCCCACCACGTCCGTCGCTTTGCCGGATCAGACGGGAAAGTTTGGATAGAGGGGGATACCGGTGGGAGACGCATTTCTCCGTGGAAAATACCTTATCGTGCCCTCATTCCTCCCGCAACGGAATGTGAGAACCTTCTGGTCCCATGGGCGATCTCCGCCTCCAGTGTGGCGTTTGCGTCCATGAGAATGGAGCCCTGCTTTATGGTGCTCTCCCAATCCGCGGCCACGGCGGCGGCCTTGTGCATCGATCGCAACGTAACCGTCCAAGAACTCCCATATGACCATTTACGTGTGCGCCTTCTTGCAGACGGTCAAATCCTCGGAGAGGCACGGGAAGAGGAAACAGGAATGATCATCGACAACCGCCATCCGGAATTTTTCAGCAAAACCGGACCGTGGATCGAAAGCGCATCCATCCCGGGAAATTATGGGGCCGACTACCTGCATGACAATCGGAGTGATGAGGAACGGTCCGCCCATTTCAGCCCCGCAATAGATAAACCGGGGACATATGAAGTATACCTCCGCTGGACCGCACACACAAACCGAGCAAGTAACACCCCTATCCAGATTCACCATCAGGGAGAAACCACAAAGCTGGAGGTCGATCAGCGTACCCACGGGGGAAGCTGGAACCTCATAGGCACTTACCCCTTCGACGCCGGTCAGAAAATCCGGGTAACCATAAACAATAAAAATGCAGACGGATATGTGATTGCCGACGCCGTGAGATTGGTTTTAACAGAAACCAAAACCTCACCCGCCCGGCAGAATCCTTTTAAACCATCCCCCATCACCCGCGAGTATTCAGCTGAATAAATACAGCTTCAGCATGCCGTATCCGGGAGGACATCTTCGGCGCCATCAGACCCGGGCGCATCCCGCAGGCATTCCGAAAGTTACAGGCTGACACCGGATACGCCTGAACCGGTTTCAGAAATGAACAGACGACACATGCATTTCATGGAAGATCAAAAATCCATCACCCGATGACAGCTTTGCATCAAAACCATCCCCAGCAACGGGCTGAAACACCACCCTGTCCCCTATTGTTCCCTATAATTCCTATGCCTCCTGCTTGACAGTCAACATCCTTTGTCTATGGTGTTGCCGATTTTCAAAGTACTAAATGCTCCAATTGGAGCAGTGTAACCTCAAAGGACAAATAACACTATGGCGACGAAGAAAACCAAAAAACAATACGTATACTTTTACGGATTTGGTAAAGAACACACCGAAGGCGACAGTAGCTACAAAGCCATTCTCGGAGGCAAAGGATCGAACCTTGCTGAAATGGCGAACGCAAATCTTCCGGTTCCCCCCGGATTCACAGTATCAACTGAAGCCTGTGCCTACTACAGCTCTCATAATGCCTCTTATGCACCCGGCATGGAAGCCCAGATGAAAGCCCAGCTCAAAAAGTTGGAAAAACTGACCGGTAAAAAATTAGGTGACCCCAAAGATCCCCTGCTGGTATCCGTACGTTCTGGTGCCGCAGTTTCTATGCCCGGTATGATGGACACCGTTTTGAACCTCGGTCTTACCGACAAATCCGTGCTCGGATTCATCAAAAACTCTGGCAGCGAACGCGCCGGGTGGGATTGTTACCGTCGATTTATCGATATGTTTGGCGATGTGGTTATGGGACCGACCAGCGGATTGACCCATGAAGATTTCGAACATGAACTCGAAACCATCAAACAAAAATACGGTGCTGCAGAAGATACCGATTTGACTGCGGAACAACTCAAAGAACTCGTGGGCCGTTACAAATTGGTCTACCGCAATAAAGTCAAAAAACCCTTCCCGCAGGATCCCTGGGAACAGTTGAGCCTTTCCGTACAGGCGGTATTTAATTCCTGGAACTCTGAACGTGCGGTGAAATATCGCCAAATCAATAAGATCACCGGACTCCTGGGAACCGCTGTAAATGTTTGTACCATGGTATTTGGTAACATGGGTTCTGAATGTGGTACCGGAGTGGCTTTCACCCGTGACGGCTCTTCAGGAACCGCCAAACCCATGGGCGAATATCTGATCAACGCCCAGGGGGAAGACGTGGTTGCAGGTATCCGTACTCCGAAAAACTTGGACGACATGCCCAACGAACCGGAAAACACCGCCATGTGGAAAAAAGCGCATAAAGATCTTTTGACCATCATGCGCAAACTGGAACGCCATTATAAATACCCGCAGGACGTGGAATTCACGGTTGAAAACGGAAAATTGTGGATGTTGCAAACTCGTAACGCCAAACGCACCGGTCTCGCGGGTATCCGCTGGGCGGTGGAAATGGCCACCGGAAAAGACGTGGAAACCGGTGAAAAACTGCCGAAACTCCTCACCAACAAAAAAGCGCTCGCCACCATTACCGGTGATGACCTTGAACAGTTGCTCTTCCCCATCTTCGATATTAAAATCGAAGCCGAAAAAACCCCACTGCTCAACGCCCTGCCCGCAGGCCCCGGTGCGGCGGTAGGTAAAATTGTTTTTGAAGCCAAAGATGCGGAAGAAATGATCAAAGCCAACCCCGATGAAAAACTCATCCTCGTACGTCAGGACACCAGTCCGGAAGACGTAGGCGGCATGTGGGCGGCCAAAGGGATCCTGACCTCCACTGGTGGTATGACCTCTCACGCGGCGGTAGTTGCACGTGGATGGGGAAAATGCTGCATCTGTGGTGCATCCGACCTTAAAATCAACGCCGCAAATAAAGAAATCAAAGTTGGCGACAAAACCTTGAAAGAAGGTGACTGGTTGTCTCTGAACGGTTCTACCGGTAACGTATATGAAGGCGAATTGCCCACCATGGACTCTCCCGTGGTTACCGCAGTTGCCGGAAATGCCGCGGCCAAGAAACACCCGATCTACAAAATGTACAAGCATGTGTCTGATTGGGCCGACCAGTACCGCACCATCGACGTGCGCGCCAACGCCGACTCCCCTGCGGATGCGAAAATGGCCCGTGCATTCGGCGCAGAAGGCATTGGCCTTTGCCGTACCGAACACATGTTCTTTGAAGGTGACCGCATTTGGGACATCCGCTCCTTTATTCTGGCAGACTCCAAAGCCAGTCGCGAAAAAGCATTGAAAAAACTGCTTCCGCATCAGCGTAAAGACTTCGAAGGTCTGTTCCGCGCAATGAAAGGATTGCCGGTAACCGTTCGGTTGCTCGATCCCCCGCTGCACGAATTCCTGCCGCACAGTGAAAAAGATCAACAATTCATGGCCGAGCATTTGGACGTGGAATTGGATCTGGTGAAAGCCCGGGTTTCCGAACTGCACGAATCCAACCCCATGTTGGGTCATCGCGGTTGCCGTCTCTCCGTCACCTTCCCCGAACTCTGTGTGATGCAGACCCGCGCGATTATCGAGGCGGCCTGTAACGTACTGAAACGGAGCAAGATCACCACCGAACCGGAAATCATGATTCCGTTGGTCGGCACGAAAGCCGAAATCGATTATTTGGAAAAAATTGTGCGCGCAACTGCAGAAGAAGTTCTGGAAAAACGCGACCTCAAAGTTCCTTACAAAGTCGGTACCATGATCGAAATTCCACGTGCAGCTCTCACAGCCGACGAAATCGCGGAAACCGCCGAGTTCTTCAGCTTCGGCACCAACGACCTCACCCAGTTGACCTACGGGTACAGCCGTGATGACATTGGCGCCTTTCTGCCGGATTACCTCAACGAGAAAATCCTCGATGTGGACCCCTTCCAGTCCCTGGACCAAAGCGGCGTAGGCCAATTGGTACAAATGGGCGTTCAGAAAGGACGGAGCACCCGTCCGGATCTGAAATGCGGAATCTGTGGTGAGCATGGTGGAGATCCCACTTCCGTGAAGTTCTGCGTGAAAGCCGGACTGAACTACGTGAGCTGCTCCCCTTACCGGGTGCCCATCGCACGTGTGGCGGCCGCTCAGGCTTCCCTCTAAGTTTGAGTTAAATCAAACCCCCGAACCTCCGCCTTTACCGGCGGAGGTTTTTTTATTGTTTTTTTTTACCCAGGTGCTTTTTACCGATTCAAGTATGGGGAGCACAAAAGACGCTTTAAACCGTGAATTAACCCGTAAAGGCTGGACTTTACATATTTACAATATGGTTCCCCGTCATCTAACCGTACAGTGATAAATATAAAGATAACCCCTATCACCCTTCCACAATAACAAACCGTCGAAACCCAACCGGCCCCCATATTGAAAATTCCCATGGTATTCCCTCACCCCTCTTTTTATACCGTGCTTGCGGCTCTCGCATTTCTGCCGTCTCTGTTTGCTGCGGAAATCCAGTTTGATTTTGAAAGTGAAACTGCAGATAGCGGCACTCCACCCAATGGCTGGACTTTGGTCACCACTGATGGATCTCCAGAATATAAAGTGACCGCAACCGGTCAAGGCAGTGATGGAACGGGAGGCTCAAGTGGACTGGCAGCACAAGTTTCATCCGATGATTTCTTAGCGGCCAACTTACCGGGTGGATATTTGGTAAATAACCAGGTGTTTGACCTCAGCCAAAATAGTACCGGAAACTTTGAGATTTATGCGAGGTACCAGTGATGATGCAGTCGTTATCTTTGGCGATATCAGCAGTGGATTTTCGGGTGACACTTCCAACGATTTCCTTTCGGCGAAGTTCCTGGTAGGTACCGGAGATGATGCCCTGGCAGATAGTGATAACTCTTCCCTAGATTCTTATACAACTACCGGATTCGAAGATGAAACCTGGTATCATGGCACATTCAGCTGGACACCGACCGGCGGAAGCACAGGTCATTTCTCTATCACACTAAAGACATTTGCAGGTACCGAAGTTTCAACCCTGAATAGAAACGGCTATACTTTTAACTCAGGTTCCGCCCAATTGGGATTGGGATCGGTAAATGATACGGTCCGCTTTGACAATGTGCATATGATTCCGGAGCCTTCCAGCCTTGCACTTACTACCCTCGCCTTGGTCGGCTTTCTCGGAATACCGATGATAAGAGCACGGTTTTTCCATAACAGCTAACGGGATCCCGAAAAGCTCAACGCGGATAAAAGAATCCGCATTGTTATCGGCATGCAAGGAATGGCAAATGATTAATCTTGTCATCCTGTCTTTGCTTCGTAAATTCCCCATAGCCTCCACGCCAAGGATCCCCTATGATAGTTGTAAATACTGACACGCTTCCCGGTTACGAAATTTCCCACTCCCTGGGCATCGTGCAGGGCAACGTCGTCCGCGCCAAACATGTAGGACGCGATATTGCGGCCAGCTTTAAAAACATTGTGGGTGGAGAGCTTAAAGGCTACACGGAACTGCTCACGGATGCCCGTCGGGATGCCATGGCCCGCATGCTCGCACAGGCCACCGAATTAGGAGCGGATGCGGTAATAAACGTTCGTTTCAGCACCAGTGCGATAACCCAGGGGGCCGCGGAACTTTACGTGTACGGCACCGCGGTCAAACTCTCCACTTCAACCACCCGTGCCGCAGTGGAAGGCACCCCACCTCCCATTTCTATAAGCTAAATCATCATGTTGGAGATTTGGGCCGCCTATATTTTTCCTCTGCTCATTCTGGCAGTGGCATTCTTTTCCGGGAATATGATCGCTTCCCGTCATGAAAAGAGTCTGTCTGCAAGACAACTAATTCTGGCCCATATTCGCACCACGGACCTGAATCGTTTTTTTGAACCCGATCACCGCATTCAAGCCCAATTGTTTACGGCTGAAATCACCCTGGGCATCGATCATTTCCGGGGATTTCTCGGAAGCCTCAAAAATATCTTCGGAGGGCAAATCCGCAGTTATCAAAAAACCCTGGATCGTGCCCGTCGTGAAGCACTGATGCAGGTGATCGAACAGTCTCACAGCGCAGGGTATAATGCAGTAGCGAATCTACGTTTGGAATTTGTAGATATCTCCGGAAAAGCCAATATGGCGAAACGCGCAAATATGGTTACCATTATTGCCTATGGCACCGCATACACCACCCATGCGCCATTAAACAAAGAAACGCAAACGGCCATAAGCCCCCTGCCCGCAGCCATCAGATGAGAGATCCCAAAGCCTCTCCGGACTCAGTGTTTTCGGAACCTCATCTACAGGCTCCCGTCAAATCATCTTCATCTGCACCTATCGATTCGGTTTGGATGGAGCCCTTGCAAAATCCAGACGGCAGCGCAAAGGGTAAACAACTTTACCAAAAGTGGTTTGCCCTGGAGCAGGCAAAACAAAACCCGACCAGAATCTGGGTTCGCACACTGCTCCTTTCTTTACTCGCGGGACCTTTGGCCATTCTTACGACTTTTTTCACCCAACACCCCGGTGCCGGAATTCTGTTGTTGGTGGTTGCGGGACCTGTAATTGAAGAAATGGGAAAAGTACTGCTCCCCCTCATGGTAATGGAAAAAAATCCGGCCAAATTCAGCTCCCGGATGCAATTACTGGCTTGTGCGGTTGCCGGAGGACTCGCCTTTGGATGTATAGAAAATCTGCTCTATCTCCATGTGTATATCCAGGATGCGTCGCCAGCACTAATTCGCTGGCGATGGACCGTCTGCCTGTTCTTACATACCGGGTGTAGTTTTATTGCCGGATGCGGCTTGGCGAAAAGCTGGAGGGAATCGGTTAGTGAAATGCAGCCTCCCAAATTTGAAAGCGCTATGCCTTTGCTGCTTACCGCAGTGATCATACATGGCAGTTACAATTTCATTGCCCTGTTTCTCAACGCAACCTTTGAATAACCGATGCAAGCCCCATCCCCACTAGCGGCACCCGCACAGGAAGCACTCAACAAGCTACAGGCGCTCTGTCCCATGCGCTTTGAACAATATGTTTTAGGAGAGGAATCCCTGCAACTTTGGACAGCCTGTGACATTGACCCGCTTCTCAATTCCCTCGTAGAAAAAGACAATTCCCATCCGGATGTAATCGACGAACGCATGCCCTACTGGGCAGAACTCTGGCCCTCATCCTTTCTGCTCGCGGAAACAATTCTGGAAAACAAAAACACGCTTCAGGAAGGCACCTGGCTGGAGCTGGGATGCGGACCCGCCTTACCCGGAACTCTGGCCGCCAAAATGGGACGTAAAGGCATTTGTAGTGATTACATGGAAGAAGCATTGTGGTTGGCCTGTCTGAATGCACACCAGAATCACTGCGAGGAAAATATTTCCTACCAACAAATTGATTGGCGCACGCCGCCCGATGATCTGCAAGTCTCCTGGATTATGGCAGGAGATGTGGCCTATGAAACAAGGAATTTTGAACCGCTTTACCGTACTTTTGAACAATTACTGAAACCCAACGGGGTAATTTGGTTAAGCGAACCCGGACGCACGGTTGCGAAACCCTTTTTTGAAGGCATGAAACAACAGGGTTGGAAAAAACGGGTCTTAAATCACCGGGACGGTCTAACCCTTTACGGGTTTCAGCGTTAACGATACCAGGTAAGATAAATATATCCGATAATTGTCGCGACAATCACACAGCCCACGACCAAAACCCGGCCTTTCATTTCTTCATGCTGGAGGACATGCGCCTCTTCCTCAAGGCGTTCGCGCCGCTCCTCCTCTTCAATCTCGTAGGTTTCCAGTTCCACCATGATTTCTTCAATTTCGGTGGCCACCGCTTCAAAAGTCGGGAATCGGTCATCCGGATCTGTCGCCATCATTTTCTTTAAGAGAAAAGCTGTGCTTCCGGAAATGTGACTCGCA
This sequence comes from Kiritimatiellaeota bacterium B1221, assembly GCA_029269125.1. Classification (GTDB taxonomy): domain Bacteria; phylum Verrucomicrobiota; class Kiritimatiellia; order SS1-B-03-39; family UBA6053; genus UBA6053. Next base: position 171,410 of record JARHXX010000002.1, on the reverse strand, counting down.
TACTCCCGAATATCCGGGGAGGGATTTTCAAAGCGCCGCAACACCACCTCTTTAGACGTTTTTCCGGGAAATGGAGGAAAACCGGAGAGGATATGCCAGAAAGTGGCTCCCAGACTAAATTGGTCGGAACGGGCATCCACTTTCACACCTCTGGTTTTTTCAGGGGCAATATACAGAGGGGTACCCAGGATGCGGTCATCATCGCCCCCCCCAATCCGGGCAATGCCAAAATCGGATAACTTGGCGTTACCATCCTCATCCATTAAAATATTTGCCGGTTTGATGTCTCCATGAACCACCCCTTTCCTTTCCGCATCCGCCAGCCCTTCAGCCATTTGCAACATCACATCCAACCAACCCATTTCGCTTTGCAGGGTATCCGGGTCGATGCAATCATCCAGACGGATACCATCCACCAGTTCCATCACAATATAAGGCTGATCGTTTTCCTGTCCAAAGGAGTAGATATGAACAATATTTTTATGATTCAGAGCCGCGGCAGCCTTTGCTTCCTTCAGCAGACTTTCGACAAAAGAAGGGTTGCGCCCATATTTGGGGTTTAAAACTTTAAGCGCCACCAGACGGTTCAGCTGGGCATCACGGGCAAGAAACACCGTTCCCATTCCCCCCCGGCCCAGCTCGGTTAGGAGAAAATAATTCCCGAACCGGCCGGGTACAGTGACAATTCCACCACAAACGGGACATTCAATTTCTTCAAAAACATGAAATTCAGAAACTTCAAGCACTTCACCACAATGATCACATGCGCTGCGTCCAAGTTTCTCGATTCGAATTATTGTATTGCTGTCGTCAGCCATGTCCATATGTCATCCGGGTTTAGAAAAATACTTTTTGAATATTCGCGTAGAGGGTATCAGATGTCAAGGACTCACTATACACCACTATTTTAGATACCGAAAGTTTTTCACCCCCCCAACCGACCTTTTCACCTCTTCCGATCCCTTTTCCAACCGTCACCATGGTAAAATCCGGTCGATCAGGAAAGGGACCTTCTTCCAAATCCACACTGCCAATCGTTTTTCCATCCACCGCCAACACGAGTTTATAAGACGGTGTGGCGCCATCAGCCCGATACCCCTCCCAACTTACCGAAAAGACCTGCCGGCTTCCCAATTTTATCGAATTGTGAGGAAGAGACTGCACCAGTAAATCCTTCTCACCATCTCCCATGCGAATACGAACAGAAGCCGTTTCGGTGACCACAGGCGGTATTTCCACCACCAGTCCTTTCACCGGTACGGACGCGGACGGCGCAGGAGCATCTTTATCCAGAAACCCTCCAAAATGAAAGAGGACATCGCTCTTTCCGGTTTTCCTTTCAGCAACAGCCGGGGTCGAAATTTGTGCGGAAACCGTAAAAGATCTGTTGGGCAATACCTGCAGCCCCCCCGCATTGACCAAGGCGTGACCACTGCTGACAGTGGCATAGGCCAAATCACCCAGTTCTTTCCATGAAGGGCTGGATGGTGACTCGATTTTCGCAATACCATCCGAACGGACCTGCGCGGTTTTAAATAAAGGATATCCTTTATTCGTCCGAATACCCAGACCTGACATCAACTGGGAGGCCTGCGCTTCCAATACCTCCTGTTGTTCTTCTTCGGAAATCAGTTTCTCCAAAGGCACGTGCAATAAAGGTGCCAGAGGCTGTAATACATATGGCCACTGGATCACCCCGCCCTGCTGTTCCGAATAAAATCTGAAATGCCGGGCAGATTGATTCGCTTCACCTTCAAGTAAGAAGCGATACCCCTTAGCCAGTTCTGCGAGGTGGCGGTAGTAGGGTTCGGATTTACGGGTCGCTTTTTCAAGATCCTTCAACTCCAAATTGCCCAGCGCATAGCTGGATAAAATCCGGGGATCTTCATCCGGCGTCCGGTCTGCATCAAAAATCACTTCTTCCATATCCGCGGACTCTTCGAGTAAAGCTTTTGCACGGTCCGGATATTGAGCATAGAAAAAGATTCCCGCCTCCAGAAATTTGAGCCAGGACATGGCAACATGGTTTTCAGGAACATGCAATTTTGCAATATCAAGTTTTTCCAATGCCGTAGTAAGGTCTTTGTCTTTGACCGATTCAGCGGCTTCTCTGAGATTTCGGACTTCCGCCTTGGTAAAAGGCTTTAACAGTTCGCGGGGAGGACCCTCATATTTTGCAACGGGAGGGGCCACATTCGCGTTCATCTGTTTCCATGCGACAAAACCGATTCCTCCACAAACAATCAATGTGACTGACAATGCGATGGGAATCAGCGGATTCATTTTTTTATTTTGTTTGCTGAGTTGCCGCTTCTCTTCCTGAATGCGCGCCTCCTCTGCTTCTTTGGCGGCCTTCAACGCCAAATTTAAATCTGCAAGTAAAGAGGCATACGTCGGATAACGGCGGTTAGGATTTTTCTCCATCATCCGCCGAATCACGGCTGCGGTTTTCTCGGTGACCCCTTCATTAAAGTCCCGCAGATCCGGAGTGTCTTCCTTCAGCGCGGCCACCACGACTTTGGTGGGATTTGGACCGTCAAAAGGCGGTTGTCCTGCCAGGGAATGGAAGATCGTCCCCCCAAGACTGTATTGATCACTTCGGCTGTCTTCCCCTTTTTTCCGCGCCTTCTCCGGGGCAATATAATAAGGGGTACCCCAAACTTCAATTTCGGCACCCGGCTCCATAAATTTCGCCAAACCAAAATCCACCACCTTGGCGACCCCGTGTTCATTCATTAAAATATTCGCAGGTTTGATATCCCCGTGAGTCAGGCCTGCTTGATCCGCAGCATTCAACCCCTGCGCAACATCCAATGCAATTTCCAGAGCCCGGATTTCGGGGATTTTATTGCCATTGGCCATCATCTCATCCAGTCGTTCCCCCTCCAGCAACTCCATAACAAAATAGGGTTGCTCTTTCACCCGGCCAAAGGTGTACACTTGAACGATATTCCGATGATTCAACGTGGCCATCGCCTGCGCTTCACGCTGCACCGTTTCTAACATTTTAGGGTCTGCACCGTATTCCTTCCGAATCACTTTCAGGGCCACCAGCCGCTTCAAGCTCTCATCCATGGCCAGATACACGCATCCCATCGCGCCCCGACCCAATTCTTCAATAAGTATAAAATCACCCAAACGCCCCGGCACCTGAAACTTTTCTTCACAGGAGGGACAAACAATTTCTTCAAATACCTGAAAATCTGATACATCCAATTCTGCATTGCAGCTTGGACATGCCACTCGGGCAATAGATTCAGTAAAAATTCCCAAAGAGTTGGCGTTTTGATTCATATCTGTATAAGGTTGCAGACCATGGCTTGTAAAAGAAGTCTATACTTCTTGCCTATAAATAAACAAAGTTACAATCTTCTACCATAAATAATTTTTGATGCCATCTTCTTCTCTAAACATTTCCACGTTAACGGTTCCCCATCCGGTCCCCCGTATACGACTGGACCGCTGGCTGTCAGAGCAATTTCCCGATCATTCCCGCACGGAAATTCAAAACTGGATTAAGTCCGGTGAGGTTCAATCAGCAGGCGTTTCCCTTCGGTCAGGAACTTTGGTGACTCCCGGGATGGTTCTCGAGGTGCATATTCCCGCATCCACATCACTCAGCAGCCCGATTGCGGAAGACCTTCCACTTGAGATCCTGTATGAAGATGATGACCTGATTGCATTAAACAAACAGCCGGGACAAGTGGTGCATCCCGCGCCAGGTCATCCCCAGGGCACCGTATTAAATGCCATGCTTTTCCGTTACCCTGAGATCTCCGAAGCAGGCGACCCTCAACGTCCCGGTCTGGTTCACCGCCTCGACTCTGGCACCAGTGGCGTCTTGCTGTTTGCCCGCCATGAAGAAAGCCTAACAAAACTTCAGGAACTGTTTAAACAGCGGAAGGTAAATAAAACCTATCACGCCATCTGCCATGGAATTCCCGAACCTTTTGAACAAACCATCGACTTGCCGATTGGCCGCCACCCCACCCACCGGCAAAAAAGAGCCATTCACGGCACCAGTCCCCGAAATGCGGTCAGCCACCTGCGTCTCCTGCACGGCGTCGCAGCCGGCACCGGAGGGCTGGCAGAAGTCCGTATTGAAACCGGTCGTACCCACCAAATCCGGGTGCATCTGGCCCATGTGGGACATCCCGTGATCGGCGATCATACTTATGCAGGAAAAAAAGCCCAATTTTCCGGTCCCTGGCCCAAAGCCGGACGTGTAATGCTTCATGCAAAATGCCTCGAACTTCCCCACCCCCGCACTGGAGAACATTTCAGGGTTGAAGCTCCGTATGCAGATGATATGACCTCTTTTTTGAATCAATTATGAATGCGCCCGACACCTCTTCCCATCCCCTCATTGACTCCTTGGAATCTTATTTAAAAGGCATTGAAGAACAGGGACTGCGGGAAATTGTTTTGGAGCACCCCTTCCCCGCCTCCAAACCGGAAGCCCCCCCAGCACGCCCCCGTCAGCAACCTGCAGCCGTCCCCCCCAGAGAAGAACCCGTAAAACCCACATTGCTGCCGCCCCCTCCCAAACCCGAGCCGGTCGCGGCTCCTGTGGAAGAGAAACTGGTATGGTGCACCCTGATTCGGCTGGCCGAATGTGGCGACAGCGGCAAAGCCGCTGACAGCAGCGTGATCCTCGTCACAGGCGCAAACGAAATCGAAGAGGCGGAAGGACTGTTATTAAAGCAAATTTTACATGCGGCCGGATATGAGTTCCTGAGCAATCCTCTCCCCCTCACACACCCCGATGATGTAAAAGGTGCCGGCGTCCGCATTCTGGCGATGGGAAACCATGCTCTCCAAAAAATAAGCCCGGCGGGAATGGATCTGAAAATTGTCCGCGGCATGTGGCAAAACACCCCGTACGGAAAATTAATCCCTACCTTTCCTCCCTCAATCCTCCCTGACAACCCCGCTGGTAAAAAAGCCGTTTGGCAGGATTTAAAATCTTTATTGAAAGACCTGAATCTGGAAGTCCCCAACTGGACACAAAAGAAACTTTCCGGGAAATAAGCCGGCAGCTACTCCGCAGTTTCGTCCACAATATTGACTCTCATGGTGTCATTGATCACTGACTGCGAATCCATTTCAAGATTTTGCAGTGAGTTCTCAACGGAAGCCAATTGGAGAACATCCCGCAGAGGCCCCGCCAAAGATCCGGGATCCTGACGGACTATTTTGCGAACCTGAACATCCGAAGACAATCGAAGAGTGGTGCTTATGTGCTCTTCCTGATCCGGCAAAGTAAATCCTTTGCTGCAGTGCGGACAACGACCCCGTTTATCCTGATCGGCATCCCGAACCCATAATTTCTGTCCGCAATACGGACAACTCATTTTGAAATCTGATTCATTCTCGTTTCGATAAATCAAAATCAGCGACGGCGTGAATTTACCCGCACCGCTCGCCCGGAGAAGCTGATCCAACTTTTGGAGCGTTAACACATCCACAAAACGGACAAGCCCCACCAAAACATCAAAAGGCCGTTTATTTGCATCCCCCGTTTCGGGACTATAACTTTTGAACAAAATTTGCCGATTGGAAAAGTTGCACACCTGACCGTTTTCAGTGGTTTCACAACCCACATCTTCACAAAACCATTTTGCCATTTCGGATTCTGTAGATAATAGACCAACACGTATGTTCTGAGAATTATTCATAATTGGGCAACATAATAGAAACAGGAACCCAGCCTGTCAACCGGATATACCACTTTGCCACCTAACAATATGGGCAAACTCTAAAAACAAAATCCCTTGCGACGATCAAAGATCCGAACTAAGAGAGCTTATATGAATCCTTACCTCATCACCATTCTCGCTCTGCTCATCGGTTTCAGCCTTTTCCACATTTGGATCCACGCCCTCAATTTATCCGCACTCCAACCCGAAATTCCGGATGAATTCAAAGGGGTCTATGATCCGGAGAAATACGCAAAGAGTCAAACCTACCTGCGGGAAAACACCCGGGTGGACATTTTCACCCACCTTTTAAAAACCGGTGTGCTGATTTCGTTTATTCTTTTGGGTGGATTCAATCTGCTCTACAAGACAGCGGCCGGTATCACCTCCGCACTTATTTGGCAGGGACTCATTTTTGCCGGTTTACTCATGCTGGTGAATACGATTTGGGGTCTGCCTTTTCAGCTCTACGACACCTTTGTGATCGAAGAAAAATATGGATTCAACAAAACCACCGCGAAAACTTTTGTCATGGATCAAATCAAAGGACTGCTGCTGGGCGTCCTCATTGGCGCCCCTCTTTTCGCAGCCTTAATTTTCTTTTTTGATGCCGCCGGACGTAACGCCTGGTGGATCTCCTGGCTGGTGGTCACCCTGTTACAGCTTGTCCTCCTCTATATCGCGCCGGTATTTATCCTGCCGCTGTTTAATAAATTTGAACCCCTCGAAGAAGGCAGCCTGCGCAGCGCCCTTGAAGACTATGCACAAGCCCAGGGCTTCCAACTTTCCGGTTTATTCAAAATCGACGGATCCAAACGGAGCACCCGGGCAAACGCCTACTTTACCGGCTTCGGAAAAAACCGCCGCATCGCTTTGTACGACACCCTCATCGACAACCACAGCGAAGAAGAGCTGGTTGCTATACTCGCACATGAAGTGGGGCATGCCAAATGCAAACACATCCACAAACAACTCGCAATTGGCATCCTCAGTACCGGATTTCTGTTCTGGATGTTGTCATTTTTCATTCGTGAACCCGATTTGTACCGGGCTTTCGGTTTATCCGGCGAATCCCCGCTGCCCCTCTACGCCGGACTCATTTTCTTCAGCTTCCTTTACACGCCTATATCTGCGGTGCTGGGAATATTGACTTCAATTCTCAGCCGTAAATTTGAATACGAAGCCGACGCCTATGCCGTAAAAACCACCCGGGGGTCAGAGGCGTTGATAAGCGGACTGAAAAAGTTATCCGTAGACAACCTCTCCAATTTAACCCCGCATGCATGGTTGGTTTTTCTGGAATACAGTCATCCGCCCGTACTCCAGCGCATCCACGCCATGCGGAAAGTGGATCCTGTATGAAACTCAGCAGGCTGATCTTTGTTTTCGGATTTCTGATTCTGTTTATCGGTACCTGGGAGGAAACAGGTATCACCGGAAAAGACGAATTCTGGGTAACCATGCGCACGCCCATGGAAATGATGGAGGACCGGAGTTACTGGACCCTGCGCCTCAACGAGGAAGTTCGCCTGCAAAAGCCCCCGCTGATTTACTGGTTCATGGTGGTGCTGTATCAAACCTTCGGAATCGAACTGTGGGTGGCTCGACTGGTGGGAGTTCTCAGCGGCGCCGGCATGGCTGTCCTCACCGCAAAACTGTATCAGCGCCTTTTCCATAAGCCCGGTTTTTGGGCCGGCATCACCCTGCTGGCAACCGCCGGGGTCGCGGTAGAAGGAAGACGCGCCATGTTGGATATGCCTCTCGGTTTTTTCAGCCTGCTCTCCGTATACCTGGCCTATGCCGCATGGCAGGATAAAAAACGCGCCTACTACCTTGCCTCCGGCGTCGCATTGGCTGCGGCCACCCTCTCGAAAGGTCCTCAATCTTTGTTATTTGTTCTCCCCCCCCTGCTGATGGGCGCTTATGCAATCCGCCCCCGCCCTGCCCTCAAAACGTTATGCTTGCCCGGCAGTCTTTTTCTGGGGGCCTTTTTGTTGTTGGCCATCCCCTGGCCTCTTTCCATGCGCATCTTACATGCGGATTTCATTGCAGAACTTGAAAATCAAATCGTGGGCAACCGGCTCAGCCAAGTCAGCTTGAAATCCCCGTTTAATGCTTTAGGAAGTGCGCTGCTCCTCGCCTTTCCCTGGAGTTTCATTATGCTGACCGGACTCTTCCTTTCCTTTAAAAAAGATGAATCAGGTAAACGCAATACCAAAGCCCTCTGGCTCAGCGGATGGTTGATGGCCTCCATTCTGCCCTTCTTCTTTATGCGCTCTTTTGAGCGCTACATGATCCCCATACTTCCCTGCGTATCCGTGTTGGTGGTGTGGACACTGGGTGAACTCCGCCCCCTCCCCCGCCGCATGCTAATGATGATCTCCACTTATTTGCTGGCGCTGGTTGCGATCATCATTGCACTGTTCGGACTTTGGTTCCGTCTCACCTTCTGGTCCTCCTTCTTCACATTGGGCCTGGTGCTGTGGATGCTGTGGAAAGGATGTCAAAAAGAACAAAGCTTCAAGCCGATTGCAGCGGCGGCCTGGGTCTTTATGTTCACCTTGGGAATTGTCTATCCGAAATTCGGCGTAAACCGCATACCGGAAGAACTTCCCTGGACAGATCTTCAAAATGCCCCCGTGGGAATTTACAGTAAATACTCACAGCCCGCCATGCTCTCCATGAGACTGCAAAGAAGTGTGGACTTCCCGTTCGAAGAACGCCTGGTGCAAAAGGGATACCACGGGTATATTTTCACCACCCTGGATCAATTTTATGATCCCAAACGTGTAGATACCCTGCATCACGCCTTGAACAGTGCCCAAATTCCCTACGAAGTAGTTGGACAGTATCCGGTTTTCTTCAGTCGAAGAAACTGGATTAAATTTACCCGGCCGGATGCCACAGGAGAAGACTGGTTGGAGGCCTTCCAAAAACGCGACTTGGGCAGCCTGAAATCAGAGATTATTTATGTGAAAACGGGCGATTTAGTGGATTTAAAGCCGAAATAATTAAAAAACGGGCACTTTTTAAGTTGCCAATGTCAAAATCCTCAACAATTATAGGCCTATCGGGACCAACCGGAACTATTTCGATTCCTGATACGCAATATAAACAATTAAGGAGAAGACAACACATGGCAGCTAAGCCCAAGACTAAAACTCAGACCATCGCCGCACTTGCAGAAGAAACCGGCTTGACCAAAAAAGATGTGATCGCTGTGATCGACAGCATGGTACAGATGGCGTACAAAGAAGCTAAAGTTGGTTTCACCATTCCCGGACTCGGCAAACTCGTTGTCGTAAACCGTAAGGCTCGTGACGGACGCAACCCTGCGACCGGCGAAAAGATCCGCATCCCAGCCAAAAAAGTGCTGAAATTCCGGATTGCCAAAGCTGCCAAAGACGCAATTGGTTAAAAAAAGGTAAATGGATTACGTTCGTAATCCATTTCGACCTGACCCCGGTGCACAACACCGGGGTTTTTCTTTGCCTTTTCGGATTTAACATCCATAGAAGAAGCTCTCATGAAAAACGAAACCCCATCCGCAGACCCCTCCATATCCGACCTGCTTAAAAATCGTACGCATCCTTTGCTTTCGTATGAATTCTTCCCCCCCAAATCCGAAAAGGGAATGAATGCCTTACAGGAAGCGATAGAAGGACTCCTGACCACCTCGCCGGATTTCGTGACGGTCACCTATGGCGCCGGAGGGTCCACCCGTAATCTGACTTTTGAAATTGCAGCCCTCCTCCGCCGTTTCCAGTATGGACCTGTGATGCCGCATCTGACCTGCGTCGGCAACTCCTCCGAAGAATTGAATCATATTGCAGATCAAATTCACGCCGGGGGATACCGCAATATTATGACTTTGCGTGGAGATCCTCCTCAAGGACAGGAACACTTTGAAACCGCGGAGGGCGGTTTGGACTGCGCCAGAGATTTGGCCCTGCTGCTCAAAGCCCGCCACCAGGATTTCTGTTTGGGAATCGCAGCCTATCCAGAGGGCCATCCCGAATCCCGCGGCGAAGCCGCAGATATGGATTACCTTAAATCCAAAGTCGATGCCGGCGCCTCTTTTATTACCACCCAACTTTTCTTGGAGAACCACCACTACTACCGCTTTGTTGAGCGCTGTGAAAAAGCAGGTATAGACATCCCGATTCTGCCAGGCATTATGCCCGCACTCTCTCTGGCACAAATTAAACGGATCACCACAATGTGCGGGTCCACACTCCCCAATGCCCTGGCCGAAAAATTAAACGCGGCAGGCGGGGATGCGGAGGCCGCCATGAACAGCGGCATTTTATGGTGCACGGAGCAAATTATCGACCTCTTGAAACACGGTGTGCCGGGCATTCATCTTTACATTCTGAATCAAATCCGGCCTGCCATGGCCTATCAGCTCGCACAAACCTTTATCGAAATGACGGGCAAAGGTGTACAGCCATGAGTGAAAAAAAAGCAGCCTCCTTCGAAGATTCATTAAAACGTTTAGAACAGCTGGTCAATGAAATGGAAGGCGGTGAACTAAGCCTTGACCAGATGATCACCCATTTTGAGGAGGGCACCTCTTTGGTGGAAAAATGTGGAAAACGTTTAAATGAAGTTGAACAAAGAATCGAAAAACTGGTCAAAAAGGACGGAAAAATTACTTCTGAACCTTTTGAACCACAACCCGAATCATGATCAAAAAATCATATAAAGCTTTTCTCCCTCTTGCCATCTTACTATTTTGGGGATGTGAAGGGACCGCTCTTTCATCCCCGGTCATCGCCCAGACCCCCCCGGCCCCCGCTCCGCAAATCGTCCAACAAACCGTCATCGACTTTGGCGATGCAGAGCCATTGCAGGTCGCCAAAGCTTTAAACACCGCCATGGCCGACACCGTGGAAAAGGTATTGCCGTCCGTAGTGGTGATTCGAACCGAATCCACCCGGTATATTGTCGATTGGTATGGACGCCTGCTGAGCGAAGCCAAAAGGCCCGTGGGTCAGGGATCCGGCGTCATTATTGATCCGCGCGGATATGTCATCACCAACAACCATGTTCTTCAGGGCGGACAAAGTATTGAAGTCATTTTGCAGGATGAAACCAGCTATCAGGCCCAGGTAGTGGGACGAAACACCCAACTCGACATTGCCGTCTTAAAAATTATGCATGAAGACGGACACCTTTTCCCCGCCATTGAAGCAGGCGATTCAGATGCCATACGCGTGGGGGAGATGGTCATGGCCATTGGCTCCCCCTTCAGCCTGAGCAGTACCGTCACCAATGGCCTCATTAGCCAGAAAGGACGTAACGAGGCCAACCTGCCCATCGTCGACTTCATCCAAACCAGCGCCCCCATTAATCCCGGAAACTCTGGCGGCCCCTTGATTGATGTGGAGGGCAAACTCATTGGCATCAACACCATGATCCGCACCGGCAGCGCCACCAGTCAGGGAAGTATTGGGATCGGCTTCGCCATTCCATCCAACCAGGCCCTCCGGGCCGCCAAATTGATTATTGATGGCACCTCCCCCGAGGAACTCCCCTGGCTGGGAGTGATGATGCAGGATACCCGCTTTGGAGTGTTGTTTAGTCGTATCATTCCCAACAGCCCTGCTGCGGATGCAGGAATGGAACCCGGAGATCTGCTGCTCACTGTGGACCGCCGCACCATTCGATCTGGTGCCGAACTCAGCAGCTTGATTCGACTCAGTGAACCCGGTGATCAACTCTCCATTGAATTGCTGCGCGGTAAAGAGAAAATTGTCCGCGTTGTCACCACCCGGCTGATGCCGGAAAGTGAACTGGAACTTATTCCCATCGAAAACTAGACGGTCCAGACTTACGCTACATATCTTTGCAACGGAACTTACTTCCGGAGCTCAATCACCGCAATGGGTGGATCCGGATTTTCCACCGATGGTGCCACCAGAAAATCGGCAATGCGTATTAAATCCGATGTGGCTGACCCATAAAGCGTGGTCCACACTTCACCGTCATAAGCATCCGTAAGCGTCATTTCACCATGAGAATTGATGGTGCCCGTAAGCATACGTCCAATCGTGGGAAGATTGGTGTTTATCACCACCGCATCCCCTCCCTGTTTGATTTTTGCAGTTACCGGTTGCCCGTCAAAAGCGCCACTTCCTCCATAGACCACATAGTGCCCAGTCCAGGCACCTTTGACTTGGGGAATCCCGCCTGAACTTGACGCCGACGATTCACCAAATTCGGAATCCTCGCCTCCACCACTATCACTACAACTGCTGCACAATAAAAACAAAAGCATCAAAGCCGGGACATAGCCGTTTCGGCCTGACTTCATTTCAAACGTATTTCGCAATCCAATCATTTTATTCACACAGGTGGAGAGGAAACATCCATGAATAGAACCGGCCCTCTCCACCGGGCCTCCACTGAAATTACCTATAATTTAAATAAAAAAAACATCGCTGGGAAGTTCAGAGCCCTATAATATCTAAGGATTTCAAACCTTCCGCCATTCTCCTACAAACTTGTAAGCACTCCACTTGCCGTTTCGATTTATTCAGCTTTTTTAAGGAAGGTCTTGTTTTTCAACCACAAAATCATATATGATTTTACAATGTCCGGATGATTTCGAACCCAAACCGAAGCTTTGCCCATGAAAATATTGCTTTTAAAAGAACAAGACCCCAAAGAAACCAGGATTGCCGCACTGCCGGATATCGTCAAAAAAATGGTGGCACTGGAAGCCTCTGTACAGGTGGAAAGCGGTTTAGGCGCCTCTTTACATATTGAAGACAGCGCCTACAGCGATGCGGGAGCAGAAGTTGTCAGTGACACGACAACCGCCATGGCTGAGGCGGATCTGGTCCTCCGCCTGGGAAAACCTTCCGGACCTGAAGGTCTGAAAAAAGGGGCCATCCACATCAGCTATCTGGACCCTTTCGTAGATCTTGAAACGGTTAAAAAATTTGCCGGTGCGGGCGTCAGTGCGATCTGTATGGAAATGATTCCCCGGACCACCATTGCGCAGAAAATGGATGCGCTGAGCTCACAAGCCAGTCTCGCCGGTTATGCCGCCGTGCTGCAAGCATCCGCCAAATTGCAACGCAGCCTGCCGATGATGATGACTCCTGCCGGAACCCTCTCTCCCTGCAAAGTATTTGTGATCGGCGCCGGAGTTGCAGGACTGCAGGCCATCGCCACTGCAAAACGTCTGGGTGCACGGGTTGAAGCCTTTGACACCCGCCCGGTCGTGGAAGAACAGGTGCAGTCGCTCGGCGCCAAGTTCTTGAAAATCGATTTGGGTGAAACCGGTCAAACCGATGGCGGGTACGCCAAAGAGTTAACCCCCGAACAGATCGCCAAACAGCAGGAAGCCCAGGGCAAAGCCATTGCCAAGTCCGATATTGTGATCACCACCGCCAAACTCTTTGGTCGCCCTGCCCCTCGTTTAATCACCGATGAACAGATCGCCGCCATGGTGCCCGGATCGGTCATTGTCGATATGGCCGCCGGTTCCGGTGGAAACGTCGAAGGATCCGAACCGGATCAGGATGTAGTCAAACACGGCGTCACCATCATCGGTGACACCAACCTCGAAGGCCGTGTCCCGTATGATGCCAGCCAGATGTACGGAAGCAACCTGTTCAACCTGGTTCAACACTTCTGGGACAAAGAACAGAAACAATTTATGCTCAACCGGGATGATGAAATTATCCAGGGAGCTTTAATCACGCACGAGGGTGAAGTCGTTCACTCCATGATCAAAGAAAGGATCTAATTATGGAACTCTTATTTGTATTTGCTTTAGCTATTTTCTTGGGGGTCGAGCTGATCACCAAAGTACCCTCCCAGTTGCATACGCCGCTGATGTCGGGTTCCAACGCCATTTCCGGTATCACCATTGTCGGTGCGGTCATCGCCCTGCAAAATCTTCCGGAAGGAAATATCATGATTCCCATTATCGGATTTCTTGCCGTGGTTACAGCCACGGTCAATGTTATCGGCGGCTACCTGGTCACCGACCGCATGCTGGGCATGTTCAAGAGCAAGAAGGGAGGAGAATAAGATGCAACAGCTTATCTATATTATTGCCTCTGTTTTATTTATTATCGGATTAAAACGTCTCGGCTCCGCCGCCACAGCCCGTCAGGGGAATTTCATTTCCGCGGTGGGGATGGCCCTCGCCCTTTTGGCGACGCTGGTGGACTCAGGGTTCTCCTGGGGATTCATCATAGCGGGTATTGTTGTCGGAGGCGCCATCGGCGCTGTCTCCGCGAAACGGGTGGCCATGACCGGCATGCCGGAAATGGTTGCGCTTTTTAACGGATCCGGAGGGATTGCATCAGTATTCGTGGGCTGGGCTTCGGCGAAACCCGGTATGGAAATTGCAGAAAGTATTCCCCTTTATCTCGCAGTGCTCATCGGGGGCGTCACTTTCACAGGCTCCGTCGTCGCATACCTGAAATTGTCGGAAAAAATTGACGGTAAACCCGTGATGTTCAAAGGACAACAACCCGTCAATATCGCCCTGATGGCACTCATCCTCCTCTTCGGCGCTCTCTTCTGCATGAGCCCTTCCGGATTTGGAGATCCATGGTTGATCCTCGCGATCCTCTTAAGCTTTGCTTTTGGAGTCATGGTGGTCATTCCTATCGGTGGTGCCGACATGCCGGTGGTCATCGCCCTGCTGAACTCTTACTCCGGACTGGCCGCCTGTGCAGCGGGTTTCATTATCAGCAACACCGTTCTCATTGTATCCGGTGCACTGGTGGGAGCCTCCGGCATCATTCTCACAGGTATCATGTGTAAAGCGATGAACCGAAGCTTGAGCAATGTACTGTTCAGTGGATTCGGTTCTGCCACAGCTTCCTCCGGAGGGGCAGATGTGCAGGGTGAAGCCAAACCGATTTCTGCAGACGACACCTATTATATTCTGGAAGCGGCCAGTTCAGTGATCTTTGTTCCCGGTTACGGCATGGCCGTGGCCCAAGCCCAACACGCCGTAAAAGAACTCGGCGCCCTGCTGGAGGAAAACGGATGCGAAGTACAATTTGCCATTCATCCTGTCGCCGGTCGTATGCCCGGACATATGAACGTGCTGTTGGCCGAAGCGGATGTTCCCTACGAACAACTGGTGGAACCCGATGACGTGAACCCCAACATGGCGGCCGCCGATGTGGCCATTGTGATTGGCGCCAACGACGTGGTGAACCCCGCCGCCCGCACCGATGAGACCAGTCCATTGTGGGGCATGCCCATTATCAACGTGGATATGGCCAAAACCTGTATCGTCCTCAAACGCTCTCTGCGTCCAGGATATGCCGGTGTGGAAAACCCCCTCTTCTTCTGTGAGAACACCCGTATGTTGCTTGGCGATGCCAAAGCATCCGTACAGGCCCTGGTTTCACAGTTTAAAGACGGGTAACGCAGACTTACCCGTCTGCGGGAATTCAGGCTTTCAGCCTGTCCCAAAAGAAAAGCCCGTGCGACTGCACGGGCTTTCTCTTTGGGTGCCTGCGCCTAAAGCCTAGCTTACGGCATCCGAAACACTGGTGCTGTCATCTAAAGTATGAATAAACAGTCCACTGCGCAACTTGGGCTCGAACCAGGTACTCTTCGGCGGCATGATCATATCCGCATCTGCCACCGCCATGACCTCTTCCGTACTGGTGGGATAAAGAGAAAACGCAACCGCGGCTTTCCCATCCTTCACCATTTTCTCCAGCAGAAGATCGCAATCAAACCCACCTTTAAAAGAAATGCGGTCGCTGGTACGCGGATCATCGATCCCCAAAACCGGTGCCAACAAATCCTGCTGTAAAATACTGACATCCAAAGCCGAAACGGGATCCGCATCCGCAGCCGGTTTTTTGGACAACTTATACCAGCTCCCTTCCACAAACATCCGGATGTCCTCACGACCTGAGGATTTTCCGTCATCTGCCAATGAAAGCTCAAAGCCGGCCTCACGGATTTTGCCCAACAATTCTACAGAATCCAGACCGTTTAAATCTTTAACCAGCCGGTTGTACGGAAGCACCAACAATTCATCCGCCGCAAACATCACGGATAAAAACCAATTGTAATTTTCTTTTCCGGTATGCGTAGGATTCTTTGCCGCAAATTCTTTCGAACAACGTGCGGCACTGGCGGTGCGGTGATGTCCGTCCGCCACATATGCACAGGGGATATCCTTATACAAGGCCGCGACTTCCGAAGCATCCGTCACCGGCCAAACAGTGTGGCGCACACCATCCGGACTGGTAAAATCCACTTCGGATGGTTCGGCTTGAATTTTATCTTTTAAGGCATTCAACGCTTCCGGGGCCCGCACCATCAAAAAGATAGGCCCGGCATTGGCTTCCAAAGTTGCCACATGGCGGGTACGGTCATCCTCTTTTTTCTGCAAGGTCCGTTCATGCTTTTTAATTAAATTCTGTTCGTACTCTTCCGTGTGACATACCCCTACCCATCCGGTTTGACTATGCCCGTCAATTTCCTGACGGTACAGGTAATACGCAGGAGCCTCATCCCGACGCAACCATCCATTCTGCTGGAACACCTGAAAATTTTCGGCGGCTTTATTATACACCGCGTCGCTGTATAAATCTGTGCCCACAGGCAAATCGATCTCAGGTTTATTGATATGCAGAAACGAGCGGGGGTTACCCGCAGCCAGATTACGTGCTTCGTCACTGTCAATGACATCATAAGGTTCGCTAGCAACCTGCGGTGCCAAATCAACAGGAGGACGGAGAGCGGGAAAAGGGTAAAATTTCATAAAAATCCTTAAGGTTTAGAGAGCGCATCACATAACAAGTTCTGGTGGATAGACAAACGGAAAGTACATCTAAACCGGAAACTCATAAAAAACGGGTCCGCAAGAGATCAGCTTTACCCCAGACGAGGAGCCAAAG
The DNA here is from genome assembly GCA_029269125.1 of Kiritimatiellaeota bacterium B1221. Taxonomy (GTDB): domain Bacteria; phylum Verrucomicrobiota; class Kiritimatiellia; order SS1-B-03-39; family UBA6053; genus UBA6053. The sequence continues at coordinate 154,813 of JARHXX010000002.1, read as the reverse complement.
TGTCCATGTGATATTCGATAATCGCCGCCAAAGCCCCAAGGCGTTTGCTTCCCCGCGCGCGTACAATCGATACCTTATCCATGGACGGACCAATTGCATGGTTTCGAACCTGCTTCAGCAAGCCGTCAAACGAGCCTTCTTTGACATCAAACAATCGTCCATACACAAAAATATCACTGGGATTAAAAAGATTGATCACTACCCCCATCCCAATGGCCAATGCATTTATGGCCTGCTGATGCTCCTCGGAAATATTCAACACTCCCTGCTGACCCGCTTCAATGATATCATCCAGATCTTTTAACTCCGGATATTTTTTCATGACCAAACGTGAAAATGCGACATCGGAAGCCACGGTCTCCAGACATCCCCGGTTTCCACATCCGCACAGAAGTCCATTGGGCGCAATGGTTATATGCCCTAATTCCCCGGCAAACCCCCGGGTCCCATTGATAAAACGACCCGAATTGATCACGCCCAACCCCACCCCGGCACTGATATCAATCATTGCAAAATCATCTAAATCCCGTGCCTGACCAAACAGCTGCTCGGCCAAACACAACCCCTTTTCTTCCTGGACCACCTGGGTGACATAACCTGTTGCATTTGCAATGTCCCGCGCAGGATAACAACCATCCATAAAATGGACATTGGGAGACAAAACCTGTCGACCATCCGATTCATCAATCAAACCGGGAACCGAAACGCCCACCCCCAAAACCTCTGCACCCTCTTTTAATGCGGCGACCTGTTGAAGGTTACGGGATACCGTGGTGATCAAATCCGCGTAGGTCTGTGGGGTTGCAAACACCCGTGAACGTTTTGGATCCTCTTTCCCATCCAATCCTGCAGAAATGATGCGACATTGCTCAATATCAATAACCAAGCCAAGAAATTGTATTTTTTCACGGGCCAGTTGATAGATGGTGCTTGGCCGGCCGGTTGAAGGCTGTTTGGGAGTAGACAATGTCTCCACCAATTGGCGGAGGAGCAATTCTTTCATTACCTTTGAAACCGTCGGCGCACTCAGCCCGGTGTGCCGGGTCAAATCAACCCGTGAACAAGGTCCAAGAATTCGCATCGCATCCAATAATTGCCGAATATTTATTCGTCGCATCAAGGTCGGTGACCCTCGATCCAGAGAAACTTGAGATGAAACAGATTTTTTTTTAGTTTTCGGCATTTGTTTGTGAGGGGCCATATTGAATGATCCTTCTAAATTTAACAACAATCAAAAAGGAGATATTTTTATAAATTTGTGAGCTGGGTTTGGTTCGATTCGAACAAACGTGCCCAGCCATACCATCTCCATCTCTAAAGTGCTACGGCACAGTTAAAAATTTTATAAACAGCCCCATCTCTTGGGTTCTGTGAAAATTTCAAAACCCAAAGACATAAAAAAGTTCAGTACACATGGCGGGGACCATGCCACTGAAACTCCGTGCGCCCTGAATCTCCACGGCCCCACTTATTGGGGATGCCCCTCCCGTTTTCCCCGTTTCGTACACCACAAGTCGTATATAACAAAAAACCCCGCACAAGTGCGGGGTTAAATTGGCTCCAGCGGTAGGATTCGAACCTACAACCTAGTGATTAACAGTCACCCGCTCTACCATTGAGCCACGCTGGAATGTTTCTCCGTATCGAAGAGTGCGTACAGCTAATGAAAAATTTGTCGGAATCAAGATGAAAAAACATTTTTTATCAAACTTCTTCAAAACACCCCTAAAACAAGATCCTTTACCAATCATTCTCGCACTATTCCGCTTTTTCTGTTTTATAGTGCCTATGAATTTTTCAGGTTTATCACGTGGTCTCTTTACCTTTGCCGCCTTTATTCTGGTTATCGCCGGTCTTCGTTCGGCAGGAAGTATCATTATCCCTTTTCTTTTGGCGAGTTTTATCGCGTTGCTCACTTCTCCGGCCATGATTTGGATGAAGAAAAAAGGAATTCGCCCCTCTTTTGCCGTCCTCATTATCATCACCACCGTGTTATGTGCTTTATGGATTCTCGTACAGATTGCCGGATCCTCGATTAACCAATTTGCTGCGGAATCGGACACCTTTCAAATTCGCCTCAAACAAATTACCGCGGGTTGGTTCAGCTGGCTCACCGCCAAAGGAATCGATGTAAATTCAGATACGTTCTACTCCCTGATCAATCCTGCCAAAACCATGACCTTGGTGGTGAATACCCTTACCCAATTTTTAAAAGGAATGCTCACCAACACCTTTATGATTTTATTGACCGTGGTGTTTCTCCTGCTGGAACTCGCAGGGTTTCCCAACAAATTAAAAATGGCGCTGGGACCCGAGCATGGCAGCGTCCCCGCCCTGAATCGTTTTTCAGAATCTCTCACCCGCTATCTCGCCATCAAAAGCTGGATCAGTCTGGTCACGGGGATTTGCGCCTATGTTTTATGTCGCATCATCGGACTGGATTACGCCTTGCTGTGGGGCATCCTGGCCTTTTTACTCAATTACGTTCCCAACATTGGATCCATTTTGGCTGCCGTCCCTCCAGTGATGCTCGCCTTGGTTCAAGTCGGCACCCCCAAGGCCATCGCCGTGGGCATTGGTTACCTCTGTATCAATATCATTATCGGAAATTTGATTGAACCCCGGGTGATGGGAAAAGGCCTTGGATTGAGTACACTTGTCGTCTGGATGTCACTGATCTTTTGGGGATGGGTTTTCGGTCCGGTCGGTATGCTTTTGTCCGTTCCTTTAACCATGATCATCAAAATCGCCATGGAGTCCAAACCGGAAACCCAGTGGATCGCCATTCTTCTCGGCACGGATCCCGGAGAATCCGCAGTGATTGGTGCGACCCAAACCGAACCTACTTTAGAGGAAGAAAAAAAATGACGAATCCACAACCCAGCCTCACCCAGCCCAGCATCCCCGCTTTTCATGTAATGACCAAGCCGGTGGGTCCCATCTGCAACCTGAACTGCACGTATTGTTTTTATCTGGAAAAAGAAAAGCTCTTTGGCGAAACCGAACAATTTCGCATGGCCGATGATGTGCTTGAAAATTACATTCAACAATACATCGAACAACAATCCGTGCCCGAAGTTTCTTTTGCCTGGCAAGGGGGCGAACCCACCCTGCTCGGCGTTGACTACTTTCGAAAAATCATCGAACTGCAGAAAAAACATGCCAATGGCAAAAAAATCACCAATGCCATTCAAACCAATGGCACTTTACTCAATGATAAATGGGGTGAGTTTTTGGCCGAAAACGATTTTCTCGTAGGTCTCAGTATCGACGGTCCTCCGGATCTACACGATGCCTACCGTGTAGATAAACGGGACAAGCCATCCAGCCACTTGGTCATACGCGGATTGAACATCCTTAAAAAACATAAAGTCGAATTTAATACCCTGACAGTGGTCAGCAGGAAAAACAGCCAAAAACCGGCCGAAGTCTACCGCTACCTCAAAGAAATCGGCTCCGGCTACATTCAATTTATCCCCCTCGTCGAACGGGATGCGGATTCCGTTGCCAAAAATTTGGGGCTCGATCTCAGCCAACCTCCGGAACTCCAAAAAGTGGAACGCAACCGTCTGGTGACCGAATGGAGTTTGGTTCCGGAAGACTACGGCCAATTCCTGGTCGATATCTACAACCACTGGGTCCGCCATGATGTGGGCAAAACCTTCGTGCAGTTCTTTGATGTCGCATTGGGAAACTGGATGGGTATGAGTGGCGCCCTCTGCGTGTTCAGTCCCACCTGCGGAACCGCCATGGCCCTCGAACACAATGGTGACCTCTACTCCTGCGATCATTATGTTTATCCCAAATACAAATTGGGCAACATCATGAACCAGTCCATCAAATCGATGGTCGAAAGCAAAGAGCAACGACAGTTTGGCCAAGACAAACTTTCCAAACTTCCCAAATACTGCCGGGACTGCTCTGTGCGCTTCGCCTGCCACGGAGAATGTCCCAAACACCGTTTCATGAAAACGCCTGACGGAGACCCCGGACTGAACTATCTCTGCCCCGGATACAAACGGATTTTTAATCATATGAAGCCCACCATGGATATCATGTGCCAGCTCCTGCGGTCCCAGAGACCGGCTTCAGATGTCATGCAGGTCGTCGCCCAACAGCCCGACCTCGCCCCCATGGCCCCGCCGAAACGGAATGCGCCCTGCCCCTGCGGCAGCGGTCGGAAATTTAAAGCCTGTTGCGGCCGATAGATTATTCCGTTAATTATTTGTCAGTTTACATATTGACAATTATTTAACACTAAAGTATTCATGATCATTATGAATACATTTCTACTGTGCTATATCCCATTTCTTATGAGTGCGGATTCATCCAGCTTATGGACGCTCCTTGGATTTGGTGGACTCTTACTCCTCCTGTTAATGATCCTAAAAGAAGGTAAACCACGGACCATGCCCACGGTCGTGCAACGTCAAACTCCACAACAGTGGACAGACGATCCCAAATTTGCGGAAGCAAGACGTAAAGCCGTCGCCGCCGCCTTTGCCTATCATCAACAATCCACCTCAAAAGGGCCCACGAAATGAAAAATATAGATTTTATGCTCACCGCTTTCCGGGATGGTTTTCAATCCGTTTACGGCGCCCGCGTATTTACCGACGATTTTATCCCAGCCGTGGAAGCCGCCCGCGATGCCGGCATTCGATACTTTGAAGCAGGTGGAGGCGCCCGCTTTCAGTCCCTCTATTTCTATTGCAATGAAGATGCATTCGACATGATGGACCGCTTCCGCAAAGCCGCCGGACCGGATGCCAATCTCCAAACCCTCGCCCGGGGAGTCAATGTGGTTGCCCTGGAATCCCAACCGGCCGACGTGGTGGATCTCCATGCCAAAATGTTCAAGAAACACGGCATGACCACCATCCGTAATTTTGATGCCCTTAATGATTACCACAATCTGGTAGACTCAGCCAAATCAATCACAGATCACAAACTTAAACACCAGGTGTGTGTGACCCTCATGGCCCTCCCCCCCGGATGTGAAGGCGCTCATGATGCGGATTTTTACGAGAAAACCCTTCGCGACATTCTCGATTCAGGGATGCCATACGATTCCGTCTGCTTCAAAGATGCCAGCGGAACCGCCACCCCGGCCGTGGTCCATGAAACCATCAAACGCGCCCGCAAAATTCTTCCCGATGGGACGTATATTCACTTTCACACCCACGATACGGCCGGTATTGCAGTCAGTTGTAACCAAGCGGCGCTGGAAGCCGGTGCGGATGCGATTGACCTTTCCCTGACCCCCTGCTCCGGCGGCACCTGTCAACCCGATGTGCTCACCATGTGGCACGCACTCCGTCACAGTGATTACCAACTGGATGTCGATGTAGATAAAATCCGCAAACTGGAAGAAACCTTTCAGGATTGCATGAAAGATTATTTTTTACCGCCGGAAGCGACCCGGGTTGAACCCATCATTCCCTGGTGCCCTATGCCCGGTGGCGCTCTTACCGCAAACACCCAAATGCTCCGGGACAACGGAATCATGGACAAATACCCCGAAATCATTCGGGCCATGCGCGAAGTGGTTTCCAAAGGCGGATTCGGCACATCCGTAACTCCGGTTTCCCAGTTCTATTTCCAACAGGCCTTTAACAATGTGATGTTTGGCCCCTGGGAAAAAATCTCTGAACCCTTCGGTAAAATGATTCTGGGGTACTTTGGTAAAACACCCGTACCCGCCGATCCGGAACTGGTGGCCAAAGCTTCCGAACAACTCAACCTGAAGCCCACCACCGAACATCCCATTGATTTAAACAACGCGAATCCGAATCTGGGCATAAAAGCCACAACCAAAATACTCAAAGAAAACGATTTAAAAGTAACTGACGAAAATATCTTTATCGTTGCCAGTTGCGGGGCCAAGGGTATCGCCTTTCTCAAAGGTGACGCCAAAACCGCCGTCCGCAAAGTCGAACCCAAAGTGGAGACACCTCCCGCTCCCGCCACCCCGGCACCGGTGGTGGCTCCAGCCGCCAAAGGGCGCTATGATGTCAAAGTGGATGGTCACAGCTACCAAGTCGAAATCATCGATGGACGGGTTAAAGTCGGCGGACAATATATTGAAGTCGAACTGGACGAGGGCCGACAAGGAGAAGGGCTGCAGGAGGCAGTAAAACTCATGTGCCAAGCCGACGGACTGGTCTACCAGATCAAAGCCAGTCCCGGCGAGATTCTCAAACCCGGTGATACCATCATGATCCTCGAGTCCCTGAAAATGGAAATGGCCGTGAAATCACCAGAACACTGCATTTTATCTGAACTTCGCGTACGGGTGGATGACAAAGTCAAATCCGGTCAGGTACTGGCCGTTCTCAAGCCGCTTTAAGCAGTCAGGCTTTGCCCTTGCAATCAGCGATGACTTGAATAAGGAAAGGCGCTCACACGGGCCTGTAGCTCAGTTGGTTAGAGCTGGAAACTCATAATTTCTAGGTCGTCGGTTCGAGTCCGGCCGGGCCCACCACTTTCCCTATTTTCCGAAACAAGGAAATAGAAGTAACCCCATTTCCGTGTTTCGGAATTCCCATTGGAGACCCATGAAAACGATCGTATTTGAATCTTTTGAAAAAGCCATTATCTCCCAGAAGCCCATCTGGATCAAACCCTATGTAAAACCCGAAGAAAATGGTACCCATCAGTTTCTGATGTTTTTAAAACCTGAAGCGACCGCCATTCACGAAGATGTGAAACTTCCCGAAATCATGAACATGATTTTCGAGCGCTTAAACCACTTTGAAGTGACCGTTCATGCCATCCGCATCCTTCCCTCCGCTTATTTATCCAAACACGCCATTTTAGATCAACACTACGGTGTGATCAACGCCATCAGCAAACAGGGCGTCTCCGCACTCACCGAACAAGCCCGGGCAAAACTCGAAAGTGAGTTTGCCGATGACTTGGCCAACGGTGCACAGGTTTTGGGCGGACATCAATTTCTGGAGGCCCAACCCGAATTCACCCCTCTCACCCTTTGCACCCTCAGTGACAACCTGGGCACCAGCAAACTCGGTGGCGGCAGTTATTGTATGCGTCTTGATATGGAAGGTCAGATCTATTTGGTTCTCAACCCTTTCCACGCCTACCAACTGGTTCCATACACCACTCCCGGACGGGCCATTATCGCCATTGAAGGACGCTCCAATAAGGATTGGAAGGTCTTACGCGGCAAGCTGACCGGTACCACAGATCCCTCCAAAGCCGAAGCCGGCAGCATTCGCGCTGAACTTCTCGCAAACCAGAAGGCTTTCAATATGAAAGCAGTAAACCAAGGTTCAAACGGTGTCCATCTTTCTGCCGGTCCTTTGGAAGGCATGGTGGAACTCCAGCGTTTCTTCACCGATCACGATGCGGCAACCACCATCGAGTTGGCGGATACCCTCTTTGGATCACAGCTCTTGGCTGCAGGAGTCGATGCCTCAAGACTTACCGCCCTTGCCGGCAACCCCGAATGTACCGCAGATGGCGAAAGCATTTCCGCTTTTGATCTTACGGAAGAAATCAACGCCGATGAATCGGTCAAAAGGTTACTATGAGCGAATCAACACTCCCCTCGTGGGCCCCGCGTCAGGCAGCCGTCGTTTTGGCGATGCTGGAAACCACTGAAGAAGGCGTACGGGAAGGCCAGCCCGCAGACCGGATCATCAATAACTTGATTGCCGGCAATAAAAAATACGGAAGCCGTGATCGCCGGCTCATTCGGGACACCATTTTCTCGTGGTTTCGTTGGCACGGCGCTGTAGGTGACCTGCCCTTGGCACGAGGTGTTTGCGCGGCTTGGGCCCTGGAAAACCGTGAATGGCCCCCGGCACTTCTGGCGATGCTTGAAGAACTGGACTGGACGGCACCGCCCCCCGCCCAAGCACACGAACCCTTTGCGGACCGTAAAGCTAAAATCGAAAGCGCTTTTGGTATTGAATTGTCACCGGTGGAGGAATGGCTTCCCCGCTGGTGGAAAGAACAAACCGATCACCTCGGAAATTACCAGGACCGCCTGGCAGAACACTTTCAACGCCCCCCCACCTGGTTGCGGGTGGATCAAAATGCCCGTGCGAATCTGCATCCGCAGTTAATCGAAGACGGGGCAGAATGGGCCGGAGAAGCCTCACCTGAATCGTATGCATTTGAAGATGCGGGAAAAGTCAGCCGTTGGCTGCAAACCCAGAAAGAGCATCTCGAAATTCAGGATCTGTCCAGTCAGCAAGTGGTCCGCATTTGCAATCCGCAGGCCGGCCAGAAATGGTGGGATGCTTGCTGTGGAAATGGTGGAAAAAGTCTTCAATTACTGGATCAGGCTGAGCGCAATCTGGATCTCACCTGTACCGATCGACGCGAAGAAGTTCTTTCGGAACTGACCCGCCGCGGTCGCCGTCACGGTCTGAGTAAAGTCCGTCGTTATGCCCTGGATTTACTCAAGTCTGATATTCAACTCCCCAACGTCTCCTTTGACGGTATTTTAGTGGATGCCCCCTGCTCCGGCACCGGCACTTGGAGTCGCAATCCGGACGCCCCCTGGCGCACCGAAGCTTCGGATGTGAATCAGGGACACCGTCGACAGGTGAAAATGCTTCAGACTGTAGGCCCGGCCTTAAATACCGGCGGTACATTAATCTACGCCGTGTGCAGCCTCTGTAAAACGGAAACGATTGAAGTGGTAAGTGAATTTTTGGAAAGCACCCCCGATTACGAATTGAGTCCCTTCGAGAATCCGCTCACCGGAGAAACCACCGATGGCACCCTCAGCTTCCTCCCGAACCAAACCCGCGCCGACGGCATGTTTGTGGCGAAGTTTGTGAAGAAGTAAGGTCCAATTCACCACCACCCATGCGGGCCACAGGTCCGATGAAATTTCAACCCAGTCAGCGATAAGGTCGCAGGCTGGGTTTCTTTTAGTGGAAAAATAAACTACAGCGGGCGACCGGTCAGCCACACTTGGGTCACATTATCAATCACACCGTTTGCGGTATTCATGTCTCAGCTGTGCTTACCCCTAAATACAGGACCAGGGTCCTAGAGAGGATTTGTAGCTCAACAGCTGCCCGATGGTCTATTTCTTTCGGCCGCCTTTCGGATATTTGAATGGCTTCTTTCCCTTCATTTTTTTGACACTTCCCGCTTCTGTGGGTAATGCGGTACGGAGTTCTGCAATTTGGTCTCGCAACATCGCCGCCCGTTCATATTCGAGAGAGTTGGCGGCTTCCACCATCTCACTTTCCATTTCACGCAGCACTTCTTTTACGTCATAACTTCCACCCGATTCGGCCACCATCTGTTCTTCCACATCTTCTGCAGTTTTCAGGACAGCCAAACTGTCCTGAATTTCTTTAACGATCTGGCGGGGAGTAATATTGTGTTCCTGATTGTAGGCCAATTGAACTTTCCGACGCTTTTCTGTGGTGTCCAACAAGGCCTGCATCGCATCTGTAATTTTATCGGCATACAGAATAACTTTGCCATCCAAATGACGGGCGGCCCTCCCGGCAGTTTGAATCAACGAAGTATGTGAACGCAAAAAGCCTTCTTTATCCGCATCCAAGATTGCGACCAGAGCCACTTCGGGAATATCCAGCCCTTCCCGCAACAGGTTGATTCCGATTAAGCAGTCAAACTCCCCTTTACGCAATGCCCGAATAATTTCCACCCGCTCAATAGCATCAATATCACTGTGCAGATATTTGGTGCGAAGATCCAGGGCTTCTAAATATGCCGACAAATCTTCCGCAGTCTTTTTCGTGAGTGTGGTCACCAGCACCCGTTGTTTCCGGTCCGCGTGTTCCCGGATCTCATGCATCACATCATCAATTTGACCGGACAAAGGACGGATCTCGACTTCCGGATCCACAAGTCCGGTGGGTCGAATCACTTGCGGTACCGTCACCCCGCCACTCATCTCCACTTCCAAGTCCGCCGGTGTGGCGGATACAAACAGCATTTGACCGGTGCATTGCATAAACTCATCGAAGGCCAGCGGACGGTTATCCAGGGCGGAGGGCAAACGGAATCCGTGCTCCACCAACACCGATTTCCGGGCCAAATCACCGTTGTACATCCCCCGAATCTGCGGAAGCGACACATGGGATTCGTCCACAATGGTCAAAAAATCCTCCCGGAAATAATCCAGCAAAGTGAAAGGGCGATCGCCCTGTTTCCGCCCGGTCAAATAGCGGGAATAATTTTCCACTCCATTGCAAAAGCCCATTTCTTTGAGCAATTCCAGATCATATTCGGTTCGCATACGAATCCGCTGCGCTTCCAAATATTTCCCATCTTTTTCGAATTCCGCCACCCGGTTTTCCATATCCCTTTCAATATCCCCTAACGCATCTTCCACCTTTTTATACGGGGTTACAAAGTGGCGGGCGGGACTGATATGAATCTCGGTGAAGTTTTCCAGCGCATCCCCGGTCAAAGGATCAAAACGCTGAATGCGCTCGATTTCATTTCCCCAAAAACTGATGCGGACCCCTTCCTCATTATAACTGGGATACAGTTCAACCGTATCCCCTCTCACCCGAAAAGTACCCGGGGATTTTTCCATTTCATTACGTGTGTATTGGATCGCAACCAGTTTTTCCAAAAATAAATCCCGATCGACCTCCCCACCGACCTGTAAATGGATAAGCATATTTTGATAATCTTCGGGAGAACCCAGACCATAAATACAGGAAACCGAAGCGATGATCACCACATCCCGGCGATTCAACAGGGCATTGGTGGCCGCCAACCGCAATCGCTCAATCTCTTCATTAATACTGGAGTCTTTATCGATAAACGTATCGGTGGTCGGAATATAGGCCTCTGGCTGATAATAATCAAAGTAACTGACAAAATAGCTGACCGCATTTTCAGGCAGAAACTGTTTCATCTCCGCATACAACTGGGCCGCCAAAGTTTTGTTGTGGGAGATGATCAGCGTCGGTCCGCCCCAGTGCCGAATCAAATTGGCCATGGTAAAGGTTTTTCCCGACCCGGTAACCCCTTCCAACACCTGAAACCGTTTACCCGCATCCAGTCCTTCGCAGAGCGTTTCGATGGCCTGGGGCTGATCACCTGCTGGTTGAAAATCGGAAGCCAGTTTATAAGGAGAATTTGACATAATCCCAACTTCCCATTTCTACTCTAAAAGTCAATTGAAGCTGTGAAGAATCCGCGGTTCGATTTCATTAAAACCGCAATTCCGCTTATGGAGGCAGCGGTACTGTTTATATAACCACCCGAAGCCGTTTGATCCGGCTCTTGCCACCGCCTGCCAACACCACCCGACTCTTGGGCACCCTTGCCTCTTTGGCAACCAGCGCGAGTAATTCTTTGTTCGCCTTCCCTTCCACCGGAGGCGATTTTAGCCACGCGACCCAGCTCCCGTCCTCCTGTTTTTCCAGACGACTCTGTGAAGAGTTGGGCTTTACTTTTACGCTATATTTTATTTCAGAAGCCATGCTTTCAAGCAAGTGCGTCACAAATTAGATCCAAGCCCTGCTGAACCCGTTCGGTGCTGCATCCAAAATTAAAACGCAAAAAACCTTTGGGCGCACCAAAATCCATTCCATTGGAAAGGCCGATCCCCCGCTCTTCAAAATACGCCACGGGATTCTCAAGAGAATACGCCCTGAAATCCATCCACGCAAGATAGGTGGCTTCCATTTTGGGCATTTTCACTTTGGGCAGTTTCTCAGACAACGTTTTTTCAATCAGCCGCAGATTCTCACGTAATACCGGCAACATCTCCTGACGCCAAGGCTCCCCTTTCGTGTAGGCGGCAATCAAACCGGCGTATCCAAAGCAATTCACCTCGGTAATAATTCCCCGGCAAGCTTTCTGAAAAGCCGCCCGGATTTCGGGATTGGGAATCACCGCATAGGCACAGGCCAGACCGGGGAGATTATAGGTCTTGCTGGCAGACAGAAAAACAATACTCCGCTGAGCCGCCCGTTCCCCCAAGGTAAGAATGGGGGTATGTGTCACCTGTTCATCCAAAATCAGGTCACAATGAATTTCGTCGGAACAGATCCACAAATCATGTTTTTCACAGAAATCCAATAACCACTCCAATTCATCACGGTCAAACACCCGACCCACGGGATTGTGGGGGTTACACAAAATAAATAATTGGGTCTCCGGCGTTACCGCGGCCTCCATTCCTTCGCGGTCAAAAGTATAGCGGCCATCCTCCATTTCCACCAGTTCGGAAGTTATCCGCTTCCGATTGGAAAAAACGGGCGCGGAAAGAAATGGCGGATAAACGGGAGTATTCACCATCACCGCGTCGCCCTCCTGACCGGCCGCGCGGCAAACCAAATTGAGCCCCTGCACCAAACCGGGCAACCAGCAGAGTTGATCCGCCTGGGCCACGGTATGGTGTTCCCGTTTCAAATAATCCAACACGGCATTCTGTGCTTCGGTGTAGGGAACGGTATAGCCGAACACGCCATGATCCACCCGGTCCCGCAGGTCTTGAATAATTTCCGGTGCAGACAGAAAATCCATGTCCGCCACCCACATGGGTAAAACCTCGCGGTCTTGATATTTTTGCCATTTAAGGCTCCCGGTATGATTACGATCAGGGGTATGAGTAAAATCTGTATGTTGCATACAACTGGTTTATTCAGAATCTGCGTCATTGCAATCTATTTGGGCGTCGGTCATGAGAAATGCCTTCCGCAATTGCCCATCTGTTTTGCCCGGAGAGAAAATCTCGACTTCATACGGCTTTCATGCTCAAGCATGCGAATGACCACAGCCATGGATATCGAGAATCTCCCTCTACCCACCTGGGTATGCAGCCGCTTTGATGCCCATGAAATCACCACCTCCGCCGGAGGAGAAAATATTGCGAAGGATACCCGATTCCCCCTGGCTTCCGTCACCAAAACGTTCACATCCCATTTATGTCTCGGGGAGGGTTTCCGGGAAAAATTAGATATCCCTATACGAGAGATTCTCCCCTATTTTAAGCTCAGCGATTCGCAAGCGACGGCTGAAATGACCCCACGGGATGCGCTTTGCCATTTCTCAGGCCTGGCCCCTCACACTGCGGATTGGGTGCAATGTGAACTTTCGAGAGAGGCCTATATCAAGGAACGGTTGCCCCGCCTGCCACTCGAGGGTCCCATCCGACAAAAACACCGCTATTCCAACATCATGTATGCCGTGCTGGGGCAATGGCTCGAAGAGATAGACGGCAGAACCTGGGAAGAGCTCGTCTCCGAAGAAATCCTCAATCCACTCGGGATGTCACGAACCACCCACATCGACGAAACATGGGGCCGGGACGCCGCCCCGCCCCATGGCGTATCCGCCATTGGAAAACCCGAGCCCATCCCCCCGTTCTTTGCCAAACAAAACCACTTAATTGCCCCTGCCAGTGAACTCATCGGCAGCATGCCCGATTTAGCCAAATGGGGACAGTTTCTGCTCAGCATTCAAACCGAAGATGACCGCTGGAAACCCCACAGCTGCATTACCCGGAATCCCCGTCTGGACTATGGACTCGGCTGGAGATTAGACCGCATTCAAGGGGAGCCCCGCTATTGGCACAGCGGACAATGCAGTGGTTACACCACCCTCTTAACCCTCAATCCACATCGTAAAAACGGTTTGGCGCTGGCAACCAATCGAAGTGATGCGGTGGACATATTAATGGAGCTGAGTTTGTTTTCATAATAAAATTCTAACCGAACTTTGCAGATATGGGGTTGAGGCGGGACCTGTGCTCTGATAGCACAGCGGAATGAGCAATAAAGCATCAGAACAAACATATTGGCTGGGGATTGATTTAGGGGGCACCAAGATACTCGCAGAAGTTTACGATCAGGATTTTAATCTGATCGGGAGCACGAAAAGAAAAACCAAAGCCGAACTGGGTCAAGAGGCCGGAATTGCCCGCCTGTTAAAAACCGCTCACGACGCTCTGGATGATGCAGGCATCTCAAAGGATAACTTGAGCGGAGTCGGTATCGGCTGTCCGGGGGTTTTAAATCTACAAACCGGGGTACTCGTCAAGGCAGGCAATATTGGTTGGTATGACGTCGCCATCAAAAAAATGCTTGAAAAAGAATTCGGGGTGCCGGCCGCCGTGGCAAATGATGTGGATGCCGGAACTTTTGGCGAATATATGAATGGAGCCGGCAAAGGCGCCTCCACCGTGTTCGGTATTTTCCCCGGCACAGGCATCGGCGGGGCTTTGGTCTATCAAGGAGATATTTTCAGAGGAAGCAAATGGACCTGCATGGAAATTGGACATTTTCAAGTGGTTCCCAACGGCGCACAATGCGGTTGCGGAAGAAAAGGATGTTTGGAATCAGTCGCAGGTCGACTCGCCATTGCAACTGCTGCCTCCGCAGCGGTCATTCGGGGTCAGGCCCCCTGGTTATCGGAAAATGTGGGCAGTGACCCCGCCCGAATTAAATCAGGGGCCCTCGCCTCCGCGGTGGAAAATGGAGACAAAGTCATCGAACAAATTATCATCGATGCCTGTACCGCTTTGGGGCAGGCACTGGGGGGCGTCGTGAATTTACTCGCGCCGGAAATTATGGTGATAGGCGGTGGCCTTGCGGAAGCGATGCCCGCGCTATACAAAAAACATGTGGAAGATGCCATGCAACCCAAAATCATGGATGCCCTTCAAGGAAGTTGCAAAATAGAAATTGCCAAGTTGGGAGATCACGCCACCGCCCTAGGGGCTGCAGCTTGGGTACGTAAACAGGAGACAAAATGAATTCTCGCACAGTAGCCGTTATCGATATCGGCACTTCAAGCATTCGCATGGCACTTGCGGATATTGACGAAGCCGGAAACATCCAATTTTTGGAAAAACTTAATCAATCTGTTCGGCTCGGACAGGATGTTTTCACCAAAGGACGAATTCGCCGCTCCACCATTGAAGCATGCGTGCGCACCTTGGAAAGCTTCCAGCATGTCATGCGTGAGTACCGGGTGGATAAAGAGAACGTGCGTGCAGTCGCCAGCTCCGCAGTGCAGGAAGCCGGAAACCGGGAAACCCTCCTGGACCGGGTCGCCATGGCCACCGGGATTGAAATCGAAATCGTGGATGATGCCGAAGCCACCCGGTTAACCTACTTAAGTGTCCTCCCCTTTATACGGGACAAACGCCGCAAAACCACCGAACATACTCTGGTAATGGAAGTCGGCGGGGGGCGCACAGAAATTCTGGAACTTCGCAATCAAAACATCGTGGAAACCCGGGTGATGCGCCTGGGGTCCCTGCGAATGAGAAACCAACTGGAGCAACAACGCACCCCCCAGAATCAAATACGTGAAGTCCTGGAACAGGAAGTCTCAAATTCCCTCCATCAATTGAGGGACGACTTTAAGGAAGGAGATCCTTCTCTAATCCTGCTGGGAGGTGACGCACGCTTTTTGGCCAAAAACATAAATCCGGAGTGGAACCGGGAAACGCTCCAGCCCATCCCATTGAAAAAATGGAAAACGTTTACCGATGAAATTCTACACCTCAGTACAGAGCAGTGTGTGGAAAAGTACCAGCTCACCTTTGCAGAGGCCGAAACCCTGGGCCCCGCCCTTTATGCTTACGTCCGGTTTGCGGAGGACCTGGGATGCAAAACCCTCAAAGTCGGGGCATTCAGTATGCGCGACGGTCTGCTGCAGGAACTCGCTCAAGAGGAAGGGTGGACCGAAATCTACCAGGAACAAATGCTCGATTCCGCATTACAGCTCGGCCGGAAATTCGCATTGGATGAGGCCCACGGAAAAGAAGTTGCCGGACTCGCCCTTCAATTGTTTGATGAACTTAAAGAAGAACATCACCTCGGCTTGCGTTATCGCGTCCTCCTCCAAATCGCATCCCTCCTGCATGAGATAGGAACGTTTATCGGCGCCACCAGCCATCATAAACATTCCATGTATATTTTAGCCAATTGCAATATTTTCGGTTTGGGTCGGCGAGACAGTCGCATTGTCGCCAACATTGCACGTTACCACCGGCGCTCCGCCCCCAAAGCGAGCCACCCTCTGTACCAAAGCCTCCCCCGGCGCGACCGAATCGTCGTGCAACAACTTTCCGCCCTGTTACGGGTGGCCGATGCGTTAGCCCGGTCACGTGGACGGCGCATTCATAAAATTGTTTGCGAGCGGCGTGAGGAAACTCTGATTATTCGGGTACCCGGCGTCGACAATCTCCATTTGGAAAACTCGGCCCTGCAAGTGAAAGGGAAAATGTTCGAACAAGTATTCGGAATGAATGTGATTTTAGTGAAAGGATAAACCATTATGAGCCGTTTGAAATTTATTAACCGTGAAAGTAGCTGGCTTGATTTTAATGCCAGAGTTCTGGAAGAAGCACGTGACCAGGACAACCCTCTTTTGGAACGCCTCAAGTTTATTGCCATCACCAGTAACAATCTGGATGAGTTTTTTATGGTGCGGATGGGTTCCCTGCATTTCCTGCAGTCTCCCGGACACAGCAAAAAAGATCCAAGTGGCCTTACCCCCAGTCAACAACTGAAGGGTGCGACCCAAAAAGCCCGCAAACTTGTGGAAGAACAATACAGGTGCTTCAAACAGGAAATCGAACCGGCCATGATTGAATCCGGCATTGTCCGTGTGACGCCGGAAAGCGCGAATGCGGAACAAAAAGGACAGTTGCTTCGATTATTCAAAGAAGAACTCGCCTCTATTCTGACCCCCGCCGCTGTAAACATGGATGGCACAACCCCCTTCTATCCCAATCTGGCCTTACAACTCTTTATCCGCCTGAAAGATGAAATCAAAGGCAAGAAAAAGACTCCCCGGTTGGCGATTCTGCCCATCCTCGGTGACATTGACCGCTTTATTTCCCTGCGGGTGGAAAATGGCTACGGATACATTCCGGTCGAAGATGTGCTCACCATGCACATCCAACAATTCTTCCCCTCGGATGAGGTTCTCGAAGTGGTGCCCTTCCGCATCACCCGCAATGCCGATATGGCCGTAAGTGAAGACGGTGCTTTGGACCTGGTCACCCAAATGGACGCGGTGCTCAGCGAGCGGAAAGTCAGTGATTGCGTGCGTATCGAGTTACTCGACACCGCAACCCAGGTCGCGGAACGTCAATTACGAAAAATCTTTTCTATAAGTGAAAATGAAATCTATAGAGTTTCCGGCCCCCTGAACTTCGCCGATTATTTCAGCATATCCGGACTGCCCGGTTACGACCATTTACGCCAGGAGGAATGGCCCCCCTGCCCCCACCCCCAATTGGATCTGGCCAAACCTTTGTTTGATCAGATTGCGGCCAAACCCTGCCTCTTTCATCATCCCTACGACTCCTTTGACCCGGTGGTGAAACTTATTGAGCAGGCAGCCGAAGATCCTCAAGTGATCGCCATCAAACAAATTCTTTACCGCACCAGTAAAAATTCCCCCATCGTCAATGCCCTGATGCGGGCGGCTGAACGGGGGAAAACCGTCACCGTGATCGTGGAACTAAAAGCCCGCTTTGATGAAGCCAGAAACATTGAATGGGCCCGGGCCATGGAACAGGCAGGAGTCCAGGTGATTTACGGAGTCAAAGGATTTAAAACCCATGCCAAATTGCTGATCATTGTCCGCCGTGAACCCGGCGGCATCCGCCGTTACCTGCATTTGGGCACCGGAAACTACAACGAGGGCACCGCAAAACTTTATACAGACATCAGTTATTTAACCTGCGACCCCGATTTAGGCATGGATGCCACCATGTTTTTCAATACCATTACCGGTTTCAGCCAGCCCCAAAGTTTTCAACGCCTTGCGGCCGCCCCCCTGACCATTCGGAATTCTATATACCAAATGATCGAAGGCGAAATCGAACGTGCAAAACAGGGTGAAAAAGCACAAATTCGAGCAAAATTCAACTCGTTGGCAGACACCAAAATGATTGAAGAACTCTACCGGGCATCAAATGCCGGGGTGAAAATTGAATTGCTGGTGCGAGGGATCTGCTGCCTCCATCCCGGAATCAAGGGTTTGAGTGAAAACATTCGCGTGATCAGTATTGTGGACCGCTTCCTCGAACATTCACGCATTTTCTGGTTTTATCATGGTGGCGCACCCCGGGTCTTTATTTCCAGTGCCGACTGGATGACCCGAAACTTGGATAAACGGGTGGAATTGATGACACCCGTAGATGAACCCGCGCTCCGTGAAGAACTTGAGCACATCTTAAATGCAGGCTTCAAAGATAATGTGAAAGCACGTGAATTGGGTGCAGACGGGGTATACACCCGCCTCAGCCCGGAGAAAGGTGAAAAAGCCTATCGGAGTCAGGAAGTGCTCTACAATGAATCCCAAGCGCGTGCCAACACCACCAGTCGTAGTCGGCGCACGACCTTTGAACCTCACCGCCCCCAAAAACGAAAAGCAAAAAAATGAAAATCGAGCAACTCAACTCACAAACATTCAAGTGGGGTGAAGGCCCCGTATGGTGGAACGATCAGTTTTATGCTGTGGATATTTCGGGTAAAGCCCTTGTTCGTTACTGCCCGGTGACGCAGGAAAATAAAGTGTGGCAGGTCGATCAGCGCATAGGATTTGCACTCCCTTGTGAAGATGGACGCTGGATCTGGGGGGGAGATGAAGGTCTGTTCTTTATAGACCTTGAAACGGGAATCTCCTCCCCCATCATCAATCCGGAATCCGATATCGAAGACAACCGTTTTAATGATGCAGGCGTATCTCCGGATGGACGTTTGTTTGCCGGCTCCATCGCCACCACTAAAATTGTCGGCAATGCCTCACTCTATCGGTTTGACGAAGATCTTTCCTGCCACAAGGTTTTTTCCAATGTCACAAACTCGAATGGCATTGCCTGGTCTCCAGATGCGAAAACCTGTTTCTACATCGACACACCTTCATACAATATTCGAAGTTTTGCTTATGATCCCGAAAGCGGTGCCATTTCCAATGAACAGATTCTTTTCAATTCCGAAGAGATGATTAAAGGCGTCCCGGACGGCATGTGCACCGATGTGGATGGGAACCTCTGGATTGCCTTTTGTCATGGAGGATGCGTGGTGAAATTTGAACCATCAGGCACACTTCTTGAACGCATTAACTTCCCCTGTATCGAAACCACTTCCTGTTGTTTCGGAGGGCCGGAACTAACCGATTTATATGTGACGACCGGCATCAGCCCTACCCTGACGGAACCACAGGCCGGCAAAACGTTTATCATTCGAAATGCAGGAAAAGGAATACCGCAAGTTCCGTTTAAAACGGCAAAACAGAAGCCCTCTACCGACTGAATGCGGACTTCAGATTCGGGGGAGTGACTTTATGTATTTCCAGCTCAGTGCAGTCATTGAATTTCAAAAAGGCCTTTAATTCTTTCTGCAGCGCCAGAATAAATTCATCCACCTTCAGCACACCCGGCTCAAGTGCCAGATGATAAATATGCAGTGCTGAAGCCTTGCGGTCTGCCTTACAATCCATACGTGCCACCAGTTTCCCATCCCAACATATGGGCAAACAAAAATAGCCGTATTTGCGTTTGGCGGCCGGTAGGTAACATTCGATAAGATAATCGAATCCAAATAATGCCTGTATGCGCTTGCGTTGAATCACCAGGTTATCGAAAGGAGACAGAATTTTCAGTTTACTGCGTGCCAGCGGTTTTTTCAGCAAGGCCATGGAGGCAGGCAGGGCATAATACGCCGCACTGCCCACAAGCACGCGCATCACCTCTCCACCGGCAAGCATCTCCGACAGTGTAGCCGACACATTCGTTTTCACACCTTTCCTTAGGTAAGTGAATTCCGAAAGCGTTCCGATGCCGTTGGCCCGTAAATATCGGACAATCAGGTGCCGGGCCTGCTCTTCAGCTGTGGGAACCGTGGCATCAATCGTGGCGGGCAAAACCCGTTCGGTAAGATCATAAACTTTATGAAAGTTCACCCGCTCTGACACCATCAGATCCCCTTGCATAAACAAAAGTTCCAAAGCCTGTTTGGCAGGTTTCACCCCCCAGTCTCCCGCCGGTTTACGGCTCTGTTCAAAATCCTTTGCCATTAAGGGTCCTTCGGAACGGATTCGGTCCAGAACATATCGAAGCATTTGCGCATCAGGAGAAAACCAATGACGTTGCGTGCCGTCTTTGAGTGCCTGTTTTCTGGGCAAACTGTATCGGTAATCCCCAAAAGGCAAGTACGAGGCCGCATGAGACCAATACTCAAAAACTTTTTTTTCTGCGATCAGCTGATCCAGTTGACCCGCTTGATACCGCGGATTCCGGTTCCATAACGTATGATGATGTGCACGCTGAACCACCGACAACGTGTCAATCTGGATATATCCGAGATGCTCAACCGCCGAGAGTGTCGCGTCCTCTGCTTTCCCACTGCTCTTTGAAGCAGGCAACCGCTGAGACAGTAACGCCAATTTCCTTGCCTGTTGAATGGAGAGCGATTCAGTCATGGCAGCTACCCGCCAGCACCGGAGTATCAGATGACAAACCAGGCGGCAGGCCTTCGACATGCACTCCCAAGACGTTGGGTTGCCCCTTGATTTCATAAGAAATTTGGCTGCGTCCATTTACCGTGTGCACGTTGCGGCTCCCCTGCACGGTCCCCAGGTTATCGATCAGACGACCCAGTCCGGCCAAAGAATAGTCCCCATCCTGTTCATCCGCACCCTGCCCGGCTTCAACTAGATCCAATCCCGGGGCAGAATTTTCGCTCTGTCTGCCGGCATGGTTCTCGTCCCCCCATTCCACATGCAGGAAATGATCCACCTTGAAAATCTCATTTAAAGAGAATTGTTTGAAGTCTGTATAAAGTCCCCGAAACCAGCCATCGCCCTCAAAATAAGGGACATCCGGATCCACACAATCAAAACCATTCCAAGAGTGCGGTAAAGAAATCTCCTGCCACGGAGCGTTAAAATGATGGGTGTATTTCTGTTCGCGCCAGCACTCCCAAGGACCGCCCAGACCAATACGGGTGAATTTCATTTTTTCGATCTTAATTATTTTATAAAGTTTTTCAGGGCCAGTAAAACCGGCCGGTTATGAGGAGTTCAACCTTACATTAAACGCCAATTCAGGTATTCTCTGCCAAACCCATTTCCTGGGCATCCCGTAAAGTCATAGGAAAAGGATAAGGACCCACGACCCACTCCCGGGGAGCTTCCGCCTGCCGCGCCCGGTACTCGGGAACCAGGTCCGTCAAAATTCCATCCGCGACCAAATCCTCCTCGGTGTTCACGGCTAAATCCTCTACCTCATCCAAATGCTGATCCAGTCTCGATCTCATCGCTGCCAAAATTTCTGTGCAGGCGGGATCTCCGGCCAGGTTCTTCATGCAATAGGGATCATTTTCACAATCAAACAACTCCTCCAGCGGTTTTTCCTTTTGGAAAAATACGGTTTCACTTCCCTGTAATTCTCCCTGTTTCCACTTTTCGCGCATCACCCCCATAACCTTTTGCTGCTCCATATATTTCTGGTATTGGCACCACGGAAGTTTCGGAGCAAAATTACGAATATAATGCCACCGGTGATCACGGACAACCCGCACTCGATCAAAGACTTCATCCATACGGTCCCGGCCTGCAAACACACAGTCCCGGGGTTTTGCCGGCGCGTCACCGAGGAAGACCTGCCCCTGATACTCCTGAGGAATGGAGGCGCCGGCCAAAGACAAGAGCGTGGGGGCGATATCGACCCAAGCCACCAAATCGCTGCAAACAGTATTGGCCTCCAATTGGCCCGGCCAGCGGACAATCAGAGGTAGGTGAATCCCCGCATCATAACACCACCGTTTCTCCCGGGGAAGCCCCCGGCCATGGTCTGATAAAAATATCACAATTGTAGAATCTGTAAGCCCCTGATCTTCGAGCCACTGCAAACGGCGTCCCACCTGGGCGTCCAGCACAGAATATGCATTGTAGTACTTTGCAATTTGCTCACGCACTTCGGGACAGTCCGTCAAATGAGGAGGCACCACCACTTCCGCAGGATCGTGGCCCTGCAACCCTTCCGCTTCGGGTGGTGGAGAAATCAGGGCATCTTCCGTTTGAGGAAACATCCGACTTTCATGGGTCACCCCGAAATTTTCATACACCATAAAAGGCTGTTGAGGTGCCGCCTGTTTGTACCATTCAGACTGTGCATTCCTCCACCCTTCCCGGGGTTCGAAATTAAAGTCCAGCTTGGTATTCCAGTTCACATAATACCCGGCATCCTGCAGCTCCTGGGTAAATGTCCGGGGTGCATGGGCCAGGCGACTGCGCATGTGGTGATTGCCCAATGAATAAGGATACCGGCCGGTCACCATCCCGCCCCGACTGGGGGCGCAAACGGGTGCATGAGAAAACGCTTGGGTATACCGGACTCCCTGAGAAGCCAATTGATCCAGATGCGGTGTGCGGGCGTTGCCATCGCCGTAACACCCCAGGTGACGGCCAACATCCTCCCCCTGTAACAACATGATATTCAAAGGTTTTTTCATAGAGAGACTCTCCTAACAACAATCCGTATCAAACATCCAATTATTCCGGCAGACAGCCACCCTTTTCTATCGAAATCATACCCATCGCCCACAGCTTTCAATTTATTTTTTCATACGGCGCAAGGTATGGAGAGTGACTTCAGGCTTACAATTTAACCGTAAATCCAGACTGGAACTTCCCACCCCGCGGGAAGTATATCCCTGAAGACTGCCCGCCCGCCACCGTCCACGAATCATCTCCCGGGGGCAACCATCCAGGTGGGCAATAACCGGAATACCTCCCGGCAGACAAATTTGACCTCCGTGTGTATGCCCGGACATTTGAAAATCCACTCCGGCCAAATCCGATTCACGCCAACATTCGGGTGAATGCGCCAGCAACACGGTGAAGATGTTCTCATCGGGTTTTAAGAATTCAAAATGATGGGTCATGTAATAATGTGGATCATCAATCCCGGCCAACTGGATTTTTTCCCCTTTCCGTTCAATTTCCACCACTTGGTTCATCAGCAAATTCACATTCAGTTCCGGCATGGTCAGCATCAGTTCCACATTATCGTGATTCCCCAATACCGCATAAACCTTTTCTCCCAACCCATCACGGGTATTACGTAAATCAGCCAGGGACTCTTCATACGGACCAGTGGTTTCACCTCGAAAATCACCGGTTAAAACACAGAGATCAAAAGATTTTTCAGCAAGCATTTCTTTAATAATCCCCGGCAGTTCAGGAATGAAATCAAAATGAAAATCAGTTAGTTGAAGAATACGGTAACCATCAAATGCCCCGGGAAGATTTTTAAAAAACCATTCCTGTTCCACCCAAACCGGATTTCGAGCCTGACGTTTGGCCCGACCTAAAAGCCCCGTGCAGGTGAGGCCCAACAAAATAAATTTCCGATAGCAGGCCCGCCCCTTTTTGCGCAGCCACCCGGATTGCCGCTCATAAAGATTTAATTGACGCTCTAGTCTTTGCTGTAAATGTGACTCGCCAATTTCTTTTGCAATCCGGTCATAATCGACCTCCTGATAATGGCTCATCTCCTTTAAAGAAGAAATTAAATGATGAAGAGCATCCTTCATGATCCGCTAAAAACTGTTCCCGTTTCAGTCGGGTTTCCGTTTAAGAAGGATTTGCCATCCATGGGCTTTTTCCCTGGCGGTTGCACCCTCAATAATCGAATGGCATCATGTCCACATGCGATCAGGGGGCCCTCACCCTTCACATCCAAAAGTTCGCCCGGGCGCCCCTCACCCGGTTCCACCACCGCATGAAGCACTTTTAAATTGCCTTTATCGCCTAAAGGGAAAAAGGCCCCCGGCCAGGGTTGAAATGCCCGTAGGCGGTTCAGAATCATGGTGGCCGAATCTTCCCAGCAAATTAACCCGTCTTCTTTCGAAATCTTCCCGCACTCTGTCGCCTCCGATTCCTTTTGCGGAACGGGTAACAGCGTTTCATCTCTCAGCCCCGCCAAAATCTGCGGAACCAGCTCGGCGGCCAATGCTGCGTAGCGCTCATGTAAGCTGATACTGTTGTCTTCAGGGCTGATGTTGAGCGGAGCTTGCATCAGCAGGTCTCCGGCATCCATTTTCTCACTCACTTGCAAAACACTCAAACCGGATTCGGTCACCCCGTCCAATAAAGAACTTTGAATGGGACTGGCTCCCCGATACTTGGGTAAAAGAGAGGGATGGAAATTGATGGAGCCTCTCACCGGCTGATCAAACACTGATTTGGGGATATATTGCCCATAAGCAAATACCACGGAGAGATCCGCATCGAGCAACGCCAGTTCCTCACGTAACTCGCCAATTTTTTCGGGGGTCAAAACCGGAAGTCCCAGTTTTTCCGCACAAACTTTGACCGCGGAGGGCGTAAGTTTCCGTTTACGTCCACTGGGCCGGTCGGGTTGAGTGCAAACCGCCACCACTTCGCAGTCAGGTTGCGCGTGCAACGCTTCTAATGCCGGCACGGCAATCGGGGCGGTTCCGAAATAAAGAATTTTTTCAATTTTCATAAGCCTAAAGTTTCATCATCCAAACACCCGTAAGTATAAACAGAACACCGATGAAAAGAAACAGATAGCTGACAGGATTTTTTCTCAAACAAACACTCACCACGCTTTGGGTGGCACCCATCACCAAAAATAAGATTCCAACCAATTCAAATACAGACATGACTACTCCACTCCGGGTAAGAAACTTTCCATAAAAATAATGCCTGTGCAGGGGCGGTGGGGGCTAAATGGTTTCGTTCAGGCTCGCTGAGCAATTGCTGAATATCGGCGGGACTCAGTTCCCCCAGCCCCACCCGCAAAAGCGCACCGGCCAACTGACGGACCATTTTATACATAAATCCATCCGCTTCAGCAATCAAACAAAGCTCTGACCCGTGCACTTCCAAATCCATTCGAGACAAGGTCCGTATCGTACTTTGCTCGGGTTTCCCCCGGTTGGCGGAAAAGGACAGGAAATCATGCTTTCCCTGCAGCAGAGAAGCCGCTTCCCGCATGCGCTCCACATTGAGATCTTTGCGGACATGATGGCGGACCCTCCGCAACTCGGGCGGCATCACCGGCGCATTCAAAATGAAATACCGGTATTGTTTGGATTGCGCGTCAAATCGGGCATGAAAATCCGAAGCGACGTCCCGTACTGCGTACACGCGAATATCATCCGGCAGCACCCCGTTAAGCGCATCTTGCCAGCGTCGGGCGGACAAAGGCCGGGAGGGATCCACGTGAAAAACCTGCCCCCGGGCGTGCACACCCGTATCGGTACGTCCACTGCCATGAATCCGGGGGGATTCTGAAGCACAAATCAGTCCAAACGCCTTTTCAATTTCATCCTGCACTGTGCGTTTGCCGGGTTGGACTTGCCAACCCTGAAAGTCCGAACCATCATAGCCCACACTCACCGCGATACGGTTATTTTCCAATATTGAAGTCATATTCCGCCCGTAATTCCAGGTACCGCGTCTGTTCGGTGACCAATTGTACCGCCGCATTTTCCAGATCATTTTGGGAGCGGATGAATTCTAAAATATTGATTTCACCGTTGTCCCAGCGGTCTTGATAAAGTCGGAATTGCTGTTTGAGCACTTCCACCCTTTCCCTTTGTAAAACCACGGAACGTTCCGCCTCCATCACCTGCACCGCCATCGACTTTAAATTCTGTTCAACCTCCTGTTGTGCCTCGAAAAGTGCGAGTTCAGATTGCTTTAATTCATTTTCCCTTTGCCGGGCTTCAGCACGGTCTTTGCGGTCCAGCCAAGGTAATTCCAACACCAGTTCCGCACGCACATCCGAAGTCGTATCGGATGGGGTATTGGTTTCTTCCCAAGTGGCTTCCGCACGCAATTCCGGCCATGCGCGGGTTCGTGCCACTTTAGCCTCCATGTGGTTCAGCTCCAAATCCAACCGGGCATTCAAAATGGTTTCGTGCTCTTCCAGCGCCAGGATTAAATCCTGTTCGGGTTGAATCGCGCGCACCTCAAAAACCAATTGGGTGTTCACATTCACCGGTTGACTTACAGGCAAACCAATACGTTGGGTTAATGTAAGCCGGCCATTTGAAATCGCACGTTTGGCGGAAACCACATCCAGTTCACTTTCCGGGATACGCAGTTTTGCGGTGGCGATATCCAGCGGATCTTCCTTGATCATAGCATGTTCCAAATTGCGTTTGGCCCGTTCTAACTGTTGCTCCCGTAACCGTAAAGTAAGCCGGTTCCGCAGGACCGCATAATAATCCTTGGTCACATTTAAGCTTAAACGGCGTTGTTCCAGGCTTAATTTGTTTGCCTCTATCGCCTTCTGTATCCAAGCCCTCTCCATGGGAAGACGCCCTTCCAGAAAGCTCCCTCCACCAATCAGCGTCTTACTTAAATTAAGTGCATAATTACTGTATTCCTCACCATTCGACTCATACTGCCTCGCACTTAAAGAGCTGTCTAATTGTGCGGGTAATTGCTGGGTGAGGGTTGCACGGGTCTGTTTAGGATCCTCTTCCTTTTCCCAGGCCCTGCGGATTTGCAGGCTGGGATCGTAAATGGATTTCGCCACCGATACGGATTCAACCAAATTGGAGTAGCTCAACCTTTGACGCGCCAGAGATGGTGAGAACTTTAATGCGATGAGCTGACAATCCTGTAGTGTCATGGGCTCCACGACTTCATCAGCCACAGGAGCTTCCTCCTGCGCACGCAACCAGCAGGGAAACATCCCTAAAAGACAGATCAAAATTTTCATAAAAGACTTATTCATTTCGGAACAACGGGAGAAGGTTCAGGGTTCACTATTTGCGGAATCGGGGTTGGTGTGGGAGGCGGCGGAGGAGGTGCCGGAGTTGGTATCGGCGTTGGTTTAGGAGTCGGTGCGGGCGTGGGAGTGGGCGGAGGCAGTTTGTGAAGATAGTTCAATTTGACCGCAAGATCAACCCGATGGGACGGAATAGGAATTTCGCGGTTTTCAGGGTGGAGAGTGACGGTTTTGCTTTCAAGAATTTCTCCGGTAAACGTATTCCAATAATCCACCCGGTATTGTCCGTTCTCCAATGAATCAGGGACATATAACCATCCGCGGCCGGACGCAGGAAATTTCTTATCATCAAACCCCTCTGGCGGACGGGATCGGTTGGAGTGCGAAAGCATGGTGGAATAAATATACCCCATGGCTTTCAGGTGAGTGGATTTCCCAATTGCCAAACGGCTTTCCATCCGTGTCCTCTTACTGTTCGGAAAAGTGACCGGCCAACGGG
Organism: Kiritimatiellaeota bacterium B1221; assembly: GCA_029269125.1. Lineage (GTDB taxonomy): Bacteria > Verrucomicrobiota > Kiritimatiellia > SS1-B-03-39 > UBA6053 > UBA6053. The sequence goes on along the minus strand of JARHXX010000002.1, from coordinate 127,598 downwards.
ATTGCTCAAATTTCATTCCCCGGAGATCTTCACCCTCCATAAATTTAGTCGCCGCTTTGTACTGCGGGAAGAGATCATGAAAATCCACCAGGTTATACCACCAGAATCCCCCCACACCGGAAAGATCAGTCACCATGGAGGCCCAAAGTCCACTATGGAATTCGGCAATGAGATGACGGTCATCATTATTACTGGGCCGCCCTCCCCACTCACCAATAAGAACCACCCGGTCATCTTGAGCCGCCTCTTTAAAATATTCGGCATAGCCAAAAACTTCCCGGACAATCCCCGTATGAAAATAATCATTTCTGCGGTCAACTTCCGGATAAGGGTGATGGGCTTTTCGGGAGTCGATCTGGGGAAGTTTCGGGCGGACCCGATTAAAAAAGCCGCTGTATGCATTGTTATAGACAACAGACAATTCCGGCAGTCGCCAAAAATCCAGTCCATTGCCGGGGTTGGAAAAATGGGTGGTCGCCAGCGCGGGATGCGCATTGGCGTTCTTCAGATAAGCGGCCGTGGCATTGGTCCATTGTTTCCAGGGTTCACGGAATTCTTTATTCCTGTAGGGAAAGGGTTGATAAGGCTCCCGCTTCTTCCGCGGAATATCTTTTATGGTGCGGTTATACGGCTCTGTCCATTCCGTTTCAGTGAGCACCCCCCAAAAAGCGATGGCAGGACTGTACCCCACCCGCGCGATCAGATAACGAAGCTTGTATTCGTGCCAGCGCCTGGCTTCATCATCATTCACAAATTCACTCGCATAGGCAAGCGGACCTTCATCCGTCGAATATGCACTCCAGGGATTCTCGTCCCACTCCGAATCAATGGTCGAACTGAAAGTCCCGTGATTGGTGGTTTCCAAATTCAGATACATCCCGTTCTGTTCCGCCAGTTCCACCAACCGATCCAAACGGGCCGCATTCACCTGATTAAAGTATTTTCGGCCGTGGTAACCGGTATGGCGGGAATTCCACTCCAGGCCCAGCCACCAATTGCTAATCCAGATCCGCGCAAAGTTCCCGCCATTTTCTTTCATGCGTCGAAACCAGTCCGCATAAATCTCTGTCCCTTTCAGATCCGCATCATCCAAGCTGTCCATCAAAGGTTTGTCATAAATTCGGGGACGCCGGTCAGTGGGACTGCGCATGGTGTGCCCCATGGGATAAAAGAAATCCCCATTTTGAAACTCAAAATATCGGGGATCTTTCTTCGATTGACGCACAAATCCCCGGGCACCATTTAACCCCTCCGCGTGGAAACGACCGGTTGAGCTTACATGTACAGGTTCCCCACCCTGCGGAGGGGTATAAACCACATGGAGTTTCCATTTGTGAAGCCCCTCCATCCAGGGACAAAACCGTACTCTCCAATCGTACTTGCCTTGCAGCTCCCAAGCTTCTGCCTCATTCTCATACGTCCTGGTGACATGTTGAAAAAAGAACCCGGGTTGACTGACCTGCGTTCCATCCGGTAACTCCACTTGCAGGTCGACCGAAATTTCTTCAGGGTTATATGGATTTTGAAAAAAACGATTCAGATCAAACACCCATTCCTGTTTTTCCAAAGCCTTCACTTTATCTTTGGGGGATTTCAGATGGGATATTTTTAATGTGTCCGCGCCCTTTTTTTCAGGAAGCGGATGAGTCACGGTCAAAATTTCATGGATCTTAAATGAGGCTGCAGGGTCTGGCCGGTCAGTATATACCCGCAGGACCACTTCCCGTATATTCATTCTTTCCAAAGCGGTCCAGGCACGGTCCGGATCCTGAAAACACGTCCACGCATCCGCATCCTCCAGATCCAGGAAAATTCTATTGAGCTCCCGGTTATGCAGGGGAACCAATTTCGAGGCAAAGACCTGATCTGTTTGGGTGCGCACATGCAACTGCATAGAAGGAAAAACCCCGTCACTAAACTGCGCTTCCAAATCCAACTGCAGAACTTCCCGGTTGCTCCAATGCTGCATCACCGGAACCGCCGCATCAAACCCCTGCGTTGAAGCCCCGATCAAAATCATACTGCCATCAGATTCAGAGGGCAGAAACTGATCAGCTCCGGGAAGTTGATCCGGCTTTCGCCATCCCTCTCTCCCGGTTTCGAGTTTCCCGGTCACTTGCCGCCCGGGCAGACCCGGACTCACACAGAAAATGGTCACTCCCGGCAATTCTTTTTGAAGACGTTGACTCAGAGTGTTCACCCATTCCGTGTGATAAGCCGACCCCCGGGTCACTTCGATATACAGCCCCGTACATTGTTCATAGCTTCCATAACGGTGCCAGAGATACACCGCCCGTTTCACCACCAACTCCGTCCAGTCCGGATCTTCCCATACAAAACGGGGCTCCAAATGCATTCCTCCGTTGCGCACATTCCACGGATGGTCTTTCCAGTTAAATGTACTTCGGTTATTTAATACATTTTCCGTGACAATTCGTATGGGCCCCTGCTCTTTAGACTGCACCAGCCAATTTTCGAACAAGGCGGCCCGGGGTTGAATAAATTCTCCCAAACCATTGTACATGCCCCATTCCGCAGTCCAATCCAGCCTGGGTGTCCAAAATCCGGCCACCTGTGATGCGGACCACTGCTTTTTTCCAGGTTGTAAACGCCACACAGCCGTATCCGGAGAGCGGAGTTTCCAAAAGTCTTCATTTTCCGGCATTGTATTGGGCGGGACCGTTTCCACAACATCGGCTTTCGCCCGCACCTCAACCTCCCCCAAAACCTGGGTGCCCCCCTGCTCCCCGGGAAGATGCAAAATCACTTCCGCAAGGCCTTCCACTTCAGGCACCCACATCCCCCGAAATACCGGTTTTCTCCAAGCCACCGATTTTGCTGTGGTTAATCCGGGCACCCGCCGACGCCGGTATTCCTGAACCCACACCGCAGGAATCAATTGACTTCCTTGAGACGTTTTCACTTCAAACTGAGGGTTTTGGGTCGGATCAAAAAGATCTCCTGACCCATTATAGGGTTCCACTTTCAGGGGCACAGCACTTCCGACTGACACATTATCCGGGAGGTCTCGGGCATGGAATTCAGGCTGAACCTGCGCTTCACTTTCTTTCATGCCCAATGGCCCCACCCGAATCACTCCGCTTTGGGGATGGGCGGAATAAAGCCGTAAGCCCCAACTTTTCACCCGACGCAGCAGGTCCTTGCCATAGAGGCGGTCCCCATTACTCATGCGCCAATCCAGACTGCCCTCCAGCAACGAAAGTTCAAAGCGCTGGGGTTCACCAGTCAACACCAGATCCTCTCTGGACTCCAACCAATACCCTTCTTCGGTTTGTATATACAGCGAAAGCAATAAAGGAGTGGTGCCCTTTTCACCCACGAGCTGGACGGAGAGATCGATAGCCTCCTTCCCCCGCCAATCCGCATGGACTTCCTGCGTATAATAATTTGTGGGGGGCAGATGAAACAGCCAGTCTTCAGCCGGAAGCATGGTTGCGAGCATCAGCAAAAAAAAGTAGAGCATTTTCATGGGAGCTGGTAAACATTTCCGAGTTGATGGACGAGGCGGGCCTGCCAGATGGATTCTTCACGGGAACGGTCAATAAACCGGAGACCATGTGCGGAGGCGAGTCCTTTCAGTTTTTCATCCAAAACCGGTTTCCATTTCATCGTTTCCGAACTGTAAGCCGGACTGAAAAGCAACCCATCTTTGAACCCACAACGCCGCTCAAGATGTTGTAGCAGGAACTGCCATTTCATAAACCATGTCTGCGGAGACATGCCCCGTTCAAAATCAAAAAAATCCGTTTCCACCACCAAAAAATCGGCAGGAACATTTACCGGTGAAGTTAAATAACCGTGCACCCGAAACCACGCCTCCGGATCCGGCGGATGCATTTGAATTTTGGAACGGGGAAACAAACTTTGAATATAACGGGGTAAGCTCTCTCCATCCGGAGCCACCATAAGCACAGAACCAGGTTCAGCCTTTTCATTTTGAATCATGTGCTCCATAAACTCAACGGTTTCCCACCGGCGGTCCAGCGGGGGGGGGAGTCGATGACCGGGCATCAGGATGACAGGTACCTCCGCCCGGTAGAGAAAGCCGTCCTGTTCACGCAATTCACCTGCGAAGCCCGGTTCAAGCACTTTGAACGACCATTCCTGCAGGGAATTCTCCAATTGAAAAGAAAGCCTGATGCCGGTTTCAGGGACGAGGGTATATTCTCTCAGCGCATGTCCCGCTCCGATAATGGACTCCGCAACCTCATCGTTTATCACCACATTCACATTCTCGATTCCCGGCACATTCACGTGCACAGTCAACGGCGTTTCCTTAAACATCACTTCAGGAAAATAAGGAATTTCGAATTTCTTTTCCGTGGCTGACAGATCCAGGGTATAGGAAATAGAAATAAGTAGCCATGCCACTACCAAGCTTTTGCGTAATCTGAGGTACATTTTTTTCTCGTCCCAAATGCGAACATAGGGTACCTAGTATGTATCTGATTAGTATGAAAGAACAAAAACCTACACAAAGTGGATTTACCCTGATAGAGATGCTTGTGGTGATTGCGATCATCGTATTGCTTGCGTCCCTGCTGTTCCCAGCCATCAACAGCGCCATCAATCGTGCGCAACAAACAAAATGCATGTCCAATTTGCGAAATTTCGGCATTGCCTGGAACACCAACTATTTATCCGTAAAATCCGGTCGTTATAATGATGAAACCGATGCGATCTTCCCTTGGTTATCCGCCATGGTACCGGAGTTCGCCAACGCGACAAATCTGGTTTGTCCCGGCGACTCAAGTCATGGCACCTATGGAAGTAAGCCGGATGAAAGTCCCAACTATAACGACCAGAATGCATTCGAAGAAACCGATGACATGACGGGCAACAACCATCCGGACCGAAACACTGAAATAGATGCCTGCTCATATATGTATGAATTTTGTGCAGCTGAATGTTCATGGTTCTCCGGCAGCGTGGATGAAGCAGATTTGAATGACGACGGCCAAGTATCCTGGGCGGAAGCCAAATTACGTCAGCTCAGCGGTGACTCCTATTCACCGGACGGTTACGACCCATCCAAATTTCCGCTGGTACGTTGCTTCCATCATTATGATGACAAAAAAGTGCGTGTCGACAACCTGGATGACAACAAAATCGTATCAGAAATACGGGTACTCAACGTGGCGATGGACGGTCACATCTTTCTCAGTGGACCTCAATGGGAATACCCCCTTGCTCCCTAAACCTGTTTTGATTCTCATGAAAAAATTTACCGCCTCCCTGTTCCTCTTTTGGTTATGTTTTCAACTAACCAGTTGTCAGGCCCCGCAAAGTACGGCCGAACGCCTGCCTCAACCCGCCACGGAAGAGATTGCAGATGCCCGGCGCCTTTACAATGAAGGACGCCTTACCGATGCGTTGATTGCCTGCGTCAACATTGAACACAACCATCCGAACAGCCCTGAATTAACCGCATTGCAAGCGGAAATCATGAACACCCTCAACGAGAGGCGTATTGCCGAATCCCGAATTCGCCGGGACGATTCCACCACCCGGGGCATGTTGGAATCGGCTGAAGACGCCACCCTGCCGGACACCTACGGCATCCGTCGTTATATCCAGGGAAATGACAGCACCCATATCCGCGAAGATGCGCCGATGATGAAACTCTTAGATGACGAAATCGCGCTCCATTTTGATGCCATCAGCCTGGGGGATATCATTACGTATCTGGGCCAGGAAAAACAGATCAACATCATCGCGGACCCTAATCTGCAGACCGACCCGGTGACCATTCATGCTGAAAAAATCACCCTGCGCGAATTGTTTGATTACCTTTCCCGCAACATGAACATCAGCTTTCATTATGGCAAAGGTGTGATTTGGATTACCGAGGCCGACGAGACCATGTCCGGCACCCCTCTTTTTACCCGCTTATATCGGCTGCGTAACGGGATCCCCACCCAATACCTGAGTGAAGACGGCGCCGATGCCGAAGGCTTGGTGTTACTCGATGCCATTGAGCGCTTCATCTCTCTCCCCGAAGGGGCCGATTACCTTTTCGACAGCAACTCGCAAATTTTGCTGGTCAAAAATACCGAACGCAATCTGCATATGGTGGATCAGCTGGTTGAAGCCATTGATGTAACCCCGCCCCAGGTACTCATTGAAGCCCGCTTTATTAGCACCAATGTAAGTGATCTGCGGGAACTGGGAATTAGCTGGTTGTTACAAAGCGATGTCGTCACATCCGAAACCAACGGTCAACCCCGTACACAGGTGAATAGCGGCTCAAATGTTAATTTTGGAGATTCCTTAAACCAGGGGACCGGACTCACCGCAAGCTTCAGCGGAATCCTCACCGACCCGCAATTTCAAGCGGTGCTTCACGCACTGGAATTGGAGAGTGATGCCCGCACCCTCAGTGCCCCGAAAGTGATCGCCGTCAATAACCGCCCCTCTTTTATTCGTATCGGCAGAGACATTTCGTATATCTCCGATGTCGATATCGAACGCGAAACGTATGGTACCGGCGAGGACCGTGACGAATTACTCATCCGGGACCCGCAAGTGGATATTTTGGAAACCGGCTTTGAATTACAGGCCACTCCCAGTGTGGGTTTAAATCGTCGGGACATCAATCTCCGTCTCCGCCCGGAAATTACCGAATTGATCCAGTTCAGGGAAGTCACCCAGGCACTGGTCAATACCAACACGGATGGGGAAAGCGATGCCACGATCGCATTTGGCGGAATTGAGTTTCCCGAATTGGCCCGCAGTTTAATCGAAACCGAAGTGATTGTTCAGAGCGGTGAAACCGTAGTGATGGGCGGACTCATGCGCCATCGGGATCAGGAAGAAGTCAGTGGTATCCCCTTCATCAGTGCCATTCCCATCTTTGGAAAACTGTTCACCAAAACCACCATTCGCCAGGAAAAAGAAAACCTGCTCATTTTTGTAACCGCCACCTTAATTTCAAAACGGGGTGAGGATTTGGTTCCCATCGATTGGAATACCCCCGATGCATCCGAAACCCGCGGCAGAGCCATTCAAGCCAATGGCCCTGCAGATGAATCCATTGCAGAATAGTGGGTATGCGCACAACTTCCAAATCGGCTGTCGGTATCGACATCGGCCACCACAGTATCAAAGTGGTGCAGGCCGTCGCCAACGGACAAAAACTCCGCATCCTCCGCGCGGAAGAGCTCCCCTTGCCTTTGGACCTGTCTGAAACCGGGAAAACCATTCGGCGCTGGTGGGAAGAATCTCATTTGGGAAACACCCCGGTCGTGGCTCAGGTCGGTGGCAGCCGGGTACTGTATCAACACATTACCATGGAAGCGGAAGACCCCCGCGAATTTGCGCAGGTCGGAAATATGGAAGCCATGCGCTTCAGTGAAATGACTGATGCGCAAATGGAAGTGTCCGTATCCCCCGCCTCCAACCTAAAGCAAGAACGCAAACTGCTGTTGGGAATGGCCCGGCCGGATTTACTGGAAATGGCGTTGTCTCCCCTGGTGTCCGGGAAACTCAATATCGTCAATGCCTGCCCTGCCCCGGTCGCTCTTTACAATGGCTACATTGGACTCGGGGAACCCATCCATCAACCCACCTTGTTTGTAAATTTGGGCGCCAGCCATACTGAAGTGCTTATTGGCGATGGACAGGGCGTCCGCTTTGCCAGAAGTTTTGCCCTCGGCAGCGCACAAATCACCCAATCGCTGGCAGCCCGTTCCAAAATTCCTTACGCCCAAGCGGAACGTATCCGATTAAAAGCAGAAACCCTCAGCGAGCTTCCCGCTGAAATGGGAGAGGTCCTGCAATCCTTTGTGCGTCAGTGGGTTCAAGAACTTAATGCCTGCCTGCAAATCTTCAGTGAAAGCAACGGGAAATCAGGCAACAAAGATGAAATTCGGCGAATGATGCTCTGCGGGGGCGGATCACAATGGAAACCCCTTCAACAACAATTAAAAAGTGAACTGGCAATATCGATTTCTTATCCGGGAAGCCTCCCCGGTCTGGAGTCGTCAAACAGCCCGGCTTATGTGATTGCGTGCGGATTGGCAGCCGATGCCTTGGGAATTGCCCGCGCCTCCTCCTCCCTGCTCACCCCGCAGATTCGCCAATCTCTTAACCGCAAACGTAACAAACAATATTGGGCCATAACCAGTGTTTTTTCCGTAGCCGCATTGGCAATGTTTGGAGCCGCAACCCAAATTTCGTTTCAACGTGAAAAAAAGCTTCTGGATGCGCAAACCGCTACCCTGCAACGCATGGATGTTATCCGCAAAGATAACGAGGCCTTGCTGCATAAGCAGGAACAAGTGGACAAAATGATCCGGCCCTTGTCCGATTTCGTCTCCAACAGCACCCGGATTCGGGATATCACCCTCTTTATTGCCAGGGAAAAGGATCCTGAAGACTTCCTCACGTTTCTCGGAGACAGCGAATCGTATCTGCAAATCCGCCTGGAAAATGCGGATGAGAAGCAACGGCGCGAAATCTCCACCAGCCGACGACTTGCCCTGCAAAAACTGAACCGTCAACAAGCGGAAGAAATGCGGGACGCGCGAATGAACCGGATCATTGTGGAAGGCTATACCCACAAACAGGACCTGTCCACGGTGAAGACACTTATTGAAAAATTGGCCACCCTCCCGGCCGTGAAATCCGCGGACTTGCTGAATGATGATTTAATCTTTGAGGATGTTGATCGGACGCCCCAATGGGCCTCCACCCGCTTCACACGTTTTGTACTGGATTTACAACTGATTGAAAATCTGACCCCTCATCAGGAGGAGAAACCATGAGTATGGAATCCCGCCTGACAGAAAGACAATTTTTCATGCTTTCTCTGGCCGGATTGAGCGCGCTCATTCTGGTACTGTTTTTCGCGGTGCTGCGCCCCAGAATCCAAGAACGGGCGTTACTCAGGGAAGAAGTTAAAAACAAAACAAGCCAATTGCAAACAGCCGGATATCTGTTGGGAGAAGCCGCTCTTCTACAAAAAAAACGGCAAGTTGAATTAGAAGTTCAGCAACGCCTGCAGGAATGGAAGGAAGTCACCGGACATCTTGCCAGTTTTGCAAATCAGGAGGAGTGGCAGTCTCAGGATGTCACCAAAATTGATTATAAAACGTACCTTCACTATGCCCGAATCCGGTTAATCGATAAAGCGCGGAAACAGCGCATCAAAGTTCCGACCGATTTAGGAATGATCGATTTAATCGAAAGCAACGATGTCGCCCGGGAAAAAATGCTGCAGCTCCTCACCGTGGAAAAACTGGTGGATACCGCCATCGAGTACGGAATTGCGGATATTCGCAGTATTGCGCCCCTCTCCCCGGTTGTCCATTCTGTGGAAGGTACAGACATCGTTTATATGGAGGAATTCCCCTTGCAGGTGATGTTTGAAGGTCCCATGACCGGATTGGTCCGGCTCTGGGAAGCCATGTTTCAAAAAGACCGGGCCATGCTTCTGCGCAACATCGCCATGGAAAAAACTTCTTTACGAAATGCGGACGAAGTACGCATGACCGCGACCCTCAGTTCATTTTTATTTCTGGAGGAAGCGCAAAATCTCGACAGCAATCTTGGCAAACCTGCCAAACGAACGAGAGCGACAGGACATTAAAATGCAATCTCCGCTCAAACGATTTCATTCCCTGAAACAAGGCGATCCCCAATCGGTGGCCTTCACCGCGGTTTTCCTTTTCCTGGTAAGCGTATGCTGGTTCAGCTGGACATACCTTTTTCCACCGAAAGATGAAAGCCTCCCGCTGGGCCGGGGCAGATTTGAAAACCAAATCCCCCTGGAAGCCGTATCCCTAAGCGATGTGCTGGAAGTCCACCGGGTCTTTCAGACTCCAGAAGATATTCCCAATCCGTTTTACCGGAAGCCCCCGCAAAAACCATCGCCTAAACCGCCGAAAGAAAATTCTCCGAACCCGAATTCACAGGCAAATCCCACGGTGCGGAACTCCCGGGGAGCCCCTAAACCGAATCCGCCAGCAGTGAAACGGCCCACCGGAAGCTCCCCTCGTGTCGCCACCCGCCCTCAACCTCCTCCGGCTGCGGCACCCAAAACCCAACCCTTGACCCTCACCTATCGGGGTCTGTTAAAACGACCCGACCAATCTACGGTTGCACTGGTGGCAATCACCGAATCGGGCTCACAAAAATTTCTCACGGTGGGGGACAAAATCCCGCCTTTCACAGTGAATCAAATTACCGCTGAAAGGGTTCAGATTCAAAGGGGATCAGGACCCGTAATCTTTTTGCCACGGGGGAAACCCCAACAATTTGAGGTTCCGTTATGAGTTTCGATTCCGCCTCTTTTCATCATGGTATGCGCCCCAGTCCCGAAACGGCCTGGCGTGAATTAGGCGCACGTTTCGTGGACAGAGGGCTGCTTAACCTCGAAGAATGGAACCGCATTCAGCAACAAGCCCAATTAAGCGGCACCAGTCCCGGAGAGCTTTTACGTTCCAATCAAACCGCAAGCGAGGCGGAGATTCTGCGTGAAATGGCAGAGATTACCGGCATCCCTTTCAAAGGCCTCCATGAATACCAGGTGGACACCGGGCTCACTGCAAAAATCAAAGCCAAAACCGCGCTGCGCTATCAGGTATTGCCCGTACAAGATGATGCCGGAGTCATTACGCTCGCCACCGCGGTCATGCCTGAGTCCATGATGGAAGACAGTCTCAAAATGCTTCTCGGCGGACAAATTCGCTGGGTGTATGTTTTGGAAAGTGAATTGCTTAAAGCCCTGAGCCATTTTTACGGACTCGGGGCACAAAACATTCATGAAATCATCACCACCACCCAGTTGGATGAATTAAATTTCGAGGGGGCGGATATCGGTGAGGGCTCCGAAGAAGCCGGCATGATTGAATTCGTGCACAACATCATTCTTGAAGCCATCAAAATGCGGGCAACCGATATTCATATCGAACCTTTTGAAGATCATGTCGTCTTGCGTTATCGAATTGACGGTCTGTTGCAGAAAGTCCCTTTACCTGAAGGCATCGCAAAGTTAAAACGTTCGATTGCCAGCTGTATCAAAAACATGGCCAGCATGGATATCGCTGAAAAACGCAAACCCCATGATGGACGTATCAAAGTGCGCGCCATCAACGAAGAATTTGATTTGCGGGTCTCTGTACTGCCCACCCGTCACGGAGAAACGGTGAATATGCGTATTCTCAGCCGGGGAAGTATGAGTATCTCGTTGGCAACGCTGGGAATTCAGGATGAAGACCTGCCCATGATTAAATATCTGGGAGGACTCCCTCACGGTATCGTGCTGCTCACCGGCCCCACCGGAAGCGGAAAGACCACGACCCTTTACGCCATGCTGAATGAACTCAAAAGTGATGAGGCCAAAATCATTACCGTGGAAGACCCTATTGAATATCAAATGGAGGGTATCAGCCAACTACAGGTTCATTCCAAGATCGGACTGACTTTCGCCAGCATTCTCAGATCTATTTTAAGACATGACCCTGATATTGTTTTGATTGGCGAAATTCGTGATGCGGAGACGGCAGATATTGCGGTTCGCGCATCGCTCACCGGACATTTGGTACTCAGCACCCTTCACACCAATGACGCCCCCAGCGCGGTCACCCGCTTGGTGGACATGGGGATTGAGCCTTATTTGGTCAGCTCCTGTTTGGAGGGCGTCGTCGCCCAACGTCTGGTGCGGCGGATCTGCTCAAAATGCAAAGAGCCCGCTGAAATGCCCCCGCCACTTATCCCCGAACTGGAAGCCCAATTCGGAAGTCATTTGGATTTTTCCGGCATTCGGAAAGGAAGTGGATGTGCAGACTGCAACTACACCGGGTACCACGGACGGACTGCCCTCCACGAAATCATGATGGTCGACGATGATCTCCGAATGGAAATCATCGCCAACAAACCCGCCAATGAAATCCGTGAAACCGCGGCCAAAAAAGGATTAACCAGTCTGCGCCAAAAAGGATGGAAGATGGTGCTCAACGGTGAAACCACCGTCGATGAAATCCTCCGCGTGACCCAGAAACAGTCTTATCATTCGACGACCTAGCCGCGCGTGGCGGGAAAAAGGTGGAGGTATGAAAGAGAGGATCTCCTATTGAGGGGCAAGTTGTGCGCCTGAAACGGTTGCGTGCTGTTTTCCGGAGAGCCTGAGGCCCGCAGTCCTGCACTTAAAACGCTCCCCCTCCCTTTTCAGCACCAGCACCCCATTGAAATCCAGTTCCACCTCACCGGACAGGGATTCACCGCTGATGAGATCCGTCGCGGCTTCTACCAAATGAATTTTTACCGCATCCTCATTGTGATTGATCACAAACTGTAAGGTGTACCCATCCGGATGTACCCGATCCACGATTTCCACATTTTCCGGAAAGGAATGCGGCGCCGGTAGATACGGCGTAAGTAAATCAACCACGTCATTTGTGAACCAGGTTCCGACGTGCAGAACTTTTCCTTTGCCCACATTCCGGCAAGTTACCGCGGGCAGCCCTTTAAGAAAGCGGCTATTCCAGGTGCCAATAACTTCCGCATCTTCTGCCACCAGTTCCTCATACCAGGTTTCCGTCGTCACCGTTTGTCCCTGCAAACTGATTTCCAGGGGGCGGGTATTCGGAACATTTTGTTTTCCACTCTCTTTCACCCATGTGCCGGTTAGTTCAGCAAGACATCCAGGTAAGGGCTCCGAAATCACATTGTTGTTCACGTCTTTACTTCCGGCGCGCACACCGACAATCAAAGTGCCGCCTTGCCGGACCCACGCTTTCAGTTGTGGAACCCAGTCAGGTTTAAACAGAGGGAAATGAGGAATGATATACACGTCCACGCCATGCAGATTATCATCCGGATGTACAATCCCCACCGAATATCCTTTGCGGTTCAAATGCATATGCACCTCTTCAGAAGCCTGACGGGGGCCGGGTAATCCCAAATGAAGCGCCTGGTGTCCGGCATTGCTATCGTAATCCGATCCCGCAATCGCCACTGAAATATCCACCGAAGATCCCATCAGCGCAGGCCCCACCCTTTTCAGTTCGGCACCTAATTGCCCTGCTTCCGCCAACCGGCGTTTTGGAATGTTATCGTGATCGAGCAGTCCGCACCAATACTCCTCCGCGCCAAAGCGGCAGGTTCGCCAACGGAAAAACAATAAACTGTCCGCACCATGACCGATCGAACTGTAGGCCATGCGGCGCATTTCCCCGGGTTCAGGCGTATTGTGAAAATAGTCTGTCTGCCCCCCCGGACCTGACTGCTGCTCAGGAATAATAAAGTTTCCGGAAAATCCCCGTACGTAGTCCAAATTAAAAGCATGCGTTAACCAACGTTGAGAAACCCTCTGCTCAAAAAAGGGATAACTATCAAAGCCAAGGAAGTCCAAGTCTGCGGTAAACTCTCCATGAAAATCAAGAGACGAAAAACAACCATTGTGGGTGATCCACCAGTTCGAATTCACTTCCCGCAAAATCTCCAATTGGTCTCGTTGAAAATGCGTGACTCCCCAACTTAAGCAGCGTTGATAATCCAGAACATGTGCCGGATTCAAATGTGTGGGATGCATATTCCGGGGCGTTTCGATTTGATCAAAATTCTGATAACTCATCGCCCAAAAATCCGCCCCCCACGCTTTATTCAATTTTTGAATATCCCCGTCAAATTTCTCTTTGAGAAATTTCCGAAATCCTTTTTGGACTGCCGGAGAATGATCTTCGGCAAAGTGACAATGGAATTCGTTATCCGTCTGCCACCCCACCACATAAGGATTACCCGCATAATGCTCCGCCAAGACCCGGGTAATTCTGCGGCTGTATTCCCTGAAAATATCACTGAAATGAGAGGCATGTTGACGGGACCCGTGGCACATCTTATCACCACGGACATCCTCACGTAACATCTCCGGATGCTTCGCTGTCAACCAGCGTGGAGGCGTGGCAGTGGGCGTACACATAAAAGTGACAATCCCTGCTTTTCCCAATTTTTCAATATGAGGATCCAACCAGGAAAAATCGAAACGCCCTTCTTCCGGTTCAAACAGATGCCAGGCAAACTCCGCCATGCGAACCATATTAAAGCCAGCAGCCTTCATCAGGGAAATGTCATTTTCCATATCCTCAGGTTGCCAATGTTCCGGATAATACGTGGAACCATAATAAAAAGTGGAAAGAGGAAGCGGACGTTGGTGGGAAAGAGGCTGGGCGTGTTTCATAATAGGTATAGAACTCCTCTGCAGAGAGCAGAGCCATCCTGTTGATACGGAGAATATCCGTCACAACCGATCGGAACTGCCAGAGAACATGCGTAAAGAATTGTTTGATTCCATAACAGTTATTTAACAATGATAAAATACATATTCTTCAAAAGAATTTTTCCCCGGGGGGCTCTGTCTCTTTATGTGATCCCGATGCTTTGCCTCCGCCGTTTTTAAGGTCAGGAATATTGAACGTTTTTCGCCGAATTTGAGTCTCTGTAGCAGAAAATCCTTCCATATCCTTCCAATCAGGTACCTATAGAAATGGTTTGTACCCCTCACTTTGAAAGAGTATGAATGGTCCTGAACTTAAAAAATGTGAACCCTTTTATTGAATGAACTTAGCTGTCAGTACCAGATGGAATGCTTCCCGCCATCAAACCGGGGAAGAAATGGTCGAAGAAGTCTTGGCTTTAGGACTGAACCGTATGGAGTTGGGCTATGACACCCGGGTGGATCTCCTCCCGGGTATCGAAGCCATGCTCGATGCCGGCAGCATTACGGTGGACAGTGTGCATAACTACTGTCCGGTACCCATGGGCGCTCCGCGGGGACATCCAGAACTGTGGACCTTCGCAGATTTGGATCAACGGGTGCATGACCTCGCCGTTCAACACACCTTGCGGACCATGCAATTTGCGGCGGATATTGGAGCAAAAATCGTAGTCATTCATTGTGGGTATGTCCAACAACGGAAGACTTCCACCCGGGATTTAATGGAGCTGATTGCCAAAAATCAGTTTAACTCCCCCCGCTATGAAAAACAGTTTATGAAGTTTATCAAAGAACGGGATAAACGGGTGGGCAAACATTTAAATCACGTCAAAAAAGCCCTGGAGTATTTATTGCCTCAGGCTGAGAACCTGAATGTGGAACTTGGTCTGGAAAACCTCCCCACTCTTGAAGCGGTTCCCAACGAAGGGGAAATGGAATTACTGCTTCAGGAGTTCCAACATCCGAAACTGAAGTACTGGCATGATTTAGGCCACGGTCAAATCCGGGAGAATCTTGGATTTCTCAACCACATGCGTTGGCTCGAACGGTTAACCCCTGCATTAGGCGGCATGCATATTCACGATGTCGCGGGAAAACTTCATGATCATGTGATGCCTCCTGATGGGGAGCTTGGACTGGAACGTTTTCGTCCTTACTCTGAAATGGACATGCCCTTGGTCATCGAACCCTCTCCCCGCGCCACTTTTGAAGAACTTCAATCCTGTGTGGCATGGTTGAACCATTGGTGGCGGGATGCCGGGGAGCCCCCGGCCCGTGAGGAAACGCCGGCAGCAGAATAAGCCCCACGCGTCAACAGGTCAGTCCTGTCCGCTGAAACCGGCTACGTTTTCGCACGGTCACTCGCCATTGCTCTCCGCATCCATAAGGGCATTCCATGTTTTCACCGCATAGAAGATCGGTTGGTGTTCATCGAGATTCAAACCAAATTGCTTCAGGGAGCGTTTCATCTGCAACCTCCACTCTTTCACATGATTTCGATGGTGATGATCCAGCTCTTTTATCAGTTTTTTAGAAGTCCGAAACCCTGCTTTACTCAAAGAAACCGAATACGTTAATTCGCGGAACTTTTCATCCAGCATCTCTTTCGCTTCGCGATACCCTTCCTTATGGTGCTCCAGAACAAATACCGGGCGCTCTTTCAATACCTTTCCCTGCCAATCAAGAAACCGAAGCTCCCCTAAATCACCAAAATTGAATTTGAGTTTAGGAATGTCCGGGGGCACCAGCGGAACCGGATCTGTCGCGTTCTCAATGCGAAAAATGGGCCGGCCCATATTTGCCTGAATGAAAGTCTGGTCTCCCACCCGCGGAGATCCGTATAAATACAAACCTGTTGCGGCGGGTAATCTCGCAAAACAAAGTGCAGCCAATGCACCTCCCAGACTATGTCCGGTGATCCAAATGGGTCTTTGAGGATTCGCCTTTGCCAGAGCCTGCACTTTTTGCTCCAGACCGTTTTCCCCACCCCACACTTCTTCCAAACCGGCTAAAAAGCCCCCATGGACTTTGCCCCCCTTTTCAAATGCAACCGGCAGGGCATTTAAATCGGTTTTCACTTCATGCAGAGCGGACCTGCTTTTGAGCTCCGTCCCTCTGAAAGCGATCACACACACTTCATGATTCCAACTGACCATGCATTCGGTCCCTTTTCCCGACACAAAGAAGAACCCATCAAAACCGGCCAGTTTTACGGCCATGCGGACAAAACCGGGATGGCAATACGCCAAAAAAGAGAATTCAGCGAACCACCAGGCATTCACAGGAGTATACTTCAATTCCGCAGGCTGCAATGGGAACTGTGCCCCGTTTTCAAAGTAGCGATATCCCATATCCGGCGGGATCACATCATAATTTTTCGGATGGGGAATTTCTTTTTTCATGTCTCAAAATGCCTCACGTCTCATAAACGCATAATCTGCATAAATGTCAATCGGTGTCAGCGGGACAATCACAAATTGGGCACGGCAAATTTTCGCTCACGCCTTGCATTTTCGAACCTCGAAGTTATTCATTACTCTTCAAAACCCACAATTTGGTGAAAATATGAGTCAGGACGTTTGGAAAGAATTCGAAGAGAATCAAATTACCCACTCTGCAGCCCATTATTTAATGGCGATCAAGCAGTTGCTGGAAGATCATGGTTATGCGCGCGTAACAGACATCGCAAAATCCCTGAATATTACCCGGGGTAGTTGCTCGATCTCCTTAAAACCCCTTAAAAAAAGGGGACTGGTCGTGGAAGACGAAAACCGCTTCCTCAAATTGAGTGATGAAGGGCAACGCTTGGCCGAATTGGTTGAATTAAACGACAAACTTTTGGAATTACTGTTTGGAGAAGTGCTGGGTGTCGATCAGGACCAAGCTGAAATTGATGCCTGTAAAATCGAGCACCTTTTGAGTATTGAAGTCAGCACCCGCCTGAGCGCCTTTGTGAAGGTATGGCAAAGTGATGCCCCCGAGGTGGACGCGTTCAAAAAACTGCTGAAAAAATCACGTCATCAATGTGCCGGAGATTCCAAACAGTGCGACATTTGTAATGGCCTGTGCATTCAACCTCAATCAGAACAAACCACGGATAAAAGGTTGGAGATATGAACAGGAATCCCCTGTTTGCACTGAAGGACCAACACGCCCCCCTCCCACTGGAAACGGTACGCACGGAAGATTTTATCCCGGCCATCGATGCGGCCTTAGAGCATGCCCGGGAAAATATTCAAAACCTCATCAGCCAAGAGGCGCCCCCCACTTTCGAGAATACCCTTTTGGCTCTCGAAGCTTCCGATGAATGGTTAGACCGCGTTTCCTCCGTATTCTTTCACTTGTTACATGTGGATGCGGATGATGACCTGCAGGCCTTGGCGAGAGAGATTCCTCCCCGGTTAAGCGCTTTCCGAAACGATGTGGTAATGAACAAAGCATTGTTTCAACGCGTTGACACTTTGGACCGACAAAAAGATGACCTCCAGCTCGATGCCGAGCAAACCATGGTTTTGGAAAATCATGTACAGGCTTTCCGCCGCAACGGCGCATCTCTCTCCAAAGAAGACCAACAAAAACTCCGTGAAATCGATCAGGAACTCAGTACCTGCTCGCCAACTTTTGCCGAACATGTCCTCAAAGCCACCCAGGCATTCTCCCTTTGGACCGCAGACGAAAAATTGGTGCAAGCTCTTCCAGAATCCGCTCGTGCCAACGCCAAAGCCCTCGCCAAAAAGGAAAATCGGGAATCGGAATGGAAGTTCACTTTGGATGCCCCCAGCTTTGTGGCATTTATGACCTACGCACCGGATGCCGAACTGCGCAAACAAATGTGGACCGCTTATGGCAGTCGTTGTGTCGAAGGTGAGTTTTCAAACCAGGACCTGATCCGAAAAATTTTAAATCTCCGCTATCGGCGCGCCCAACTATTGGGATACCGGGATCATGTACACTATACCTTGGAACGGCGGATGGCCGGAAATCGTGAAACCCTGCAGAAGTTTTATGATGAAATGCTTCCCGTGGTTATGCCCGCAGCCCGCCGGGATTTGGAAGCAATCCGTGCCTGTAAAGAAGCCGAAACCGGCGAAACAGAACTTCACCCCTGGGACTACAGCTTCTACGCTGAAAAGTGTAAACAGCAAACTTTCGAGCTTAATCAGGAAGAACTCAGGCCCTGGTTTGAATTTGAATCCACATTAAAAGCCGTTTTTTCTTTGGTTCAAAAACTGTTCGATGTTGAATTTGTCCCCACCAGCCTGCCCGTCAATAACTCAGAAGTGCGCTGCTTCGATGTGCGACAGGCGGCCAGTCAAAAGGAAGTGGGACAGTTGTTGATCGATCCGTTTCCCCGCTCCACAAAAAAACCGGGGGCCTGGATGGTCGCATTGTTGGGACAGGGTCGCTGGCAGAACGAAGTCAAACGCCCCACCGTAGGCATTGTGTGTAACTTCACCCCGCCAGTGGACGGCACCCCCTCTCTTCTGACCATGGACGAGGCCCGGACGCTCTTCCACGAATTCGGACACGCCATTCACGAACTGTTGTCAGACTGTCATTGCCGGTCTGTAGCCGGCACCAATGTTTTTTGGGACTTCGTGGAACTGCCTTCGCAACTTTTGGAAAACTGGCTGCAGGAGCCCGAATTCCTTCGTGAATATGCGTTGCACTATGAAAGCAAAGAACCATTACCTGAAAAATATATAGAGAAAATCAAAGCCTCCCAAACCTTTCAAAAAGGATATGCCGCCGCACGCCAACTCACTTTCGGTTTACTGGATTTGGCTTGGTACACCCGGCCTCCCCAGGATATCGGAGGAGATTTAATTGCATTTGAAAGAGAGGCCACCCGGGAGACTTCGTTATTTCCCTCCCATGAGGGCATCGCCATGTCGGCGAGTTTCCAACATATTTTCTCAGGCGGGTATGCTTCCGGGTATTACAGTTATAAATGGGCGGAAGTTCTGGAAGCTGATATCTTCGACCGCTTTCTCGAAAAAGGCCTGTTTGATCCCGAAACCGCGTCCTCACTTCGAGAAAATATTTTAAGCAAAGGCGGTAGTCGGCATCCCATGGATTTGTTCAAAGCATTTTATGGGCGCGAACCAAACCCCGCAGCACTTTTAAAACGGGATGGGCTTCTCACCTGATGGCCTCTTCCTCACTTTTAATAGCCGATTTCAAATCCACAACGTGAGAATCCACTTATGCAAGCCCTCCCTCTCCTCGCGGCGCTGTTCACCCAGTACTTAACCCAAACCGCACCGATTCCAGATAAAGAAACCGGGGCAGCGTCTATACAACCCGTTGCTGTGGAAATCTTTGAACAGGTTCAAACCAAAATAAAAGACAATGACGCATTTTGGTCCGCTCCCTTTGTTATTGCGGATTTAGAAAATAAGGAAGTAACCGTCTGGGGGCAACACACCGGAATGGCCGGGGGAGAGCCTTTAGAGTTTTTTGTCATTTCCGAACGCAGCGGACACGATTATGAAGCGCTCATGGTCAGCTTCGCCAAACCCAGTGACATTCATCAGGCACTGGAAAAAATCGGAGCCAAAGCCGGTGCACCGGTCTCTCCCGACGATCAGCGGTTTTGGCCCCGCGGGAGTCGGATTGTCGCAGAGATCGAATGGCAAACCACCGGAACGGATGCTCCCCGGCGAATGCCCATTGAAAAAACCGCGCTCACGGACGGAAAAGAGATGCCCCGCACCCCGTGGGTTTTCACCGGATCTCCCATGATGGATAATTTTGAAAATGAAGGCACGCTCATTTATGGAGCGGATCTTTACAGTCCCAACAGCATTGCCTCCACATTCAATTTACAAAGTACCGTATTTGATCTGCCGTATCAGGGAACCAAAACCCAGACCTATGGAATGTATATGCGGAGTTCCACGCCCATGGCCCCCGCCGCACAACCCATGCTCCTGCATTTACGGGTCGCCACTGCAGAAGAAGTCGATAAAGAACTGGATCTCAAAATTCATTTCAGCGGCCCTTCCGGAATGGTGAAGGTTGAAGGGTTGGAATCAGATGATTTTCCCGGGCTCGCAGAATTGGGTGCAGAGTTAAACGGCCGGGAAGGTGAACTCCACTACCTCCACCCCGGTTTTGCAGATGAGGTTCCCTTGTCGCAAGTCACCCGTTTGGCCCGGGAGCTTCAGCTCATGGAAGGTCACGTCCACAGTATCCGCATTGAACCACCGGCAGAAGGACAATTGTTTTACAAAGCCTTTGTTCCGGATCCCCGGTATCGGGTCCGGGAAAATCGCCCTTCACAACCCATCGAATTACATATCCGTAAATCCGGAGGTGAATCATGGCAAACCACTTTGGTGGAACTGGTGGAAATCTGGACCGATGAACGGAATCCCACCATTTCTGAAACCAAACTGGATTTGGATGCCCCGATAGATCTGGTCAACTACTTAAAAGATCCGGAGAAACAAAAACCGGTGATTTTCATTTATACCACAGGGGATCTTCAGCATGGCGAACTGATGAGCTGGTTAAACCCTGTACTCGAGCAATTCCCCATTGTCTTCGTCTATTTGGATGAGGAATAAACGATGCGGTTGTGGCAGCTCTTACTGGTAGCAGCGCTGCTTTGGGTACCGACAGCGGTATTCAGCCCCCCTACCCGTCAACAGGAATTGCGGGTACTGATTAGTGCACGTAATATGCTGGAGAGCGGCAACTTTCATCGACCGGAATTTCAAAACCAGCCCCGTTTCAGAAAACCGCCGATGGCCTATTGGATGGCAGCCGGTGGCATGGCCCTCACCCGGAATCCCAATTGCGCCTGGGCCGGAAGATCGTTCTTCATCCTCAGTTCCCTGCTGGCCATTTTTCTGATCACCCGCATTGCCGGCCCCTCGGGCTTTCATACCGCACTGATCGCCCTTTTCAGTTTCGGGTTTTTCCGCTATGCCCCTTTAGCCGAAACCGATATGATTCAAATCACCGGGCTCCTCCTGTTTTTCTATGCCTGGCAAAGGCAGGCTTCATGTCTCGCCGGTTTGGGTATCAGCTTTGCCTGCCTTTCAAAAGGACCCGCCGGTATATTAATTCCCATTCTTTGCCTGTTAATCCTCTTACAATTCTACCGGCCGGATAAGAAATTTGTTGCGGCCGTGATCCTGATTCCGCTGCTCCTGATTGGCGGTTGGATTCTCTATCTGATGAGTGAAATGTCCGGGTTGGATCAGATGCAAAAAGATCTGAATGCCACCTTTATCCATTCGGATCACACCAACCCTTGGTATTATTATTTTTATACCCTTCCCGTTATGATGCTTCCCGGAGGCTTGTGGGTCTTTTGGAAAACAAACAAAAAAGAACAGGCTTCTCCCATTGAAATCCGCACGGCGTGGGCCTGGTTACTGGTCACCTTGTTTTTGTTAATGATCACCGTAAGTAAACAACGTCATTATGCACTGCTGTTAATCCCTCCGGCCGCGTGGCTCATTGGCATGAGAATCCAGTCCCGCAAACTTCCCGGCAGTTGGATCTTCATCAGTTTGGCCGCCATGATCGGAATGGGGGTCGCGGGCTATGAAGCGAATACAGATGACAGTCTTCATGCGGAATTTCTAAAGAAAGCACGCGCTCATGTGCAAGATGCGGACACCATCCATGTCGTCGGAATCAACTCGGCAGTCTTTGACTTCCATCTGGGCAGACATGTGGAAAACACCACGGACGCGATCGCCGCATATCAAAGAGCTGAACCGGGGGATGCCATCATTATCATTCAACCTCTGCCAGCCTCCTCTCCGGATGCGGTTCCCCTCCTTTCCCAATCGGATGGCACCTGGCAACGTTCCCTATATCGCAAACAACATTTCAACCGCAACCTTGACACCCGATCATCAAAACGAGAGTAAAAAAAGCATGAAACCTTTTCTCCTTTCCCTCCTCCTGTTTCTTCCCCTCTTCGCCCAGGAAGATCTGCCCGTACCGAATCCCGCAGCACCGGTATCCGCGGCCGAAGCATCGACAGCGGTCGAACCCGCTCCCACCGAAGCGCCCCCCACCTTTACAAATTTGGACGATGAATTGGCGTCACTAAGTGCACTGAATGATTCCATTACGCTTCGGGAAGAAAAACGAGATCATCTCTATGCCCAAAGGAATGCCGCCATTGATCCCATCCAGAAGGACAAACTGGTTCCCGAACTGGAAAAAATAAATAAAGAAATCGCCGAATTGAATTTCCGTTTACAGAGCATTGCGGTTCGTACAGATGTCTCCATATTTGAAGACGCCCCGAAAAAAGAATTTAATTGGCAAGATGAACTGGGGCAGCTCCTCGAACCCTTGCTGGCGGAAATTAATGCGGCAACCAAGGATTCCCGGGAACTGGGAAAACTAACTTCTCAATTAGAACTCAACCAGGAACGTCTTAAAGCCGCCGAACAAGCACTCAAAAGTCTCGAGCCTTTACTCGCAGAATCGACCGATCCTGAATTGACCTCCCGGTTAACCCAACTCCAAGAAAAATGGAAAGGCCTCTATGATGATGCGCAAAATCAAATCACCTTTGCCGAACTTCAGCTCAAACAACGGGAAGAAAATAAACAACCCGCAATTGAAGAGGCAAAAGCTGCAGCATCCGGATTTTTAAGAAGCAGTGGTCTCAATCTTGTTTTGGGTATTTTGGCGTTTATCATTGTCTATCTCGCTATGGGCTGGATCGCCCGGGCATGGAATAAATTTCGTCCCAGCCGCAAAAAAGGCCGTTCCTTTTCCAATCGTTTATCAAGTTTGCTTTGGACCCTCCTCACCTTGATTTTAGCTCTGGGCGGTTTAATTGGCACGTTCAATGCCAGGGGGGATATCCTCCTGCTCAGTGTCTCTCTTCTCTTCCTTTTAGGTATCGGTTGGGGGGCAATGAAAACGCTTCCAGGAATGATCGAACTCTTCCGGATGATGCTCAACATGGGAGCCGTCCGCGAAGATGAACGCCTGGTGTACGAAGGTCTCCCCTGGAAAGTAAATTCCATTAGTTTCCGGACAGAATTGGTCAATCCCCTTCTGAACGGTGGGGTGCTGACGCTGCCGACACGCATGCTGGTAGGCTTGCTCTCCCGCCCCAAAGGGGAGGATGAAGAATGGTTTCCCAGCCGAAAAGAAGACTGGGTACTGCTTGCAGACGGCACCTTCGGTAAAGTCAGCTACCAAACCCCTTCTTCCGTGCAAATTATTCCTCCCGGCGGAAGCCAACGCGTGTACACGACACTTCAATACATGGAACTCTCTCCCACCGTGCTCAGCACCGGGTTTCGCAGGGAAGTTTCTTTTGGTATTGATTACCGCCATATCGCAGATGCGACCTCCCTGATCCCCAATGCGATGGAAAAACATTTACATCAAGAGCTGGAAGGCCGGTTGGGCGAAAATCTTCAACACCTGCAGGTGCAATTGGCTGAAGCCTCTGATTCGGCATTAAAACTCTGCATCATTGTCGATTGCAAAGGAGAAGTCGCTGACCAGTGGCCCTATTTACCCATGTGGATTCAAATGGCTTTGGTAGATCTTTGTAATCAAAAAGGCTGGAGTATCCCCTTCCCGCAACTGCAAGTTCATACCCACAATTGAACCGCATGCGCATCCGTTATTCTCCGATATGGATCCTCCCCCTTTTCCTATTGATCGGCATTTCGGGGTGGAAATTGACAGGAAATCGGGGCCCCGCCCAAAAAGAATATGTCATCACCCATTCCCGATTCGAAAGATGGCATCCTTTGGCGGGGAAACTGGAGGCCAAAAATGCCGTCAGCCTACGGTCTGAACTGGATGGGCTTTCTAAAATCACCTGGTTGATTGAAGACGGCACCCCCGTGTTTCAGGGAGATACCGTCGCCCGATTTGACCCTTCAGAACTTGAAGAGAAAAAACTGAATTTGGCACGGGATTTAGAAATGGCTTCCGCAGAATTACGCTCCCTTTCCCTCGCACAGCATCCCTTGGAGCTTCAACGCATCCAAAGTGATTTGCGAACCTTGGAGGCTCAGTATCAGGAACAAATATCTTTGCGCAAAGACACCGCTGAATTGGTGGACGAAAACCTGCTCTCCTCCGAAGAGCTTGCCCGGCATGATCTAAAGTTGAGAGAGTTGCAATCAGGGATAGATGGCTTGAAACAGCAACTCAAACTCACTCAAGAGATTCTTCACCCGGCCCTGGAACAAAAAGCGCAAGCACGTTTACATGCGGCGAAAACCGCCCTGGAACGGGTGGAAGCGCGGCTCAAAAACACCGAAGTGGTTGCGGAGGTCCAGGGGACGGTTTACCTGCCCCGTATCCCGATTGACAGTGAAAGACGCGCCCCGCGGGTAGGAGACGGATTATACCGGAACCAAGTTTTTATGCAGCTGGCCGATTTAACCGAGCTCGAAGTACAAAGCCATATTCCTGAACAATCCCTTTCAGAAATTCTCCCCGGATTAAACGCCCGCATCCGGTTTCCCGCCTATCCGGACAAAACCTATGACGCCAAAGTGAGCCGGGTCGGGGCACATCCTGAAGGGGAAAACCAGCGCTATCCCGTCACCTTGCTTCTTCAGGAGGTGGGGCCCGAACTCCGTCCGGGACTCACTGCTGAAATAGAAGTTTTGGAATATGTCAATGAACAGGCCATTCTGATTCCCCGTGATTGGATTACCTATCAAGACGGTATCGCAATCGTGCACTGCCAATCAAAATCCGGATCTTCGGAAACCCGTGAAATTCAATTGGGCGATGGGAATCCGGAATACGTGATTGTGACCGAAGGTCTTGCGGTCGGAGATATCCTGATTCAGCCATGACGGTCCCCTGCTTAAATTTGCAACGGATCCAAAGGTCATTTCCAACCCGGGAAGAACCGAGGAAAGTTCTCAACGGTATCGATTTAGAAATTCACACCGGAGACAGGATCATTCTCTTTGGTCCTTCAGGCTGTGGGAAAACCACCCTCCTCCACCTCATGGCATTCTTGGATCAGCCCTCAGGCGGTCAGTTGGATTTCAAAGGTGAAAAAACAGATCAATGGTCAGAAACCCGGCGCTGCAAAATCCGTGCCCAGGAAATCGGCATGGTTTTCCAACAGTTTCATCTGCTCCCTCACCATTCCGTGTGGGATAATTTAAATCTTCGGCTCCGATACCTGCCACAGACCGATCCTTTACAGGATCATGCCGAAAGGCTGCTGGAGAAGGTGGGATTGGCAGATCGGAAAAAACAGTCCGCGCGCCTGCTTTCCGGAGGCGAGAAACAACGGCTTTGTATCGCCCGGGCCATGCTCCTTCAACCCTCGTTGTTCCTTGCTGATGAACCCACGGGCAACCTGGATGAGGCAAATGCGGATAAAGTTCGCGAACTGTTTATGGGCGTGTCCACCCGCGGGGCGGCCATGGTAATTGCCACCCACGACAAGCGGTGGTTTGAATTTGCAACCAGGGTTTACCGGTTTAACCAAGGACAACTGGAGCAAATCGCCTTATGAATCTGTTGCAGGATATTAGGGGCGGATGGCGGGCACGGCCATTGGCCTCATTCGCGGGCGCATCGCTTGCTTTAGGTTTAAGTCTTTTGATCTCCACCGGTTTGTGGTTGCTTCAAAAGGCAAAAACGGAGGCGGATATACTCCTGAAATCCTGGCCTGCGGATCAATGCACCTTGCTCATCCGCAGAACGCTTTCACCAGAACAAAGTCAAAATCTGGAACAACGCCTCCCCCCCAACCATTGGTATTCATTTGAAATTGAAGGATCCACGGCCTGGATTTCCGGAACCCTGCCCCCTGATTTTTTTCATGGCCGGGGCAGATCACTTTCTCCGGAAGTCATTGCCCGGGGAGAACCTGCGGTGCTCTTACAGCAATCACCTGCTCGATCACTTCAACCCGGAGACCTGTTTCTTCAGAATGAACAAGCCTTTCGAATTTACGGCATAGGCCGTTATTCTCTACCGGTGGATTCGATCATTCCCCGCCGGGCAAAAGATCTTCTCCCCCCCGCCCCGCAGGAGTTTAAAATCAACCTTCCGGCATCCCTCATCAAACCCCTGGTCAATGACCTACTGCAAAAGGAGGGGGTTCAGTTGGTCGATCATCAAGATAAACAGCGGCAGGCACGTGCAGGGTTTAGAAAACTGCGTCGAAACCTCAGCGGCATTGCCCTGGCAAGTGCCTTACTCGCCGCCTTGCTGCTGCAAGCCTTGCATCAGTCGGAGATCCGGGAGCGGAAATCAGAATTTGCACTTCGTCGCTCATTGGGTGCCAGACCGGAAGATATCCGGAATCAAATTTTATTAGAAACTTTCACCGGCAGCGCCATTCCCAGTTTGGTGGGAACCCTGCTTTTTCTTCCGGCCGTCCCGTTCACCCACCTTGCGATGGCATGGTGCGCCATTCTGGGATGGATTTTACTCTGCGCGAGTCTGCCCGCCCTTCAGGCGGCACACTTGCATCCAAGTGATGCGCTGAAGGGAGAGTAAACCTTTACCGATTCGGAGAGCGTGGGGTTATTTACCCCGATTGCCACTACGGTGACCACCCATTTGACGTCCACGGCGGTTCGAGGGCTTGGTACGGTTCCGATTGTTACTCCGGCCCCGGCCCCCGCTCCGTCCGCGACCCGGCACTTTGGGTTTGAGCGTGGAGTAACGCGCTTCGTCACTATGAAATTCATGCTCCAAATCTACCGGTACCGCATTTCCCAGTAACTTCTCCACTTGAGTCAAATATGCACGATCCTCAGGAGAAACAAAGGAGATCGCATCCCCTTCGGCGCCGGCACGGCCCGTACGTCCAATTCGATGCACATAGGTTTCGGCCTCAACCGGCATGTCATAATTAACCACGTGGGAGATATCATCCACATCCAATCCGCGTGCAGCCACATCGGTTGCCACCAGCACTTTGAACCGTCCGCGTTTAAATCCATCCAGGGCTTTAATTCGTGCGGCCTGACTTTTATTTCCATGAATAGCCGCGGCACTAATTCCTGCATCGGTCAGATTCTCCACCACTTTATTCGCGGCATGTTTCATCTGTGTGAAAACAATCACTTTTTCGACATCATTTCCTTTAATCAAATTCACCAAACTCCGGTTTTTATTTCCGGGTTGAATAAACAAAACTTTCTGGTCAATACGTTCAACCGTCGGTTTGTCCGGGGTAATGGAAACCCGAAACGGATTACGAACCATGGTTGCCGCCAACTGCTCAATTTGATGAGACATGGTTGCCGAGAAAAAGAGTGTTTGACGTTTACTCGGCACTTCAACCAGCACCTTTTTGATGTCACGAATGAACCCCATATCAAGCATACGGTCCATCTCATCCAACACAAAGATTTCAACTTTGTTCAAACGAATATACCCCTGGCTCATTAAGTCCAATAACCGTCCGGGTGTGGCCACCAAAATATCCAAACCTTTATTCAGTTGTTTGACTTGGTGAAACTGATTGACCCCACCAAAAATGACCGCGTGTTTCAAAGAGAGAAACCGGCCGTAAGTTTCGATGCTCTCACCAATCTGTGCCGCCAATTCACGGGTGGGAGCCAACACCAATACCCGGGGGCTGCCTTTGTGCACTTTCACCGGATTTTCAGACAACCGCTGCAGGATCGGTAACGTGAAGGCTGCGGTCTTCCCGGTTCCGGTTTGAGCTGTTCCAATCAAATCTTGGCCTTCCACAATGGGGCCGATCGACTGTTCCTGAATGGGGGTCGGTTGGGTGTATCCCGCTTCGGAGACACAACGCTGCAGGTCCGCGGATAACAATTTAAAGGAACCTTGCAGGTCGGATTTGCCACTTTCGGGGTGCGCAGAAGAAGACGGCTTTGATGCCGTAGAAGAAGAAGTCATTTTATTTTTCCAAGTCCGGGATGATTTATATACCACTCACAACCCGCCGGACACGTGGAAAGCAAAAGGGCCGAAACTTTTCGGCAAAGCGGAACATCTTTCCGCGAATAGGTCGCGCTTCTAACATGAACCTTCATCCATTGGCAATGCAATTCTTCGAATATTCCTGAATACCGATGCGGCGTTCACTTCACAAGGCCCGGAAAATTTCAGACACACGATTTAACAACATGGAAGAATTAAAGGGCTTTTCGAGAAAGGAATACTTCTTAAGAAGTCCGCTGATTTGCTCAATGCGGTTGCCTGAATATCCACTGCAAAGCAAAATTTGGAGTCCGGGTTTTTTCTCCTGAAGACTTACAGCCAAATCAGCTCCGTTTTTGTCAGGGAGAATGATATCACTGAATAATAAATCAAAATCCCCGTCCCTCTGATTAAATAAGAGTTCCGCCTCTTCAGCACTGGGGGTGCTTTCCACTTGATAACCCGCTTCCTTCAATAATGTTTCGGAAAGGATTCGCACCGGTTCTGCATCTTCCACAATCAGAATTTTTTGTCCCGCCCCCATGGGCGGCGTCAGGGGTTTACACTTGGCAGAGACGCCCTTACGACCATAATTGTTGGGTTGGACAGGCAAATAAATCTTAAAGGTCGCCCCCTCACCCGGTTGACTGGACACATCAATCCAGCCATCATGTTTTCGTACAATTCCATAACTGGCAGCCAGCCCCAGACCACTCCCTTTCCCCGTGGGTTTGGTGCTGTAAAAAGGTTCAAAGATGTGACCAATCACATTTTCCGGAATTCCCGACCCCGTATCCGAAATGGTAAAACATATATATTTTCCCGTTTGCGCATAAGGCGATAGAGTGGTTTCATCTTCTGAAAGGGTAATATTTTCCGTGCGCAGATTTAGAATCCCCCCTTCCGGCATGGCATCCCGGGCATTCAATGCCATATTCAAAAGTGCACGCTCCAATTGCCCGTCATCCGCATTAATCAGGTGAAGTTCAGGAAGCAGGTCTGTGTGCACCCGAATATTTTCACCAATGATGCTGTTAAGGAATTTGAGGGTTTTCAGAATCACATCATTAAAGTTGACTGTAGAAAACCTTACATGCTGTTTCCGACTGAACGCCAGCAATTGACGGGTTAAATCTGCAGCATGATCGGCCGCCCGCTGAATCCCTTCCACACATTCCCGGGAATCCGTATCCGATTCTCCCAGGTTCATAGAGAGTAAATCGCTAAATCCCATAATGGATTGTAAAATATTATTAAAGTCATGCGCCACCCCTCCTGCCAATTGTCCTACGGCCTCCATTTTTTGGGCATTCTGCATTTTTTCTTCCTGCACCAGCTCCTGGGTAACATCCCTTTTCACCGAGACAAAATTCGTGATCAGACCTTCAGTAGATTTCACCGGGGAAATAACCGCGTCCTCAGTGTACAAGGAGCCATCCTTTCGCCGGTTAATCAACCGGCCGCTCCAAACATCACCCGATGTGATGGTTCGCCACATTTCTTCATAAAACTCGGAGGTGTGCTGGTGACTTTTCAATAGCGAAGGACGATTCCCGAGCGCTTCCTCAGAAGTATATCCGGTCGAACCCTCAAAAGCAGGATTCACATATTCGATGATTCCTTGACGGTTGGTAATCACAATGACTTCCGGAGACTGTTCGATGGCGGTGGATAAGCGGCGTAATTCTTGGGTCCGCCGCTTTTCGTCCGCGATAAAGCGGGCTTGTTGTATATTTTGGAATGCCGAAGTCGACAGTTGTTTGGCCAGGGCATACAACGCATCGGCAATATGCTGGAACTGTTCTCTCGACATGGAGGGAACACGATGAAACGCCTCTAATAACATTTCTTCATTCGCACCAATTTCACGGGCATATGCCAGCATGTGTTCGTCCGTTTGGGTTTCATCCCTTACTTGACCAATCAGCCAACTCGCCACATGCTGGCCACCGACAGTTATACTGGCCCCCGCGTCCCACAGCCCACCACTCAGGCAGGGTTGTACTCTCGGACCCGAGGAATGGACACGTCCCAGTTCAGCATCCGAAATGATACAGTTGGCACAGCCAATGGCAGTCCCCCGGATGACACATTTACATAAATCCGTAAAGTTGCTGGGCCGGGTAATGGGGGTACCATCCGGACGGGTGATCAGCGATGCCACATTGGTTGCCGCGGCAAATTCATCCTGGATGTGTTGGATATCTTCCAAATTAAACAAATCTTCAAATTTTATTTCCAGCCCTTCCTCCAGCGGACGAGTCAAAGCGACGACCTGCCTTTCGATCGCTTCCTGCATTTGTTTGCTTTCCGTAATATCTTCATAAGTCCCCAACACCCCTATTTTCTGGCCTTTAGAGTCAATAAGCGGGACTTTATTGGTTTTAATCCAAACGATTTGCGAGTCGGCACGGCCAAATTTGTCAATATTATCGAGGTGTTTCAAATCGGTATGGATCACCGCCTGATCATCCGCATGGTATTTTTCGACAACGGAAGCGGCCAAAGGCAGATCAGAATCTTTTTTGCCAATAATTTCATCCACCCGATCAAAGCCAAAATCTTTGGCGAAAGCCAAATTACAACCAAGGTAAACCGAGCTTTTATCTTTCCAAAATACCCGAACAGGAATGGAGTCAATAATTGAACGGGTCAGTTGCTGTGAAGCAATCAGTTTGTCACGGGCCGCATTTCGCTCCGTGATATTATGCGCGAAACCGCAGATAATCGCATCCCCGCCAAATTCCAAATAATTCACTCTCACTTCCACCGGGAATTGACTGCCATTTTTGCGCTGATGCTGAATTTCGGTAATAAAATCCCCCATGGATTTAATATTCTGAAGAATTTCCGGCCACAGTTCCGGAGTCAAATCCGGGTCCAGATCCCAGAGATGCAGCTGCAAAAGTTCAGATTCAGTATAACCCAGTTCCCGGCAGGACTCTTGATTCACATAGGTTAGTTTCCCATCCAAATTCACCCAGTAAACCGCATCATTAATATTATCGATAGCAAACTGGGTGCGTTTTAATTGTTCGGCCGTCCGCCGGTTTTCGGTTACATCAGAGATAAGCACCGCAAATTTCCCTGCTTCAGGACGATATGCGCGAACAACAAAATGCTTATCCAACGCTTTCGCATAATTTTCGTAAACCACTGCCGTTCCGGACTCAACGACCTGAGCAAACAGATCAATCCAATACTGTTCTGTTTCGGGCAGTACTTCTTTGACCCTTTTGCCGACCAGATCTGCTGCTTTAAATCCGGTGATCATTTCAAAGGCCGGATTCATGCGAATAAAACGATAGTCTACGGCAACCCCGTCATCATTATATATCATTTCATGTAACGCAAACCCACTGGGCATATTTTGAAAGAGCAGTTTATACCTGTCCGCCCGCTTTCCCGCAAGGTCCTTGGCCTGTAAGGCGTCCTCCATCATACTCAAGGTCGTTTGCCTGGATTGACTCAAAGCCTTTTGGCTGTTTTCAAGTTGTTTGAGATGGGCCGCTTCGCGTTTTTCCAAATCAAACTGCATTCGCTCGAGCTCTTGGAACTTCTCATCAATTTTAAGTAAAGCCCTTACCTTGTGACGCAAAACCTCCGAAACAAATGGCTTTTCGATAAAATCAACCGCACCGATCTCGTACCCTTCTATCAAATCATTTTCCAACCGATCGGATGCGGTAATAAAAATAAGCGGCAACTCCTGCGTATTCGGTTTTTTTTTGAGTTCTCGCCCAAGGCAATATCCATCCATTCCCGGCATCACCACATCGAGTATCGCCAAAGAGAACCGATGCGTATTTACCGCTTCCAGGGCGTCCAAACCATTTTCGACACAGATCACGTCTACATCAAGAGGACTTAATATTTTTTTTAGCAGCGTAAGGTTATCTGTAAGATCATCGACCAGCAGTACTTTTTGTCGTTTTTTTTCGGTGGGGGATTTAATCATGGGGGCCATAAGAAGAATAAAATGAATCCTGATATCTCTCCCTCAAGAATCAAGCATTTTTTATAGCCCCCTCTATTAAATCAAATAGGATTTCTACATAACAGCCCGTCACCGGGCAAACCGTATCCGCAGATGTCAGCAACATGCTCTATTGATTTTCAACGAAAAGAATGGATGTTAGGCCTCTGTTCAATAGGAAGAAACCCATGTCCGTTATTATCGATTACTTTACTCAAAACCTTTTCCCGCTCATCCTCTCCATCGGCGCAGTCTTGCTCCTCTTTGGAGGCACCGTTCTCATTCATGAGCTGGGACACTTTCTCACCGCAAAATGGTTTGGTCTTCGGATTGATGCCTTTTCTATTGGGATGGGGCCCGCACTCTGGAAAAAAGAAATCAATGGCGTGGTGTATAAAATCTCTTTATTGCCTATAGGGGGCTATGTCGCCCTCCCCCAAATGGACATTACCGGCTCCGCATTTGAAAATGAGGATGCAAAAGACGGAAAACTCGGCGAGATTGCGCCTTGGAAACGTATTGTCATTGCAGTTGCCGGCCCCTTTATGAATGTGGTGGCCGCATTTGTCCTGGCCATCATTGTCTGGCAAGTCGGAAAACCCCCTGATCCGGGCCCCGGACCCGCAGTGGTCGGCTATGTGATTGAAAATAGCCCTGCCTATGAGGCGGGCTTGCGTGAGGGAGATACCCTGCTGAAAATTAATGACGATAAAATCCATTTTTGGGACGATTTTCGTATTGCAGGAATGCTGAACCAAAAACTGGATATGCTGGTCCTTCGAGACCAGGAACTGATCAATTTCTATCAGGTCCCCACCGTGGTCAACGCCTATGGATTCCGACAGGTGCCGGGGATCGGTCCGGTAGAACCCTCTCTTATTTTTCTGGGTGTCCATAAAGTATTTCCCGATACCCCGGCAGAAAAAGCCGGTTTACAGGCCGGGGACAAATTGCTCTCTATCGATGGTGAAGACGTGGTAGACAGCCAGGATTTCGTGACAAAAGTCTCAGAATCAAAAGGTGAGCCCCTCGCAATTACCGTTCAATCCCGCAATGAAGAGGATAGCAAAGTCCTGTCATTGGCCGCGAACTGGGACGAAGAATTACAACGCTGGATGATCGGGATCGAATTCTCAGGTGAATATGAAAATGTTCATCCAACCCCACTCAGCCAAATTCGTTATTTTTCCGGATCCATCTTCCGTACCCTCAAAGCCTTTACCCGGCCAAAGGAAATGGGGCTGGCTGCGAAAGGCGTAGGCGGACCGGTCATGATTCTGAGTGGTATGCACTCACAAGTGAAATTCCATCCCATGCAGGCACTGTGGTTCACGGCGCTGATAAATATCAATCTGGCGATCATCAATTTACTGCCCCTGATTATTCTGGACGGAGGACACATCATGGTCGCCCTGTTCGAAATTGTCACCGGCAGGAAACCTTACCGCCGTCTGATTACGTCACTGGCCAATCTCATGGTGGTACTCCTCCTCACAATGATGGTCGTGCTAAGCTTCAAGGACGTTCTGCTCATTCGCAAAATCAACAAAGAGGTGGCTGTACCGGAAGAAACCGGAACGCCGGTTCCCGGCACGGTCCCCCCCGACCAGACAGAGTAAAGGGATTCCCCTCCATTATTATCGTTATTCCATCGGCCCAAAAGCATGTTTCAACCCCACAACTCCTCCGATACCAGCTTTTCGCGAATCCCTCTCCACGTTCGGGGTGAGCTGTATGTGAGCCCCATGCCATATGGACGGTACGACAGCGATCGGGTCTTCCGTTTCTATAAACAGGAAGAACTCCACCGCGTGGTCATCCTGTTAAGTGACCGGGAAATTAAAAAACGCTGCAAGAAGGATCTCAAAAAATTATACAGTAAAAATAAATTAGAGATCACCCAATTCCCTATGGTGGATTTTCTTCAACCGGGGCACGGGGACATGGATCAATTGATTCCGGTACTCGCCCAAAAACTCCGGGATGGCGAAAGGATGGTCGTCCATTGCCATGCAGGGGTCGGAAGAAGTTCAGTCGTGGTGGCCTGCCTGGTCGCGGTATTGGAACATACCTCCATTGAAGACTCTATTGACCGGGTAAAATCTTCCATGGAAACCAATATCACCGTGGAGCAAAAGCGGTTTATTGCAGGATGGATTGAACGCCTCCACGAATCGGAACCAGACGCTCCCACTGTGATTCGGAGTGCAGAACTCATCACCACCGGTAGCGAACTACTTCAAGGGCGCACCCTCAATCAACACGGATTCAGATTGGGAGCCCTGCTCACCTCTTTTGGGATTCCCATGGTTCGGGAAACCGTCTTGCCGGATGATCCTGATTCCATTGAAGCCGTGGTCTTGGCCGCCGTGAGTCGTAGTGATCTGGTGATCGTTACGGGAGGTTTAGGGCCCACTGATGATGACCAGACCCGGGAAGCGGTGGCAAAAGGCCTGCACCGAAAAGTTCAATACCATCAGGAATCGGATGACCATTTAACCAATTATTTCGTCCAGTTGCGCCGCACCCCCACCCAGAAACAACGCCGGCAAGCTTTGGTCATCGACGGCGCCAATGTCTATATGAATCCGGTGGGCATTGCTCCCGGTCAACACATCGGCATCAGCAACAGCCGCCACCTCTGGTTACTTCCCGGACCTCCCCGGGAGCTTGAAGGCCTGCTTGAAACCGCGGTACGTCCATGGTTGGAGGAATGCATTAAACTTCAGGACCACCACCAGGCAATTTTCCGAATCATCGGACAGAGTGAATCCATGATTCAAGATAAAGTGCGGAAAATGAATAATTTCCGGGAAGTGCAGATCGCCTATTGCGCGACCCCCGGATCTGTTGAATTACGTTTCACCGGCACCATCGATCGCGTCTCTGAGCTCAGAAATCAAACGCGGAGCGTATTTGCTGGAGATATCCTTAATGAAACCGGAAACTTCATCGAAAATGAACTGGGTGAAATCTTACGGAAAAACCAGGCAACCGTCGCAACCGCTGAATCCTGCACCGCAGGCGGAATCTCAGAACGCATCAGTACGGTTCCCGGCGCTTCGGACTATCTCCTGGGCGGGGTCGTGGCCTATGCCAATCACATTAAAGTGAGTGAATTAAACGTTTCAGAAAACGCTTTAGCCACCAAAGGTGCGGTTTCTGAAGAAGTGGCAGGGGAAATGGCCACGGGGGTTCGCAAAAAATTCAATAGCAACTGGGGCGTGAGTATTACCGGTATCGCCGGACCCGGTGGAGGCACGGCGGAAAAACCCATCGGACTGTTTTACGTCGGTGTATCCGGTGAAAATTACTGCAAGGTCACTCAGTTTCAAGCAGGTGGAAATCGGAGCAATATCCGGGAACATGGCATTCAACGCGCCATGAGCGAATTGTGGCGTGCCATACACGCTACGAACTAAAATCTGAAACGGAACGTCGAAAGACCCTGTGGATACGCTTATCCCCCGGATAAGCAACCACCCCCTGAACATACCGATCGGCTTTTACCGCCTCATACTGCCATCCGGACTCGGTTAAAGTGCAACGTTCTGAAATCGGCACGGTGAGCCCCTCCCCGCTTGCTTTCAAACGCGCCTCCTTTCGGGTCCAAATATTCATAAAAGAACCCGCATCACCTCCGCGGGTAAACATCGCCTGTTCCGCAGGCGAAAAATATCTGTTTGCCAGAGCTTTCGCCCGAACCTCACGGCGTAAATCTTCCAAATCCACTCCCACCCAAGTGGACTGACTAAAACTTACCAATAACCAGCCCCCTCCGTGACTCAGATTAAACCGGGGGGAGTGAGGGAGAGGACAATATGGTTTTCCATGCTCTGTCAACGCGATCTTTAAGGGCCGCTCTCCCAAAAAGCCCTCCAGGATCGAACGGATAAAAATCCGCCCCATCGAATAGGCCTGTGCATCTTTGGAATGCTTAAAGCGATGGATTCGCTGCTTTTCGTCCTCACTCAACCGCGTCGCATAAGGCCTGAAATACTTTTGAGGGGTCTCAAGCGGAAAGACAAAACTCAATAAGTCCCCGGCAGACAGGCTTGCCCGAATTTCATCAAGCTCCAGTTCTGGGAACCCCGGAATCATGGCGCATTACAGTGAAATAAAACCACAAATTAAAAGACCCGCTGAGATCAAAAAGCCTGCGGACAGTGCCATGACCCGGCGTTGAGGCACCGCTTCCATCCACTGAATCCCCCGAATCCAAAAGTGAGGATACAAAACGAGAAACATACACTCCACCATCAGTACATACACCAACAGTGCCACTGCAGTCTGAGAGATGGTTCCATGCCAGCGGACCGCCACCAGTACCGACTGACCGGCGAGCAAACAAAAGGTGCAAAATCCCCGCACCGAAAGAAGATCCGGTAAATATTGGGTAATCAAAAATATTCCCAGAGGAACCGCGACCCAAAGCGCCATTTTTAAATTATTAAAACGCCCTAAATCCACCTGGTTTAAGTTGGACGCAAACCAGGCGACTGAAACCGCAATCAGGATCCGGCCGGGCCAAACACTGCGGGGAAACGCTTTCAAGGCGGCCGTTGACTGCGCAGGCATTCGCCACATCCAGCCATAAAAGGCCAGCAGGAAAACACCAAAATAGATAGAAACAAAAGGGGCTTCAAAATTCATAAGATCGCTCTCTTACCTGCAAAATCCCCCATAGCCAAGCCACAACTACGATTGCATCTACCTGCATGGGGGCTCTTGCATGGACGCTCAGCCTCTCCGAGCACAAAAGAACTTAAGCCGATTGCGCTTTCGAAGGTGGGAGCATGACCGGCTGGACCCGTTGCCCCTTGACCCGTAATTTGGAACGTTTCCCTCCATCTTTACTCTCCCACTGATCAAACTGCAATGCGCCCTGAACCAACACACCATCCCCTTTATGGAGCTGGTCCACTGCAAAGCGAGCCTGCTCATTCCAAAGCACCACATCCACAAAATGCATGCGGTGAGACCACTCCCCTTGCTCATTCTTGAAATTTTCCGAAATTCCAAGACCCAGCTCAGCTACTTTGTTTCCGTTTTTCAGTTCACGGAGTTTAGGCTCCCATGTGACCTTTCCTAATAATTGTACGACATTCAGGTTTGGCATAATCTTTCCTCTTGGGTTGTTGCAGAAGAATTCATTTTCCTCTGACTCTAACCCGAAAGCAGGGTATGACGACTTTTCCGCAAAAAACTTTAAAAAGTTTTCCGCCGGACTTCTCTCTGGCCAAACGACCTCTTTCTACGCTATAAGACCCTCATGAAATCCCTGCTTAAAACCCTGATCCTTTGTACCCTGATCCGGGGGGGAACCCGGGGATGGACGGATGATGTTCCTGTTGCCCCGATTTCATCGACCCAGGTCGAAAATTGGGGAGAAGTTTATGAGATTTCGACCAAAAAAGTGAGCCTCATCGTTTCGCCACAAGTCGGAGCCGTGGTCTCCATACGCCCCTCGGGTATGGAAGAACAACTTCTCAGTCCTCTCCAAATACAAGCCATGCCTCAACCGGTTGAAGAAAAAGCGTGGGAAAGCCGGGCCTGGCGGACATCCGCAGGCAAACAAGTCGTAATGCTGCAGCGGAATTTAGGAGAACCTTATTTCCTGCGAGTGGTTCATGTCATCGAGCTGAATCCGACAGGTGAGCATTTACGCCAGACCACCCGTATCACGGGACTCGCTCCCGAAGCAGTCGATTTTTTGAATCCCGCTATCGAAACCACCGTGCTGCCTCCCGATTTGCATAAGCCGTCCGATACCGCAGATGTGTATCTGGTCTATGGCACCGTTGCCAATACATGGAAATCCCATTGGGAGATCGAACTGCCGGAAGACCGCTTAAGCCCTGAAGTGGAAATTCAAACATCCCCCACCCAACTCGTTTTCAGCAGTCGTCCCCGTGAAAGTCTGGTATTGCCCCCCCAAGGCTGGACGGTCCTATGCTCCTTGGATCTGTTTTGGTCCCCCCAATCCTCCACCTCCCCTTCTCATGACCGCAAAAATTAAGACCCTTTTACTTGGCAGCATCGCTCTGATCTGTTTCGGATGCCAAAGCACCCCCATCCCTACTGGAGACCGCCTGGTTTCCGTATCATGGGTCAACCCGACACCCGTAACCCTGCATGCGGTGGAAACCCGGATAGGGAAATCCCATCCCCCGGTAAAACTGGAGACCCTTCCGGCATATGTGGAAGTCGCCCGTGAAACCAATCAACCCCTTTACAAATCCAGCATGGTAAAAACGAAACTCTTCGCGGGTAAAACCCCGATCGATGTTCCATCCGTTTATTTGGAACCTCCCGTAAGAAAAAGTCCGGAAAAAGAATACAATTTACGGATTCAACTTAGGCAGGGACTCCCCCCCATCGTGAGCCTGGAACCCATCCGCCTCACCCGTGCCCGTTTAGGGCAGGAGTAAGAGTGCAGAAAAATTCTTTGCAAGCACGATTTCCACGCAAAGGGACGTCTTAATCCTCCAGCTGAACATCCAGCATCAATTCCTGGCCAATGGAGGACAAACGCTCCTCCAATAAGTCCAAATCCAATAACGCCGGTAACTGAACCAGAAAATCTGCGCAAAAAAGCGTTTCACCGGACATGGGTGCTGATCGGAAAGAGGTGTCCATAGATTCCACATTCACATTCAGATCATGTAAAACATCGGTGATGGCAAACACAATACCGGGACGATCCTGACCTATACATTCCAGCCGAACGCTTTTCCCCGCAGCTTTCGGCGACTGCACCACCGAAAATTGACATTGCAAATTCATGCTGGATTCAAGGACACGAATCGCATCTTCAAACCCCTGCCGCTGCCCGGAAGGCAGTGAAACTTCGACAATACCTGCAAATTGATCCTGAAGGTGCGCCAACCGGCTTTCCTGCCAGCTTCCCTGATGATTCCGGACTTGCTCAGCCAACGCTTCAACAATCCCGGGACGGTCCGGACCCAATACCGTCAGTACCATTGAATCATTCACGCGAGTTACTCCCCTTCTCCGGACTGACCTTCAATTTCAACCGCACCTTGAACCACGAAATCTCCATCCACCCCTTCCAACAGGCGAACCGGCACTCCCGCGGATGCACTGTAATACGTGCGGGCAATCGGAGATCCATCTTCATTAAACGTGCATTTCACCACCTGGTTGGGTGAAATATAATGCAGTGTACAAACGACCCCTTCTTTATTCACTTTCATGTGGGGATCATAATGCTTTAAATGCCGTTCCAGATAATAGGTGGCCAACACCGTCGTCTCTTTATAATCGGTGACCCGCAACATTAATTCGTCACGCCCGTCCCGATGCAATCCAATCATGGTGAAAATACGATTGGCTTTCCGGCGTTTAATAATTTCTTCTTCAAGCCCCGACACCACTTCAAACATACGTGGAGGACCCGTGTAGGAATCACCTGCCAGTTTCACATCCTGTAGACAGCGATAACTCATGGCATGATGCAATAAGAAGAGTTGAACCAAATCAAAGGTCCGCACCGACGTCTCACCGTCCGGAATAACCCAAGGCTCTTCCAACACGGGCACCTTAGTGCGGGGAATCACCCGATTGTCTAAATCGCGGACCCGCAAGAGCAGGATATCCTCGCTTTCTTCACTTCCCAGCACCAATTCTTCACCGCTTTTATTAATGATTTCCATCCGCAAGGGAATCCCTTCATACCGAAGAAAAATGCTGGCAGGCAGCGAAGTGGAAACTTCCACCTGGGCATAGACCCCTGAAACGCAAAACATCAAAAGGATGAGAAAAGATCGAAACATAAAAAACCTCAACGGCCGGTAGCCAAACGGGCCGCCACTTTATTCGGAAGTCCCGCCGCCAGGATTTTCTCCTGCACTTTTGAGAGATCATATTCCAGACGGCGCAACTCGATTTGGTTATTCATCATATCATAAATGACATAGGCCGCCCGCGGATCTCCGTCACGTGGCTGCCCCACACTCCCCACATTGATGAAATATTTCCGTCCCACCTTAATTTTTATCTTTGAATACAGACCGGAACGAATCTCATCCCCTTTTTCAAACGCGATCGGGATATGGGTATGCCCATAAAAACAAACCGACGTTGTCTGATAATTAAAATTGGATTCGGCATCATAACGATCCAAAACATATCCCCATTTGTGGGGGTTATCCAAGGTGCTGTGGACAATGGAAAAAGTTTCTACCCGACGGGAATAGGGCAAATTGCGCAACCACTCTTTCTGTTCATCCGAGAGTTGGTTTCGCGTCCAGTTGATCACTTCCGCGGCCATGGGATGAAAGCCCACCAACTTGTCTTCACGGGATCCATAATAATCATGATTGCCCATTACCACGGGCGCATCCAGTTCTCGAATCTTCTCCAGACATTCACTGGGATTCGCATTATATCCAATCAAATCCCCTATACAAACGAAGTTTGTCACCCCGTGCTCCTCAGCGTCAGCGAGTACAGTTTCAAGTGCTTCTAAATTAGCGTGAATGTCACCAAGAATTGCGTATTTCATATAGGAGTAACCTTGCAAAGAAATATGGGGTTGTCGATACCCGAATGGAGGGAAATCAGAAAGGGAACCTTCCTAGGGATTTTTCGGAATAAATCGAATCTCATCTTTGAGGATTTCAATGCGATCCACCTTGGACTCAAGTTCTTTCTGCGTTTCAGGGTCCAGGTCCGTAGACAAATCCGTGTTGCCATCGGTCATTTTAGAGATCCAATCCTCGGACACCGAAAAATTTCCCAATTTCAGATCAATCAGTTCAAAATCAAAACTTTTGGCTTGGGAAGGCACGCCAATGGTCGCTTTTACCATTAACCGTTTTCCACCCGGATTCCCCAACCGCAATTCGGCAATAATTTGCTCCGGCTCAAAATCAACCCGCACAGAATCCGCCGTACTGTCGTCTAAACGGGATATCCAATAATTGACCTCCGCTTCACTGAGCGTCATTCCCTCTGAGGGCATTTCAAATGTATCCGGCACCTTCCCTTCCGCATCTAACAAATTCAGAGATTCCAGTTTTTCACGCATCCGGGTTTCTTCTGAGGCTGAAAGTTCAACGGGTACAAAAGGTTCCACCATCAGCGACCGCTTTAACTGCCAAACCGCCACCATGGAAATTATCACAAACAAAGCCAAAACCCCGAGGCATCCCCCGCACCCCACCAGCCAGCAGTTACGCCCTTTCTTTTCAGTGGAGCCGGCATTCGAATTTCGGGGGGGAGGAAGTGTATCTGTCATAAGAGTTGAATTAGGAATATTCCTGCATGATGTCCAGCATTTCTTTTACCGCCGCTTCCATTCCCACCATTAAGGCACGGGCGACCAAACTATGCCCAATATTCAAAGTGTGCAAATGGGGAACCGGAAAGAGATCCCGTAAATTTTCCAAATTTAATCCGTGCCCGGCATTGACCTGAATTCCGGCAGCGTGCGCCTGCTCCGCCGCCGCGATCAACTGGGTTAAACATGCCTGCCGTGACGCACCTTCACATTCACAAAACGTACCGGTGTGCAGTTCGATCATGGGCACTTTCAATTGCTTCGCCGCCTCCACTTGGGCGGGATCGGGATCAATAAACAAACTCACCGCAATTCCCGCATCGGCAAAACGCTGGCAACTCTGCTCCAGGGCCGGGTAATTCCCCAGCACATCCAGCCCCCCTTCAGTTGTCAACTCCTCCCGCTTTTCCGGTACCAAACAGACTTCATCCGGTTTTACCTGCAGGGCAATCTCCACAATTTCCGCATGATTACCCATTTCTAAATTGAGCGGCAATGGCTGGTTGCGACGCATATCCCAGACATCTTGATCCTGAATGTGACGGCGATCTTCCCGTAAATGCACGGTAATCCCATGGGCACCGGCATCTGCAGACAGACAAGCCGCTTCCACGGGAGAAGGATAAGTCGTCCCCCTCGCCTGCCTTACCGTTGCAACATGATCAACATTCACTCCTAAATACATAACATCTCCACAGATTAAAAACTTTCCGGACGGTTTTCTCCGGCCGTCGACACACTGGCTTTGGGTTGTAAAGAAGGTTGAAACGCGACACAGGTGCCCCTTCCCCTTTTCTTCGCCTCCTGCAGCGCCCAACCAGCCCGCTCTAACAGCACAACCGGATTTTTGCCATCGTTCGGGAGGGACGCCAGCCCGAATGCAGCCGAGAATCGGATCTGGGTTTCTCCCTGTAAAAGAGGATGTCTTTTTATTTGATTACTCATCCGGACCGCGGCCCGGAGCAAGTCATCGTCTTTGCCAACCATACAAAGCATGAACGCATCCTCATCCCAACGCCCAATCAAATCACTTTCCCGACAATTCTCCATCAAAACCGCTGCGGTTTGCTTTAGGATTGCATCTCCGATTTCACGCCCGTAGCTCGCATTGTAGGTCTCCAATTCATCCAGATCCACCTGGACCAACGTTACCGAGTGCCCCATGCGGCGTTGGGCTGCCAGCAATCGTCGTATCGCCCCGGGCACAAGTTCTGTTTTCAGCACACCGGTGAGAGGATCCACGGAAGCACCAGGGGAAACCGCCTCAGCATCCTGATCCTCCGAGTCCCGGGTCCCCTCCGGATATACCAGATCGCGGGCATCTCCGGGATGAATCACCCAGCCTTCAGAGCGGGAAGGCTCAAATTTCATCTCCAAGAGAGAGAGTAAATGCGTTGCATCCCGGACAACCGGCGCCAAAACCAGCTGCCCATCCGCAAATCCGGCTTCTGTAAGCAAGGGCACCATCCGTCGGGCGGTGGCGGGCAAATGTTCATTGGGACATTGCAGAAATGCCAAAACGCTTCCCCGCTTTAACAGAAATACCCGGTCTTCTTTTCTGAAATTTTTATGCAGGAAATCGCGGAGCGCATTCACTTTTTCCGCCATCACCGGCTCAAATAACAACAACGTGTACTCTTGCCGTTTTTTACTTTCCTGCAAAGCGGTGAGCATCACCATCACCGCGGCTGAAGCATCCATCTCCCCTTCCACTTGGTCGAGAGAGATGAGCTGCATCTTCCGGTAACGCAAATAGCTGACGAGCAAAGTGAGCACCGCAAAGGAACCCACCGCTACTCCCAACATTTCCAATATTGGAATCAAAGGAATTCAGCCGCACTTAGGAAATGCGTGCGCCCATTTCACCGGGTTCAAAATAGCTGGCATGCACCATATCAAAAGACATGGAGATTTCATGACCGGCTTTGGCCTGATCCTGGCCATCTACCCGTGCGATATACGCACTGTCACCGGCAGAAAGGTACAACATAATTTCTGCACCCATCGGTTCAACCACCTCCACCTTGGATTTCACCAGGGTGGCGGGATCCGGATTGGAAACCAACACTGAATCCTGAACATTTTCAGGGCGAATCCCCATGGTGATCTGTTTAACATTGGCCTTACCGAGCATGTCGGCATGACTTTCATGCACTTTCACCTTCATGGCTCCATTCTTGAAGAACAAGCCGTCAGCACCACTCTCCAATTCACCTTCAAAAAAGTTCATGGGAGGACTGCCAATGAATCCGGCAACAAAACGGTTTGCAGGATTTTTATAAATTTCTCCGGGGCTGTCCACCTGCTGCATGATACCGTCTTTCATTACCACAATGCGGTCACCCATGGTGAGCGCTTCCACCTGATCATGGGTCACATAGATCATGGTTGATTGCAGTTGATTGTGCAGCTTGCTGATTTCCATACGCATCTGCACACGCATTTTCGCGTCGAGATTGGACAGCGGTTCGTCAAACAAAAATGCTTTCGGCTGACGTACAATCGCACGGCCTACCGCCACACGTTGACGTTGACCACCGGAGAGAGCTTTCGGTTTACGCTCCAGCAAATCTTCGATTCCCAGGATAGAAGCCGCTTCCCGAACCCGCTTATCAATTTCAACCCGTGGCATTTTGCGGAGCTTCAATCCAAAAGCCATGTTCTTATATACCGTCATGTGGGGATACAAAGCGTAGTTCTGAAAAACCATGGCAATATCACGGTCTTTGGGCGGCACATCGTTGACCACCCGGCCACCGATATT
Organism: Kiritimatiellaeota bacterium B1221; assembly: GCA_029269125.1. Classification (GTDB taxonomy): domain Bacteria; phylum Verrucomicrobiota; class Kiritimatiellia; order SS1-B-03-39; family UBA6053; genus UBA6053. The sequence goes on along the minus strand of JARHXX010000002.1, from coordinate 83,431 downwards.
AATGGTTCCCTTACTGATTTCCTCTAAACCGGCAATCATCCGCAATGTTGTGGATTTTCCACATCCTGAAGGTCCCACAAATACCATGAATTCTTTATCTTTGATCTCTAAAGAAAAGTCCCGAACAGCCGTTACGTCTCCGGGATATACTTTATACACATTTTCCAAAATTACTTCAGACATTCATTTCTCCTTAGGTGAATCAAATAAGAGGTTAGTTCTCTAGTGTCCAAACTATGGGTGGTCAACGAAATTCCTCTCATTTAGACAGCATTTTAACCCCCTAAAAAATCCGTAGATCGCACGCGCCATCCTTCCTCAGATAAAATCAATCTCCTCGGCATTGACGATGCCCCCTCTCTCAGGCATGTTGCGCATACTGTGAATGCCTCCAAATCTACTCCTGATGCCGCCTCGGTCCCCCTGCAATGGGTGGGCCCCCTGTCTTTTACCTATCAACACCAAACGGAAGAGCTGGAAATCCCTTTGGCAACCTATGAATCTCCGTTATGGCCCAGCACAGCCCGGGGCGCCCGGGTTTCCTGCCTTTCCGGCAGTATCCAATGCACCCTCATCGACCAACGCATGACCCGTTCCATCCTGCTGGAAGCCCCCGGTGCCGGTGAAGCCCTCTCCATGGTACAAAAACTTAAAGCCGACCTTCCCGGTCTGCAGCGCACCGTCTCCGAAACATCACGCTTTGCCAAACTTTTAGAGATCCACCCCCAATATGTCGGAAATCTCGTGTATCTACGCTTTGCATTCGAAACGGGGGATGCTTCCGGACACAATATGACCACCAAAGCTTCGGCACGCCTGCTGGAAAGCATTCTCAGCCAGTTTCCGGAAATGAAAGAAGTGTCGGTCAGTGGTAATTATTGTACGGATAAAAAAACCTCCGCCGTAAACGGCATCCTCGGCCGGGGAAAATATGTGGTCACTGAAGCGGTCATCCCCGAAAAAATCGTTCGTCGCTATTTAAAAAGCAGCGCAGAAAAAATCGTTGAACTCAACATTCGCAAAAACCTGATCGGCACCCTGCTGGCGGGGGGACTTCGCTCCGCCAATGCCCACGCCGCCAATATCCTGCTCGCCTTCTATTTGGCCACCGGCCAGGATGCCGCCAATATTATCGAAGGCAGCCAGGCCATTACCCACTGTGAAAACCGGGATGGCGACCTCTATTTCAGCCTCACCCTGCCCAATCTGATTGTCGGATCGGTCGGCAATGGCAAAGGCCTGCCGTTCGTCGAACAGAACCTTGAGCGTCTGGGTTGCCGCACCCCCCGGCCCTCCGGACAAAATGCCGCCCGGCTTGCCGCCATTTGCGCTGCAGCCACTTGGTGCGGTGAATTGTCGCTGATGGCGGCACTCACTCAACCCGGTGAACTCATGCGCGCACACGAAAAATGGGAGCGCACATGAGCGACACCTCTACCAATCACCGGAAAATTGAACACATCCGCATCCTCCAGGAAGATGCCGAAACCGATCGGCAAGGCACCGCCTTTGACCACATTTTACTGCGGCACCGCGCCCTGCCGGAAATGGATTTAAAGGACGTGGACAGTTCTGTAACCCTCTTGGGTAAAAAACTCTCTTTCCCTCTTCTGATCTCGTCCATGACCGGTGGGGATCATGACGATCTCAAAAAAATGAACCGAAACCTTGCCGAAGCAGCCGAACGCTGTGGCGTGGCCATGGGGGTCGGTTCTCAACGGGTAATGTTCACCCACCCGGACGCGGTCGATTCTTTCACCCTTCGAGACCTCGCCCCAAATGCCCTGCTTTTTGGCAACCTCGGAGCCGTACAGCTTAATAAAGGTTTTGGACTCAAAGAATGTGAAGCCGCAGTTGAAGTATTACAGGCCGATGGACTGTTTCTGCATCTCAACCCCCTCCAGGAAGCCATTCAGCCCGAGGGAGACACCTGCTTCGCCGGACTGGCCTCCAAAATGGGCCGCATCTCCCGGGAATTGTCTGTGCCCGTCATCGTCAAGGAAATCGGATGCGGTATCAGTAAAGCGGATGCCGAATTGTTGATGGCCCATGACCTGCGCATGATCGATGTCGCCGGCAGTGGCGGCACCAGCTGGAGCAGAATCGAACACTTCCGACGTCAAACCGTCAACAGCGATGGGCTGGGCCTGCTCTTCCAGGACTGGGGGATCCCCACCCCCGATGTACTCAAACAACTCTCCGAATTTCAACAAAACCGGGAGCTTACCCTCATCGCATCCGGCGGACTTCGCAACGCATTGGACATGATCAAATCCCTGATTTTGGGCGCAAGTCTTTGCGGGATGGCCAAACCCTTTATGGCGCCCGCACTGGAATCCGCCGACGCAGTGGTCACCGAAATTGAAGATCTTAAACGTGCCTTTCAAACCGCCATGTTCCTTTTGGGCACACCCACCTTACGCGAACTCAAAGATAACGAGGATTTAATTCTGTGAGCATTGAACTTCCCGATTCAGAAACGCTTTACCATCACTTTTTTTCCCCTTGGATCTCCCCCGAAGACCCCCGGGATAAAATTCTGCGCAGCGACCTCGAACAGGTTGAACTCGATGCAGGACAGCACATCCGCGTCCTCTCTCCACTGACCGACGAAGGCCGGGTGCAAATTGACGCCCAGTTAAAGCGAACCACTCAGGCCGCCCTCACCGACCTGCCCGCCTTACTCAAACTGCAGGGCGCCCCCGGCCTGGACTGGCTGGATGCCTTCGAAAAACATTTCACCCCCGAGCGGATTCAGGAATTGTTACGGGCCTCCAATCCCGAAAAAATGGACAACCCCTACTTCGTGGTCTGCTGTGAAGCCGGAGCCCTGATCGGACACCTCCTGCAAAAACAATGGCCGCAACTGCAATGGTTAGGGGACTTCCCCTACTTTGAATCCAGCTTGTTCGACCTTAACGGCAAAGCCCTCTTCCCCGTCTTTCATTGGGCCCTCAAATCTCTCAGTGGTGACGAACGTCATCCCCTTAAACAAAAAGTGCAAGCCAGCGTGGAATTTTTACAAGAGGCATAAACCGCCCCCCGAACTGAAGCCCTGAATCCCCTGCCCCCAAACCTCCTATGCGAAAAGTTGAATTAACCCAGGCACCCGTGGAACTCTTCAAAATTTTAAAATTTGAAGGCATTGCGGAAAGTGGCGGTGAAGCAAAATCCATGATCGAAAACGGACACGTTTTACTGAATGGCAAAATCGAAACCCGGAAACGGAAAAAAATCGTTTCAGGTGATCTGATTGAAGTGAATCAGGAGAGCCTGAAAATCTCCTGCCGGAATCCGGACAAATAATCCCTTAATAATTGAAGCCTCCCCATGAAACGCAGGCATTTCTTTGAGTTTGAAGACCTTCCGTGGTTTCCGGGGTTTCTCCGAAATTACCTGACCGATTTTCTGCGCACTGTTGCTGAAAAATTCAATATGTTTGGACCCGTCGTCCCCATTCTCCATGAATGGGTCCGTCGAAGTCAAATAAACACCCTTGTTGATCTGGCCTCGGGCGGCGGCGGTCAATGGCAGACATTTATTCCTCAAATTCGTGAGAAATATCCGACTTTTCACGTACACCTCACCGATAAATACCCTAACCTTCCCGCCTTACGCAAGGTGCAGCAAGCCTTCCCCGAACATGTGGAGATTGAAACCGCATCCGTCGACGCCGCCCGGGTCCCCCGACAACTCATGGGCGCACGCACCCTCTTCTTAAGTCTCCACCACTTCAAACCGGATTGTGCGATTCGAATATTCGAAGACGCTGTCAGCGCAAACACCCCCATCGCGGTTTTCGAAGCACAACAACGGGACCTGGCACATCTAATCCGCTTTTCCTTCTCTCCTCTGATGAGCTGGATACTCACCCCATTTATCCGCCCTTTCTCTTCGGGCAGACTGCTCTTCACCTATCTCATTCCGCTTGTCCCCTTCGTGATTTTCTGGGATGGCGTCGTCTCCGTCCTGCGCACATACACCCTGGAAGAAATGGAAGAAATGGCCCGGGCCGCCGACCCTGAGAATGCATTCATTTGGAAATCGGAAAAAATGACCCACGGACAGCAAACGCTTCTCGTCTTTATGGGCTATCCCAAAACATCCATCTAAACAAAGTATGGGCCCTTCCCTTCCCCGATTGAAACGTCATTCAGCTCAATCAATGATCAGTTGCTTATACCTGCCCCACTTGTCCACATATGAACAATCCGGGTCCGTTAATCCAAAAACTAAATAGTGTTATTCTGCAACTATATGTGAATTATTTGCATTTTAAAAAACTTTTATTCGCACCGATACTTACCCAATATTTTCATATGAAATCAATTACACCTTCGATACATCAATGGTCACGAGTTACATCCTGTACTTCTCTTTTCATTTTTATTTTAATTACCGCTCTCCCCGTACGAACCGCGATTCTTGCGAGTTGGGACGAATGGGCAGACACCACGGATGCTTATAATGCCGATTACACATCCCCGGGTTTTTCATCCAACCTTAATCAAGTAGGAAGCACAACCTCACGTATCAATACAACTTTCGGCTCCAATGATGGTCAATTTGGTACAATTGGCAGCGCAGTGACCACTGCGAATTCTCTACTGGTGAGTAATAACGTTACCGATACCCTATATCTCACCATTACCAACAACAGTGGTTCCGAAACCAGTATTGATTCCCTTCATTTTGACTTTGGTCCCCGTGAAGGAGGCAATAGCACCGATTACGGCTTTAATGCGTTTACCCTTAGATATTTATCTGGAGGACTCGGCCCCGACAGCACAGTGATCGATACCCAGACCAACCTTAGCTATATCCTCGTCCAGAGTAACAACCCTTTGGAAGACTTACTCGATTTTGACTACAACTTGGCCGATGACCTGAGCGATGTCACATTGGCTGATGGAGAATCCGCTCAATTCGAATTTGTCTTCTCCGGACATGCCGGATCTAACGGGGGCAATGTTTCAAGTGTTTTGGATAATATTGCGATTCAAGGTTCTGCCATTCCCGAACCCGGTAGCCTTATTTTGTTTCTGCTCACTATTGCCGGACGCCTTATCTACAGAGCCCGTCATCGCAATTAAGGGAAGATCTTTCCTTACGTTGCAGAACTTTTGAAGCTCCCGGATCTCCTCCGGGGAAACCCATAAAACGGAAAAAAGAAAAGAGGCGGATGGGGATCAGCTAACACCCCGAAGGGGATTTTGCGCGCTGCTTCCATACCGCCCCTTTTCCTCAAGTAGCTACAGGCAAGACGGCATCGAAATCCGTCTTGCCCTTTTCTCTTCCCCTTCCTTATTTCGAAGGTTCGAGTCTTACGTTTTCGATGTACAAGGGGGTGGACATCGATCCGTTGGCACGAATGTAGAAACCCGCGAAGTCATTGATTTCAGCACCGCCTGATACGAAGTCCTTAAGCGGAATCGCGATTTCCTGCCAACCGGTCTCCGAACCGTCCAACTTTCCGGGCAACGCAATTTCTTCAGACTTGGGTTTTCCAGACATGGTAATCATATTGATTTCCATTTTCGGATATCCCTGGTCTTCGGTGCGGATGTCCATCCGCAATTCCCAATCAGCCTTGCTGTAATTCACAAACTGAACGGATGCAGACTGACGTTTCGTGCGGTAGCTTGCTCCCCCACCGTTTCCACCTTTCGGCATCACCGTCAAAGCCACCCCCCCCTCAATGCCTTTGCCCGCTTTCTTGGTCATATTCAGGCCTTTCCAACCACTGGTATACCATCCACTTGGTGATTTATCCCGGAAGAGCCAAATGGTTTTTGCATCCAAAAATTGTGCTTTAGTCTCAAACAGCGGCTGCATCGGACGGATTTCAGCCAGCAGGTCACGATCCTTGGGGAATTCCGTATAGCCGGGAACATCCCCTTCCGGTTTCACATCCGACCCCATCGCCCGAATGAAATTATTTTCAACCGTGAAATTGGCTTCAGGCAGTGCCATCACCCCTTCCGGAAGCTCCACAATCGAATCCTTGACCGTAATGTTCATAATGGCCTTCTTCTCAGGAGTCACCTTATAAGTATTTACTTCCATCGGCACTTTTGAGGTCAGGAAACTGGAGTGAATCACCCGCACTTTACCACCGGTCCACAGCCCCACTGAATTGGAGTTCCCTCCACGTTTAACGGGAGCCTCGGACACACAGTTCCAAAGTAAAGCACCCGGTTCATGACTCCAAAAACGGTAATTCTTTTTGTTGTCCTTGGCAATACAGCTGATCAGGAGCGGATTGGGCGATTTGTCATCCCAGCCTCCATCCGTGTTTCCATAGGATTCACAACGAATGTAAGTCAAATTATACGCAGTCCCTTCCGCACAAAATCCGTCAGCATTCCAATAACTGTTCCCCTCTTTTTCATGATAATTGTTCCGCGCAACACAATCAATAAAGGTGATGTCATGGTCAAAAACCCCACTGCCTTTACTACCGCCAATCACGTTAAAACTCATGGGGAACGGCTCGATATACCATTCTTTACCTCCGGCATCGGCGGTACAGTTGATTACATCAATATCATAACATCCATCCCGGAAGCGGAAACCGCGTTTGGTGTAATGCAAGACATCGCAGTCCCGTATTTCAATGTTGTGGGTTCCAATTTCAGGCTGACTGGCGTAGGCGCCTCCCAAAAATACAAACGCATCCCGGGTGCCTGTCACATCCACATTGACAATGCGGCCATTCGATACCCGTCCGGGTGAAGCCGTAACCACGGCCTCCCGACAGTTGCGAACCTCTATATTTTCAATCGCCCACCAAGTGGAACCGGACGTAATACTGAACATCGCAAATCCGGATCCCTTGTCTTCCTTCTGCCACTTCCCGGTGAACACGGGACGTTTCCCGTCCCGGGTAACACCTTTCAACGTTTTGATTTCAGATTCTTTGGTTCCATCAGCTGACAATTTCACGCCCCTGGCTTCGTAATCGCCTCCCCCCAAAAATAAGGTCTCCCCCCCGGATAAACGGTCCCAGGCTTGTTGCAAACTCTCCGGTGTACTTTCGTAAGAAAGGGCATTTTCCCAATCAGATCCACTCTGATCTCCCGCACCTTGCGGCAACATATAAAGATCTTCTGCCTGAAGAAAAAATGAGAAAAACAAAACAGCGCAACCAAGAATGCACAGTCTGGGAAATGAACTTTTCATATACGGTCTCCGATAAGGATTTTATGGGGTTAAGTGCTACCTTTTCACTACAGGATCTACTCTGATGATAGCGGGATCTCGACGAGATCTGAAATTTGATACTACCTAGCATCTATAGAAAAGTATACCTAAATATTCAAAATTCTCTTTGAAGATCTTTTGCCTATACCCGCAACGAGAACCCAGAGACTGCTCCACGGTCAAAATGGCAGTGCTGCTCATAACAGGTTCTTCACAAAGTGAAGATCCATAAACGTTTCATCATAAGGGACGCTTCACAAAAACCAGTATCCCCACAACGCGATCAAAATCATCCCCGTCAACAGGTATAGAAAAAATCGAATCCACTCTTTCATTTGATACTTCCCACAAAGGTGCCACCGTTTTTCTGACAAAGTTCACGCATCAACATCGAAAACTGTATCCCGGTATTCCCCATGCCTGCGCTGGACATCATCACTGCCGGGAACCCGACCGCATGAATACGAACCTTCAGTTTTCCTTCAAAACCCTGATTGCTGCGTTCTACCCGGCGCATCACCTGCTCCATATTTCCCACGCCGCCACTGAATTCATCTCCCAAAACAAAAAGACTTATTTGGTCTTCATCATTCGCATATCGACGAATAGCCTCTTCAATCCCCTCCACCGGCGAACTGTTACTGAAAGGATACCAGGTCCGCAACATCCGCATCACCGCATTTCGTCTCCCCGGGGTGTCGGGGATCCAGTCACCGGCATATTGGGGAAACATGTATTGCCCCATATCATTCATCACCTGCATGCCTTTAAGCTTCGGATACACATCCAGGATCTCTTCCATCTTTTGCATCATTTGAGGCCAGGAAGCCTGTACCATACTGCCGGAAGTATCGATAATAAAAATCACATACTCACTGTCTACCGGAATCCCGCCCACCAACTGGTCCGGGGGCGGAACTTCCGTTTGTTGGGCCAATAGACGTTTCATCTCTTCGGTAAGTTTTTGCTTCGCTTCCGCTAATTGATCCTCAATCTTGTTTTGCACCTGCGCCATGTCTTTGCTCGCGTCAAACTCGCCTTTGATTTCTGACAAATCCCCCTGCAGTCTCGCTAACCGGATCTTCTCTTCGCTGAGCTGTTGTTTCTTACCCGGCAACTCACGGTTTAACACCGACACCTCTCCTCTTAATTCAAATTTCTGCTCCTGCAAATCCCGCAACAAACCGCTGAGATCTTCCTTCACCCCTTCAATCACCGTCGGCTCTGCCGCCTTGCTGAGAACAAACAGCAGAATAATCGCGCCGAACCCACAGCTGATACTGTCCAGAAAACTCAAACTGAACACTTCGATTTCGCGCTTGCGCCGTCTCCGTCTCATGGCCAATCCTGGGTCACAGATAAAAAACTTCCGCCGGTCTTCACCGCCAGACGCCAATAACTCAAGGCCGCCATGGGGTCTCCCTCCATATAAAACAGCAAAGTGTTCACCGGAATATGCCCGGGCAATTGCCGCACGGCCTCATCAAAGTAATTCACCCGGCGCGTACCCGAAACCCGCTTCCGAATCGTAGGTGCACTCGCAGACATGGTGGGCAATCCATCGGCCAACAAAATAATATTATCCGGAGGCGGACTCATCGCTCCCGCAAAAGTGAAGGCCTGAAATAAACTTGTCCCCCCCTCCGGCACCATTTCCGCCAGGGATTCCGATGCCTGTTTCCGAAGTTCGGAATCCCCCGCAGACGCCCATCCGACCTTCGGAAACAGGGACGCCGCGGTCTGATTGTACACCACCACCTGAAATTCCCCTTCGCTTGGGATCTGTGAAAGCAACCAGTCCACCGTACGACGCGCCTGAATCCATTTCGGGGCCGACTTTTGCTCTTCTCTGGGCAAATTACGAATCCGCAACACATCAACCACCGTTTCACCCAACATACTCGCGGATGCATCCACCAGAATCAGCGTCCGCGCCCCCTTCAGCTGCAACCCGGTTAAATATTGACGGCGTCCATCTCCCGCAAAAGCCAGCAGACTTTCTCCGGGATCTTCCGAAGCGGCCCCGGCTTTCAGCCGTTTGATCCCGGCCTCCAAACTCAGTAAATCCGTTTTGAGTTGGTTTACATGTTCTTTGGTGGCGAGTGTGGTCCCGTCCTGCCTGGCCAATTCCTCCTTGGATTCCTCGATCAGCCGAATGATCTCCCGACTGAGCCCCTGGGTTTCCGCCGTCTCCTCCACCACTTCCTCCAGCGCATTGCGGGCCAGCACCTTCTCTTTTTCCAACTTGAGAATCTCCACTTCTATTTTGCTGACTTCCCCCCGCAAATCTTTAGTCAGCTCATCCCGGTTCCTGGCCGCATTCGCATTCACCAGCACAAACAACAAAATGACCGCGCCGAATCCACAGCTGATACTGTCCAGAAACGACAGGCTGAAAATAGAAAAGGACCGGCGACGAACCATACCTTACCCCTCCGCGACCGGCAGATATTCTTTCCAGCGGGTACCCGGCTGACTCAAATCTCCCAAACGCCCCTCTAAAGATTGTACCGGCGACAGCATTTCCGTCCGCACAATTTCCAAATGAGACAACTCCGAAAAATCCAGATCCAAGTCCGCCGACTGATAACGCCAATTTCCCCGCCCTTGTTGCCAAGTCCACCAGCCTTCAAATAACTTTTGTTCTGAAGCCCCCGAATATAGCGGATCCAGACGGTGCGTCTCCAAAGCCCATTGGGCCACCACCCGGGAATGCTTGCGGAACAAATCCAAAACACCCCCGCCGACCTCCGCCGTAAAAGATTTAATGTGTAACCCCTCAGGGGCAAGCACCACGTCTGCGGCACAGCGCTGATTCCATTGCCACTCCACCTCCTGCGCAGCCGAACCTTTACCCGCAGCCAACATCCGCGGCAACAAAGCCCGAACATCCATCCTGCAAACTCCCGCCACACCTAAAAACACCTGCAGTTGGGTCTTATCCCAATGCACCGGGGTGTAAACCGTCCACACATCCCTTGATAAATCCTTGCACAAGGTCTGCAATTGCCCCACCGCCAAATCCGCCAGGTGACGCGCCCCTCCGGCCAGACCACAGGGGTCAAGACTTAAACTCTCCCACACGTTATAGCGGACGGACTGCGGATCCTGCCGGCAAATCGAAAAAGCCTTTTGGCCATGTACCCACATTCCATCCTGAAAAGCGGATAAACCCGGCTGCGTTTGTCCGCCCAGCTCTCCCATATCCAACATATTCAAATCCAAAAACCTCATACCGCCCGCTCCCGGGTTACATGCAGCTGATTGATCAACTTCTGCTCGGCTTCATCCTGCACATCCAGCACGTACCGTTCCTGTTGCAGCTGTAATTGATGCACCGCAAACATCAGAAAGATACTCAATACCAATGCAATCAAAGTAGAATTAAACGCCGTACCCAAATTCTCGGTAACCGGTCCGATATCGCCTTCCACCGCAGCCTGCGCCTGAGACAGCGCCAGACCAATCCCGCGAACCGTTCCAATAAATCCAATACTGGGGATGGCCCAGGCAATATACCGAATCATACTCAATTCAGATTCCTGACGTTCCCCTTCCGCCATGCACAACTGGGTGACCGTTTCCGAGACATCCTGAATATTCCGGGTGGATTCAAAACGGTGCAGGGCCGCCAATAAAGCTCTGGGTAACAAGGCCCGGCGCTGTCCGTCGGGTAAAGACTGCAACCGGCGGGTCAACTCCCGGGCATCTTCCGGGAGAATCCGGTGCCCCTCTTCCACCTGCACAAAATCCCGGTCCATCAACCCGACATGCGATTTCAATTGATGCGCCTTGTAGCCCATCAGGGCAAGCGCCCACAAAAACAGAATGATACAGGCTTCCTGCTCATAGTCCTTTAACACCATCACCAAAGGAGGCGTTTCCCCGGTTGTTCTTTCTTCAATCGAAAGTGCAGCCTGTTCGTCGGAATACGCTTCGGCCCGCGGACGGATCAGCCACGCAAAACCAGCATGTACCATCACCACAATCGCCACCAAAGCTATAAGTTGAAAATGAAATTCTTTTTGACCAGCCTTCGATCTCATAAATACCACCTGAAAAATGTAAAGGTTCTGCCCCAACCTACCCGACAAGCCCTCCACGGTCCAGCATCGCATTATAAAAAGCGCGAAGAATTTACAGATCAGCGGAAAAATCAAACAAACCCAGTCCTTCGGACGGGGCGATCACGTTGCCGGACCTGGGGCCCAGTCAAAAAGACTTCCTTTGTACCAAATCCTTATCGGAGTACCATTCGGGGCTCCCCCCTTTCTGCGCGATGCGAGGGATCAACTTATGTATTTTTCTTTAGGTTTAGCCGCCGAACAAACCATCATTTTCGGCCGGCACGCGAATCCCATATCCACCCTGCGCACCCAAATACAGCACAAACCGCAACCGCAAGAATGGTACCTGTCGGTTCTGTTTCTATATGATTGAGTATACAAAATCCCAGAATCCCCCCTCCCCAAAAACAAACTGAAAATCGGGGGTTCAGTATCAATCCCAGGATGATGTCTAAAAGAATGCTCATAATATTCTTTCCTGTGGTTTATCCGGATCAAGGTGTAGTTGCCATTCTCATTCACACCCCATCACGTCTCAGCCCTGCCGCCCCGAAGAATGAGGAGGCCGTGGATGTTTTTCTTGAATATCCGCACCTTCTTGAGATTCCATTAATTTTTTCAACCCCTGAATTTGATTTTTAACCGGAAGCCATTTGAACGCATGGTCCCGCCCATAATACTGGCGTATCACGACAGGGTTTAGCTTTTGACCGAATTCTTTCCGGATTCTCCATACTCTCCAAGCTTCGAGGCCAGCAATAGGAAGGCTTACCAGAAGAAAGGATATCAAACTACCTGATAACAGAATCGCAACAATCACAAGCGTCCAATTGAGCAGAGAAGGCAGAAGATCGATGGTTTTCATTTCAGTTCAATTTTTGATGAGCCGGCCGGGTACTTTCGGTTTGCTTTGACATATTAATGAGCTCTGTTTTTTAAAAAAACCAATACAAACACTGCACCCAAATGTTTTGCGGTTGTTTCGAATCAGATTCGGATGGATCGTATTCCATGATCATTCTTTATGCTCATACCCTGCCGCTTTAAATCCATTCAGATTTTTTTCAGAACGGGGCGCCCCCCTTCCGCAAATGCTTTTTTTTTCGTTTCAACCAGCGTCTACCCGCAGTGATTTATTCACTGGCGGGGATTGTTATCTATGGTTAAAATTTCTTTTTTGCGATTTCAGGCGGTTGGTCTGATTTGCATGGGTTTCATGGTTTTCCGCTTTGAGTCATGCTGTAATTGATGAATACACCATTGGCCCTGAATCGGTTTTTCATCTACAATTGCAGAATGTTTTTTTTGAACTGGAATCTCTTTCTGGCCATGCTGCGCTTCACCCCGTTAGATTGAAGTGGGCCAGGTTCCTTCCTCCCCACATGGGTAAGGCCTGAACCTTGCCTTTGGAAAGAATGAACCCCTGGGGAACTGAAGCCGCTGTAGGACCAGTGTTTGTAGTCGGGCACGGTGATGTCGATTCCATCTGCGGTTGAGACCCAGGAGAAGCCAACGCGGAAATCTCCACTATTCCCTTCGCTTCGCCATATCTGACCTGATCCATCAGCGTCTAGTTTGAGACGGAGTAGCGACGAGCCGGAAAACGGTTCGACTCCACGGCTCCGATAGGAATACTCCCCAGGGATGCGGTATCGGCTTATGCTCCAGATGGTAACAAGCAGGACCACCGCCACAGGCCGCGAGATGTCCCTAATTCTCTGCTTCATCGAATAACCATCCGTATGGCCGGTTTCCTTTTCGGCTTCCCCTCGGTTCCGTAGGTTGCAGTACGTTGCAGGAACCACAATCGCCATTGCAAATGGGATGAAGATAAAGAGCAATGGCACATTAAGTAGACTTGCATCCAAAAGTTCCAGAAGCATGACGCTGCTGATGACCAGGAAACCAATAATCACTTCTTTCATGTTTCTGAGTCTTGGATAACGGTTAAATAATCGGATGGAGACAAGGCGTTTGCTCAATATATTTGTTGGCTCTGTATTTTTTATCCGTAGATGAACGCAGATTTACGCAGATGTTCGGGTCTGTCATCAGAGTATGTTCGGATGGGGGTTTATCTGCGTTCATCGGCGTGTATCTGCGGTTTGAATTTTCTTACTTGCTCTGCCAACATAGTATTAAACAACGCGTTGTTTTATCTATTCTTGGATCCTGGGGTGAAAAGTTACAAGGAGAACAGAAGTTTAAAGGACATTGCGAAAACTTACTGCTGTATCGCATTCTGTGTTCAGGATGAATCCTAAACAACCGAACCCTGAAACGTTCTTTTGGCGGGGAGCGGCTTGTCATTCTGGCCGGCAATTTTTTCTTTTCTCCCCGGAGATTTGAGGACAGGCTCCGTCCATGAAATTTCTTCTCTTTGCCTCTCTCTGCATTCTTCCATGGATAAAATGTTCCGCCGATGCGGCCCATGCGTTAGAGCTCCTCACCGGCAATCACACCCGGGTCGCATGGGTACAGGATCAAAACCCCAAAGGGGGGAGGCACTTTTCTGATGTCAAACCGTCTAAAACTCATGGGTATCGACAGCCGCGACGGTAAAGGGGTTCGCGAATTGCTTCCCGATATTTCGAACTATTGCCGGCCCGTGTTCACACCCGACGGCAAGTCTCTGTTGGTAAACAACCGAAAGGAAGATCAAATCTATTTATACAATTGGTCCAATGGCAATTATGTCCCTTTGGCACCGGGTTATGTCTTGGATGCAGTGAAGGATCCGGCATCCGATGCCGTCTGGATCTATGCCGCCCGCGGAAACCGCAAAGAATCCAGGGTCCGCTATAATTCCGTGGTTCGTTTCCCCTTAAACAATCCGGATCAAGAGGAATTAATTTGGGACAAAACTCCGATCAGTCCCGACAGCTTTCTGGTTTCCGCAGATCTGAAAATGGCTTGCGGTCAGTTTCCCTGGCCCAAATGCGGCGTGGTGGACCTCGTGACCCAAACCGCATCGGTGTTTGCCAACGGTTGTTGGACCGCCCTTTCACCCGACAACAGTAAACTGTTCTGGGTGTTTGATCGTCCACACCGGAATGTCTACCTGCAGTTCCCGGGTGAATCCGCCCGTAGAAAAGTCGATATTCACGAAGGAAAAGGGATTGATGGTTTCGAAGTTTATCATCCCCGCTGGAGCAATGACGTGCGGATCATAAGTACCACCGGCCCCTATAAAGTGGGCGGTGGCGGGAACAAGATCCACGGAGGAGGTCCGGAAGTTGAAATATATGTCGGACGTTTTGATGCCCACTGGGGCCACATCGAAAATTGGGTCAAAGTCACCGACAATGATCGAGCCGATTTTTATCCCGAGGTTTGGGTGAAAGATGGAGAACACCAGAACATCCACAAAGTATTGGCTGCCGATCCTGCAAGTCCGCTGCGCATCGATTCGGATACAGGAGTCATCGCCCAAGCCCCTCCATCTCAGCGGACCTTGTCAGATGAATGGCCCGGCACCTCTGATTATCTCAGCCTGCTTTGGCAGCCGGATGTAAGCGGAAGTTACAAATTTTTCATCCGCCGAGGCCAGGCGGAAATCGGGGAAGACCAGATCCGCATCCTGAAAGGTGCCGTACTTGCACATGATAAAACCAACGAACTGCTATTAAGCCACTTCCAAGCCTCAAACGAGCTCACCCTCGAATGTGTCATTGAGACCGCATCGTTGACCCAAACAGGCCCGGCCCGTATCGTGAGTTTTTCCAATGATTCACAAAACCGGAACTTTACACTGGGGCAGGAGGGAGCCAAACTTATTTTCCGACTACGAACCCCACAGACAGGCAACAACGGCATTCAACCCGAATCCCACATTGGAAATATTGCCAGGGAAGAACAGACCCATATTCTCATCACCTATCAGAATGGAAACCTTCGCGCCTACATCAACGGCGAAGAATCCCATAACAGCCAAAAAGTGAAGGGCGATTTCAGCAATTGGCAACCCGCGCATTTCATCCTCGGAGATGAATGGAAGGATCCCCGGAATTGGCAGGGAAACTTAAGCCATCTCGCGCTCTACAATCTCGCGATCACCGCAGAAGAAGCCGCCGCCCGCTATGCGCTGATACTGGAAGCGGGTCCCTCCCCCAAATAAACCGGTTTCCAGCCTGGGCGGCCAACAGCAGACCGAAGAAAGCCGCCCCCTGAAATCGACGGTTCCTTTTCAATTTACTTCCTTTTTCCGGAACCCATCATATTATTTAAACCTTATGGCCAAAAAAAATAAAACTAACGGGTCCGAAAATAGCGGTGGTTATTCCTTCGGCACCTTTCAAGGTGTTTTCACTCCCAGCATTCTGACCATCCTCGGGGTGATCATGTTCCTCCGCTTCGGCTGGGTGCTGGGCAATGTGGGGCTCCCCCTCACCTTACTGATCGTCACCATGGCCACTTCGATCACTTTTCTGACCGGCCTCTCCCTCTCCGCCACCGCCACCAACATGAAAGTGGGCAAAGGCGGTGCGTATTACATGATCTCCCGCTCACTGGGGCTCGAAATTGGCGCCGCCATCGGCCTGCCCCTGTTTCTCGCACAGGCATTGGGCATCGCCTTTTATATCTCCGGTTTTGCCGAATCTTTGGTGGATGTGGTCGACCTCACCCGCTACATAGAAATGTTGCCTGAAGCCTTTCAGGGCATCAGCGAAATCCGCTTCATTTCCATCGCCACTCTGGTGGGACTTACCGTATTGGCACTCATTTCCGCAGACCTGGCCCTTAAAGCCCAACTCCTCATTCTCTGTGCGATCTTCGCGTCTTTGGTTTCGTTTTATTTGGGCGGCCCTCCCGCGGCAACCGGCGTACAACCCGGGGTCATTGTTCCGGACAAGGTTGACTTCTGGATTGTATTTGCGGTCTTTTTCCCGGCGGTAACCGGAATTGAAGCCGGTATTGCCATGTCAGGTGACCTTAAAGATCCGGCCAAATCCCTTCCCCGCGGAACCATCGCGGCCGTACTTACCGGCTATGTGGTGTATATGACCATTCCCCTGTTGATGCTCCACTTCATCAACGATGAAAACATTTTACTGACCCGTCCGCTGATTATGGCCGAACTCGCCCGCTGGGCCATCCTCATTATGATCGGGGTGTGGGCCGCCACCCTTTCAAGTGCGCTGGGAGCACTGCTCGGCGCCCCCAGAACGCTACAGGCCCTGGCCACTGACAAGGTCCTCCCCAGCTTTATCGGCCGCGGATATGGTAAAAAAAATGATCCCCGCATTGCCACCGCGCTTTCTTTTTTAGTGGCGCTCATCGCCATCTTGCTGGGCGACCTGAATATGATTGCCCCGGTGCTCACCATGTTCTTTCTCACCTCCTACGGACTGATCAATCTCTCCGCCGGATTGGAAGGGCTCATTGGCAGTCCCACCTGGCGGCCCAAATTCCGCTTTCCCTGGTGGGGTTCCCTCATTGGGGCCACCGCCTGTTTCACCACCATGATCATGATCGATATCGGAGCCACCTTTGCGGCTTTGGGAGTCACCGGTTTCCTCTACTTCATCATGAAAAGAAGAAATATCCGCTCTCACTTCGGGGACACCCGTGCCGGAATCTTAATGCTCTTGGTCCGTTACGCAGTGGAACGACTCCGCCATCAGCCGCCGGACACCCGCAACTGGCGGCCCAATGTACTGGTTTTCAGCGGCTCTCCCCAAACCCGCTGGCATCTGATCGAATTGGCCCACGCCATGGCCCGTGGGACCTCATATCTGACCTTGGGCACCATTGTTCCCAACGAAAACTGGACCGCGGATCGGGTGTTATCATTACGCAAAACCATTACCGACTACCTGCAAAAACGGGATGTACAGGCCCTGGTAAAACTCTACCCCTCCAATGATATCCTCGCCGGCGCGGAATCTCTGGTCAAGGGATATGGATTTGGTCCGATTGAACCCAACACCATCGTCATGGGCGAAACCAGGCAACCCCAAAATATTGCGGCCTACACCCATTTCATCAAACTCTGTTATACCATGAAACGGAATTTGATTATGGTCCGCACCCTGGATAAAGTGGATGACTCCCTCCCCACCCAACCCCGCATTGATATCTGGTGGCGCGGAAAACAGGCGAATATCGGCCTCATGATCACCGTGGCATACCTCCTCACCCGTGGAGGACGCTGGGCCAACGCCCGAATTGTCCTTAAACGCCTCATTCAAGATGAGTCAGAGCGGAAAGACATCATGAATTACCTGCAGGAATTCAAAAACGAACATCGCCTGGACCTGGAACTGGAAATTCTCATTAAAGAAAACCCCAATCCACTGGAAATGATTCATCGCTCTTCAGCCGATGCCTCTCTGGTGCTCATGGGGATGAAACAACCCGATCCGGAAGAGGAAGAGGCCGCCTATCAGCAATATTACCGTCAAATGATCACCGACACCGCGGACCTGCCTTTGGTACTCGTCCTTTCGGCGGAAAACATCAACTTCAGCGAAATTATCGGCATGGGATAAAGACAATGGACCCGCAATATTTCAAAGAGCATTTACATGATATCCTGAGCTGGTGGGAAGATCTCATCGACTGGAAAAACGGCGGTGTTTTCACCCAGGTAAAACCCTTGGTAAAAGAGCCCTCTCACAAGTACAAATCGCCGCTTATGCATTTGCGGCAGATGTATAATTATTCCGTAGGGCACGAATTCGGACACCCGAATGCCGAAAAAATTGCCCGGCATCTTTCCGACAGCCTCTTTGAGGTTTTCCCCGAGAGACAGGGGGCATTAATGATAAGCACGGAAAAATGGAGAAACAAAAACAGCGTCATTTCCGGCTATTTAAATGCGTATCAGGTCATCTGCCTCAGCCGCTACGCCCGCACATTTCGACACCGCCCTTCCGCCGAACTGGCCTTAACCGTTTATCATGAAATGGACGCGCTGCTTACCGACGGCCGTCTTGCGGAACAAGGGACGTGGGATCTGCTTGACCTCAAAAAGGGTGAACGCCAAATTAAAACCGACAATGCCCACATCCACCGCTGCGAAGGCGCTTTTAATTTACTTCGCGCCCTCGAAGTCTGCGCCCCGGAACTTGCCGAAAAAGAACGCAATTACCTCAGCAACCAAGTAAGTGATCTTTGCAGGTATTTTGACCGGCATATTACCCGCCCCGAAGAAGGCTACACCGTAGAGAAACTGGCGGATGACAGCAGCCCCGTCAAGTATTACGAATACGATCATCAATCCCTCGCTCACGGATTTGAATGGCTGGGGTTTTGTGAAGAGATAGAACGCTATGTCAAAATCCCGCTGCCCTTCGAGGACCAACGCCTCTATCAGCTTTGCCGCAACACCCTGGACAATGGCCTGACCGCAAATGGCTGTTTTCAAAACGATTATTCAGTCTTCCATAAAGCCTCATCTTTAAGTGGATGTTTTTGGCCGCAGGTTGAAGCCATTCTCGGCGCGCTGTGGGCCCGGAAACGCTGGGGCGAAAGCGCTTTCCCCCTGGAAAAATCCGAGCGCATGCTCGATTTCTATCAAAAGTATTTCATGATTCCGGAATTTTTGGGAGGGGGGATTGCTTCCAATGTTTCTGCAAACGGCGTCCCGACAAACTTCACCACCGGCCATCAGCATAAATGCGATCATCACGCGGTGCGCATGATAGAAAAAACACTTGAATTCGATTTACTGGGCGTGGTTCCCAAATGAACACGCCCTCTCAAACAGGGCTCAAAAGTTTGTTGCTGTATTTGCGCCCCCATCGGGCACGCTTCTTCAGAATCAACATCTTCTATCTATTTAATGCACTTTTGAATTTAGTGCCGGCCGCCACGGTCGGTGTGTTTGTGGACATTGTGATTTCAGAACGCAGCACCCGTATTTTCGGTCTCACCCTCGATCCCCAATGGTTTGCAGAGCGTTTCAGTAAATCACAGATGATCTGGAGCTATCTGCTGTTTATGCTCGGCCTCATTCTGGTGGCAAATCTCTTCGGGGTCATTATGTGGAGGCGCATGACCGATGCGGTTCAGTTGGTTTTGATTGAATTAAAAATGGACATTCGCGCCCATTTAAACCGGTTGAGCATGAGTTACTTTCAACGTGAGCAGACCGGGGCCATTATGGAGCGGGCGCTCGGGGATGTGCAACGCACGGAAATGTTATTTAAGACTTGGTTCTTTCTCTTTTACAACCTGCTTCAATTTTTGATTGCACCGGTCTTAATGATCGCGCTCTCCCCCACCCTGTTTGTGGCAGTGCTGATTCCCACGCCGTTGATTATCTATTCGGTCTACACCATTCAGACCCGATTAAAACCGCTCTACCGCGAACTCCGCGAAAAAGAATCCTCCGCCGCCTCCATCATGCAGGAAACCGTCAGCGGGATTCGGGAGATCAAAGCCTACACCATGGAGGACCAGTCCAACGCCAAATATGAAAACGTGCAACAAAGCGTGCGGGATCAGAACTTGGATATTATGAAAGTCTTTTCTGTCAGCCACCAAGTGCAATACAGCACCCAGGATTTGGCTTTGGTTTTTCTGTCTGCCGGAGGGGCATGGATGCTGTGGGGAGGCAATGGAGCCATCACCGCCGGAACCATCACCAGCTTTATCGCCTTAACCGGACATTTTTTTAATCCTATCCGTACTTTTGTGGGCATTTTTGAAACCATTCAGCGCGGATTGGTCTCCTGGGACCGCATCCGTGAGTTTCTCAATGAGGAAGCCCAGGAATGGGAGGATCCCGAAGGCCTGGTCCTTCACCCCAATGAAGTCAAAGGACAGGTCACTTTTCAGGGAATCCACTTCGGATACAATTCTGAAAGAAAAATTATCGATAACTTCTCCTTGGAAGTGGCCCCCGGTGAAAAGATCGGTTTGGTGGGCACGACCGGTTGCGGAAAAAGTACCCTGATGTCCCTGTTGTTACGATTTTACGATCCGACCCAGGGCGAGATTTTATTGGACGGAAAACCGGTTTCCCAAATCAACCGGCGCAGCTTACGCAGCCAAATCGGCATAGTTTTTCAGGACACCTTCCTCTTCTACGGCACCATCCGTGACAATTTACTGTTTGTAAATCCGAATAAAACCATTCAGGAGTTGGAAAAAGCCTGCGATGCCGCGGGCATCCTCCAGCGCATTCAGGAACTGCCCCAGGGATTCGACACCATGGTCGGCGAACGGGGACAACAACTCTCCGGCGGAGAACGTCAACGCTTCTCCATTGCCCGCCTGCTCCTCAAAAATCCGGCCATTGTGATACTCGATGAAGCCACCTCGGCCCTCGACACCGCCACGGAAATCCACGTGCAGGAAAGTTTTGACCGCCTCCTCAACAACCGCACCGCCTTCGTCATTGCCCACCGATTGTCCACCGTCAAAAACTGCGGCCGCATTTTGGTTTTGGATGCCGGACAGGTAGTGGAACAGGGAACCCATCACGACCTGCTGGCTCAACAAGGTGTGTACGCAAATCTTTGGTCTCAAGGGATCACGACAGAACCCCAGCGGGGTGACATTCCATAAGCAGGGGGGTAACCCCCGGTATGCGGGTTCCCACAGTACAAAGCCCTGTCAGGGTGACATTCACCTCTATTTCGATTCTTCAGACGGCTTGCCGGAAACCGGACGCTTCATCGCCCGGCAACAATCCGCCGGACACACATCGTGTTTCGCGGGCATCCGACCAATGGTTCGACGTTCCGGCCAGTCTTCGAGCCGCTCCCGAATCAATTCCACAACCATTTCGATCATCCGCGGATCATTTCCGGGGGTGGCGGCGCGGACATAATCAAGCCCCAGCTCTGCGGCATGTTCCCGGGCTTCCATATCCAAATCAAACAGCACTTCCAAATGATCGGAAACGAAACCCAGCGGAGAAACCACCACCGAATTTGTTCCGGCAGCTTTCAGGTCATCCAGATGATCACAAATATCCGGTTCCAACCAGGGCATGGACGGCGGGCCGCTACGGCTCTGATAGACCAAATCCCAATTCGAAATTTCCAAGCGTTCCGCCACCAAACGGGCCGCTTCCTGCAATTGCTCGGTATATTTGGAGCTGCGGGCCATGGCCATGGGAATACTGTGGGCGGTAAAGA
The DNA here is from genome assembly GCA_029269125.1 of Kiritimatiellaeota bacterium B1221. Lineage (GTDB taxonomy): Bacteria > Verrucomicrobiota > Kiritimatiellia > SS1-B-03-39 > UBA6053 > UBA6053. The sequence goes on along the minus strand of JARHXX010000002.1, from coordinate 62,070 downwards.
CCAGCCGGACGTCCGCCTGGGCCTCTTCAGGCAACATTTTAATGGACGACGCCACATTGTCAGAAACCGTTTCAATAAACAAAGGATGATTAAAGAAGACCCGGATCTTATCGAATTGCGGAACATCCCCTTGCATATCCGCCTGGGCATCCATCAGATTTTCACGATATTGTCGGCAACCGGAATAGCTACTAAAGGCACTGGTCACATACACCAATAAATTTTGGTGACCCGCCTCCTGACACTGCTTTAACACATCCGGAATAAAGGGTTCCGTATTTCGGTTGGCCAAAAATACCGGGAGATCAATCTCTTTTTCTTTTAACGACGCAGAGACCAGAGAGGTCAATTCACGGTTTTGGGCATTAATGGGACTCACCCCGCCGAACAATTCATAGTGATGCGCCACTTCCAATTTCCGTTCTTCGGGAACCCCTTTTCCACGCAACACATTATCCAGGAAGGGCATTACCTCATCCATACCTTCGGGACCGCCAAATGAAACAATTAGAATTGCATCGTACTTCATGATGTTACCTTTAAAAAGAATTGCAAAGAGAAGTTCTTACCATAACTTGTCGAGTTCACATGTCAACCAAGCCCCACTCAAGATCAGCCCTCCAAGAAGAAGCCCTGTACGGAATGCACGCCGTACAGGAGGCTTTGCGTGCCCGCAAACGGAACCACGTAGAACTGCAAATCGATAACAACGCCTCTCCGGACCGTTTCAAAGCCCTCGTCCGTCTGGCCAATGAATTCGCGGTAAGAATTCATCACTGTTCCAAACATGAATTGTTTGAAAGTTGCGGCAGCAAGCAACATCAGGGTGTGGTGCTCATCACCACCAGCTTCCCCTATTCAGATTTGACCGATGAAGTGTTTCAAAGGCCCAAACTGCTTTTACTCGACAATTTGGAAGATCCCCGCAACGCCGGAGCCATTTTACGCAGCGCCAACCTTTTCGGCTTCAACACCGTGTTGCTCCCCTTGAAAGGCGGAGCGGGCATCTACCCTTCGGTCGTCAAAACCAGCGCCGGCGCCAGCGAACATCTGGATATCATCCGCGCCGCCAACAGTACAAAATATTTTCAGAGAGCGCTTAAATCCGGCTACCGGACGGTGGCACTCGATGCCCAGGGCAAAAATACCTTAGCGGAAGTGCCGGCAACTGACACCCGCCCCCTTATGCTCATTATGGGCGGGGAAGACAAACGAATCGGGCAGTACATCCTGAATGAAGCCGAAGTGGTGGCCAGCATTCCCCAACAAGGAAACATCAACAGTTTAAACGCTTCAGTGGCCGCCGGAATTGCCCTTTATCATTTTTCACAGGTGGAATCAGAGTAATGGACAAGGAAAAACCCATTCTCAACGGGGATGAAACCCGGACCCTGCTGGGACCCGATTCAAATTGGGCACAGGAAACCACCATGGGGGCCACCCGGGCGGTTGAAACCGTGGTTACCCCCTACGGAATCCAGCGAGACCGCGAACGGCTGATCGAAAATTTCGAGCAGGTCATCGAGGAACAGGTCATTTATTATCCGGTTTGCTTTCGCTTTGCCGAAGATATTGGTCGCGGACGTCAGGGCGTGGTCTATATGGCCAATCGTTTAGGTGGCCGCGGCTGCCTTACCAAACATGCTATAAAAATCTTTGATCCGGGTATCTACTCCTCCCCCTCTGTTTATTGGACCGATATGGGCCGTATCGCCAGCCAAATCTCTGTCATGCAGCAATTACGGAGCCCGAATCTGGTTTCCATGGAAGCGTATGATGAAGTCAATGGTATCGGTTACCTGCAAATGGAACTGATTAATGGGGTCGATCTGCGATACATCCTCACCGGCAACCGCATGGATCAAGTGGCCAGAGTCACTCCGCCCATGGAATGGAAAGTGTTGAAAGACTGTATTTTCCGGGAGGATGGCCCGGGATTGGCCCTGCAACCCGGGGTGGCCATTTATATTATGAGCATGATGCTCAAAGGCCTCGAAGCCCTCCATGGCGCAGGATTCATCCACAGTGACATTAAACCCTCCAATGTGATGGTGGATCAGTTCGGATATGTGAAAATCATCGATTATGGCCGCGCAGTCAAACCCAACGAAAAAGTATCAATCCTGTTGGGCAGCCCCCTGTACATGGCACCGGAGAACCATCGTCGCGAACCTGCAACCGAACAATCCGATATTTACGGTGTGGGGATGGTCGGGCTGGAATTACTGCGCGGTGCCCCGTTGGTGGACGCTTCCCATATGACTGAGGAAGACCTCTACAATTTCAAAATGGACCTTCCCAATCGCCTGTATGATCTTTTACCCGAACACGTTAGGGAAAATGGTGCCTTCGTCCAAGTGCTCTCGAGGTTTGTGGAGCCCGACCCCGCCAAACGCTACCAGGACGTGGTCATGGCTGAGACCGAAAAAGAAGGGCTGCGTATTGTGCACAAGCAACTCGCAAGCTTAGGAAAAGACGTCGATTACGACCGCCTCATGGGAAGTTATATGAGCCGCCTGTGCAAAATACGACGCGGTGAAATTGAAGTTCCATAAGGCACTTTTACACAAATTTGCAAACAAGGATTGCCTCAGGGAGGCTTTTCAGCTTAAACACAGGTCCACAATTTTTAGCCCCTACTTTAATCAGGAGAAGAACTTTTTATGAATATCCTACACGTATGTGCAGATCCCCAACCCATGGAAGACGCCGCCTCTAAACAGATTGCCGCAGCCTTTTTCTCAAGCATTATTACTCAAAACGAAAATGCCAAGATTACCAACGTGGATTTGACCCAGGAAGTTCCCGCTCCCTACACCACCGAAGAATTCCGTAATTTTTGGTACCCCGTACTCATCGACGGTTATGTACCCACCAAAGAAGAAGAAACCGCATCCGCCTATGCCCATGAACAAGCAAACATGGTCAAGGAAGCCGATGTTCTGGTTCTTACCATGCCCATGTGGAATTACAGCATGCCCGCCATGATGAAATCCTGGATCGACCATGTTTTGGCCCCCGGACTGCTCTTCGACATGACAGACGACGGAAATGCACCGAAGCACAACGTTAAAAAACTGGTGCTGCTGGTCAGCTCACACGAAATTTTCAGCGAAGCGGATCCCCGTGACGGATTAACCCCCGCAGTTGAAAATTCTTTCGAAGACATCGGTATTGCCGACATCAGCGTAATCTGGGCGGATGGACAAAACCCCAAAACCCACGTGGACTTCGAAAGCCGTAAAGCCATTGCACTTGAAGCCGCTGAAGAAGTTGCCGAAGAAATCTGCGAAGATTTTAACTGATCCCTTCCTCCTTAATTGGAGAAATAAACGGAAGAGTCATTGGAAGTCATTCCAATGACTCTTTTCTTTTGCAGGCCCCTTTCCGGGGTCAATTCCAGCAACCAAATCGCATGTGATCATTAAAACCCCAACCTCGAAAATAACTTCAACGTTCGATGTTGAGCGTTCTAGGTTCAGCCTTCGCCTTTCATTCGCCTTCCCCGTCCCCCGCTTTTCATTCACCCTGCCCATCCCCCAGCAATAATCCCAGCGCATACCAAAACTGGTAACGGGCCCGGACTTGCTGAAGAAGCACATCGGTTTTTTGGCTCTGTGCATTGACCCATTCCGCCTCCGCATCCCGAAGCTGCAGAGAACTGGTGCGTCCGGAAGGATAAAGCCCCTTCGCCAAACGGAGACGCTCCCGTGAAAGATCCAGCTGCGCCTCAGCAATTTCCAACTCTTGGGCTAACGTTTTAAGCCGGCTGTGCGCCTGCAGAACCTCCCGGTGAATCTGAAGTTCGGTCGCCCCGATTTCCAGCAATGCGGCCTGGACCTGATTTTCCTGCTGTTCAATCTGCAACTGAATAACATGTAAATCCAAACTCCGGTCCGCCCGCAGCCCCGCAAACCAGGAACTTTCGTCGGATTCGTCCACGGGCCGCCAGTTACCGACCAATCTCACATCCGGATAGCGTTCGCGCTCCTCTAACTTTAATTTTCGCCGCGCATTTTCGTAAGCCAGTAAAACTTGTGTCCTCTCCACCCGATGTTCGCGCGCCAGCTTTTCAGCTTCGGCTAAATCAGGAAAATCTTCGTCCACTTGAGGAATCGGTTTTAATGAAGGTAATTGCGCACTGACCCGTCCCATGGTTTCAGCCAGATCCGCCCGGGCCAATATCAGCTGCTCCTCCGCCTGCTGAAAGCGTAATTGAGCTTCCCGATGTAACATTTTCATCTCCAACACATCCACACCGGTGGCGTGACCCTGACGTTTTTTCACCTCCACCAGCCTCACCAAATCCGCTGCCCGGATCAGCGCATCCATCTCCTGACGCATTCGCTCTTCCTGATTTAGAACCGCGGTGAACCCTGTCACCACCCGCAAAATAAGGTTTTCGGTTTCCCGGTGAAATCGCAAGCGGGCCGATTCCAACTGAAAAGTGGCCTCATCGACATATTGATAGGTGGAAAGTTTTCCAAAACGTTGAAACAGAGGCTGCTCCAAATTCACATCCAACCGTCCCCCGCTGTCACCGCTTTCCTGTGAAATCCAGGCTGCTTTCATTTCAAACACTGTACCCGGCGAAAAAGTTCGGCCACTTTGAAGTTGGGCACTGGCCGATCCATCATCGTCACTCCCCCGTTCCGCCTGAAAACTGGGACGTAAATTCCAACGGAAATTTGAACCGGCGATTTCCAGTTGGGTTTCAGGAAAAGTGGCTTCTATTTCACTCGCCGCCAAACTGAAATTGTGGGCAATCGCTTCGGAAACCGCTTCTTCTAACGAAAGCGGTTTCAACACTTCATCTGCTTTCACTTTTGAAAGACAAAGAATAAGCATAAAAACAGTAATAAATTCGCAGCGATACATATAAATAATATAACAATGGCCAAAAGTACGCACTTCACTAAAAAGAATTAATTTAGCTTAATTAATTTAGTTTACAATTCACAAATAAGTATGATAGTGGGGCACCACCTAAAATCGAAATTTTTATAAAACCAACTCGCAAAGAAGTACATATGGAATACAAAAAAGTAAAGAACTCAAAGAAGCCCGGCCGTCCCCCAAGTGGATGTGTATGGGTGAAAGATGCAGAAGGCAACTTGACCACCAATGAAGCCGGTGAAGTGGCGTACCGTCCCGCCACCGCCGAAGATTTAAAAAACAAAAAGAAACCCGCCGGTAAAAAGCGTGGCCGCAAACCCGGCTCCAAAAAAGAAACCGCCATTAAAAGCCAGGTGGATACCTCCGCATTGCTTTTAAAGAAAACATATAAAGAACTCTCCGCCAAAGAACTTGAAAAAGTAAAAGAAATTGTTTCTTCCATGGTAAGCGCAGCCAAAGAACAGGAAAAGAAGGCGTTGCAGATCTCCATTGAAAAATTGCAGGACAAGCTCAGCAAACTTGACTAAGTTTGGCTCAGCCTGACCTTGAGAAAAGCCGTCCGGTTTCGGACGGCTTTTTTCGATCAATTCTCCCATAAAGTCACGGGATTGCCTTGATTTATCTTGCGCCACATGGAAAGAGCATTCTTTTTAAAAACCACGATTATGCCAACTACAGATTTCCTTTCAGTTCTTAAAGATGTCGGAGCCCTTCGAGAGGGCCATTTCCAGCTGGCCAGCGGCCGTCACAGTGCCCATTACGTGCAAGTGGCCCAATTAAGTCAGCACCCCGCCCTGCTCCAACCTCTTCTCGAGGGCGCCAAATCCAAAATTGAAGCTCTGGGAAAAATCGATACCGTCTTTTTCCCTGCCATCGGCGCATTGCCGGTCGGGCAACAACTCGGTTTGGCCCTGGGAAAACGGGCGATTTTCACCGAACGCAATAAAAACAATGAAATGGAATTGCGTCGTGGATTTGAAATACATGCAGGCGAACGCCTCCTGTTGGCTGAAGATGTGATCACCACCGGTGGAACCCTGAAAGAAATCGTGGGGATGGTGGAAGAAGCAGACGCTGAAATTGCCGGCGTGTTCTGCATCATCAACCGTTCCGGAAAGGATACCTGGCAGGGGTATCCCCTGATCTGTCTGACTGAAATTAATTTCCCCACCTATGCTCCCGACGAGATCCCCCCGGAACTTGCGGCCATCCCGGTTTACCGACCCGGCACTAAAACTGTTTAAAACTGAAAAGGACTCAACATGCACTCTGATATTCCGGAAGGACTGACTTATGACGATGTATTGATGGTACCGCAACATAGCGCCATCATTCCTGCTGATGCCAATGTACAAAGCAGACTCACCAAAGACATTCCATTGAATATCCCCTTGGTCTCCTCTGCCATGGATACTGTTACCGAAGACAAACTGGCTATCGCTTTGGCCCGTGAGGGTGGTATGGGCGTCATTCACCGCAACTGCACCATCGAAGAACAGACCGCCATGATCCGCAAGGTGAAGCGCAGTGAAAACATTATCATTGACAAACCCCAAACCACGAAACCGGATGTAAAACTTTCAGAATTAATCAATATCATGGAAGCCCGCGGGGTCAGCGGATTCCCTGTGGTCAATGCAGAACATCAACTCATGGGGATCATTACCCGCCGGGACATCGGACATCCGGAACACCCCCCTGAAACAATTGTTTCTGATGTGATGACCCCCCGTGAAAGAGTTATTACCGGTAAACCGGGCTTTTCATTAAAAGATGCTCGGGCCATCCTCTACAAACACCGCATCGAAAAACTGCCTCTGGTGGATGACGACGATAAACTCGTCGGTATGATGACCGGAGCGGATATTGAAAAAAGCACCATGTTTCAGTCCGCCTCCAAGGATGCACACGGTCATTTACGGGTGGGCGGCGCCATAGGTGTGGGCCCTGATGCGCTCAACCGTGCCAAAGCCCTGATCGAAGCGGGCTGCGATGCCCTCTTCATTGATGCCGCCACCGGACACACCGAAACCACCGCGCGGGTTCTCCGCGAAGTAAAAGAAAAAGTGCCGGGTGCCATCGTGGTTGCCGGAAATGTGGTGACCGCCGAAGGCGCAACCCATTTAATTGAAGCCGGCGCGGATGCCATCAAAGTAGGGGTAGGTCCCGGATCAATCTGCACCACCCGGGTAATCGCCGGGGTGGGCGTTCCCCAATTCACCGCCATTCAATGGGTTGCACCGGTTTGCCGCGAACATGGTATTCCGCTGATTGCCGATGGCGGACTCCGTTATTCCGGCGATGTGGTTAAAGCCCTCGCCGCCGGTGCGGATTTGGTGATGGTCGGCTCTCTGGTCGCCGGAACCGATGAAAGTCCCGGAGCCATGGTGCGCATGCAGGGCCGCAACTACAAAGAATACCGTGGCATGGGCAGTACCGGTGCCATGAAAAAAGGCAGCGGTGACCGTTACGGCCAAAACTCTTCCGGTAAATTGGTCCCGGAAGGCGTAGAAGCCCGCATCCCCTATAAAGGGTCACTGGCAAACGTCGTTTTCCAATTGATCGGCGGTGTTCGGTCCGGCATGGGATATGTCGGCGCCCGAAATCTGACAGAACTTCGCGAAAATGCAAAGTTTGTCCGCATCACCTCCGGGGGGCTCCGCGAAAGCCATCCCCATGATATTTTCATGACCGAGGAACCGGTCAATTACAGCGCTTCCTAATTTTTAAAGGTACCCTTATGGATGTTCAAATTGCCGTTTTGGATTACGGTTCCCAGTATTCTCAATTAATCGTGCGCCGGGTGCGCGAATTGGGATACTATGCGAAACTTTACTCCCCCGAATCACTCCCCACCCTCAAAAACCTCTCCGGAATCATTCTTTCCGGTGGACCCAGCAGCGTCACCGATGCCGATGCTCCCGATGTGAACTTTGAAGTTTTGGAGGCTTTAAATCTGCCCGTGCTGGGCGTTTGCTACGGCATGCAGCTCCTGAACCAAAAGTTCGGCGGAGATCTGAAACCGGGGACCACCAGTGAATACGGTCCGGCAAAACTGCACATTCAGGATGACAGCACTTTATTTAAGGATGTCCAGGAGAATTCTCAAATCTGGATGAGTCACAGTGACACCGTTGCCACCCTCCCCCAAGGCGCAACCATCCTCGCCCGCAACGAGGAAGGGCAACCCGTCAGCCTGCAGTTTAAAGAAAACTGGTTCGGAATCCAGTTTCACCCGGAAGTGACCCACAGCCATGATGGACGTCAGGTCTTGAAGAATTACCTGGAATGTCTCGACGCCAAACCCGAGTTTGATGTTGAAGCCTTTAAACAGGAATTGCTGAAAGAAATCGTCGAAGAAGTCGGCGACCGCGAAGTGGTCTGTGGCGTATCCGGCGGTGTCGACAGTACGGTATTGGCGGTATTGCTTCACAAAGCGGGTGTCAAAATTCATCCCATCTTTGTGGACAACGGATTGCTCCGCAAAAATGAAGTCGAGGATGTTCAGGCCCAATTCAGAGAAGTGGGTGTGGAAATTGACACTGTGGACGCTTCCGACCGGTTTTTGGATGCCCTCGAAGGAGAGTCCGACCCGGAAAAGAAACGGAAAATCATCGGCAACATGTTCCTTGATGTATTCTTCAGCCACGCCGGAGATATCCAACTCTTTGCCCAGGGAACCTTGTATCCGGACGTGATCGAAAGTGCAACCAGCGGCTCCAAAGCCTCCGTCATCAAAACCCATCATAACCGGGTCAACCGGGTGATGGAACTTAAAGCCGAAGGCAAAGTTCTTGAACCGCTCTCTGAACTGTTTAAAGATGAAGTCCGCGCTTTGGGGCGTTCCATGGGCATCCCCGAACGCGCCTTAAATCGACATCCGTTCCCCGGACCCGGACTGGCCGTTCGCTGCCCCGGAGCCATCACCCGTGAAAAATTGAACATCCTGCGTGAAGCGGATGATATTTTCACATCCACACTGCTCAAAACCGGCTGGTACGATAAAATTTGGCAGGCGTGCACCACCATCCTTCCCTCTAAATCGGTTGGGGTCAAAGGCGATGTGCGGGCTTACGAATATCCTATCAGTCTGCGGGCCGTCATCAGTGAAGACGCCATGACTGCCGACTGGGTGGAAATCCCCTATCCCATTTTGCGTGAGATCTCCAACAAGATCCTCAATGGCGTCAAGGGCGTCAACCGGGTACTGTTCGACATCTCAACCAAACCTCCCGCCAGTATTGAGTGGGAATAAAACATTCCGCATCCCCTGTCTTTCGCGGCATCCCCCGGGGGCGCCCGCTAAAAAATCGAAATGAAAATTTTTCTGATTGGAGACAGCATATCCGTTCAATACGGCCCCTATCTGGAAGCCCACTTGAAAGGGGTCATGCACTATGCACACAAAAAGGGATTGAACCAGGCCCTGCGTGACCTGAATGTACCTCAGGGAGCAAACAGCGGGGATTCCGGCAGAGTGCTTAACTTTCTGGAAACCCACCGCGACGCCGCCGAATTAGATGTGGACCTGATCCTCCTCAATTGCGGACTGCATGACATTAAACGGGATGCGGCAAGCGGAAAAATTCAGGTACCTATCGACCAGTACCGAAAGAACTTGGAGCAAATTGTGCGTCAGGTGGAAGCAATGCAACCTTCTTTGGTTTGGATCAGCACCACCCCTTGTGATGAATAAATTCACAACCAGAACAACATCCCTTTCCATCGCTTTGCGGCCGATGCAGAGGCCTACAACGCCGTGGCTGATGAGGTCATGAAACATTACCACATTCCTATTATCGATTTAAATACCTTCACCCGAAATTTGGGAGACGATATTTACTGTGATCATGTGCATTTCCTGGAAGCGGTTCGCCAGCAACAAGCGGGATATATTGCGGGATGGCTTTCCGCATACATCCAATATCCACAACCCCTCCCGGGAAAGGACGGATCTGCGGTCTGAGCTCACAAACCTGAAAACAGAACGCCCATCCGCTACCGATCCGGCATAATTTCTTAATGAATTTTCTGTTTGCGCTTCAACTTCCGTGTAAGAAAGAAAATGAAATTTCCCTTTTAACCCCACAGTCGACTCCCCTCTGTCCCTACCATGAAAAAAGCTAAAATCTCCTTTGCCCTGATCACCTTGGCCGCCCTTGCTTTGATGCTGTACGCGGGTATTCATCTAAAGATTGAAGGGGGAGACATGTCCAAAGGCGAAAGTATCGGCTGGGGCGCCATCTTTGTGGCCGCTTCCCTTACCGTAGTCCGCGGAATCAAATACTTGGGCCAAAAGTAACCCGCGCGGAACCCATGTCATTTTGGACACGTAGAGACGGCGTAGCTTTTGCACTCTGCTTCACAGCTGCATTTGCCGTTTATGTCTATTCGCTCCCCCCGTCGATCACTCTGGAAGATGCGGGGGAACTTGCGGTGGCGGCCGATTATTTAGGCGTCCCCCATCCCCCCGGATATCCCATCTGGACCTTTCTTGCTTGGTTCTTCCAGTGGACCTTCCATTTTGTCTCCTTTCGCGGCTATCCAAATCCCGCCTGGCCCATTGCCTTGATGAGCGCTTTTTTCGGGGCATTTGCCTGTGGGATCATTGCGGTTTGCATTCGCAAACTGATTACAAAACTTCCTTTTACGGCGCAGAGCCCGCCCCCCGCATCAGCCCCCATCCTAAAAGCTGAAGTCATAGGTGCGACTGGCAGCTTACTGCTGTTGTCCCTGCTGTGGGCCTCCCCCTTACTCGGAAAAGCGCTGTTGCTGATTCTGGGCATGGCTTTTGTATTCCTGTTGATTCTACAAAGTCTCAGCGCCAGAGACACACCATGGAAGTGGCTACAAACCCTTCCCGGCCCCCAGTTGCTGGGTCAGGGATTTTGGGGAGCGTTACTCGCACTCATTTCCTGGCTCATTTCCTGGTATTGGATCGTGGTCCCCACGCTTAAATTACTGCTGCCTCTCAGCCTGTCGATTCTCTTTTCCATTCTGCTCTTAAGCGCGGTTATCCGCTTCTTGTTCAAAAAATCCCTAAGTAAACCCCACTTGGAAATGGACATTCAGAAAAGCGGGATGGATCTCTTAATGGCAGTGGCGGGTGGCTTATTGTTGGCATTTACCCCACTCATGTGGTCTCAATCTGTCATAGTTGAAGTGTATACCCTGAATGCCTTCTTCCTTTCGGCCTTGTTACTGCTGGTTTTATGGTATATCCACACCCCCAAGGACCGGACGCTTTATCTCGCAGCCTTTTTGTTCGCTTTGGGACTCACCAATCATCAAAGCCTGCTCTTTCTGGTTTTTTTCCTAGTTGCCGGTGTGGCTGCCGCCCGTAACTTTGCCCTACTCAAAGACGGTTTGTTTCTGATGGGACTCGGGGCATTGGGATTTTGCCTGCTTAAATCCCATCAATATCACAAACTAAACGAGTTCAGCGCCCGAAGCTTTTTCCTCCTTTTAGGTATTCCCGTAGTCCTGTTTTTGATCACGCTGGTGATGACCCGGGGTGGACTCTTCACCCGCTGGAGACAATTGGGCTGCCTTCTCCTTTTGGGAATCCTCGGTCTCAGCTTCCACTTATACATGCCTCTGGCCTCTGAGCAAAATCCGCCGATGAACTGGGGCAATGCCCGGACCCTCAGTGGATTTAAACATTCCCTGACCCGCGGGCAGTACGCAAAATTCAGTGTGGCCGATAATTTCAAACAAATTGGCGAAAGCCTGTCGAGTCCACCGGTTCCGGAAGTCGAGGGCGAAATCAATCCCGATGATTTGCGCCGAAATTACGTCAAACGCACCATGTTTTTTCGGATGCTCGGCACCTTTTTCTACGACGCCCACTGGAAATATTCCATTGCCAATCAATTTAGCTGGCAAATTTCAGTGGGAGAAGATGACCCCAGTGGCGTGCAGCCCCCGCCTCCAGAGCGTCAAATCCCCTTGGCCATTATCGGCCTCCTCCCTTTGCTCTGCTTCGGATGCTTTCCTTCTGCTTCAAAAGGATGGTTTATCAGCAGTATGGTCGCCATGTTCTTTGTGACCGTGGTCTTCCTCACCATTCAATGGCCGGAACTCAATCACAATGATCTCTGGGTCAAACGCGTTCAATATGTACAGGCGCACGTGCTGTTTGCCATTTGGATGGCGATGGGGGCCTCGATCCTCCTTTTCCTTCTCTATAGCCTCTGTCCCAAACCCGCCACCCTGGCGATTCCATCGGTTTTTGTCTGCGGACTTTTCGTCGGTTTCCCCTTATTAAAAGACGCCAAAGATCCGCGTCACCTCGAACAACTGGGAAGTTCAAACCTGCATGGACATGATTATGGATGGCAGTACGGCTTCCATCAACTCAAAGGGGCCAACGGCATCCTATTGGATGAACTGGCCCACCACGAGGATCCCAACTGCAGAATCAACGACTGGGCGGTCTCATACTTAAAGGACCACGGAATCCCGCAGTCACTGATCGGAAAGCTGCAATCCAAAACAGCCGGACGAACCCTTCCCCTCTCCAGCTTCCGCAAGGAGATCTTAAAAGACCTCGGCGGAAACGGACCGGATAAACTCTCAAAACCCCAGTCCCGGCTGATCGAGCAAGCCGCCACCCTGGCCGCTTTCCGTGACCTGTCTCCCGAGGCGCAAGCCGATGCACTGGTCTATTTACATCGCCCCCTCCCCAATTGGGATTACCCTCCGGAAATGGATCAAAACGCTATATTATTTGGAGGCACCGATCCCGGGCGTTTTGTTCCGACCTACATGATTTTCTCGGCGGAAGTCAGGCCTGATCTTTACATTATCACCCAAACGGCCCTGGCGGATGCCACCTACCAGATCACCACCCGCGATCTTTACGGAGATGAGATTTTCCTTCCTGATTTGGTTGATGGCAATCAGGCCTTCCTCGACTACGGAAATCAGCTCCGTCTGTTCGAACCCGAAGCCTTTTTCCAACTAATGGGTGATGGAAATCACCTCTCCATCAGCGGAGTTGAAGAAGTGAATGTCATCAATGCTCTGCTGACCCAACAGATGGTCGAACGTAACCGGGTGGGCCACAGCTTCTACTTTGAAGAAGCGCTGCAGATGAAGTGGATGATTCCCTACCAACGCCCGCACGGCCTTATCTTCAAAATTGAACCGGAACCCACCGAACTCACTCTGGAAGACCTTCAGAACGATTTAGAATTTTGGGAATGGTACGAAGAGCATTTACTCGGGAATGATAAAACCAAACGAAATCGTTATCAGCGGGACCTCCCCGTCAGAAAGAGTTTTTCCAAACTCAGAATGGCCCAAGCATGGAATTATTACGAGCGGGGGCATTGGCTGGAAGCCGAACGGGCTATGGAACAGTCCCTCCGCCTCTACCCGGCAAACCCGGAAGCTGCACTGCGGGCGGGAGACATGTTTATTCGAATGTTAAAATTTGACCGGGCAGAAGAAATTCTCAACGCCTTTGCCCTGCATGATCCTACCAACCACCAGCGCCACAATTTCAGCGTGTCACTGGAAAAACTCAGAGAGTTGGATCAGTTACGCAAAGAGTATGAAGAGGATTATTACCTGAAACCCTCCGGAAATCTCGCGTTAAATCTCATGCAGATCTACGGCCAACTCGAAATGAAAAAACAAGAGCTGGAAATGGCGGATGTCATTTTAAATAAAAACAATTTGCATGTGGATTTTTACATTCATCTGGCCGCGTACATGCAAAGGGAAAAGAATTTAACCCTCTATAAAAAAGCAGTCCTGAAATGGGCCGAAAAAGATCCGCAGGATGCCCGCCCCCACATTGATTTGGCCGTCATGGCTTTAGCTGAAAACGATTATGTGGGCATGGCGCATCACTTGGTTCGCGCCATCCAACTCGATCCTGAACGAAGTCGCGCCCAAATTGCCGGAGATCCCCGCTTTGTGGATATTCATCATTGGGAACAATTCCAGCGCCTCATCTCCTCCCCCAGTCGCACGCAGCCCTGAGCCCCCATATCATTTTAAGGTTAAGCAGTAATTAATTGTTTGATCATTGCATAAATCCATCGACTTTCTAAATAAATCCGGCACAATAACCTTCAATATATTTGAAACGAGTAACGGGATGATCGACATGCGATTTTTATGCATTTTCTTTTTCACAGTATGTTCACTGGGTATTCTCCCCCTCTGGGCGGCCAGCCAAAATGATCAATACACCTACCTGCAAAAAGAATACCGGAAAGCCCTGACCAAAGTGGACAAAGGCTTTGAACAACAACTGATTCAACTCAAAAAAGATCAAGTTGCACAGGCAAAAGCGATTAGTCAAAATTACCGGGACGAAGGGAACATCAGCTACCATTTGGAAGCGAAAAATTACGCCAGATACCTCGAAGATAATGAAATAGAACGAATGGATTGGGATCGTGTTCAGAACGCCCAGCTCAAAGAGTTCCATCAGCAGATGCTGCAGAGAACCCCTCAACTTTATAAAGAGACGGAACAGCAAAAGTATTTGGTAATGAATCGGATGGCCACTCTGCTTGAAAAAATGATTCAGGAAAATGCATCCGACCCTGCTTTCACTCAAATTTTAAAAGCGGATTTAGCGCAAATACAAAACGATCCAAATTATATCCGGATGCAAAACCAGGCGGAACAGCAACAGGAAGCCCGCGATGCGGCCCGATCCCGCAGAGCCGCCGCAACTCCTATTCCTCTCCCCACAGCTTTACCCTTTAATGACAATCCGCGTATTGAACTGGATGTTTTCAGAAAAAAAACGGATAGAAACATTATACAGTTTCACCCCATCATGCTGAAAATTCAGCTTCGCAGCAAAGAAATGCGGAGGGAGTACGAAAACATTTCTGTGCAGGTCTGGTTTATTGACCGTATCAGGGACTCCAGAAAAGATTTCATTATCAACCGCGTGGAAAAACTGAACATCAAAGAGTTAGGGTTGGGACAGGTTGCGGAAGTTGAAACGGATATCGTGCGGGAAACACCCTTTGTCGGGCGGCAACAAATTAACCGGGAATTTTATGGCTATGTGGTGGTCGCCAAGGACAGCAAAGGCAAAACACTGGCTTACAAAGCTTATCCCAGCCGATTCGAAGCGGAAGATCGGGCCGAAAAAGTAATGGCACAGAACGAAGGCGGCATTATCAGTTTATAATTCGACAATCAGCGGTTTATCAGTCAAAAGTTGCGAATCTATGATTCACGAAAATCCCTTTATCTCGGCATTTATTCGCATCCCTGAATTCAGCTGGAAAAACCCTCTCCGCCACTGGCTGGCGACCAGCCCTTGGGTACCCGACTTTATTCAGGATTTTTCCCCGATCAAAGGCTATGAACAGTACCGGCAGCTTCAACCCGGAGATGTGGTAATTGATGCAGGCGCCTTCCCGGGTGATTACACGCTCTTTGCCGCCAAAAAAGTGGGACCCACAGGCAAAGTCATCGCACTGGAACCCGAGGAAAAAAACCGGAATATTCTCAAACGGAACCTTCATCTTGCCGGGAGTAGCAATGTCCAGGTCATCCCCAAAGGTTTGTGGCATGTATCCACAACCCTGCAAATGAATCAACAGGGAGTGGCATCCCGGATTACCGAAAAAGAACCGGAATGCAGAATTGAAGTAATCCCTCTGGACCAGCTGGTTGAAGAACTCAAACTTGAAAAAATCCATGTGCTTAAAATGGATATTGAAGGTGCGGAATTACAGGCCCTCGCGGGTGCACAAAAAACCCTCTCCAAATTTAAACCATACACCTGCATTGCCAGTTACCATATCGTGGACGGAACCACCACCGCAGACCGGGTGGAGGCCCTGCTTCAACAGGCAGGTTTACAGACCCATACCCATTATCCCAAGCATCTCACGACCTACGGATGTAAAGAAACTCTGTTTTGACATTTGGCCTGATTCGGTCATAAGAATACCACTATGAGCTCAAAAAAAATACTCGTTGGTGTATCCGGCGGCATCGCAGCCTATAAAGCCCTCGATGTGGTTTCATCCCTGCGCAAACAGCAACATCAGGTTCAAGTGGTGATGACCGAAGCCGCCACCCGCTTTGTACATCCCCGGACGTTTGCCGCGGTAAGCGGTCAGCCGGTTTTACACGATATGTGGCCTGAACATGCCAAAAATCTTGAAGATGGCTACCCGCACCTCTACCCCGCCACGGAAACCGATCTGTTTGTTTTGGTGCCCGCCACCGCCAATACGATTGCGAAAATTGCCGGGGGGTTCGGATCCGATTTGCTCAGCACCAGCTGCCTTTCTTTACCCGGGAAATGCAGAAAAATCTTTTGCCCCTCCATGAATGTGGAAATGTGGCTCAACCGCACGGTACAAGCCAATGCCGAAAAACTGGAGCAGGATGGCTGGCGTGTAGTCGGGCCGGAATCAGGTCACCTCGCTTGCGGAATGACCGGAGAAGGTCGACTGAGTTCTACCGAACGCATCCTGCAGGTGATCAGCGATGAACTAGGCGCCACCCTCCCCCTCCAAGGAAAACGCCTACTGATTTTATCCGGCCCCACCCGCGAACATCTGGATCCTGTACGGTTCATCGGGAATCCCAGCAGCGGCCTCATGGGACAGGCCCTGGCAGAAGAAGCGGCCCGCCTGGGCGCGGCGGTTGAATTTGTCACCGGCCCCGTTCCTGACGACCACCTTCCCCGCAATGCGTCCATCAACATCCATCCCATCAAAGGGGCGCTGGAGATGCTGGAAACCGGACGACGATTATTACCCTCCATTCAAGCGGCCATCTATGTGGCTGCCGTTTCGGATTACCGGCCTGAAAAGACCCTCAACCAGAAAATGCCGAAACATGAAGAGGCCTTTGATCTCAAACTGGTACCCAACCCGGACATTTCCGCGACCTTGAATCGCGAAAAGAATCCGGGAACCTACACCATTGGTTTCGCACTGCAAACGGAAAACGGGGAAAGCCTCGCCACCGAAAAACTCAAAGCCAAAGGTCTGGACGGCATTGTCCTCAACTACCCGGACTCCATGGGCTCCGCTAGCGGCACCTTTTCTTTTCTTTCTGCTGAAACCACATGTTTCGAATCTTGGGGGGCCATCAATAAAAAGAATGCCGCCCGGAAAATTTTATCAAAAATCCCCAAACCGGAATAACTTCTATGGACGATCTCAGCCTTTTATCTGCAAGTAAAACTCCAGTCCCGCATTCACCGGAAGAAGCTCAACTCGAAACTTTTGAAAATTCCCACCCGGACCGGGAATACACCATCACTTTCGATTGCCCGGAATTCACCTCGCTTTGCCCCATCACCGGCCAGCCGGATTTTGGTAAAATCACCATTGATTACATTGCCGACAAAAAATGTATCGAAAGTAAATCCCTAAAAATCTACCTGTTCAGTTACCGCAATCACGGTGCTTTCCACGAGGAAGTCACCAACCTGATTCTCGACGATTTAGTCAAAGCCTGTTCCCCCAAATGGGCCAGAGTCACCGGCAACTTCCTTCCCCGTGGAGGCATCGCGATCCATGTCGTGGCTGAACACGGCAAAAGGTAGCTCAGATGGAAACCCTGAAGAGGCTTAGGCATATCTGCATGAAAAGCGTCAGGCAGGAATGCCTAAGTCTCTTCAGGCTAAAAGCCTGAGTTACGCTTCATTTTCTGAATCATACGGCGTTGTTTTTTATCAGGTCGTCCTCTGTCAAACCGAGGTTCCGCAGCCGCGGCGGCCTTTCGTTCGACGGAGGCCTGTTCACGCGCCTTAACGCTTTCAGAACTCTCTTCATACAATGTTCTCGCCTGGGATGCAGGCCCTCGCTTTTCAGACAGTGCCACTACCGTAATTTGATACAGCTCCATTCCCACCCGAATTTCGAGTGCCTGTCCAACCTGCAGTTTCTTCCCGGCTTTTGCGCGTGCACCCTCCGCTCTCACCTTTCCTCCTTCAATCGCTTTTTGCGCCAAGGGCCGGGTTTTATAAAATCGGGCCGCCCAAAGCCATTTATCTAAACGGACACTTTCAGCCATTAGTGGTCCTCCTCATAAATACTTCCCCCGATAAATTCACGCAACAACGAGTGAGGGGGCACCTGATCCGGGGGCGTACCCACAATCATCCCCAAAAAATCCTGCAACCGTCGAGCTTCCCCGTATACCGGGTCTATAGGCTTTACCGCGTGCAACATGGGCTCCGCATAAGGTTTTAACACGGCCAACTCATAATCCAAACTGCTGTTAAACGTCACATCCGCCTCTTGCTGAAAAGGGAAAATCCATCGTTTTTCCCCGTGACGGACGCTGGGCCACATCTTCAGGGTTTGAATCGCATCGTGACCGCGATGATTAAAATCGCGCACAATGCGTCGAATCAACCGGAGGTCCGTAGTCGACAATCGATTATGGTTATCCAACTTCAACTGCGTGAGCGCATTAATATAGATCTTAAATTTGTGCGAGGCCGGAAGTTGGTCGGTTAAGCGTGGATTCAAGGCGTGAATCCCTTCAATCACCACCACCTGATCGGCTTCCAGCTTCAGGGTGTTGCCTAAATATTCAGGTTTTCCTTCGATAAAATTAAAGGTAGGCAATTCAATTTCCTCTCCACGATCCAACTTTCGCAAATGATCATTGAGCAGTTCCAAATTGATGGTTTCGATATGCTCGAAATCAAAACTGCCATCCGGATGTTTCGGGGTACTCTCACGTCCCCGGAAATAGTTATCCAGCTCCAGACGGACCGGCCGTAATCCATTCACCTGCAAATGCACCATCAACCTTTTTGAACTGGTGGTCTTCCCGGCCGAACTGGGACCTGCCACTAGAATCCATTTAATCTTATCATGGTGACGGGCAATGCGCTCCGCGATATCCCCCAAGTGCTTTTCATGACGGGTTTCAGAAATACGGATAAAGGCTTTTTCTTTCTTTTCAGAAACCAAGTGATTTAAATCCCCCACCGTGGTCACCCCGATGGTCCGTCCCCACTTTTTATGATCTTGAAATACCTGAAAAAGATGGGGCTGATGTTCAAATTCCGGGACATGCAGCCTTTTGTGTCCGGAATCCCAGGTGGGAAACTGCAACACAAACCCGGGCTCTAAATTTAAAATTTTAAATGCCGGTACAAATGCAGTGGATGGCGCCAACACGCCTAAACCCGCATCCGTAAAACCTTTGCAGTCATAAACCGTAATCATGGGCGGATTGCGATATTGTAATAAATTGAGTTTGTCGGTGAGCCCCTGCTCCTGCAAACGTTTCTCCGCCTCAGCATACGATATCGCCCGCCGGTGGATCGGAAGCCCTGACGCCACCAAATCCCGTAATTTTTCTTCAATCTTTTCCAGTTCAGATTTCCGAATTCCCGGATTTCCATTGATTTGGAAACTACAATAATAAGCATTCCCCAAACTGTGCTCAATCGCAAAACGGGCTTCGGGGTAACAGTGCGTAACCACTTTCGACAAGAGAAAAGCCAGGGTCCGACGATACACCCGGGAGCCATGACGATCCAAAAATGTAACCGGTTCCACTTCACAATTCATGGCCAGCGGATAGTCCAGAGAGCAGACATCATTATTAACCAGAGTTGCCAAATACGGAAGCCCTGAAACCGGACAGATGGTTTGCGTCAAAGCATCACGTACCGGCCTGTGAACGGGCATATTTATAGGGGGATTCCCCTGCACTGATACGGATATTTCCTGATCTTCCATGTCGCAAACCTAATTGATGTGGGATTACAGATTGTCTTGAGTTCTTCGGCTAAATCAAGTTAATAGAGACTCTACGGAACCTCTACCATAGAAACGTCTCAGAACCCACATATCATGCAAGCACAATTTAATCCCGACAGCGCGGCCGCCTGGCAGGTGCGACTTTTCAAAAAGTCCCTTACCAAACAGGCCAAACTGGAAAATCTCCAACGTTTCCTTTCACCCAGCGAAGGGCGTACTTGTCTTGATGTCGGTGGCGACAATGGTGTTATCCCCTATATGTTGAGACGGAATGGTGGAATGTGGGTAAGTGTTGACTCCAGTAATAAAGCCATCTCATCCATGCGTGATCTCTTTGGAGAGGATTCCGTTTTCAAAATTGAAGGTGCCGAGCTCCCCTTTGAAGACAGCAGCTTTGACACCATTGTGGTGATTGACTACCTGGAGCATATCCATGATGACGCCGCCTTCCTCAAAGATTGCCACCGATGCTTAAAAGACGGCGGAGAATTGCTCATCAATGTCCCGCACATCAAATCCTTTTCCGTCATTCGGGGCCTGCGCAAATTATTGAAACTCACCGACGAAAAACACGGTCATGTTCGCCCGGGCTATCGGCTCCGCGATCTGTATGAAATTTCCAAAAACGGGTTCGACATCGTGGAAAGCCACACCTACAGCGGATTCTTTGTGGAGTTTATTGACACCTGGATTCAATACGCCGGAGGCAGTATGACCGAATCAGACAGTGATGATTCTGATTCGAAAGGCTTGATGCTGGATCAAAAAGATCTGCGGAAATTCGCAAAAGCATTTCGAATTTACAGCCTCCTCTATCCCTTCCTGCTGATTGCAAAACTGCTGGATAAACTCTTCTTCTTCACCTGTAATCATGCACTGGTGATCAAAGCACGTCCCCGTCCCTGGATCGAACGTAAACAAGTGATGATGCGGGATGGCAGATCTATTGCCGATGCCACCATCAACACCAAAATCGGCAGTGCGGCCAATTTAACCGATCCCAAGAACAACCGCTCTTCCGCATCCTAACTATTTCACGTACGCCGGGCGTGGAAATCTTTGCGAAAGTGCCTGTTTCAAATTCAAGCTGTCGTCCACGGTCTCCGGGCGTGGAAATCTTTTGCGAAAGCTTCTGTTTCATTTCCACGCACGGAGTGCGTGGACTACGCAACGACTTCTTTCTTTTTCTTCGCCCGAAGCACCAGCCAAACAACTAATCCACCGCCCGCGGCAACGACCGGAATCCCCACCAAAGGGCGGGACGCAATCCAGGCAATGCCGATGATTAGCAGCGCCAACACCGCACAAGTCAGGAAAGAGAAGAATTTTATGCCACCCCCAATCAAGCTTCCCAGGAAAGGCAAGACATCGCCCAACACGGACAACGGCATCAAAACCGTTATCATGCCAAAACTCATCAACAACCAGCCCCCTGCCCGCAACAACCAGGTCAGCATGCGGATTTCAGATTCAGCCTGGGTAAGCATCTCTTCGGCGGTATGAGAACCGGTCTGCACCCGAATATACCCTTGACCGCGGCTGCTAACCCAGGGAACCAGTTCTGACCCCATTTGGGCGGCAATAATACTCACCGGACCTTGTGGGACAATCTGAAATGTCACCCGCTTGTCACCGATCTCAGGTGCCGCCCCGTTGGAACCGTATTTGATCACCGAATCCTCCAACCGCGCCCCTTCCGGCAAGGTGGCACGATGAACAGGGTAAGGCTCGTATGCACGCAGCTTCTGCACGGCATCCTGACTTAAGGTAAAACTATCCAAGGTCACCGTTTCCGCCACATCCGTCCACCCTTCCGGCTGCATCACGGAGGGATTTTCGTGTCCGGTTTCCCGGAAATTCTGACTGGATATTAACTGTTCGGACCAGATTTTTTCATAAACAGGAGTTTCTGTGGTTTCCGTGCCTCCCCCCACTTTCTTCTTGGTAGAGGATTCAATGCGTTCTTTCCACTGATACATCTCCACTTTCCGGCGAAGACGAATTGCATTTGCTTCCACTTCGAAAAATTTATCCTTCAGGACATCCGGGGTTCGGGCTTTGCCACTCACATGAACCGGTAAACCTTCATTCATCGGGGAAATCGAATCCGAAGACACCGAAACCACGTTATTCCGTACATCGTTGATTTCTTTGTAATCCCGGACCGCACGGTGCTCATTCCACCACAACAACCAAATGCCCAGACCGAAAATTACAAAACCGAATACGATGTTTTTCAGGGAATCCATTAAACGGCTCCCCCAACTTTGGGTTGTCACTGTGCTGGCCATATCTCTCTCCGTTCAGCGGTTTTAACTTATTCCATTCCGGGTAAGGATACGCTCCCTTCCCAATCTTCCTGCATATTCCAAGGCATTTCAGAATAGTCTTTGGCGGTGGAAGGCACTTCGGTAAGCGTCAGCTTATTGGCTTCGGTGATATTCAGCACCAGCATCCCGGTAAAATCAGGACGGGTGGTGACATCAATTCGTATCGTTTCTTCATACGGTTTCCCTTCAACATCTTTCCACGCCACCGTCAACGTCTCCGGCAAGTCCCCTTTCCGGGATTTACTCGCGGCAATTTTATTGGGGGCAATCACCGTAAACTCATTCTGCACTTTGCCATCCAAGCGCAATTGCACATCTTGCACGGGAAGTTGCGGATTGCCGTTGCCAACATTGACCTGGTATTTGGCCCGGCCGGTTGTGCAAGCAGCCAACAAACAGGCACACAGAGATAAAAAGAGGATACGCATCATGTTACTGCATGCGCATGGGCATGATCACATAGAGGAAACTGATGTCGGATTTCAGTACACCCGGACTCAGTTCATCGCTCAATTCCAAATACACTTCATCACTGTCCAGCACCCGAAGCGGGGCGAGCAGAAATTCAGGGTTATAGGCTATATTCATCGCCGGACCGCTGTATTTGATGGGCACGCGCTCTTTCGCTTCCCCCACATCCGGGGTGGAACTCAACACCTGCAGATTGTTTTCTTCGAAGGACAAACGAATGGAATTGGACTGTTCGTTGGTCACCAACGCCACCCGGCGCACCGCGTGTAACAGGGTTTCACGCTCGATGGCAATTCGCTCTTCGCACTGGGCGGGGATCACCTGCTGATAATTGGGGAAGGTGCCGTCGATCAATTTGGAAATCAAACGCATACCGTCGATTTCAAAAATAACCTGGTTGCCGGCCGCAATGAGCTTCAAAGAACCGTCGTCATTGATGTTCCGAAGCAGTTCATTGATCGCTTTGGCAGGCACCACCATATTTAAATCATTTTCCGCAGGGAAATCCACTTCGTTTTCGCACAGCGCCAAACGACGTCCGTCAGTGGCCACCACCGTCAATTTCTTGTCGTTGAAGCTAAAGAGAATACCGTTGAGCACATAACGGGTCTCATCCACAGATGCGGCATACTGCACACATTTCAGCATGTGTTTCAGGGTGGCCGGATCCAGGGTGTAGGATTGATTCTGTTCGGGCTCGGGGATTTCCGGATAGTCATCCGCAGACAGGCCCATCACTTTAAAGAAACTCGATCCGCATTCGATGGTTGCAGAATCCTTACCGTCCACCGCCAATTCAATGGGCTGGGATGGCAATTCACGAACCATGGAAAACAAACGTTTGGCAGGTAAAGTGGTAACGCCGGTTTTACTGACATCTGCAGGAATCTGGGTGCGGACACTTAATTCCATGTCGGTAGTGGTGAGACTCAACTCCCCTTCTTTGGCTTCCAACAATACGTTGGCAAGCACGGGAATTGTACTGCGAGTGCTAACAACCGACTGAACCCGGGTGAGGGCTTCAAACAGATCGTCACGATTTAATGTCAGCTTCATGCAATTATTCTCCTAAAGTTAAGTAAGTACGACAATTAATTGCCGGAAAACTTACTGAATTGCTAACGACTATCAATGCCAAAGTGTAAGGAGTTTGGGGTTAAAACGAAAGTCATTGCGACTCCGGGCCGTTGCAGGCCCCTTTCGATCGAAGCGCGCACGACCCGAAGCTCTATATTATTTACTTTCGTTCTGAAAAATCTTCAGTCCCAACAGCATCACTACAATAAAAACCGATTCCGCAATGATGTATCCGTAAAAGCCACGAGCCATGGCAGTGGTGAATCCGTAGGAATGCAATCCGACACCGAGGAGGTTCACTCCCAACCAGGCCACCATCACCATAATACACCCAATGATGGATCCTACCGCCAATCCGATTTCACGAATCAGTCCCGCGACCCGGGCGTGATAAATCACCGCCGTCCACAACACGATGAGCAGCGCCCCGTTTTCTTTTGGATCCCATCCCCAAAACCGTCCCCAGGACTGGTCCGCCCACACCCCGCCCAGCATGGTGCCGAGGAAAGCAAACGTTAAACCGAAGCCCAACAATCCTTCCAGGGGCAACCGTACTTTTTCCAGGGTCGCTTTGTCTTTGCCCAGCAACTTCAAGACCAACCAGATGTGTCCAAACACTCCGGCAATCCACACCCCGGCATATCCCGTGGTCACCGCCAGCACATGGGTGCTCAACCAGAAGTTTGACGCCAGCACCGCCACCACTTTATGCATGGTGTCCCCTTCGGCCGCAAATCGGTCGGCAATAAACAAAAAGGTCAAAGCGATAAAGGAGCCGGCAAAAATGCCCAGACCATTTTTCTGAAAGAACTCAACCAGAATCGCCAGCAGCAAACAGATCAGCCCCACAAACAGAAAGGTTCCATACAAGTTGGTCACGGGCGGACGGGCGGTAAGATAAATCCGCCAGGCGATACCCGAAACATGAAAACCGAATGCGATCAGCATGGGGAGCCAGGCCGCCCATCTCAGTTTGTTTCCACCACTCAGCAGAGCACCGAAGGACAGAAAAAAGGCGAAGATATAAAAGATCTTGGCCCGGCCAAAATAGTTCGCGCGGTTATATGCCGCTTCTTTACCGGTAAGGCGGGTTTCTCGGACATGATCCATCCGGCTGCGGGAAAATTCTGTAAGCGCTTTTGATTCTTCAGAAACCGCAGACCAGTCCTGCTTCACCCAGGCCTGCGCCAAGAGACCTGCCCGTTCTCCCGCATGAATCAGGGCTTTGTCACCATCCCGACTGTGCAACGCATCCATGGGTGCAATCCAAATGGATTCACCGTGCGGGGCTTCCGGCAACAAGGTGAGCGGCAATTCGGAAAGGGTGACATGAAAACTGTACATCAACTGTGCCAGGGTCATGGCGTCCTGCTGGGGTGCATTCCAGGTTTCAGGGCCGCCCAGTTTATGCGCCTGCTCCATCAGGGGCGTCAACCCGCCCACCCGGCTTCGCAGATCCAAATACGTGAAGGTGGTATCGCCCTCTTCCAGCTGCAAGGCCTCGCGCACTTCCGGATGATCGATCACCAATCCGGGGAGTTCCCTGGAGTAGGCAAACACCTGGCTCAACGCCCGATAGGTTAAAATATTATGGTACACCCGAAGCGCTTCACGCTCCACCAGAAATTCTTTTCCCTTCAACGCTTCGTTGTCTTCACTCTGCATCTGCTGTGCGCGCCGGGCAATTTCCATGAGTTGAGAAATACCGGGTTCCAAATGAAGATAACTGAAACGGCGGGTACTCGGTTTCCGTTTGCCTTCGATGACCTGGGTGCGCTCCACATCCATTGCATCCAGCAATTCCGGATGATTGATCAGAAAAACCGCATCGTTTTCTGTGGTTTCCGGGGCAAAGAGCAAACGGCCCATCCACGCCATCGCAGATTCACCATTGAAGGATTTACGACCGGAGAACTGCAGCAAATGGAGACGCGCAAAACTGTCCAGCGGCATCACCCTGCCGTTAAACAACACAGGGATTTCAGCAACGTCTTTTAACGCCTCTTTTGTCGGTTGTTCGATAGCGGCGGGTTCAGCACCCTGCGCCGTGAAAAATCCAAGTAGTAGAATGAGTGATAAGATCTTCATGATTTTCTCCGCCGTTTTCTTGCCAACTGCATCCACTGCATTTGCAGGAAGTGCATGGCCAAGCCCACGGAAGTAATTCCTGTGGCCCAATACGGGATCAACCGGCCAAAATTGCGTGTAACTGCAAACACCGACATTTCCGAATCGTCTGTGACTGCAAAAGATTGTTGAAAGAACGTCCAGCCATTGAGTCGGAAGGGTTCATTCATTTTAATCACCACATGCCGTTGCATGTCCTCGCTCAAATGGACGGTGATCATGCTCCGGTAATCACTGGGGGTCTCCGTCCCCGGATAATAACTGCGGCTGAAATCATTGAGTTCCATAAACAAGGGGAGTTCATAACGCTTTTTACGCAGCATCAAAAAGCGTCCACTGCCATCGTCCAATTCGAGTCCGAGCGGACGTTGATCTCTGGGGGTCAACACAATCTCCTCCACCCCTTTGACGCCGGAGACCTTCAATCGCACCCCGGGTTCCAAACTTTCAGGATTCTTAAGCTTCTCCAGTTCTTCCAGCGCGACAAAACCTGCGGAATTCGCGGGTGAAAGCCCCGAAGCCTCCACGGAAGGATCCGGACGCAGCCCCCGGGCATGATCCAGTACTTCCAATACTTCAAAACGAACTTCCTCTTCCGGATCCGTATCTTCCTCCATGGTCATAAACGAAAATTCACGGCCTCTCTTCAGATCGTCCAGATCCACTGCCTGATATTTCTGCACGGAATGAAGTTCATCGGAATATGAGATTTCCCATTCGGTTAAACTGATGGCCGCATTGCGCCCTTCCCCTTCAAACAAACTGACATTGGCTTCAATCCCCGTCACTTTAGTGAAAAAGCCCCCCAACAACATCATCATCAAACCAATATGAATCAGCATCAACCCCGGCATCCGCCAGCCGGCCTGGTAGTGAACAAAAAACGAAAACAGCAAATTAAAAAACAGCAAACCCATGGTGAGCATTCCGCCCGGAATCGGGACAAACCCCACCAGGAAAAACATTGAATTAAAAAAGCGATCCTGCGCCTGATAAATTCCATGATCCACTTGGTAAATCGTTCCCCAGAAGGTCAGCACCGTCAACCAGAACAAACAGGCCACGGTCAGTCGAATCGAAGCAAGAAGCATAAACTTTTTCATTGTGCACCCTCCTGCTGATCCAGTGAGGCCGCCAGCTTCAGGAAATCGGATTCAAATGAGGCCACCGTTTCGGTGGGCCCCATAAATTTCAAGAACAACGTCCGCTGTGGTTGCTGATAAATGGCCGCAATAATGGTTTGAGCCTGTTGTCCTTTTTGGGATTCATCCAAAAAAGTGATATATTCAAAATGCATTTTTCCGTCGATATGTTGCAGCGGCACTTTTTGAGAGGGATCCAGTCCCACCTGTCCCCGCCAACGCGCAATATTTGCATCCATAGACCCTGCGGAACCGGAGAGCGGAATCAGAGTCACCACCGCCGCGGCATTTTCAGGATCGGGATAAAACTCCGCCAAACGCATCCCGCCCCCGTTTTTATGCGTCCATCCGGCAGGAACCGTCCAGCTCAGGCCGGTCACTTCCGGCGCGGGAGGCACTTCCGACTCGCGGCCCATCATCATGTTGGGTCCGGCGCCTCCACCGGCTACTGGCGGATGCATGCCGTCCAGGGTCGGATGATCCGCCGGCAGATTCTCCAGCGTGGGCGCAACCGACAAAGGACCGGCACGCATGGGATCCTGACTCTGGGAAGCCATTTGCGGACGGGATTGCGGAGGGAGTTGAACCACCTCCACATATTCACGTACTTCCACCTTACGGCTGCACGCACTCAGAAATATCAAAAGAAAGAAAAAGGAGGGAATGTGTTTCAGGGACATAAGGAAGAAACGTTAGTCTGCATCCCGCCATATTCAAGCCAAGTAGAAGAGAAATATTCGGAGGAGCTATAGGTGAGAGATCTTAACATCGGTCAAAGGTCGAAAATTAAACATTGAAAGAAACACATCGACCTTCGAGACTCAGGGTTGGACGTTCAACGTTCGAATTTTCTCATCTTCGACCTGAAGTCCTCATCCTATCTTTTCCATGCCACCCATGTAGGGGCGGAGCACTTCCGGAATCACGATACTGCCATCCGCCTGCTGACCCTGTTCCAAAATTGCAACCAGCAACCGCGGCAATGCAACCCCGGAACCATTGAGGGTATGCACCATCACGGGCTTGCCCTGCTCATTGCGGTAACGGATTTTCGCGCGGCGCGCCTGGAAATCTTCGAAATTACTGCAGGAGGAGACCTCCAACCAGGCCTGCTGCCCGGGCGCCCAGAGTTCGATGTCATAAGTTTTCGCGGAGGAGAAACCCACATCGCCGGTACAGAGCGTAATCACCCGGTAATGTAATCCAAGTTTCTGCAGTACCGCTTCAGCATGTCCGGTGAGTTTTTCCAGTTCGGCATAGGAGTCGGCGGGCTTCACAAACTTCACCATCTCCACTTTGTCAAACTGATGCAAACGGTTCATGCCCCGGGTCATTTTTCCGGCCGCGCCGGCTTCCCGACGGAAACAGGGCGTGTGCGCCGTCAAACTCATGGGCAGATCATCCGCATCAAATATATGGTCACGATACAGATTGGTCACCGGCACTTCGGCTGTGGGAATCAACCAAAGATTGTCCTCCGGCACCCGATACAGCTCTTCCGCAAATTTGGGCAACTGACCGGTTCCGGTCATCGCGTCATCATTCACCAGCAAAGGCACCTGCACTTCGGTGTATCCGTGCTCGGTGATGTGCAAATCCAGCATAAAGGAAATCAATCCGCGGCTCAGCCGGGCGGCGGCGCCGGTCAAACAGGAGAAACCTGCGCCACTGATGGCGGCCGCACGTTCAAATTCAAAGATCCCCAACGCTTCCGCCAGTTCCCAGTGTGCTTTGGGCTCAAAGTCCATTTCAACGGGCTGTCCCCAGGTGCGAATCACCGGATTGTCGGCTTCACTATGACCCACAGGCACAGAGTCATGGGGAAAATTAGGTAAAGACAACAGTTCAAGATCCAAAGCTTCATTCACTTCCGCTTTTTCTTTTTCCAAGGCGGAAATTTGATCTCCGATCGCACGAACAGCCGCCATGGCTTCCGTGGCATCCTCCCCGGCCTTCTTTTTCATGCCGATCTCTTTACTGGAAGCCTTGCGGGTGTGTTGCAACTGCTCTAACTCAGTGATGATTTCGCGTCGGCGAACATCTTTAGCCAATAGGGCCTCAACATCCACGTCCAGACCACGGCTGGCCCACTTGGTTTTTGCGGCTTCAGGATTTTCTCGAAGGGATTTGATGTCTAACATGCGGTTCCCATACGCAAAAGGCAGGGAATTGACAAATCAAAAGCGTACTCCAGACCTTTTCTATTTTAGATCCCCCACACGCTATGACGTAACTTGATCATACTCGCCGGTGAGCAAACCGCAGACGCGCAAATCATCCGTTTCAATCACAGGAGTATCGCGGCTACCCTGCCAGTAACCCGCGCACAGCCAAGATCACCCCCAAATCCGCCAGGGCATGGGTCAGGATCGGCACGGCCAGCCCTCCGGTTTTTCTCACGGCCTGCCGCCAAATAAATGAGGCGGCCGCCAAAACCGAAAAGACCGCCGGCAGCCAAATGATCTGCACCAGAAAAGCCAAAACAATCAGATGAAATCCTGCAAAGAGGACATCACTCCCCCAATGGTCCGGCATCATACCCCGCCAAAAGCTTTCTTCCAGTACAGGATGAATCGTGACCGAATAAATCACAAACACCCAAACCGTCCCCCCACTGATCCGCCATTTCATCAGTAACTCCCCTAATTCCACCCCCGGCAAAACCATCAGGGGCCACAGCAGGTGGATCATCGGCCAGGTGAGCAGGCATATCGAACCCAATCCTGCAAACAACGGCAGATTCAATCCGCGGCCCCCCTCGTCCAAGGAAAACTTTTTCCACAACAAACATCCGAAGATTCCGGCATGATAAATCATGACCGCCAGCAAAGCTTCACCTAAAACCCACATCCCTATCAACGTCGCAATCGAGGGAAGCAATCCCCAGTAGAGCGGCAGGGGCTCAGACACCGGCTTCATTTGACGTTTTTGGCTTTGGGCTCCCGTTTTCCGGTGAGCATTGCATCAAAAGCCGGAGGCACCGGTGCTTTAAACGTAATCGGTTCTTTGGTGAAAGGATGTTTAATGGTCATTTCGGCCGCGTGCAGAAACAATCTTTTTCCTGTCACCACTTCCACGTGTCCGTATTTGCGGTCCCCCACCACCGGATGCCCCATATCGGCAAATTGTGCCCGGATTTGATTTTTACGTCCGGTGAACAAGTTCACCTCCACCAACGAAAATTTCTTAGAGGTCTGAAGAACTTTATAACCCGTCTTCGCATACTGTCCCCCTTCTCCTTCCCCCACCGTTTGCATCACATGTTTTTCATCTTCCAGCAGGTAAGAGGTCAAAATCCCTTCCGAAGCCCTGGGCTGACCATAAACCAGTGCACAATACTGCTTGCTGAAATTTTTCCATTCATCCAACAAATATTTGCGGGCTTCCGGGGTTTTGGCAAACAAAAGCAATCCGGAAGTATCCCGGTCGATGCGATGCACCATAAAAATGCGGGCTTTGGACTTGGGATTTCCCTTGCGCACAAAATCAAACAGACGGTGATACGCGGTATCCCGATGTTTTTCGTCATAACTCACCGACAGCAAGCCGCAGGCTTTGTTGATCACAATCACATCCCGGTCTTCATAGATGACCGGTGCGCCGCGGGGCTGATATTTTTTTGGGGCGGATTTAAAAGGTTTGGGGGCGTTGCTCATGGCATGCAACTAGCAGTTTGTGAGTCAAAGCACGAGCGAAATCCATAGCTTGCGTTAGCCCCGCCCCCGCATTTTCAGACCCTGCAGAACCAAATTCGGATCGATACCCAAATCCGCTTGGGCTTCCCCACATTCCCGTAAAAGGGGGACTGCGGCAATCATCGCCGCATTGTCGGTACAATATTCCAAGGGCACCGTAATCAGGGGTAATGCCCGTTTCTCACAGAGCCCTTCCAGACCCTCGCGTAAATATGAATTTTTCGCTACCCCGCCAACACAAGCCACACAGGCAAACCCGGCTTCATTTTCAAGTGCCTGTTCTGCCCGGGTCATTAAAGTTTCCATCACCGCCTGCTGATAAGATGCCGCGACCGCCGGTAAATCAGCGTCCGCATGATGCTCCAGATGATATCGCAAGGAGGTCTTCAGACCGCTGAAACTAAACGCATAATCGCCCCCCCGCGATAACGCCTCCTCCCCCGCAGGCAGCCCCCGCGGGAAAACAGGCCCCTCTCCGCCGGCAGTCAAAGCCAACTTCTCAATTTCCGGCCCGCCCGGATAATCCAAACCCAGCAACCGTGCCCCCTTGTCCAAAGCCTCTCCAGCCGCATCATCAATCGACCGCCCCAACACGTCATAATCTCCGGGCGCATTCATGCGAATCATGGCCGTATGTCCGCCCGTCACCAACATCACCAAGGCCGGACAAGGATTTTCCGGACGGCTTTCCGAAAAGTAGAGGCTCAACATATGAGCTTCCAAATGATGCACAGGATAGAGAGGCAATTTCAGCCGTTGGGACAAGCCCCGTGCCACTGACAGGCCGGACAGCAGCGAACTCGACAAACCGGGCCCCTGGGTCACCGCAATCCCGTCTAAATCCGGCCAATCCAATCCCGATTCCCGCATTGCGGCCTCCAACACCGGGGGAAAGGCTTTCACGTGCTCACGCGCAGCCAACTCCGGCACCACCCCGCCATAGGGCTGATGTGCCGCAATTTGTGAGGCAACCACGGATGATCGAACCACCAGGGGGGATTCCAAGACCGCCACTGCCGTTTCGTCACATGAAGATTCAATACCCAGAATACGCATTAAGAATCTCCTTCAACTTTGACTTCCTTGCGAAGAAGCTCCACAGCTTTCA
Organism: Kiritimatiellaeota bacterium B1221; assembly: GCA_029269125.1. Lineage (GTDB taxonomy): Bacteria > Verrucomicrobiota > Kiritimatiellia > SS1-B-03-39 > UBA6053 > UBA6053. The sequence goes on along the minus strand of JARHXX010000002.1, from coordinate 30,495 downwards.
TCAGTTGCGGATCCTGGGTCCAATCCCCCTCTTCAATTTCTTCCTGCAACAGAAACCAGCGCCGCAGGGGCAGGCTAACCTCCTCATCCGGATCAATCCCCCGTTCATGAATTTGCCGATCTTTCGGGGTGAAATAACTGGCAGTGGTCAGCTTTAAGGCCGACCCGTCCGGCAAAGGCACAATGCTTTGCACCGATGCTTTCCCAAAACTGGTTTCTCCCACCAAAATCGCACGTTCATGATCCTGTAAAGCACCGGAGACCACTTCCGAAGCACTGGCCGACCCGCCATTAATAAGAATGACCAATTTTGGATGCAACCGATGCGGCGCGGTGGAAGTAAAATAATCCTTCCGTTCACCGGGCTCACGTGATTGGGTATACACCACCAAACTCTCCTGAGGCAGAAACAATCCGGCCACGTCCACGGCGGCCCCCAAAAGCCCACCGGGGTTTCCGCGTAAATCCAAGACAATGCCCTTGACGTCTTTCCGTTTCAGCGCCGTCAATTCTCTGCGCAGTAATTGCGCGGTATTGCGGGTAAACGTACTCACCCGCACATAGCCGATGCCATCTTCCAGTACCCGGGTGCCGGTTACACTGGGATTTTTAATTTCTGAACGGGTCAGCGTCACCTCAAAAGATTTGCTTTCCGAAGGCCGGCGTATTTGCACCCGCACTTCGGTTCCCGGTTCCCCGCGTAATTGATTCACCGCATCCTCTATGCGAATTCCCCTGGCAGACCGGCCATCAATCTGACGTATTTGATCCCCCGCCATCAACCCCGCATTCCAACCCGGAGAATCTTCAATCGGAGAGACCACCGTGATCCAGTCCCCGCTTCGGTTAATCACAATCCCAACCCCGCCAAAAGCCCCTTGCGTCGTTTCCTGCAAACTCTTCAGCGTATCCGACTTCATGTACTGGCTGTAAGAATCCAAATTGGACATCATGCCTTTAATGGCCCCGTCAATCAGTTCGTCATAGCTGACTTCCTCTCCGGATTTCACATACAAATCGTGAATCTGTTCCATCGCCACCGTGAAGCGGGCGATTTGTTCATAGGCCAACTTTGCCCCGCTCGGCACCTCGGGTTCATCGGACAGTTGAAGATCTCCCGTATCCTGCGCCCAAAGGCCCCAGCCACATACCAACACAAACGACAAGCAAGATTTAAAAAGAGGATTCATCATGGAAAGACAACATAAAGGCAAATGTCTCATCGCACAACCCCTGAACCTGAAGATTAGAACAGAAGGGAAAGCAGGACTCCTGAATGAGAAGCTATGGCGTCACCGGCCACTCGATTTGGTACAAGGCCTTCCAGAATTTACCCGTCACCCAAATTTCACCGGATTCCGGATCCCGGGCAATACCATTGAGTACGTCCTGCTCCTGATGCTGATCCATCATCATCGGCAAATGCCGTAAATCCACAAAACCAATCACCTTACCTGACTGCGGATGGATGCGGGCAATCATTTTCTGACCATAGATGTTGCCCCAAAGCTCCCCTTCGATCCACTCCAGCTCGTTCAAGCCCACCAGCGGCCCCTTGGATCCCTGCACCTGGAAGCGCCGGACCTCTTTAAAAGTCTGCGGGTCCATCACCCGGATCACCGACGTGCCGTCACTCAAATACAACACCTGTCCGTCTGAGGCCAACCCCCAGCCCTCGCCCGCATAGGGAAAGGTCTTTAAGAGCTTAAACGTTTCTCGATCAATAACCCTGCAAGTGCCCGCACGCCAGGTGAGCTGATACAACTTGCCATCCAGCAAGGCCAACCCCTCACCAAACTGTTCCGCCGGCAAAGAGAGCATTTGTAAAACCTTGCCGTTCTCACGGTCTATTTCACGCAGTTCCGACTTTCCATACAGCCCGGTACTCTCCAGCCAACTCTTTTTATCGATCAACAGTCCCTGGGTAAACGCGGCTTGGTCATGAGGTTTTCGCCCCAAAATTCTGGGCCGGACCACCGGTTCGGAAAACCCTGCACCCGCCGAACAAACCACGACGAAACAGAGAAAAAGATTCCGGGGGAGAATTCTCATCACCGACCTTTACCGGCGAGACTTTTTACGTGCCGAAGCTTTGACATCATCTTCTGCCTGATCCACCCGTTCTTCCACCAACTTGATTTGAGTTTTGGTTTTGATCAAATCTTTTTCAGAACGCTCCAAATAGGCATCCACCTGGATTCGTTTTTCATTATAGGCCATTTTCCGTTTAACCAGTTCTTCCTCCCGCATCACCAAATCGGATTGCTGATGCCGCTTTCCCAGCTCTACATGCCGATTCGTTTTTTCATCGTCATAGTCTTCTTTGTCCTTCTCGTACTTCTCAATATCATCCTCCAGCTGTTCTTTCCAGTCCTCCATCTCCTCCTCAATGCCATCGGATTTTTTCTCTATCGATTCAGCTTTCCCTTCAAGCGCCGCCAATTGTAAACGCAAGGCGTGCGCCCGAACTTTCAAAGCCTCCGTACGGTCATGGTCTGCTAACCCGTCCAAATTTTGGACGGCCAAATCCGCAGCATCCCCAAATTGCCTGATCCCCTCGTTGTAGTTCCCCTTCTCAATTTGAGCTTCCGCTTTCTGCAACAGGCTTTCAATATATTCGGTGCCCCCCAACCGATTGACCTCCGCCCCTTGTTCACGCGAAATGCGTCCGTCCTGATCCGCCACCCAGGAACTGATCTCGGAGGAATGAATAATCAAAACTCTGCGAATGGTGCCATTGTCATTTTTCCCCACTTCAATTTCAATACTGTCATCATTTTCAGACAGGATGACACCTTCAATGCGTTCACCGTTTTTCAATTCAACGAAATCTGCCAGTGCCCAGGAAGAAACCATCACAGCCACAACAGGGTAAAAGATTGCACTTATTTTCATAACTACTCCGAATAAGGGTTTAAGAAATTAGAACGCAAAATCGGCATGAATACCAGCGGGAAATTCTGAAAACCATCTGAAAACTGACAAAGAAAACGGGGGTGTTGCCACCCCCGTAAACCTTTTTGCGTTTTTACAGAATCTTAACGGACATCATCGTCCGTCTCAAATTCGTAATCGTCTTCATCTTCATCGTCATGGAACTCTTCGTCTTCCTCATCCTCTTCTTCGTCCTCATCATCATCCACAGCGAGGTCCTCGGGAGGAATTTCGTCATCTTCTTCGATGATCCGTTCCGCTTCGGCATCAAAGTCCAGAAGCTCATCAATATCCTCAATGTCTTCAAAATCGGCATCATGACGATCATCTTCATCTTCAGGATCAAATTCATCCGGATCATCAAGATAACTGCTGGCCGAACGCGGAGCCAAAATCTCTTCGTCTTCGTACTCTTCGTCTACGAAAGGATTGAAGGGATCATCTTCCTCTTCTTCATCCAGATCATCATCATCGTAATAATCCTCGTAGTCATCGTACAAATCGTCATCATCGTCATCCATATAGTTGTAAAGGTTCATCGGTTTTTCCTGTGTCCAGTGTTACGCTTTAAAATGTGTCTGTTTGCACATGCCATTCTTTCCAGATTTGTCCATAGAAAAAATTGTTCTTTTTTGTTCCACTTTTCCCGCTTGGCTTTTCCTCAGGAAATCTTATTGAAGGATCTAACACACTATGAGCTACTCCCTCCCCCAAAGAAACCGTCGAAATCGTTCTTCATCTGCCAACCGCGGACTGCAGCGTGAAACACGTTTACACCCTGATCAATTGATTTATCCCATGTTCCTTTGTGAAGGATCCGGGGAAAAACAACCCATCGAAACCCTCCCCGGCCAATTTCGCTGGTCACCGGACCGGATGGTGGAGATCTGCGCGGAAAACCAAAAAAAGGGAATTAACACGATTAACCTTTTTGGGTCGACAAATCAAAAATCTCCACATGGAGAAAGCGCTTTAGATCCCGACGGACTGGTTCCCACCGCAGTCCGGCTACTCAAACAGGAACTGCCCTCACTCAATATTCAGTCCGATTTGGCCCTCGACCCCTATACCACCCATGGGCATGACGGCATCTTAATCAATGGACAGATCGACAATGATGCCACCGTGGATATTCTACAACGCATGGCCTTGGTTCATGCCGGTGCCGGCGTCGACTGGGTCGCCCCCTCCGACATGATGGACGGTCGTGTGGGCGCCATTCGCCACTTTCTGGACCTCAACGGCTTCACCACCGTCAATATCCTCTCCTACACCGCAAAATACGCCTCCTGCTTCTACGGCCCCTTCCGTGGAGCCCTGGAAACCGCCCCTCTGGCAGAACTCAAAGACAAAAAGACCTACCAAATGGATCCCGCCAACCGCCGGGAAGCTTTTCGCGAAGCCCGTCAGGACACCGCTGAAGGCGCCGATGCCATTATGGTCAAACCCGCCAGCCACTATCTGGATGTTATTCTGGCATTGAAACAAAACTTTGACTTACCGGTCGCCGCCTATCAGGTCTCCGGTGAATACGCCATGATGCATGCCGCCGCCCAAAAAGGCTGGATCAACCTCACCGCCGCCATGGAGGAAAGCCTGCTTTGTATTCGTCGGGCAGGTGCCGATATGATTTTAACCTACTTTGCACCCGAAATGGCCGACAGGCTCAACCAAGGAATTTCTCATGATTAAAAACGACACCTGGATCGCTGAAGCCGCCCAAGCCGGCATGATCACCCCCTTCGAAAATGCCCTCATCTCTCAAGTCGAGAACCGCAAAGTCCTCTCTTACGGATTAAGCAGCTACGGATATGACATCCGCCTCTCTCCCAAAGATTTCAGAATCTTCCGCCATATCCCGGGCACCGTCATCGACCCCAAAGACTTCAACCCCGATAATCTGGAGTCCGTTCCTTTACATGAAGATGTCCATGGAAAATATTTCATCCTTCCCGCACATTCCTACGGACTCGGGGTGGCTTTGGAATCTCTGAAAGTTCCGGACTACATCTCCGTACTCTGCATCGGAAAAAGCACCTACGCGCGGGTGGGCTGTATCGCCAACCTGACCCCGGCCGAAGCGGGATGGGAAGGCCACCTCACCCTCGAATTCAGCAACGCCTCACATGCCGACTGCCGCATCTATGCCAATGAAGGCATTGTGCAACTGCTCTTCTTCGAAGGCCACCCCTGCGAAACCTCTTACGCCCACCGTAAAGGAAAATATCAGCATCAGCAACAGGAAGTCACTCTGCCACGGGTGTAATTGAATGTTGGATAAAATAGCGGTCTGATCAGCCCAATCCGACTGATTTCTTTTTAAACACTCAGATCTGTCATCTGAAATCATTTCCCCCAAATGCCCCCTGACATCTCCACCCTCCCCGCCCTCCTCCAACGTACCGCCGACCTCCTGCGTCTGGCCGGCGCCAATGAATTCAAAGCCGGCGCCTGGGACAAGGCGGCTGCCATCGTGGAACAGGAAGGTGAAGCACTGGGTCTCCGAGACTCGGAAAAAGCTCTGCAGGAACTTCCGGGCATCGGAAAATCCCTTGCCTCCGAACTTCATCATTATTTGCAACACGGAACCATCCCTCAACTCGGGGCCCTCGAAGAATCCCTGCCGGAGGGACTGATCCAATGGCTCAACCTTTCCGGACTCGGTCCCAAACGGGCCGCAAAAATTCATAAGGCCCTGGAGATCTCCACCCTCGAAGAATTAAAGGCCGCGCTGGAAGACGGGCGCGTAGAGGCTTTAAGCGGTTTCGGAAAAAAGTCCGCGAAGAAAATATTAAACACTCTCACCTGGATGGAGGGAAGCGAAGACCGCTGCCTGACCAGCGAAGCCCTGGAAATTGCCGACGAAGTTGAAGCGTGGTTGCGCGGATGCGAACTCACATTCGAATTGACCCGGGCCGGCAGTTTGCGACGGAGCCGCGAAACCATCGGTGACCTGGATTTCCTCGCCACCGTGGACGGCGACCCCAAAAGCCTTCATGACCGGTTTTGCGGGGCCCCTGCGGTTGTGGAAATTCTTTCCCGGGGTGAGACCAAATCTTCTGTGCGCATCAAACAGGGGCGTCAACTGGATCTGCGCACCGTTACACCAAGTGAGTTCCCGGCTGCGCTGATCTATTTCACCGGCAGCAAGGAGCACAACGTCTTTCTGAGAGGCCGCGCACGGGATCAGGGACTCACCCTCAACGAATACGGACTGTATCCGCTGGTCGACGGGGAAGCCGACCGGGCAAATCCTGTCCAAGCGACATCTGAGGCCGCGCTCTATCAGAAACTGGATCTTCCCTACACCCCGCCTGAATTACGCGAACAGGTCTACCAATCCTGGATCGAAGAGAACAGCCTTCCCGATTTGGTGGACGCACAGGATCTGAAAGGCGTTCTGCATGCCCACAGCACCTGGAGTGATGGAAAAAACACTTTAGAGGAAATGGCCGAAGCCTGTATAGAACTGGGCTACCGCTATTTGGGGATCACCGACCATTCACAGAGTGCTTTTTACGCCGGCGGACTCAAACCACATCAAGTGGAAGCCCAATGGAAAGAAATTGATCAGTTGAATCAGCACTTCCGCGACCACGGCAAAGATTTTGTGATTTTTAAAGGCATCGAAAGTGATATCCGTGCCGACGGCGCCCTGGATTACGAGGATGATCTGTTGGCCGGATTTGATTTTGTCATCGCCAGCATTCACGGTCAGATGGATATGGAAGCGGCCGCCATGCAGGACCGGGTCGAAAAGGCGCTTCACCATCCCGCCTGCACCCTGCTCGGACATCCGACCGCCCGCCTGCTTTTACAACGCCCCGGCGTCAAACTGGACATGGAAAAAATTGTTCGCCTGGCTGCGGAACAGAATGTTGCCATCGAAATCAATGCCGCCCCTCCCCGTCTGGAACTGGACTGGCGCCTGGGAAAACTGGCCCGCGAAATGGGACTCAAAACTGCGGTATGCCCGGATGCCCACGCAGCGGATCAAATAGATCGGATGACAAAGTTTGGAATCCCCATGGCGCGTAAAGCCGGTTTTGATTCCAAACGGGTCTTAAACTGCCGATCTGCTGCGGATCTGTTCTCCGGGGCCTGAGCCACTTCCTCTTTTTTCAGACAAAAAAAAACCAAAGCACCGAAGCGCTTTGGTTCAATTGAACGATCAACTGATCTATTAATTAGTCGACGTAGTAGAAGTTGTGGTGGTCACATCTGGGGGATCGTTCTGCGCAAAGGCGGTGGTGGTGATACCATTCGCTTCGATCCAAGTTCCTTTAAGAGTGGAGGTCGTTTGTTCCTCACTGACATAATCCGTAATGTTGCCTTCGTCATCATATACGTATGAGACAATGACACTCTCTTGTTTGATTTCAATGTATCCGGTGAAATTCACTTCCTGACCCGTGACATAATTCACACCGGTAAAACTAATTTGGTAGGTGTAATAAATCGTACCTTCCGTCGTGTTCCCGTCTTCACCCGTGACAGTGTTGTCTGCGGAACTAAGACCGTTACCAGCCAGGCCTGTGTATTTAGACCCTTTATTGTCTGTAACGTTAAGTGTATTTCCTGACTGCTGAACGTTTAAGTGGGTGATGCCCCAGTCAGAACGGTTTACCGCCAATCCACCGGATAAAATCCCTTCATAAAAACCACTCACATTTGATCCATCCGATCCACTGGTATTGTAATCGTTTTGTGATCCACTGGACCAGTCGCAGGCAGTAAATAATAACATTCCGGCCAGTGCGGCAATGGTAACAATCGAACGGGATAAAGACTTCATTCAAAACTCCTGGGGTAATTAATCTGAGAGGGGCTTTATTTCAAAGAACAGTAGGGTTGGTCAAACAAAATCGAAACATTTCCACAGGTTTTTATCCGAATTAAAATTCCGATTCATCGTCCGGACCGATCCACGGACATTCGGGCACCGCCTTCACAAACCAGCGCCCATACCATTTGCTTTGAATCCGGGGATCCAGAATCACGATTCGCCCCTCATCCTGCTGACTCCGGATGAGGCGGCCAATCCCCTGTTTAAATCGCAAAACCGCATCCGGTAGGGAATAATCCTTAAAGGCATTTCCGCCGCTGGCTTTAATCTCCTCCATCCGGGCCTCCACCAGCGGATGATCCGGCACCGCAAAAGGTAGCCGGGTGATCATCACAGACCGCAACGCATCCCCGGGAACATCCACGCCTGTCCAAAAACTGCTCAATCCGAAAAGCACACTCCGTCCGTCTGATTTGAAGGATTGCAAGAGTTGACTCCGGCTGGTCCCCCGCCCCTGCACCCACACGGGATATCCCTCCCGGAACAGATCTTTTTCCACCCGCTTTAAAACCTCATTCATCATCGCGACCGAGGTAAACAACACAAAGGCGCCGCCGCGGGTTTGATGTACCTGAATCAGAATGTTTTCCGCCAGCGCATCCGGGAATCCGGGCTGATTCGGTTCAGGAATTCCCCCGGGCACGTATACCCGCATTTGCCGTCCATAATCAAAAGGACTCCCCACCTGCAGCTCCTCCGCATTCACCGCCCCCACCCGTCGACGGAAATAATCCATGCCCCCGCTCACGGAAAGTGTCGCACTGGTCATCACCACCGCATGCAAACGGTCGAACAACACTTCTTTCAAGGTCGGTCCCACATTCACCGGGGAACCACAAAGCACCACCCGTTTTTTGCCCCCCCGGCTGTCCTCTTCAACCCAATATACAAAACCTTCCTGACGCAGCTCCAGAAAACTGGAAAGCCCAGAAGCCAATTCACCCGCCCGCCGGCGCGCCAGTGCCACCTCGGCCCGCAGCTCGGGATTCTCCACTTCCAGCTCCACTTCTTTGAGCTTGATACTCACATCCATCAGCATGGACGGTAAAGGCGTCGAAATATCCGGTGGCTCTTTCACCCGCACACAACCCTTCCCGTCCGAACGCTGAAAACACCAGAGTTGCATCTGCTCAAACAGACGGTCCACATGCCGCTGCACCTGGCTCACTTCATGTGCCAAAGTGCCTTTCTTCAGTACACTGAGCAATCCTTTATTGGTGTCGGAGTGATACAAAGAACGAATCCACCGCACAAAGCTCCACGTGGTTAATCGAATCCCCAGCGCCTGGCCGGCCGCCTCTTCCATCTGATGCGCTTCATCCATCACCACCACATCAAATTCCGGTAACAGCCCGCTGCCTCCCTGCCCCCGCATCGCCAAATCCGCAAAGAACAACGCATGGTTCACAATCAGAATGTCCGCCTCCTGCATTTTCGCCCGGGCACGGGTCAGAAAACAGTTTTGGTGCTCCCGTTGGGATGGGTACACACAGGTGCCCTCTTCCGCACAAACCTGAGACCAAACCTCCATCGGCGGTTCTTCAGGCATCGACTGACGCGAGCCGTCTTCAGTGGTATTCGCCCAGTCCGCAATTTTGTCCAGCCACTGCTGCTGATCTGCCCGGAACAGATCGCCCCCCATCCGCCGTGCCAATTGCAAACGCCGCAGACAAAGATAATTACTCCGGCCCTTCACCAGAACCGCATTGATTTCACGCCCCAGAGCCTGGGAGAGTTTGGGTAAATCAGAATGCAGAATCTGTTCCTGCAAACTGATGGTGTAAGTGCTGACCACAACCTTTTGACCCGTCGCCAAGGCCGCCAACAAAGCGGGCGCAAGATACGCAAACGATTTTCCTACGCCCGTCCCGGCTTCGGCCACCAAATGCCCGCCCTGATGCAATCTTTTGGCAATGGTCTCCGCCATTTCCAGTTGAACTTCCCGGGATTCATACCCCTTGTTCAGGCCCTCAAACACCGCGGCCATCTGACCCTCAGGACCTAAAAGGTGACGGACTTGATGAGACGTATCCGGATAAAACGGAGCATCATCTATATTATCAAAATCTTCGTCAGGAATAAAAGGTGCAATCATGGAGGGAGCGGATGGAGGTCAGAGACAGCCACGCTAAACGAAATCGAAATCGATATCGATATCGGAATCGAAAAAGATTCAGAACGGCTCCGGTCCTCCCCGGAGGCCCGCCTGCGGAGCAAACGGACTGTCAGAGGCCGTCCCCGCAAAAGCGCACCGCCTCATTTCCCCACGGCCCGAACCGTCCCCCGCTTATGGGGCCGGAAAATAAGATACCGGCAATAAAGAGCTGTTTTCGACCCGATTGGTCAAATCTAAACCCAATTCCGCAAATGAAGTCTCCAACTCCCGGGAAAACTCGGGTGTCAGTAAACCGGGGGTATCTTCACTGTCCAGAATCACATATACAGGTGAAAAAGGATCCGAAAGTTGAGGGGTCTCCAATTCCACATCCGGCGGGATCACCGCTTCATAGGCCGCGGCGGCCGCCTGCACAGGATTTCCCGTTTGATTGTTTTGAAGCATTTCACGGTGGGTGAAAATACTCAGTCCTAACATCACCATCACCACCGCGACCATGCGGGCCCAGTCGGGAAACATATCGATCCGGGAGCTCCCCCGGAGATGCTCACCATTTCGAATCCGGATCCCCACCTGATATAAAACCCGCCCCTCCATTTCGGGAGCCGGCTGTTCGTAATTCTTCAGCTTCATCAGCGAAGCAACCCGGGCCTGGTCCTGAAAGGATTGCAGCAATTCCGGATTCGACTCAATTTGGTTCCTGAGCTTTTCCGGAAGCTCATTGAGAGGAACCCCCGCTTGGGACATCAAAATTTCTCTTGTATTCATGAAGATGTGGGAAGATCGGTTAATAATGACTGTAATTGCTGGCGGGCGTAAAAAAGCCTTGAGCGTACGGTTCCGGAAGAAACACCTAGGATTTTCCCAATTTCATGATGGGGCAAACCCTGAATGTCATGCAACACGACAACCGTTCTGTGTTTCTCTGACAAGGTTTGTAAGGCCTTGTTCAATTTTATTTGTAATTCTTTTAATCCCAAATTCCGATCAGGCGATTCCTGGCTGGCCATCTGCACCAAAGCCGGGTCCCGCTCCAGACCTAAATCTAAATGGTCGAGGCTTAAACCCTGCTTCTTCTTCCGCTTTTTCACATAGGTAATCGCGGTATTGACCCCAATGCGGTAAATCCAGGTATAAAACGAGGATTGCGCCTTGAACTTTGGTAACGCTTTATAGGCTTTTAAGAAGACGTCCTGTAATAAATCTTCTGCATCCTCTTTGTTGCTGGTCATATTGTACAGCAGAGCGTAAATGCGGCCCTGATATTTACTCATCAAATAATCGAATGCCTGCAAATCCCCTTGCCGCGCCTCCTGAACCCAATGGCTGTCCGGAATTTCCTCTTCGATGGTGTCAGGCGTCTCCTTCATGATTCCTGCACCCGGTTTCGTTTGCGGTGCCGAAGTTCCAGCCATAAATTGTAACCTGCAACCACAGGCGGAAATAAATTATTGAGGATGCCCACTGAATCGTTTTTGCCGAAAAGGAAATACGTCAATAACATAAAACTTCCCAGTAAACTCATAAACCAATACGCGATCGGAATGACCGTCCGGCCCGCTTTCCGTGAATAGTGCATCTGCACAAACCATCTCCCGGTGAACATTAAACTTCCTGATAAGCCCCACACTTTCCACCAGGTGAGGACGAAGGTCTGATCTAAAAAAAGGAGCGGAATTTCCATAGAGAAGTCGTAACATTTACACAGGATGAACAAAGAGTGAGATATATAACCATAAAATCGCTAAGCGCAAACACTGAATGAGATAAGGAATTTTTGATTTTGACTTGCAATACCCTCTTACATGTCGTCTATACATGGACGTATAAAGGACTATAAAGGACAAAATCATCTTTAAGAACCATTATGAAGCAATCAGAACAAGAAATCATGACATTGGCAGAATTAGCCAATTACCTAAAAGTAGCTGAAAAAACTGTTGTTCGCATGGCGCGTGACGGAAAAATCCCCGGCACCAAAGTCGCAAGTCAGTGGCGCTTTATGCGCAGTATGGTCGATCAGTGGTTGGAAAACCGGATGCAACCCGTGAACCCCACGAACTTGTTCGAACTGTTAAAAATGGCCCCGGAAGTTGTACCGGTCTCCCGCCTGGTGGCACCGGAGCTGATGATTTTTGATATCAAACCCGGAAATGTTTCCGAAGTGTTGGAACAGTTGACCGCACCGCTTGAATCCCATAACCTGGTGGATGACAGCAAAGCTTATCTGCAAAAACTGATTGATCGGGAAAATCTCCACTCCACCGCGATTGCGCCCCATGTCGCCATTCCCCATGCACGCAGCCCCGCCAGTACCGGCCTGAAAAACTCCGCTTTGGTGGTGGGGATTTGTCCGGAAGGCAGTGACTTCGGCTCCAGCGACAACAAAAAAACCCATGTGTTTATTCTGATCTGTTCAGAAGATGATATGGTGCACTTGCGGCTGTTGGCAAAAATTTCCAAACTCCTTTCCAAACCCAAAGTCATCGACCGACTGATCAAGTGCCGCAGCAGTGAACAGGTGATCGCCTTGCTGGCCGAAACGGAGTGGAAGCTCGCACTCAAACAAGTGGAGGAGTGATCCATGGTTGAAACCGGCACCCATCTCCTCGACGCTGCACTTTCCCCCCAACGGGTTTTCCTTACCCGGGAAACTTCAAAAGAAAAACTGCTTCAGTTTTTAGTAGATCAATTAGGACAGTGCGGCGAAGTGGATGATGTGCAGGCGCTGCATTCCGCGATCTTCACCCGGGAAAGCCTGATGAGTACCGGCATCGGTCTGGGCATCGGGGTCCCCCACGCCCGGATTTCATCCGTAAGAAGAATGATCCTCGCCGTCGCGGTCAACGCACAGCCTCTGGAGGATTACGAAGCGATTGACAACCTCCCCGTCCAAATCGTGTTTATGGTTGCGGGCAGGCCCGACCAACAATCCAATTATGTGAGACTGCTCGCAGTCCTCAGCCATGTGGTGAAACAGGAAAACAACCGGAAAGCCATCCTCTCCTCCACCACTCCGGAAGAAATTTATCAGACGATTCGCCAAGCACTTTAAACAACGGGACTTGCCATGGAATTCGGGATTTTACTTATTTTGGGGATCGGGGTATTCGGGGGAATCCTCGGGGCCTGGTTTTTTCAAAAACTTCACATCCCGCAGGTTATTGGTTATATCGCCATCGGGCTGATCATTGGTCAGAGTGGACTGGGGATCATTGGCGAAGTCGAAATCCCCAATCTCCGCCCTTTCAGTTATTTAGCCCTCGCCTTCATCGGCTTTCTGGTCGGCGGTGAGCTCGAAGCGAAAATCTTTAAACAATACGGCAAACAATTTACCGGCATTATGCTGGGTGAAGGCCTGGGGGCCTTTTTGGTTGTCGGTTTGGGATCCGGCATCATCCTCTGGTTTATCACCGGGAACCTCCCCGCATCTCTGGCTGGCGGACTCGTATTTGGTGCCATTTCTTCCGCAACAGATCCCGCGTCCACCGTGGATGTGCTCTGGGAATACCGCTCCAAAGGTCTGTTAACCACCGGTCTGGTCTCGGTGGTTGCCCTCGATGATGCCCTGGCGCTGACGCTCTACGCGTTGGGCACCACCGTCGCAGGTCTCCTGGTGGGGGGTGAGGTGAATTTTGGCGAACTCTTCCGCAGTTTGGGCATCGAACTCGTCGGCAGCGCGCTGTTGGGTGTGGCCGCGGGTTGGGGGGTAAGTAATCTTCTGAAACACAGCAGAAGTTCGGACCGGTCCCTCACCCTGCTGGTGGGATGCCTGCTCCTGATTGCGGGAATATCGATTACCTTCCACCTCGATGTGATCCTCTGCGCCATGGCTGCCGGCGCAACCTTGATCAACCACGCCCCCCACCGAAGCAAGCCCCTGCTGGAAACCCTCCGGGCATTTGCCTCTCCGATTTATGTGATGTTCTTCGTCATGGTGGGCGCACGCCTGCAACTCGGCGCTCAACCCATTTGGCTCTGGGGACTGGTTGCATTTTATGTCATCGGGCGCACCATCGGTAAATATGCCGGCACCTGGGTCGGCGCGAAAATCAGCAAAAGCCCTCCCCTGTTGCAAAAGTACCTGGGCATGGGATTGTTTGCGCAGGGAGGTGTCGCCGTGGGTCTCTCCATGATGGCCGGTCAACACCTCTCCGGAGTCGAAGTGATGAACGGACTGGACCTTGGAGCCGTGGTCGTTTCAGCCGTCACTGCCACCACACTCATCGTCCAATTAATTGGCCCCGCCAGCGTAAAGTGGGCGATCACGAAAACCGGGGAAATCGGACGGAACATCACCGAAGAAGACATCATCGCCGAACTCACTGTAAAAGATGTGATGAATGCGGAACCCATCAGCTTGCAGGAAGGCGAACTGCTCAGCCAGGTGTTCGATAAATTTTCCAGCCACGATCAGTTGTGTTTTCCCGTGGTCAACACCACCGGGGCCTGCGTCGGGGTCATCTCGATCGACTCCCTCAAATCCCTGTTTGTCGAACAGGAAATTTGGGCCTGGATGCTGGCAGGGGATGTCATGGTCCCCATTAAACAAATTGTCACCACCGACACCCCTTTGGCGGAAGCACTTGAAACCATGCATCAGATGGAAGCGGAGGAAACCATTCTCCGCGATCCGGAAACCCTGAACCCTGTCGGCATTTTTGATCTCCGGAATGCCAAACGCAGCATCACCAAAATGCTGCTAAAACGACAGGGCGTTTAAGAGCGTAAGGAGAAGATGAACGTTGAAAATTCAACACCGAAGGTTTTCTTTCAACCTTCGATGTTGGGCGGTCAATGCTCAGCGTTCGTATTCTCTAATTAAATCCGACCCGCCCACTCCGTGGTTTCCCGGAGACGGCGCATATCCTCGGGACGTATATCCGCAGACTCAAAACGCCAGGCCCAGTTTCCATCCATGCGACCCGGCACATTCATCCGCGCTTCGGTCCCCAATCCCATCACATCCTGTAAAGGCACAATGGCAGTATGCGGTTTAAGGCGCATGGCCAATGCAATGAGATCCCAATGAATTTGATCCCCGTTGGTCCCCACAGCGACCCGCACCCGGTGCTTCTCCCCTTCGATGGCCTCTTCGCTCTCGGTGTTGTTTACCCCTGCCTGACGATGGTACCATCCCCAGGTGGTATCGTTATCGTGGGTTCCGGTGTAGACCACACAATTTTCAGGAAAGCCTTCCGGCTGCATCAGCGGCTCCAGATCATCAGAAAAAGAGAACTGTAAAATCCGCATACCGGGCAGCTCAAAATCATCGCGTAATTGATCCACATCGGGGGTGATGACCCCCAGATCTTCCGCAATGACCGGAATATCTCCAAAGGTATTTTTCATCGCGTTAAAGAAATCATGTCCGGGTCCTTTCACCCACTTGCCGTTCATGGCGGTATCTTCATCTCCGGGCACTTCCCAATAGGCTTCAAATCCGCGGAAGTGATCGATCCGCACGATATCCACCAAGCGCACCATATGCTTCATCCTCTTTAACCACCAGGCATAACCGGTTTCCTGATGCAGGTCCCATTTATACAGCGGGTTTCCCCACAGCTGACCGGTGGCGGAAAAATAATCCGGAGGCACCCCCGCAACCACAGTGGGCTGGCCACTTTCATCCAAGTAAAACAAGTCCTGATTCGCCCACACATCCGCCGAATCATGCGCCACAAAAATAGGAATATCCCCGATAAATTGTACACCGTGCTCCTTGGCAAATTCACGCAGCGCCCGCCATTGCCGGTCAAACAAAAACTGACGCAGCCGGGCACGTTTCAACTGGGAGGCATGGGTTTTCGCGAAAGCTTTTAAGGCCGCCGGATCCCGGGTCACATATTCCGCATCCCATTCCACCCATGGGCGCAGCTCATAATGCTCTTTCAATGAAACGAACAGGGCGTAGTCATCAAGCCATTCCTGCTCCGCCGTGCAAAAATCCTTAAAGGCCGCTTTCAGGGTCGCAGACGCTCTGCGGGAAAAGCAGGCGCAAACCTTATCCAGGATCTGCTGACGAAAACTCAGTACCGGGCCATAATCCACTTTCTTCGTCGTAAAGCAGGGAAAGTCACGCAATTCTTCCGGCTTCAACAATCCGTCTTCGATCAAATCATCAAAAGAAATCAACATGGGATTGCCCGCAAAAGTTGACAATGCCTGATAAGGAGAATCCGCATAGCCCGTGGGCCCCAGCGGTAAAACCTGCCAATACGTTTGACCCGCGGATTGTAACGTTTGAATAAATTCACGGGCCGCAGGACCGATCTCCCCCATGCCATAAGGGCCGGGAAGAGAAGTAGGGTGAAGTAAAATACCGGATTTTCGTGGAAAGTTCATAGTTTTCAAGGGGTTAGACGCTCTCCTGCCCATGCAGGAAAGCAAAGCAAAGGTCAAGACCTCCACTAAAAAAACTGTTCAATCTTTTTTTTATTTTTCCTCTTGCCAAGCGTTAACAGATAGGGGTAAAATTCAAACGTTCCAACAGTTTAATTCCCATGGAGAGCCCCCCAGATGAGCAAATTGAAATTTCTACTTATGGTTTTACTCGCAGGCATAGCCCAACTGCACGCACAATCTATTTTCAATGGATATGCCTATCTTTCAAGTGGAACTACTGCCGGAAGTGGCGCAACATGGTTTGATTTAAATGGTTCTGCTCAATTGCAAGATTTTGATGGGGCTGATTTGGATACCTATTTTACAATTGAAGATAACCTCTGGTTAGGTGGACAAACCGGATTTTGGTCAAATAGTGAGGGTGTCGCGTATGTTACCATGCACTATTCTATTACGGGTGATGCCACGGCAACCGGATCAAAAAGTTATGCATTCCAAAGTTATTCCGCACCAGATGACCAATGGGGAACAGATGTAAATGGAGCGAATGGTTCTGATCTTTCCATTGACCTCATCAGCGCACATTCATTGAGTGCAGGGGATTATACATTGGCCATTTGGGTTGAAGGCAAACCCAATTCCAGTGTTGCAATTTTTGATAATAACAGTGGATCAAATCACATCGCAACCTTCACCGTCATCCCCGAAACCTCTTCCATCTTCATGCTCGGACTGACCGGCTTGGCTGCCGGCCTCGTGCTCAGAAAACGCAAACGCGCTTAACTTTTTAGAACCCGGAGAATGCCCAACGGCAGTTTCCGGGTTCTTCTCTTTAAAAATTGTGCTTCCCTTGGAGATTTTCCCATGAAAAAACGTTTCCCCCTCTTGGTTTCAGTCCTCTTCTCCACCGCCCTCTGGGCCTCCCCTGCTTCGGATAACGCCGGCAATTACAGTAGCTGGGCCAATGGGGATAATCAGGGGAGTGGCTTCCAGGCCTGGCAGTTGAGTGCCACGGATGGCGGAAGTTTTCTGGGTGCCGCGTCCCTGCAGGGAAGCAACAACAGCCCTCTGGACACTTCAGGTCAATCTTTCGGCCTCTGGGCGACCAACTTTTCCACTGCCTACCGGAATTTTGACAACCCGCTGCAAATCGGCGAAGTCCTGGACTTCTCCTTCGCCTACCAATTCGACAATGGAAATAAAGGCTTCAATTTACTAAGCAGTGACACCCAGGTCTTTAACTTCAACCTCAACAATGCGGGTTACACCTGGACAGATGGCGGATCAGCAGTCACCACTCCCTGGTCCGGCGTACGGGAAAACGGGGTGTTGATTTCTTTTGCCATTACCGGAACCGCGACCGGGTTCGACTACAGCATCTCTTCAGCCCAGGACGCAAACCTCAATACTTCCGGCTCCATTATTTCCGGCGCAGTGGATGAAGTGGGCTTTTATGTCAGTGGTGCCGGTGGCGGCACCGGCGGAGATTTGTATTTCAATAACCTGCAGATTATTCCCGAACCGGACATCGCCCTCCTCTTCCTGAGCGGCATGGGCGTGATCTACCTGATCCGCCGCAGACAAAACTGATCCCCCACCCATCATATCCAGATAATAATCCCGTATTTCCAACGGGATTTTTTTATCCCCCCCCTTTTTCTCCAAGCAAAAGGGTCCCGCCACATGCGGAACATCCGTCAACGTCCATTGCCGGGGAAAGGGAGGATTTGAATTCCCCCGCCTTCTCCCTCCTCCCGAATTCCATATCCCTTCTCCCTTCTCCCATCTCCTCTGCCCTCGGTGCACCTTTTGACTCGCCATCCCCTGCCCGATCCGCTAATGATTCCAGCTTGAATTTCTCAACTGGAATCTGAATGAAAAAACAAAATCTCTCTTACAAAGACGCAGGTGTGGATACCGAAAAAGCAGCCGAACTGGTTGGCGACATCGGCTCCATGCGTGATCGCACTGAAACCAAACATAAACTCATGCAAGCCTTCGGCCTGTTTGCGGCCAGTTTCGATTTGAGCCCCTGGAAACAACCCGTTATTTTGGTCGCCTGCGACGGGGTTGGCACCAAGATTCAATTGTTAATGAAACACGATATGCCCGAGATCGCCGGGGTGGATTTGGTGGGCATGAATGTCAATGACGTCCTCACCTCCAACGCCATGCCGGTCCTGTTTCTCGACTATGTGGGCATCAACAACATCGAAAGCGCCCCCATCGCCCGCATGATCGATGGTTTAACCCAGGCTTTGGCCGACTGCAATTGCATCCTCGCCGGTGGAGAAACCGCTGAAATGCCGGGTCTGGTACATGAAGATATTTTGGAACTCAGCGGATTTGTGGTAGGCGTCGCCGAAAAACCGGAATTACTGGATCCCAATGAAATTGAAGTGGGGGATGTCGTTCTGGGAATCCCCTCCAATGGCGTACATGCCAACGGTTTCAGCTTGGTTCGTAAACTCATGGAAAATGATCCGGACCTGATTCCTGATGAATTAATCCCCGACCTTTTGGCACCCACCCGGATTTATTATCCCGAAGTCAAAGCCATGCAGGACGCAGGCATCCGTCCCCGCGGGATGGCCCACATTACCGGTGGCGGCATCAAAGAAAACTTTGCCCGTATCCTCAACGGCAAGGGTGCAGACCTCACTTTACCGGAATGGAAAAATCCCGCCGCCCGCCGTCTGGTGGACACCATTCCCCTGGAGAACGCCATTCATGCCTTTAACATGGGCATTGGCTGGATGATTGTGGTATCTCCCGAACAGGAAAAGGCGGTATGCGATCTGCTTCCCGAAGCGGTCAAACTGGGTGCCGTCACCGCCGAAGAAGAAATCATTGTCCGGGTGCCTTGGGCATGAGTCTGCGGCTTGGGGTGATGGCCTCGGGACGCGGCTCCAATTTCCAAGCCATCCAAACAGAAATTGAAGCCGGGAAACTGGATGCCGAAATCAGTTTACTGCTGAGCGACCGCGCCAAAGCCCCGGCTTTGGACATTGCCAGAGATCACGGGATTGAAGCCCGGGCCCTCCCCTATGACAAAAACGACCGGGCGGCCTTTGAGCGGGCGGCCGGAGATCTGTTTGAGCAGGCGGGCTGTGCCTATATTATTTTGGCAGGCTTTATGCGCATCCTCACCCCGGAATTTATTGACCGGTTCGAGAACCGCATTCTCAACATTCACCCCTCTCTTCTCCCCAGTTTTAAGGGTCTGCACCCGCAGCAACAGGCTTTGGATGCGGGTGTGAAATTCAGTGGATGCACCGTTCATCTGGTGACCCGTGAATTGGATGCGGGCCCCATCCTTGCCCAGGCCGTGGTGCCGGTTTTAGATCAGGATGATGAAGAAACCCTGAGTCAAAGAATTCTGGAACAGGAACACCGCGTATATGCGGAAGCCATTCAGGTTTTGGCCAACCGGGAGTCCGTTTAAGCCGACCTTCTGCTATGAAAGCTTTGTTTTACCTTCTGATCCTGGGTTTCACACCTTTCGCCCCACTCTTCGGGCAATCAAACCAGGCACTGGAATTCCTCAAAGCGGAAATTCAACGCACCGCACGACAAAGAGATGAGGCACAAAAAAAATTGCTCGAAGTCGAAACCTTATCTGCGGATAAAATCAAATTTCTGAGTCAGGAACAACTCGAAATACAAGAACGCCTCAACCAAAGCACACGCGAAAAATTGCAGTTAGAGTCCAACGAACGCATTGCTCAAGCCGCAATCAAAAGAACCGAAGCGGATTTGGCAGCCCGTGAACAGGCGTTACAGGAACTTCGTCAGCAACAAATCCAATCCCGTCAGGAATTTGAACGCGTGACCCGCGATTTAAGTGCAAAGCTCGCGGAGGCGGAACGGGCCGGTTCAAGTCAAACGGCGGGGCCGGATGAAGATCTCGCAGCGGAAAGAGAACGCTTACGGCAGGAAATTCAAGCACGGGAAAAAAAAATGCTTCAAGCTGAAGCGGCCCGCCAACTGGATTTGCAAAAGCTGCATCAGTTGCAGAATGACAATGACCGGTTGACTGCCGATCTGGAAAACACCCAGCGGAGAGAAGCGCTGGCCAATGCCAAACTCGCCGCTTTGGAATCCCGTTTAGGCAATTTACAATCAGAGCTTGCCCAGCAATATCAGGAACGGAGTGAACTGGAACAGGAGCAGGAACGTTTACTGGGGGTTATCCAAAACCTGAACGACCGCTTAAAAGAGGTGGAAGCCAACACGGTCCCCAAAAGTCAATTTGATGAACTTTCAACAAGTTTGGAAGAAGCTTTGGCGGAGAACCGGCAGCTGAAATCTGAACTCTCCCGCCGTGAGCAGGTGCCTGACTTAAGGAAAGAGTTTGAAGACACCCAGAAACAACGAGACCTGCTTCAGGCAAAAGAAAAAACCTTGCTGAGTAAAGTTGAAAACCTCGAGCAGGATCTGGTGGTGGCGAATCAGGATTCCCGGAAATTGACGATTCAAAACCGCCGACTCCAGGATCAGCTCAAACAGGAACAAAAAATCCGTGAAAAAATGGAATCTGAAATTTCAGATTTGGAAACCATTTTGAAGGATGCCAAGGCCGCAGGCATTCAGGAAAAGGATCTGGAGGATGTCGCTTTGTTGGTTGCGGAAATGGAACGTGAAAAAGAGGCCTTCCGGAAAGAAGCCATCACCCACCGCGAAAATGTCGACCTGCTCAGGGCCGAACTCGACAATCAAAATTCGAAAGAATTGGTTCAGATTCGGGATTTGCAAAATATGTTGAGCCAACAGATTGAAGAAATCACATCCAACCAAAAGAAAATTCAAAAACTTGAAACACGCGCCGCCCACTTGGAAAAGGTGAAAATTCAAAAAGACCAACTGGTACAAATGCAGACCAAATCGCGTGAGGACATGCGGACCCTGGCCAAGCATATATATGAGTTGCGGAGCGAACTGGTTCAGAGCAAAGAAACCCAACGCAAAGCCATTTTAGCGATTCAAAAAAACAATGAACTGGCCCTGGAACTGGATAGGGTACGGACAGAAATGGATAAAATCCGCCGGAAAAATGCCAGCATCCAAAACCGGGAATTCTCGAATGAGGAAAAAATGCGTGAACTGCGTATTGAACGCGACACCGATCGCGCCCGGAGTAAAGCCCTTGAGCAGGAGAAACGCGCCCTGCTCTTGGAAATACAAAAACTGCAAAAAGAAATTTCACCATGAAACAACTCCCCTCACCCACCTTCACCCCTCCACCACGCCTATGGGAAATCGGTTCAGAACGGAGTTCCATAGAACTTCCTCAGGATTTGAATGCATTTAAGGCCGTCGCAACCATAGACCCCACACTTCCTGCCGAAGGCTACCGGATTGAAATCCAGCCCGCCTCCCTCACGGTAACGGGAGGAGGTCCCAGAGCGCTTCGTTATGCCTGGCAACATTTTCAGCAATGGACCCAACTATCCGAAATCCCCTGTGGTCTGCTGGAGGATGCCCCCGATATGGAGCGGCGCGGATTTATGCTGGATATTAGCCGCTGCAAAGTGCCCACCCGCGAAAGTCTGAAGACCTGGGTTCAGCTGCTCTCCGGCTTCCGGTACAACGAGTTCCAATTATATACCGAACATACTTTTGCCTATAAAGATCATGAAACGGTGTGGAAAGATGCCTCTCCCATGGAAGCATCCGACATTCTCTGGCTGCAAGACCTGTGCAAAGACTACGACATCGAATTGGTCCCCAATCAAAACTGCTTCGGTCATTTTGAACGCTGGATGAAACATGACGCGTATAAAAAATATGCGGAATGTCCCAACGGCTTCGTAAATCCATGGGGGGAAGTGAAAAAAGAAGGATCTGTGCTGATCCCGGATCAGGCATCCCTCGACCTGGTGAAAGGACTTTTAGATGAAATACTCCCGCTCTTTGAAAGCCCCTGGGTGAATATTGGCTGTGACGAGACCTTCGAACTGGGTCAGGGGGCAAGTAAAGCACGCTGCGAGGCGGAAGGTGCCGGGAAAGTGTATACCGACTTTGTCCGCGAAATCATGGAATATGTGAAAGAGAAGCATGGCAAACGATGCCAGTTTTGGGGCGATGTTATCATCAAAACCCCTGAACAGCTTCAAAACCTTCCTTCGGATACTCTTGCCCTGGAATGGGGCTATGAAGCGGATCATCCTTTTATAGAGGACAGCAAGCGCCTCGCCGAATCGGGTCTGGAGTTTATGATCTGCCCCGGCACCTGCAGCTGGCGCACCTTTGGCGGCCGTACGGAGAACATGTTACAACACATTCGTAAAGCCAGCCTGGCCGGACGTCAAAACGGTGCCAAAGGTTTACTGCTGACTGACTGGGGGGATCATGGACACATGCAACAAAGTCCGGTCAGCTACCCTGCTCTTGCCTGGTGTGCACTCAATGCCTGGAACACCGGAAAGGCGCGTGAAGAAGATATTGAAGACTGGTGTGATGCGGTGGCTTTCAACGGAAATCAGGGAGACACCCGTTGCTGGATGAATGCGGGCCGGATGCATGACCTCTTGGAACGAAAAAGCGTAAACTGCTCAAATATTTTTCACTTGTTCGAAGATCCGGACAATGTCTCAAAAGAGGTGAGCGTCGAAAATGTTCGGAAAACACTGGAAGCGGTGGAAAATATGCCTGCCCCGAAAAGTTTTTCACCAGAGTGGCAACAAACCGTCCGGAACATGTGCCTGTCTCTGGAAACCACTTTAAAGATCAAAGGGCAAACCCCTTCTCCGCAATTATCCGACATGCTGAAAGCTGCCCGTGACGGACATCAGGACCTTTGGTTGCAAAGGAATCGTGAAGGAGGGCTTGCGGAAAGCCTGGAGATGTATACGGAAATGACCCATAAAATTAACGCTGGAGAAGATGTATGAGTGATTCAAAAGATATGTTACAAGACCTGTTCGACAAACAAATGTCGCTGAACCGGCGCATTGGGGTCAATCCATCCGAAATGTCGGAAGAGGAACAGACAAAGTGGGTCCTCAACTACACCCGGGCCGCCTCTCAGGAAATGGCGGAACTGATTGATTCAGTTCCCTGGAAATGGTGGGCCAAATATCAGGAGTTCGACCTCCAAAATGCCAAAGTGGAAGTGGTGGACCTCTTTCATTTTATTATCAGCCTCGCACAGGTGCTGGGCATGGATGCGCAGGATGTACACGACCTTTATAACAAGAAAAACAAACTGAATTTCAAACGTCAGGATGACGGCTATGCCGTGAAAGACGAAAATGATAACCGGGAATTAGGATAAGCGGAAATGAGCAGGCGGTGAACAGTCATAATAGAGTCCGCCCCCCCCATCTCCTCTCTGAAATTTTAAATCTCATATCTGAAATCAAAACATCTGAATTCTTAGTTCTGATCTATAACCTCTGACCTCTCAAAAAACTATGGAAGCTGGAATCGTCGGCCTACCCAATGTAGGCAAAAGCACCCTTTTTAATGCCCTCACCGAAGCCGGTGCAGAAGCGAGTAATTACCCTTTTTGCACCATCGAGCCCAATGTAGGCATCGTCAATGTGCCGGATCCCAGTCTCGAGATCTTACGTACACACATTGAATCGGAAAAAATTCTCCCCGCGACCACCCAAATTGTGGATATTGCAGGATTGGTCAAGGGCGCATCCGAAGGCGAAGGATTGGGAAATAAATTCCTCAGTCACATTCGCAATGTGGATGCGATCCTCCAAGTGGTCCGCTGCTTCGAAGACGGCAACGTCACCCATGTCGATGGATCCGTGGATGCCATCCGTGATGTCGAAACCATCGAATTGGAACTCATGCTCTCCGACATGCAGGTGGTGGAAAATGCGCTTCACAAAGTGAAGAAACAAGCCCGCAGTGGTGACAAAGATGCTGTAAAGTACCAGCAGTTGCTTGAAAAATGCGACACCTGCCTCCAGGAGGGCAAACCCGTTCGGGCGTTGGAAATCAATGACCCTGAAGAGCGGAAAATGATGAAAAGCCTGGCGCTCATCAGCGCAAAACAAGTGCTCTACGTGGCAAATGTGGGTGAAGAAGAAGTCGACAGTGGCAACGAGCAAACCCGCAAACTGGAAGCCTACGCGGCGGAAAGAAACAGCGAAGTGATTATCGTCTCCGCCCGCATTGAAGAAGAACTGGTTGAACTTGAAGCCGAAGAACGTGCGGAAATGCTGGAGTCTTTAGGCATGGCCGAACCCGCACTGGACCGTATTGTGCGCGGTGTATACCACCTCTTGGGACTGCAGAGTTACTACACCGCCGGACCAAAAGAAATTCGGGCCTGGACCATCCCCCAAGGCGCCACCGCACCGCAGGCCGCAGGGGTGATTCACGGAGATTTTGAGCGGGGATTCATCCGGGCCAATATCTATTCTATTGATGATTTGGTCACCTATAAAACCGAAGCGGCAATCAAAGATGCCGGAAAATTACGAGTGGAAGGGAAAGAGTATGTCATGCGCGCCGGCGATGTCTGCCACTTCCTGTTTAATGTCTGAGGCCCTCTCATGGCATCTGAACCCCAGAAAATTCACAAGCATATATTGTATGAAGCTTCGGTGCAGGACACCGAAGTGGATTTGAATTTAATCGACCGCATGATGGAAAAATCCGCTGGACGCAAAGCCCTCACCTTGCGGGAAGATTTCAGTGGAACTTCGGTTCTGGCATGCGCCTGGGTCGAATCCGATCCGCAGCGGGAATCCTGGGGTGTTGATTTGCATGGCCCCACTTTGGATTGGGCGCGGGAGCATCGGTTACCCATGCTCGGAAATGATGCGGAGCGTGTACACCTCCTGGAAGATAATGTCCTGACCGCAAAAACCCCTTTGGTGGACGTGGTGGCAGCTCTTAACTTTTCTTACATGATTTTCAAACAACGGGATCAGCTGAAATCGTACTTTCAAAGTGTGTACAACTCACTGACCCCTGGAGGCATTTTTCTGCTGGATATGTTCGGGGGACCCCATGCCCAGGAAGTCATGAAAGAAAAAAAACGGGTGCCGGCCGGTGAAGATTATGAAGGCACCCCCTTTCCTGAATTCACTTACGTGTGGGAACAGGCTGAATACAATGCGGTTACCCAGGATATTATTTGCCATATCCATTTCCGTGGCAAAAATATTGTGCCGATTAAAAAGGCCTTCAGCTATGAATGGCGTTTATGGTCCCTTATGGAGATCACTGACATTCTTCGCGAAGTGGGCTTTGCGGATGTGGATCCCTACTTTGAAGGCTGGGATGATGAAACCGAATCCACTGATGGCGACCTGCAGATTCGCGAGAAATATGAGAACATGCTCGCATGGATTTGCTATATATCCGCGGCCAAGGGAATGAACTGATGGAGGACCTGCCTGCGTTTGCACTGGCTGCCCACTGGCATAAAGGTCAAACGCGGAAGGGGCGTCAAAAAGAACCTTTTGTGCAACACCCCATTCGGGTGGCAGAGATTTTAATTCGACACGGGATCACCCAAACTGAGCTGATCTCTGCGGCCCTGCTTCACGATGTTCTTGAAGATACAGACTGTCCCCCATCAGAAATTCGAACCCGCTTCGGCTCTGAAGTTTCAGGATGGGTGCAGGAAGTCACCGACCGGAAAACGCTTTTAAAATCCCAGCGCAAGCAAATGCAAGTGGAACGGGCCGCGCTGCTTTCACCCGGGGCAAAATTGATTCGACTGGCAGACAAAATCGATAATGTGGAAAGTCTGTTCAATGATCCGCCTGCGAACTGGTCCTGGCAGCGGCAACGTGAATATGCGGCATGGGCAAACCGGGTGGTGAAAAATCTGGGACCGGTTCATTCGGCAATGGAAGCACGCTATCATGAAGCCAGCGATCAACTCCGAATGAAAGTCACCGGAAAAAAACCTTTCTAATAAAGTCAGTTCCAGATTCCATCATGAGATGGCGTCTCCGAAAGCGTTCACGCGAAAGGTTTCGATAAACCGGGGTTCCGCGTACCCGGCGCCCCCCCCTTGGGAGAAACTTCGTAAACGGAGAACCCGGAAGTTATGCCTCTAAACGACACGCTCAGCCCAACACCACCCCATCTTTGATTTCAGGTTTGGGATCCAGCTTTTCCCATTGGGCCACAAAATCCTGTTTGTCCGCTGCAAAGCGGGGAGAGATTTCAAAACATATTTCAGGCAGCCCTGTTTCATCGGAAGCAAGGTTTTTTCCGGCCGCTTTTAACCAGGCGGTATACTGGCGGAGCTGGTCTTCTTTACATGTTTGGGGGGAGTCCACTCCCTCCGCATTCTTCACCGGGGAAAAGTTTTCAGAGCGCGCACCTTCAATAATTACCGGATTTTCCGCCAAGGGTAAGGCATCAAATACAAACATCTCAAATTTAATCCCGTTGGGGCTTTCGGGTTTGACGATTTCACCCTGTTCATTCACAAAAGGAATCTTTTTATCTGCGCGGTGGAAAGGCAGTTTCGCATCTGATCCCCCCCCCACTCTTTCGATGAATGCACGGTCAAACACATGAATCGCCACCGATCCGGATACAAAGCGAAGACTTCCATCCGCTAAGGTTTCCTGCTGTTTTTCTTCGGGAAGATCTGAGTATTCAATAACCACGGTTTTGCCACCCTGTAAGCAGAAGTGCCCCACTTTTTCCAGAGGATAGGCTTTGGGAATCATTTTGGAGGAGCATTCGGATTTCCCTAAAATGTGGAACCCAATAAAGGCCGGATCCAGACAAGGAATCAAAGGGTTATCCACTTGAAAATAGGAAATGCAGTCAATCCCCTTTTCCGCCATCAGGGCGGTTGCACCCGAACGAACCAAAGCCCGGAGAGAACCACCATGCCCATCTGGGGTCATCGCAATGGTCGATCGATCAGCCATTAATATTTTTCCATCCTGATCCACCGCAGGTACCAGTCCCTGTACAATGAAATGAACGCGGTCTGATTCCAAACCAAAGAAATTGTTTTCTTTAAAAGCGGCCACAGTTGCATCATTGTTTATTTCGCTGGTAAGAATAAACCAATGAATCTCCGCGCCGAAGCGCTCTGCAGAGCGGGCGATTTTTTCGGCAAATACCTGAAAAAGTGTTTTTTGAGTGACGGGGGTCACCGGGAAAGTCCCTTTCGGTCCATCGTACCCCAATCGGGTCCCCTGACCACCCGCTACCGTAAAAGCAGCCACCCGGCCTGCACGCAGCGCTTCGGCTCCTACCGCCTCCGCTTCCTGCCACGATGCGGCATCGCCCCCCTGTTCGGGCAAAGGAATAAACGGTGCCGGCTCCAAATTATCAAATCCCTGTTCATGCGCTCCGCCACCCTTCACATGCGTCTCCACCAACAGGGCCACTTCCTGTAAATCGACTTCCGAAGCCCGTTGTAAAAGCCTGGCCTGATCCTCGGAGGATAAATCCTCCCAAAAGCGGAACACATGTTCCTGTCCGGCCTTTTCAAATTGAGGGTGAAGTTGATCGAGAGAAGGAGAAGTTGTCATGACCCATTCCCTAAACCAAGACAGGGATTCTTTCAATCCTTCCCGATAAAGAATTCAAAATATGATTTCTTCAGGAAAACATCTATCTATATCATAATTACTTATTGACTATGTCATGCTCTCATTGTATTTTTGTACCGTGAAAGTTATTCTACTGCCCATCCTCTTTGTCATGACCTGCCTGCTACATGTGAAAGCAGACGTCTTGTTTTCGGATTCATTTGAAGCATATGCTGACGGTGGTCTGCCGAGTCCGACTTGGGACGTTTATAACCCCTCCAACCTTTCACTGGCTCACGTTTCCAATGCTGAGGCTTCAGTGGGTTCACAAAGTATGTATATTCGGAATGGGGATTCTAAATTCAGTTATCTCGAGCAAAATACTGCAATAAACATTTCCGGGAATCCCGATGCGTTGGTTTTCTCATTTGATATAAAAGGGACCTATAGTTTAGCATCACATGAAGGCCTCAGCTCCTTTGAAGTAGATTTCGGCAGCGGCTTTGAGACCGTTTTATCAGACCTGGGAGAACTTCAAGGTGGAGACCATACCTATACGGGAACCACCCTGACCCTTTCCTCGACCGCCTCATCAAGCACAGCTCCTTTTATTCGTTATGCCATAACCGTCCCTAAAACCTATTTTGCAGATGTGTTAAGTGCCTCAACGGTTAGAACGAAACTTTCCACAAAAAGCGGCTGGTCCAATCTCAACTTTTATGTGGATAATATTACCGTAACCGCCATCCCTGAACCCTCTTCCTTGTTGATGCTTCTCAGTGGATTTGGACTTCTTTTCGCGGGCATGCGCACCCGAAATCCTCGCTCGTAAAAACTTCCCCTCACTTCGCGTACAGCTTCAGTATCCGTTTCGGTAAACGTCACCTTGCCTTCGGTCTAAAAAACATCATCCTAGTTGACTAAGTCAAAAGGAATGATTATGCATCACTCTCTTTAAAAACCAAGTGGAGTACGAAGCATGCAGTGCAAATTGCCAGAAAACCAAAGACATATTGAAACCCTGGACGGAATGTGGGATTTTGCATTTCTGGGCGAAACGGAGACACCGGAATGTATCGAACCCTCACAAATCAAATATGATGATCGCATGCCGGTCCCATCCGCTTATGATGCCTACCCTCGCTATGCCGGGGTACGGGGAACCGCCGCATACCGCACATTCCTAAACATCCCCTCCCAACAGTCGGGCTTTCTCCGACTTTGGGGTACCGGCATGTGGAACCGTATCATACTGGACGGCGAGGAACTGAAAACCTATTCCCTCCCTTATTCGCCGGTGGAACTTTCCATCCCCGCGTCAGATCAAACCAGGCGCGAACTGGTAATCATCAACGACAACCGCTTCGATGCTCAGCGTGTTCCGCTGCAGGAATATTATTATGATTTCTACGCCTATGGCGGCATCTACCGTTCCATTGAATTACATCTGCCCGCCCCCCTCTATATCACTGAAGCCCATATAAATCCTGAAGACCACCAAAGCGGAAAAGTACAGGCCAGGGTCTGGGTGAATGACCACAGTCTAAAATCATTGTCCCTGCAAGTTTGGGTGGACGAATCTCAGAATTCTCAGCATGAGATTCCTCTAATCGAAGGTGCGGGATCCTTTTCTTTTCAAATTGAAAACCCACAACCTTGGACCGCGGAAACCCCAAATCTCTATAAAATCTCGTTAAAAACGGACCGGGATAACTGGGAGACCCGCATCGGATTCAGAACCATCACTGTGGAAAACGGAAAGGTTCAAATCAATGGCAAAGCGGTCAAACTTCTCGGATACTGCCACCACGAAGCCCATCCGCAGTTTGGCCCCGCCCTGTCGGTTCAGTCCCACGTGCAGGATCTGCAATTGATGAAAGACATGGGCTGCAACTTTATTCGGGGCAGCCATTACCCCATGGACCCGGTCTTCCTTGATCTCTGCGATGAACTCGGGTTTTATGTCTTTCAGGAATCGCTGGGCTGGGGAAACCGGGAAAAGAATTTTGAAAGCGAAGGCTTTCATCAGGGACAGCTGGAGCAGACGAAAAAAATGATTCACAGCAGTTGGAATCATCCCTGCGTGATTATGTGGGGCTACCTCAATGAAGGTGCCAGCAATGAGAAATATGCGGGACCGCTCTATCAGGAATTGTATAAACTCTGTAAAAGTGAGGATCCCACCCGTCCCGCCACCTACGCTTCAATGTTTCCTTTTGAGGACCTCTATTTCGAATATTGTGATGTGATCAGTATCAACCACTATCCCGGCTGGTATTCGAAACGGGATCAGGTCCGCCCCCTGCATGAGATCGATGCCCTTTTCGACAGGATGCTTGATCATTTCCAGAAAATCGATCAGGCGGACAAACCTTTCATCATGAGTGAAATTGGGGCCGGGGCCATTTACGGCTGGCGGGATGCCCTGAAATCACATTGGAGCGAAGAGTATCAAGCCGACCATTTGGACGTCGTCTGCAAACGCGTGGTGGAAGATGACCGCATAACCGGGGTCTCACTGTGGCAGTTCTGCGATGGGCGGACCTACGCCAGTGCGGAAGCACTGCAGCGTCCGCGCGCCTTCAATAATAAAGGCACCTTTGATGAATACCGTCGTCCCAAGCTGGCCTACCAAACGGTCAAAAATCACTTCACGTCATCTAAAGAATAATTCCCCCCCCCAAAAAAAAATAATCATCACAAAACCAAGGGCCGAAAGACCACGCGGAGGGCACCCCCTGTCAACGGAGGGGCGGCGTCCCCCCCCCCCCCCCC
>JARHXX010000029.1 GCA_029269125.1 Kiritimatiellaeota bacterium B1221 | reverse complement strand
ACCTCTCTTACCTTGAAATTGACAACCTCACAACAACCCTGATATCTTCACCCTGAAGCCACCACCGATTTTAACAAGAAACGGGACATCCCCGAATAGGAACCTAGGCGGCTAAGTCCTTGAGTTTAGTCAAGACGCCTTTGGCGTTCTGCAATTCACTGTGCAGAGCCTTGTTGGCACGTTGGTCGGCACGGATCTTTGCTGCGATGTCCTTCAGAGTGGTGTTCAGCGTCCGGCAGCTTTCTCGGGCATTCTGTACCATGGTCAGCAGGTCTTCATCCTGTTTCTCCTCATTTGAGGACATTACGGCAAGTGATGGTTTGGTATCTTTTGGCATGGGTTCGGGGTCCTCTTGGTTTGTTTTGGGTTGGGTTGGGGTTTCTTTATGAGTTGATGGCTCCACAGCTCCCGGTACATTCTCCTGACGTAGGGGCATCAATACGTGGATCCCGTTCTCGGTTTCGGCACGTAGTGGAGCCGTGTGGTCTTTGA
Organism: Kiritimatiellaeota bacterium B1221; assembly: GCA_029269125.1. Classification (GTDB taxonomy): domain Bacteria; phylum Verrucomicrobiota; class Kiritimatiellia; order SS1-B-03-39; family UBA6053; genus UBA6053. The sequence goes on along the minus strand of JARHXX010000029.1, from coordinate 42,998 downwards.
ATTGCCACTTGGTAAATCCTGCTTCCACCGCCTCTAGAAAGTAGCTACGGTTGAAAGCGGTGAACTCGCTACCACTAAGGGTAGAATGTTTTAGCGGTTGCTGCCCCCAATTTTCCTGAGCATCACAGGCGGCCAGTACCACCATGTCATCCTGTTTCATCAGACAGATCCCGGCATTCTTATCGCCACCGGTTTCTGAATTTGGAGCCGGTAATGTTTGTACCGCTTGCTTGACCGCAGGGATATCTTCGTCGGCAAGTAGGAAGACGCAGTCATCGGTATGTGCATCCGGGATCACCTGCGACCAGTTTGGGTAAGAGCCGTCCACAAGCTTGCCTTGGAGAGTCCAGTTTCCGGCTTCGATACGGTACTGTTTGTCAGTGGTTCCAAGTTTACATGTGGTCGGGAATCGATTCCAATTAAGTATGTTCAGCAACGGAATTATTCCCTGGATATCCTCATGGAACGTTAGGCCGGATAAGGTGCAAAGACGTTTGCCGTCAGTCGCGGTAAGCGTATGTTCCCCGGTTCCTAACTGCAACGCGATGCCGTTAAGCACAGTCCGAGAGGGATCAGTTGATGCAAAAGGAACCAGGGTGCGATAAGCGTCGATGAATCGATCATCCGCTGGAAGCACAGGGGTGCGCTCGGGCATCTCCGGCCACTCTTCCGCATCCATGCAAGGAAGGAAATGAGTTCGCTCCCCCAGTGCCCCGGAAAGACCGATTTTGGCGGTCTGGGGATTGTCCGTAGCTTCGATCGTGACCTGATCATCTTTGGCGGACTTTACCAAGCGGAACAGATCTTTGACTGGTAGCAGTATGGTTGACGGGGTGCTGACTTCTGCGTCGGTGAAACGGTATTCAGTGTGGTGATCCAGATCGGTCACGGTTGCGGTAACGGTCTGGTCGTCGCAGTGGTAGTGGACGTGCTTTAACACTGCGAGATTGGTTTTACGGGCCATCGCTTTTTGAAGACCGGTGAGGGCATCAGCGAGTTCGCGCCCTTTTATGGTAAATGACATATAAAATTCCTTTCGTTAGGGTTGTAGTTCAAGTTTGGGTGTGAATTGACAAAAGAGGTCCCAGGCATCGTTCCCGGGGCGGTGATGGAGGATTACGCCACCACCATGTGGCGTCATGCAGCAGACGAGAAACACGTTTTCAATCTCCACGTAGGGGATGACCTTCCTGTCATCGTTATGAAGATCGACGAAATACCCTACACCGGTAACCGAATGCCGAACAAGGTCCTGCACTTGCACCGAATGATACATATACCCTTCCCTGTCGGTGATCTGCCACTCGGTATCCCCGGGGTTACCCTCGTCATCGTATTGAGTAGCCAGAGTGGTTCCGTCTGCAAAAATTAATATCGGAGGAGGTTGAGTATAATCCGAGCGCCTGCGGGTAACCTGAACCAGACGGGAACCAATCAGTTGGTCGTGGAAGTTCATAATTCGTGGCATCGCAGATCCATCGGATTCGATTTCTTTTCGGGTGAGTCTACGCATCAGGCACCTCCAACCAATCAAGAGAATCGCAGAAGTCGGCAGTTTCTGTTTTCTGAAAGGCGACTTTAAAGGCCGGGAAGTCTGTGACTTCAACCTGGGCACGCCCTTCTTCATCCTCCTCCAAAAGATGACTTTGTAATACGTCGCCACCACATGCGCGGACATCGTCCAGGTAGGCGTTCAGATCGCCATGGTGCTCGCATTCGTAAAAGCGGAGAAAAAATTTCATGCGGCCTCCTTTATGGGGGTGGGTTGAGTTTGTGGGCCATAAAATGCCCGTGCTTCCTCGAAGTATTGCGCACCTTCTTCTGGCAACTCTCGGGTCGATAGAGCTTCGTAGAGTAATTCGGATACGACTTGGGTCATGGGCTGTTTACGAGCCCTCCCGAGATGATACAAGGGACGGATCAACAGCGGATCAATTTGTGGTGAATACATAATTTCCTGGGTTGAATTTTGGCCACAATTTTGGCGGGAATGGAAAAACCCTGACGGGGTGATCCGTCAGGGTTGGAGGGGTTTCAAAAACCCTCTAAATTTTGAAAAACGTGATTTAGGCAATAAATATAGGGTTTCCACGTGGAACAGGGGAAACCAAAAATACCCCCAAATCACCTGAGAACATTTTTTATGGCAACGACACTAACTTCCAATAGTTAGTAAATATTACTAACTTTGAATAGTTAGTGTAAATCCTTATGGAGGCTTCCTCCGCCACCTTCGTGTTCTCCACAAAATCAGTGCGACTATGAAAAGAACAACCGGTATGCGGAAAGACCTATTATCAGAAACGGGATCGGGTTTGGTCAGCCGATGGGTGACCATCAGTAGACTTCCCCCCGCTGCTGCGGAAAACAGCAGACGGGGGGCGGTGCGGACCCATATTGGAGATGTTCGTACCGGCACCGACCACATGAGGTGTTCTCCACTTTCGCGGATCAGTTGTCTCTCCAGTCGCTGTTCCGCACCTTCTCGCATTAGGCGTCCGATCCATCCGGCCGATGCCGTCATTATGGGAAGGAGCGCAATGACCAGAAGTATGGCAAATCGTTTCATGGAGAGGCCCTGGGTTGCGGTGTGGGTTGGGTCAAATAGCGAACTACCTTTTCCAGCTCCCGTTGTCGTCGTTGATGGCCAAGCACGCAGCGGGTGGAAATTTCTTTCGCTTGTTGCAAGAGATGGGTTTGCAACCGCCCGATTTCCACTTGTACATTTTGCACAATGGCTTGCCGGAAGCGGGTCTGCGCGCCTTTGATTTCTATTGCAGTCCAGGCCAAGCCGATTCCCGCCACAACATCCCCGACGGGAAGTGGTCCGTCAATGAACGGAGCAACTCCCGCGATACTGGCTCGCCCCACGCTTTTACCCAGCAGGCGGGAACTGGTGGCGACCACGGATGCGGTCAACCGCTGAACAAGCCGGGTACACGCCACCAGGACCACATCGACGGGCAACATGATACCGCTGATCGTGGCAGAGATCCCCAGTTGCTTTAGTGCTGTGTCCCACTCCAGTAAATCGGCTCCCGCATTCGTCAGGGGGATCCGAAGTTGTTTCGCAGTCGTTCCGCGAATGGCAGACAGGTCACCTTCCAAAGTTTGTAGCGCATGTTGGATTTCTTCCGCGAGCAACTCTGTGGGTTCCGCCAGTTCTTGGCGTACCTGTTTCTGGATATGGCGTGTGGCCCGGTCTCCTCCTTTAAGTTTATCTTTTGCCATAAGGCCCACCAGGTTCAGCATCCCTTTCGAATTGCTAAGTTCATCGGAGATTTTCTGGATCGCCGAACGAAAGGATTGTTCGACCTCCGCAGAGCTGGTGATTTGCTCCATCTGCTGTTCAAAGCGTTGATATGCTTTTACCGTTTGACTGTCTGCGGATTCGAGAATCCACTCCGCCGATCCTTTGTCAGGAGACCTTTTTAGAAATCCTTTCAGTCCCTTTGTCAGAGGAAATACGACGGAAAGAATTCCCGCCAGGACCAGCGTGAGAATCAGACCCACCAAGAGACGATCGAGAAGAATATTGAATTTTGATTTCATGCGGCCCTCCTTAGTTAAATGACACATGGGTATCGCACAGACTGTGAAGTCGTTGCGTTCTGCCCGGGAGTAAACCGAGATTACCTTTAAGCACTTCGGTGCAGGCATTAAACCAGCTCCACAAGGTGCGGGGTTGGAATGCGTCGTGACGCGGCTCCCGATATTCCTGCAACACCTTGGGCACTTGACTCCCGCAGATGACTCCACGGTCGAGGGCATTAATCGTCAGATCATGCATCACGGGATCACGAAGATTACAGTCCTGATAGCGTTCAATGCGTCGATCCTGCTCGTGCCAGGAATTCCGGAGTCGGCAAACCCCGTCGTCGATCAGATGCGGCAAATCGCTCAAGATCATAGAGGTGTGTTTGCGGGCGACTTTGATCTCACCGCTGAAGCTGAGGTTGTCGCAAACCAGTACTTGGTTGCCCAGTACCAGTCCGGCGGGGAAACGTTTGTCGTGGCTATTGCGGATGCCCAGCACCCGGCTGTAATCGGGATGATTGGAACCGTTACCGATTTCGAGCAAACCGAAATATCGATTGCCGTCGTGACTGAGGCCATGGGCCTCGTTGACCACCCGCATACCGTAACGTGGCAGCGTGGCCTCGACCTGCTTCAGAAGCAAGTCATGGGGAATGGGTTGCCAGCTGTGGGTGGCAGCCGGGGTGTGGACGTGGGAAAGTTCCTGCCGGGGAACTTCGTTGGCTCCACAGTGTAGTAAAAGATTGCAGACCATAAATGTTCCTTGGGTTAGGTTGAGTGAAAATGAAAAACCCCACCTGACGAATTGCCAGATGGGGGCGGGTTTTGGATTGGGTTAGGGATTTGGTATTAAGAAGATGCCCAGCCGAAAAACAGCCAGCGATCCTTTCCAAGTTCGAAGACGCCTGCAGGACCCCATTTGTCGGAGATCCGTTTGTCATCTTCTTCAATGAGGCGATTGGCTTCCTCATAGGGTTTTACACCTTTGGGGAGTGGAATGCGGACAAAGGAATTCTTTTCAGCGATAGACCCGGTGTACCCACCATGGCCCTCTTTGAAGGAGGCGGATTCCACCGCATCGTTGAATGCTCTTTGGACGGTTTTGCCGTGTGCGGTGGTAATGAAGGGTGATGCTCCCATATTGTATCTCCTTGTGTTTATGCAGCATTGGATTTTTGACCCCAGGCGCGACAGCGACTGCGGAACTCACACCACCGGCAGTGCATCCCCGGGCTCGGGTAATACTCCTGTCGCTGATTGGCATCGACATATACATCCACCAGCCGCCGGAAACGTTCCATTTGGATGAGATCGATTGTGGGAAGTTGATGTCTGATGACTTTTGGTGTTTTGGTTTTCACCAGGTATACCAACTCTGCCGGGGCCGGCAGTTCGCCGGTGGCATCGGCCAGCAGCAGGAAGTAACAAATCATCTGCAGTTCGTGACTCCAGGCTTCTTCTTTCAGGTCCGGGGTGGCTCCCACAGTCTTGAAGTCGATGGCCGTGTTCTCACGCACGAGGTCCACCACTCCCAACAACGGGATCGGCAGTTCATCATCCTCCCTGCGTAAGGTGACCTCCACGCCCCGGATGGGACGCGGGTCGTTCACCAAGTCGGATTCCAGAAACGCGCGTAAAGTGCGCTTCCCGGTTTCCAGACAGCTTTCTCGGTCCTTGTTGCCGTAATCCACCGGATCTTCTGCCTCAAGTGACGTGTACGCATCCTCATAAGCTTTAAGTACCGTATCAGTGTCGTGGGGCTGTCCTTCCCACTGTGCTTTGTGTAGCGCTTCCAAACCTGCGTGGACGGCCTTACCGATTTGGAGGTTGGGTGAGGACGGTGCGGGGAGTTTGAGCACTTTCTCGTAATAGAACTTTAGACGACAACTGAGAAATGATTTGAGGCGGGAGGCGCTCAGATAATCCAGCGCGGGATTTTGGTTCATGCCGCCCTCCGTTGAGGTTTGCGGCTGCGGCCTTGGGGCATCAAACTGTCGATCAATCCGGAGGCCTCCAGCTTATTTAACTGGGTGACACCTTTGCCGAAACGTTCTTGCGCCCGGTCGTCGACCTCCAAGCGATCAAGGTTTTGTTCGTCCACCAACTTCAGGATCAGCTCCTTCTGTTTGGGGCTACAGTTCCAGGCTTTTTCTTGTGGCGGAAGTACGCGAACGGAGGGTTCGGGCACTTCTTGACCGGGGACATAGCCGGGGTTGATGATTTGATCGTCCACCGACTGCTGGAGGGTCTGGTAGATCCGTTGGACTTCGCCGGGGATGTCGTCGGCGTTGGCGACTTCAGCTTTGAGGCTGACGTTGAAGTTGTGGCTGCTGTATTCGGGCAGCCCTATTTTCTTTCCGTAAGTAAGTTCGAGGTGAATAGACATGGGGTTCTCCTTGTTTGGATTCATAAAAAGGGCCCTCCGCATTGCGGAGGAGGGGTGCCTGTGCTCAGGCGGCGACCGGTAAAACGGTCAAGGCGGCAGCGGGACGCGGCTGCCAGACGGGACGCGCATCAACCGCTGCCGCATATTCGACATCGTCGAGTGCGACATTCAGATCGCGTTCCGCTTTAGAACAGGCATCGAGTACGCTGCTAGCCAGTACCCGAAGATGCTGGCGGGCGAAAGGAGCATAGGCAGCTCCGCGATACAGTTCGAGGGTTACACTGTAGGGTGTGATCATGGGATTTTCCTTCGTTTTTAGGCATTAAAAAACCCCATTTTCACAATGAAAACAGGGTTATCCGGCACGAAATGTACCGAAATTCGTGATTCCCGCCAGCAATTGGGGGATCAGGTATTTATAACGGTATTATTGAAGGAATTTAGGCATGTTTACCGGGGAATCCACCCAATAAGAAATGCGCCCTGCGTGAGTTGGATTGTGCTGGTGGCAGATGTTTTAACTCCAGCGGTAGCTACGAGTACGTATGTAGCCAGCTCGTTCTTGCCGAGGTGATCTGGCCCGAGAAGTGAAAAAATATTAGTCTAAGTAGACAATATCGTTGAGTCATAAGCGCAGTCCTCAACTTTCTGAGAATTTTGTACTACAATTTGTTCTACATTTCGCTCTGTTTTAGAGCGTTAAAAGCTGTTCAGCCGAACTTGGGTAAAAGTGCCTAGACACAAAAAAACCCTATAAAATATAGGGTTTTTGGGGGTAAAAAGATGGTCGGAGCGACAGGATTCGAACCTGCGACCCCTTGCCCCCCAGGCAAGTGCTCTACCAGGCTGAGCCACGCTCCGACCGAGGAAGGACGTTGATACGGAGTTTTTGACTAAAATCAAACATTGATTGTGAAAAAAGAACCCCTGTTTCTTTTTACCGTGATAGAAACAGGGGTTTTAGGCTTGAGAGGGGCTTTTTACCAGTTGATGCGGGTGCTGAGGGTAAAGCTCCGACCGGGTGCAGGTACTTCATCTCCAGCTGCAAGATCGCCCAGGGGGAGCAGGGCTTCGCGGGTGAGGTGTTCATGATATTCCCGGTCCAGCAGGTTTTCGATGCCCGCTTCGATGATCCAGCCGGGAAGGACCTCCATGCCCCCCCGCAGATGCAGCACGGCAAATGACGGGGTTTCGTCTTCACCGAATGCCGAATCGATATGATCTTGCTTGTACGCGAAGCGCATACCGAACTCTCCGTATGGGTGGCTTTCCTGTGATCCCTCCCAGCGCAGAGCCGCATCAAATTCCATGGGGGGGATTTCGGGCAGGTCGTCACCGGCGGTGGTTTGACCGCGTACCCAGCTGAAGTTCATGGGAAGAGAGAGTCCTTGTCCTATCTGCATGTGCAACGACGCTTCAAGTCCCCACATCTCCGCATCCTGATTGACCGTCCCTTTGATCCGATCAATGTTTCCATCTCCGTTGACATCCATCATTGCCACCGTGGTAGGGAGCAGGTAGTCATCCATTCGGGATACAAAGGCGGCGAATCCTAAACGGTGAGAGCCGATTTGGCCTTCACTGCGAAGTTCGATTTCGTATTTGGTTTCGGGGTCGAGGGTGGGGGTCCCGATTCCATACCCGCCCGGAACCGGTCCAAAGGAGAGGTATCTCTGGGTGAGGTTGGGTCCGGCTTCGGTCCGGCTGAGTCCGATCTGGGCAAGCCAATTGTCACTCAAATTCCGGGAGAGAATCAGGTTGGCGGAAACCAGGGTGTCTTCCTGTGCCGGATCGGAACGGGTGGATCCGCCTACGGTTTGCCAGGCGTCGTTTACCGTGGTTTTTCCGATCCCGGGTCCGGGGACGATCACGGCGTCCGCTTTTCCGGCATCGGATTGGATCTGATCTAAACGTGCGCCTGCCCGCAGGGTCAGTTTTTCTGATATTTCACCTTCCCACTCTCCGAAAATGCCAATCTGCTCACGGGTGAGATCGGGCCAGATGGGATCTTCAAAGGTCATGCCGGTGGCGGTCATTTTCCGGGTGCGGAGCGCATCGCGGTCGAGAATGGAACCGTCAATCCCCGAGCGCAGTTCTCCCCCTTGAATGTTCCATTTACCCAAAATTCCCGCATCATAGCTGTCAGCAGTAGAGGGAGTGGATGCCTGCATCATCATTCGGTTGGGCTTGTCCCGGTTGTCCATGAGGTGATCCACGGTCCCCGCTCCCGCGCGGAAACTCAGCTCGGTCAGGCTTTCGCCTTCTGGGGTCCAGGAGAGTTTTCCGGTGTAAAGGTTGGTTTTTGAATGCCGGCTGTCCATGGGGAGCGAAAGGTAAATGATATCTTGGTCGTAAATCCAGCGCGTACTTAGATCCAGCGTCCACGCATCGGCTATTTTACTTTTGAATTGAGCGGAGGCATGTTGGGAAGAACCGCCGGCCGGAATTTTCTGGTTATCTCCGGAAGTATACTCTCTCGCTTCATCAGCGCCGGCATCGATCTGCCAGGCAAGGTGGTCACTGGCCCCTCCGCTGGTGAGGGATCCTGTCCGGTCTTTTCCGTTGCTCCCGTAGCCGGCCAAAGCGGAACCTGCATAGATCTTTTCTCCGGGGGCGGCAAAGTTGAGCTCATCCGAGAGGAGGATGCGGCCTCCAGTGGACATCGGCCCGTGAATCACCGACGCCGGTCCGAGCTCGATCATTGCAGATTGCAGGCTGTCTGCGGTAAACATGCTGACCGGCGGATCCATACGCGAAGGACAGGCGCCATAGAGCTGCAGTCCGTTGTACTGGGTGGTGACCCGTTCCCATCCGAGTCCTCGCAACACCGGTTCTCCACCGTGTGCACCTTGTTGGCGTAGCGAAACCCCGGGGAGCGTGTTGAGGGATTTTCCCAACTCTTGCTGTTGTTCGGGCAGAGCGAGGACGGATGAAACTTCGGACGCGGGCAGCGCCCGGTTGCTCACCTGTAGAGGGGTGAGGGTGTGGGTCTCAAGGGATTGAGCGGATACGGCTGACACCACGGAAGCCGCACCGACGAGTAAAAGTCGATACATAATTTTTCTTAAAGTTGGGGTGTAAATGGTGTCATCTTTCGATGACAGGAACGTTAACTTAAGAAAAATCGGGGAGGGGGTGTCGGTGGCCGTAAAGTGAGGATTTGGACCTTTAGAAGGCCATCAAGATAAATGCGGGTTCTCTCCGGAGCAGGTGCAGGCAGCATTTGAGGGGCAAGGTATTCCAGATCGGGGGCGGGGGAAGGGGCTGCGGTCATTTCCGAAGAACGGGCGGTGCCCGTTTGGCTGCGGGTGAGGTGCATGCATTTTTCACAAGGCCTTTCACCGCTAAAGGTATCAGACACCGCCAACTTCAGGGAACTGTTTTGCGAATAGTCACGAATCATTGAGGTCCATACCCCTACCTGCAAGATCTCAACATGCAGCGCAAACCCTGCAAAGAGCAGAGGCATGCTTATGCGGATGAACAGGAACCGGGGGGAGGACATGGTGGGAGGGCGGCAGTCGGTGGTTGAAAATGGAAACTCGTGACCCGGTGGAGGGCGGGAAGCTTCCTTATGGTAACGGATTTGATTCGGTTTTGATATTGATTTTGACTCTTTTTCTCAGCCCTTGCTTTAAATCGACAGGAAATGCCGGGCATTTTCCGTGCTGCGCTGCCCGATTTCCTCAGGAGAGCACTCCCGAACTTTTGCGAGGACTTCCGCCACGTGGGGAACAAACGCGGGTTCGTTTTGTTTGCCGCGGTGGGGAACGGGTGCGAGGTAAGGGCTGTCGGTTTCGATCAGAATACGTTCATCCGGAACGATGGCGGCCACTTCTCGGATGGAGGCGGCATTGTTAAAACTTACGATACCGCTGAAGCTGATCATCAGATTGAGGTCCAGCAATTTTTTTGCGAAGGTCACGTCTCCGGTAAAACAATGTAACACCGCGCAACAGCGGGAAGTATCCGGCCAGTTTCGGCTCAGTTCTGCAAGCATGTCCAGAGAGTCATCGTCCGCTTCGCGGCTGTGGACCACCACCGGTTTTTTGAATTCGCAGGCGAGTTCCAGCATGGAGCCGAACAGTCGTTTTTGTTCCTTGGGGGTGCCGATGTTGTGAAAATAATCGATGCCGCATTCTCCCACTGCCACGACTTTTTCTTCTGCCAGTAAAGGGCGCAAGCGACTGAGGTCGCCATCCCAATCGGGCGCCAGATCCCGGTCGTACCCGGCGCTGCACCAAAGCTGATCGGGATAAGTTTTTGCAGTTTTAAAGGCCAGTTGGTTGGCTTCATCGCTCCCGCCAATTGCCAGCATTTTGGTTACGTCCGCCTCTTTGGCGCTTTGGAGCATTTCGGGAATGCAGTCTTTCTGGGCAAAGTGATCTAGATGAAAATGAGAGTCAAAATACATGGGGAGATGGGAGCATTAAAGGTTGAAGGTACAAAAAGAGGGGGGGATAAAATTGAAACATTCGATTTGTATCTGAACGACGGCTCGCCCTCATTTCAATAGCACATGTTTTCAGCCGATCAAAGGCCAGAAAAGTTTCGCACTCAGGGGGTCGAGTTTTTCCAGTGCGGAGATTACATACAGATCTCCGAATAAATCCTCAATCAGAAACGAACCATCGGGCAATGCCCGCGGCCACTCATCGAGTTCGGTTTGAAAGCTGCGGGTGCCGCGTGAGGTGGTGACCTCCCAACAGCGCAACTCAATTTCCTTTTTGACGGACTGGATGGATTCAATCTGAAAAGTGGCGGTGCTTTGGGAGAGTTCCTTGTTGAGAAGGCATCTGGAGGCTTCATCCAGCTCATCTGGGCTTTCCAAAAAGCAGAGTTCTTTTCCCTCGGCATTTCGCAGAGAGAGAAACTTCCCGGGGGCGGTCCAGGGAAAGCAGGGTGAAAGGGTTACGGCTTCGGGTCCGTCATCTGTTTGCAAGGCGAGCTGGCCGTTCGGGAGGTGCAGGAGTGTGGGCTTTGACATGGTTAGATTACAAAGGTTTGGTGTAGTTCCTGTTGCATGTCGTAGAGCCCTTTAAAGACGCCCTGGTCTATTTTCAGAAGTTCTTCATGCGTACCGCTTTCCACCAATTTTCCATCTTTGAGCACCAAGAGCCGGTCCGCACGGCGGAGGGTGGAGAGGCGGTGGGCAATGGCAATGACGGTACGCCCGGAAATCAGTCGGTCTAGGGCGTCCTGAATCTTGCGTTCGGTTTCGGTATCCACATTGGAGGTGGCTTCGTCCAAAATGAGGATGCGCGGATTGTGGAGGATGGCTCTGGCGATGGAGATGCGTTGACGTTCGCCTCCGGAGAGGGTTTGACCCCGCTCCCCGATAACGGTTTCATAGGCTTGCGGTAGTTTACAGATGAACTCGTGTGCGTGAGCGGCCCGGGCGGCTTCCACAATGGATGCTGGTTCCGCATCCTCCATGCCATAGGCAATATTTTCCCGGATCGATCCGTGGAAAAGGTAGGGTTCTTGCAGGACCATGCCCACTTGGGTCCGGTAGCTGCCCATATCCAGTTCCCGGAGGTCGTGGCCATCAATAAGGATTCTGCCGGCGCTGGGATCATAAAAGCGGACCATCAATTGAATCAGAGTGCTTTTACCGGCACCGGAAGGGCCGACCAATCCCACCATTTCCCCGGGTTGAAGTTCGAGGGAAATATCTTTGATAACCTGTCGGACCCCATCGTAAGAAAACCGGACATTCTCAAGTTGAATTCTGCCCTCGAGGCGCGGAATTTTTATCTGATCCACATTTTCAGGAATATGAGGCTCGGTGTCCAGAATTTCAAAGATGCGGTGGGCGGAGCTGACGGCACGGTTCATCATGCGGGTCATTTGCCCGATGGTTTGCAGGGGTTGCATAAACATACCTGCATACAGCAGAAAGGTGACAAAAGTGCCAATGCTGATGGCGGGGCTGGTATCTCCGGTCAACCGGGGGAGAGCGAAGAAGTAGACCGAAAGGGTAATGACATGAAAGCAAAAGGTTAAGGAGGGCCAAAAACGGGTCCACACTTTGTGCACCTGGGTAAAGGTATGCAGGCACTCATCGTTACAGTGGAGAAAACGTTGGGTTTCCCGTTCTTCCTGATGAAAGGCTTTGACCACGCGGATGCCGGGAATGGTGCCGGAAAGAACCGAAGTAAGATCGGACCACTTTCGGAACGCTTTGAGAAAGATATGCTGCATTTTTCTTCCGTGTAATACGAAAGAAAACAAAATGAAGGGCACCGGGAGGGTGAGTAGGAGGCCGAGCCGCCAATCCAGCATCATCAGCACGGTTCCCAGGCCGAGTAGCATCAGTATAGACAGAGCGACCTCAATCACTCCGAAGGCGATGAAATCCCAGAGGCGGTCGGTATCTGAGGAGCAGCGTGAAATGATGGATCCGGTCTGCTTGCGGGTGAAAAATCGTAAGCTGAGGGTTTGCAGATGGGCGTAGACCTGGGTGCGGATATCGTGGGCGACCCGTTCTCCCATGTAGGCCATTCGGCTTAATCTCACCCAGACAAAAAGGGTATGAAGCAGGTAGGCGCCAGCGAGGTATCCCAAATATTTCCATAGCTCACTGCTTGGCGTGCGGGCCTCAATTCCGTCAATAAGCAAGCCGGAAACCCGCGGGGGCACCAGGCTTAATGCGGTTAAAAAGACGGCGGCCAGACCACCAATCCATAGATCTTTTTTATAGGGCTTCAGGTAAGAAAGCAGGCGCCAGATAACCGCTTTCTGATCGCCACGAATGGCGGCTTGGGCGTCGCGGATGGGTTCGGAGAGCGAGTCGCTGTATGCACGGTCCGCGAGTTCAGGGTCCGTTTCTGTGGGAAGCTCGGCTTCCAGCATGAGGCGGATATTCTCTAAACAGCGCTGTTGCCTGCGGCTGAAGTGTATTTCGATGAGGGGCGGGAGGGAGGGATCTTTCCCGATGACTCTCCAGCGATATCCGCTAATATCCGCGGTTTCATGGATGGTGGAAATATCAGAGCGGGAGATCCTGCAGAGGCTTTCGCGGGAGGAATCCTTACGCACAAAGCAAAGATCCCGGTTTCCTAAAAGAACCCATTGTTCCTGTAAGCGTAATTGGGGATCCAGATCCGCCATGGCGTAAAGGATCAGCTCCTGCTCACCCCAGATTTCAGGTAAATGGTTTCGGATGTGCTCCGGCAGGCGGGAAGGCTGAGATGTATAACTCTCGATGAGTCTCTGGTTTAGAGAAGGGGGCATAGGGGAGGTTGACGGAATGCACCGTGAAAGGAAAAAAGCAGGGTGCGATTAAAGTTCGTGGCCAAAGCCGTAGTCACATATGGCGTTTGCATCCCCATTGATCTCAATGCTGTAGATGCCGTGGTCGGGGCATTCGGGACGATTGTTGTGTGAGTAATAGTCGTCCAGATCATCAGGGTCTATTTCAGTAAGTCCGGGGCGCTCAAACAGGTAGCGATCGGCCGCATGTTGAAGAATGCGGAGGTTGTTGATGCAAACTGTCCGGCGGGCATTGTCTCTGGACTTTTTATACGAAGGAAAACTCAGGGTCGCAAGCATTCCCAGGATCATGATGACAATCATAATCTCTAACAAGGTGAAGCCTGCATTCGAACTTTTCATATTCTTCTACTATTTTGGTAAAATCCCAAAAGATCAAGGGAAGAATATGACGAATATTACACAGGGCTTACCTGAAAAAGGAAGTCGGATTTTAATCTGCCAGAATATCTTTTTCTTTTGCGGCCAGTGCGTCGTCAATTTCTTTGACGTATTTGTCCGTGAGTTTTTGAACTTCTCCCAGGCTTAAGTCCCGATCATCTTCGGTAATATCACCTGATTTTTCGAGGCCTTTCACGGTATCATTGGCATCCCGGCGGATATTACGGATGGCTACCCGCTGCTCTTCGGCATTCCGACCGGCGATTTTCACCATTTCTTTCCGGCGTTCTTCACTGAGTTCAGGCACCGGAATCCGGATGATCCGCCCGTCGTTCATGGGGGTGACCCCAATGTTTGCGGCCAAAATGGCTTTGTTGATTTCGCCGAGACTGGAAGGGTCGAAAGGGGTAATCACCAGCATGCGGGGTTCGGGAATGGAAATGTTTCCCAATTGTTGGATGCGGGTGGGTGAGCCGTAATAGTCTACCGTGATTTTATCTACCATGGCCGGACTGGCTTTGCCGGTGCTTAAGCCGGAAAGTTCCTCTTTGAGGAATTCCAGTGCTTTCTGCATTTTCTCTTCTGCTTCCAGGCCAATCATTTCTAAATCATCCATAACAATCTCCTCAGGTCTTATTCTTGAATTCGGGTGCCGACATTTTCGCCGTCGATAACTCTTTTGAGTTCATCCTGTTTGAAGAAATCAAACACGACAATGGGAATATGGTTTTCCTGGCACAAGGAGAACGCCGCGGTATCCATCACTTTGAGCTGTCTGGAAATGGCTTCCTGATAGGTGAGGTTTTCGTATCGTTTTGCATCGGGGTGTTCTACCGGATCTTTGTCGTAGATCCCGTCGACTTTGGTGCCTTTCATCAGGCAGTCTGCACCAATTTCAGAAGCCCGCAAGGCGGCGGCGCTGTCAGTGGTGAAAAAGGGATTGCCGGTGCCGGCCGCGAAAATAACCACGCGTCCTTTACTTAAATGACGTGTGGCACGGCGTAAAATAAAAGGTTCTGCCACCCGGGGCATGGTGATGGCGGACATGACGCGGGTCTCGACCCCAATTTGTTCTAAACTGGATTGGAGAGCGAGGGAATTGATACAGGTGGCGAGCATTCCCATGTAATCGCCCTGAGAGCGGCTGATCCCGTGTTTTTCACCGGATAGACCCCGGTAAATATTCCCGCCGCCGACGACGAGGGCGACTTCAACGCCCCGGTTACTCACAGCTTGGATCTGAAGAGCCACTTTGCGGATAACATCCGCGTCCAGATTCATGTGGGTAACGGGATTGAGGAGCGTTTCACCACTCAGTTTCAGTAAAATACGTTTATAGCGGGTGGGTGCATCTGTCATATGGGGGACATCATAACGGGAGGGCGGGGACTGGGCAAATCAAAACGGAATGAAAGAGATATTTGATGCTGAACGGCGGATGGATGATGACGGATACATCGATATTGCGCCTTCAAGTTGCGTTTTTCGCAAGCGATGATTACAGCATGATCAGTCCGATGGCCATGCCGACCGCTCCGCAACCTGCAAAAACGGAACGGCGACTGGGAATATTGCCATCCAGGAGCCATGCCACGGGAATCATAAACACCGGGAGGGTGGCGATGATGGCCTGGACCAGTCCTGAAGAAGTTGTTTCAAATGCTTTCATTAAACAGGCGACGCCAATGACGGGGCCTAAACAAACGGAAAGGGTCATCCAGAGTGCCGGATGGCCCGCCACTTTTTTGTGGGGGACCAGTTCGGCGGGTCGGTGTAACGCATTCGGGTTGCGTATTCTCAGAATGAGCGTCCAGCACCCCATCCCCAGGGTGGCGGCGGCCACACGTGAAAATGCAGTGGACCAGGGGCTGATTTCTATGGGGGTCAGGGTGTACCCGTACCGGGTAATCACGGCGGAGAGTCCCTGCATGGCGGCGGCAAATATACCGGCCAAGATGCCAATATGCAGTTCGTGTCGACTGAGATGGTTGCGTTCTTTGGGAGCCACCGCGAAAATGACAAGGATAAGAATACAGGAGATGATAAGGAGCTGTGCGGCTTTAAGCGTGGTGCCCAAAAGAATCCATTCACCCAGTAAGGCCGTGGCTGGCGCAAGGCTGGTGACCATCAGCACGCCAATGCGGGGACCTAAGCGGCGGTAAGCGGCAAACAGCCCAATGTCGCCCAGGGTAAGGTGGAGAATGCCGGCGAGGGCAAACCATTGCTGTCCGGGGAGCCAGAGGCGGATGCCGCTGAGCAGGCAAATAAACAGGAGAACGACAGTGGAGAAAAGCAGGCGCAGGCCGTTTCCGACTGCCGTGCCGTAGGCCCTGGCAAGGCGTGAAGACGCAAATCCTGCAAAGGACCAGCAAATCGCGGTGAGCAGGGCAAAGATCATGGAAAATCAATCACCCTGCTCAAAGACATTTAACTGTCCGCGGATTTTTCTTTGGCCTTGGCTTCTTTCGCTTCGGTGACTTCCTGGTCTTTATAAACCGATTTGTCGTATCCGGTTGCGAAATCTTTGTAATGCACATCCAAAGGTTCTGCGGCTTTCTTCATATTGAAGTCATTCACAATAATTCCGATGACATTGGAGCCCACCCCTTTGAATTGAAGGAGTACGTGACGGAGGGCACGGTGACGGGTTTGGCCGGCACGGCATACCGCAACCACACCGTCGGAAAGGGCGGAGATGACCAGTCCGTCGGAAATCAGTCCAATCGGGGGCGTATCGATGATCACCCGGTCATAATTTTTACGGGCCCATGCGAGCAGATTACGAATGTCTTTGCCGCCTAGCAAGTCAGCAGGATTGATGTCGCTGGAAGCCAGAGAGGCCATGAGATCCAGATGCTCGGTGGGGCCGGGCAGAATGATTTTCTCAAAGTCTTTCCCCCCGTGGGTAGAGAGATGATGAAGCAGGCTGTATTGAAATTCGTTTTCGCCTTCTTTGGCCTCAATCCCGTCGGCAAATACTTTGGCCAAACGCGGGCGGCGCATATCGCAGTCGATGAGCAATGTTTTTTGGCCTGCCCGGGCAGAGGTGATTGCAACGTTGGTCGCGGAAACGGTTTTACCTTCACTGGGAGAAGCCGAACAGAACATCACCACGTGTCCACCGGGGTGGGAATGACCTTTGTCACGGATTTCGCGTAACCGGTTGTTGTTCACATGGTCGAGGATTACCCGGACCGCATTGAAAGATTCTGCAACCTGTCCAAATTTCTGGTTTAAAGAAATCATGGCCAAATCGGCACGTTTTCCGCCACTGATATGCGGGACAATTCCGATAATGCGGCTGGAAATTTCCGCTTCCAATTCGGCGATAGAGAAAATCCGGTCCTCCACGGCTTCCAGGGTGAGTGCGAGCATGAAGCCCAGGGCCAGACCTCCGAAGACCCCGAGGGGCATCATGGTGATGAGCTTGGGATGTACGGGGATGGGCTTTTGGGTGGCCCGTTCCACCAGCCGCAAGGTGGCGGTATCTTCATCTGCCGCCAGTCGCGCCTGTTCAATTTGGGCTAAAACATTATTGTATTGGGCTTCGGCTGCATCCCGTTCCCGCATCATGGATTTGAGCTGTGAATTTTTTTCGACCAAGTGTAATTCCTGAAGGGTTACTTTGTCGGTAAGCTCCTCAATTTTGTTTCTTACTGCGTCACGTTGGCCTTTTAAAACCGTGATTTGCTGAGCAAAACTGCTTTGGGAAAGTTCAACTTCCTGACGGATATTGTGGGCAATTTCTGCAATATGAAGGTCCAGTTGTTCGACATCCGGGTGACGTTCGGTGCGGGTTTCCAGCAGTAATTCACGTTGTGCCAGCGCGGCACGGTAACGTTGAACTTCCGACATAATCACCGCCCGATTGGGCAAGGTATTGGGCAGTTTTACGCCCTCATCCAAATTGATCGTCAGATTATCAATGGATTTGAGAAATTCCTCCGCGCCTAATAAATCATTGTCATAGGAAATGAGGATGTTGTTGAGGGTTAAAAGCGACTGGCGGTCTGCATCCTGTTGGGCCTGCAAGGTGTCCAGCTTATTTTCTTTCCGGAAATTTAACAGCGCGTTTTCGGTTTGTTGCAGTTGGTCTTTCTGCACGGCTGCGGAGCGGTTCAACCATTGAACCGCATTATCGGATAACTGACGGTTTTCCTCTTCAAAGAAAATTTCCGCAGCTTCGGCTGCAGCATTCGCGGAAACCGCGGCCACCAAGGCGTCATTGCTTTCCGCCGTAATCTGGACCAAACGGGATTGGCGCATCATGTTGTAACTGATTTTACCGAATTCGGGCATTTCATCCAGCGCGGTGGGCCTTCCAAAGGTATTCCAGAGGCTTTTAAACCGTTCTGAAGCCTGCATCTCAAAGAAAGTTCCCCGCAGACGGCCCAATCGGGTGTTAAACACTTCCTCACTTTTGCCAAACTCCTGATTGACCACACTGGACATGATTTTGGAACCGCGTACGCTCATTTCAATGAGAGCGGTGGAGCGATACACCCGTTCGGCTTTCCAGAAATAAAGGGTGGCCGCCGCGGCGCCCAAAGCCAACATCAGAAGAATTAAGAACCATCGGCGGCGTAAAACCTTAATTAAACGGCGGGGGGAGAGGAACTCCGCCGCTTGGTTCCCGTAATCATAGCCTCCGTATTTACTGTAACCGGAGTAGCCATAGTTTGACTGCCCGGAACTATAGGCATTTCCGCCATATCCGTAGCCTGAATAGGGGCCGTAGGATCCGGGGCCTATGCTTTGAGGTGGTGGTGGCGGGGGCGTGGCGTTTGGGTACTCGCCATAAGGAGAAATGTTAGAGTTAGGGTCCATAAGTATTATATGTACTACTCAGCATAAATATAAAAGGCTAGCAGGAAAAAGCGGAATATTGTTAGCGGTTTGTTGGAAATTTTATTTGGGAATTATCCAGCTCTCCAGCATATCCTCAAGCCGTTTGGGGACTGTTGCATCGATATAGACCGCCTCATCCTCATACTGGCTGCTATTTACCTTGGCCTGCTCGTGCAGCAGGGCAACCACATCCCCCCGGGAATGCGGAATCTGGAGATGGACATGGGATACCTGGTCCGCGAGTTGGTCGCTCAACCTTTCTTCCAGGGTTTGCAGGCCCTCCCGACTGTGGGTGGAGAGGAAAATGGCATCCGGGTGCTTTTGGAGCAAGGAGAGTTTCCGGGCATTGTCGGGCAAAAGATCGATTTTGTTGAAAACCGTAATCATCCTTTTTTGATCCGCCCCCAGTTCTCCCAACACTTTTAAGGTGGTCTCATGGAAGGCTTCAACCTGTGGCGCGGTGACATCCAGCACATGAATCAGGAAATCAGCTAAAATGGCCTCTTCCAGGGTTGCTTTGAAGGCGTCCACCAATCCATGGGGCAAGTTTCGGACAAATCCGACGGTGTCGGTGACCAGCAAAGGCCGTCCATTGGGCAGTTCAATGCGCCGGGTGGTGGTGTCCAGCGTTGCGAAAAGCTTGTTGGCCACATAAATTTTGGAGCCGGACAGGGCCTGGAGCAGGGAGCTTTTTCCCGCATTGGTGTATCCGACGACCGCTGCATGGGGAAGCGGGACCCGGCTTCGCTCTTTCCGTTGGATGGCGCGGTTGGCCCGGACCACCTTTAATTCTTTTTTCAGTGCGGAAATCCGGTCCCGGACCATTCGCCGGTCCAGTTCGATTTGTTGTTCACCTTCCCCTTTCTGGGCCGCGCCACCCCCGCCTCCGCCACCGGACTGACGTCCCAAATGACTCCATGCCTTTTTTAAGCGGGGTAAATTGTATTCCATCCGGGCCAGTTCGACCTGCAATTTGGCTTCTTTGGTTTGAGCCCGGCTTCCAAAAATATCTAAAATCACTTCCTGACGATCGATACAGGTACACTTACTGAAAGATTCCCAGTTCCGTTGCTGTGCTGGAGATAATTCATTGTCGATGACCAGGCAGTCTGCATCGACTGCTTTCATTTGTTCGAGGATTTCGTCCGCTTTGCCGGTGCCAATGAGCAAGCGTGCCTTCCATTCCCGGACCTCGACGACCGCAGATCCGACAATCCCGATTCCCAGGGTTGTCACCAGCTCTTCCAGTTCTTCGAGCAAATCTTTGGCTTCAGCTTTCGACTCTCCTTTCAGGTGAACACTCAATAAAAAAGCCTTTTCCACCATGCGGGGCTTTTCTTGTACATCAATCATTCACGTTTCCAGAGTTGCAATTCATAAGAGTTCCTATACCCTTCCCAGACTCTTAATTCAATTCAGAAGGAACCTCATGTCAGATTTACTCAATGCCCAAGAAACGCCCGTCATCAGTAAAACCAAAGAACTTTGTGCCAGTTTGCTCGAACTCGACAGCTACAAACGCATGAAAGCGCAGTTGGATGCATTCGTTGAGGATGCCGATGCCCAGAAATTATACCAGGATCTCAGCCAGAAACAATCCGAGCTGGTCCAGAAACAGGAGACCACCGGTGATTTAAGCGAAGAAGAGATTCAAGCTTTTGAAGATCAGCGTGAGCGCCTGCTGATGCACCCCGTTGCCGGTGGATTTGTGGAAGCCCAACAGGGATTTGAAGAACTTCGTGATACCGTGGTTCGTTATGTAACCAAAACCTTTGAACTGGGCCGCGTACCCACCGAAGAAGAAGTCTCCCCCAAACAGGGTGGATGCTGCGGTGGCGGATGCGGGGGCGGCAGCTGCGGAAGTGAAGGTGGCTGCAGCTAAAACGCTTTTCATCCAGAAAGTGAAAACCCCCGGAAGATTCCGGGGGTTTTGTTTTATGAAAGAATAATCAGCAGGCGGATTACTCCTCCATCATGTCGCTGGCTTTTTCTTTGGCTTCCCTGGCGGCTTTCTTCGCTTCCATTTTCGCTTTCTTCATTTCGGCTTTTTCCTCCATGGAAAGTTTGCCGTCCCCATCGGTGTCATACTTCTTCATGAACTCTGCTTTTTTCGCTTTTTTGTCTTTCATCATGGCCGCTTTTTCTTCTGCGGAAATGGTGCCGTCGCCGTCGGCATCATATTTTTTCATCATTTCTTTGTTGGGTTTCTTTTTCCGATATTCTTTCTTTTCAGCGGAGTCTTCGGCCATCACCGCCATGGGTAATACCCAGCCTGCCAACACGGCAGTCATCAAAATTTTTGCGATTGGGGATTTTTGCATTCTCATTCACCTTTCAGTTGGGGGTTAACTCCTTTGATCCGGGCTGGACCGGGGGATAAACTTATTTTAGAGGCGGAATCAAAAAATTAGCAATGGTTAACTTTCAATAGAGAATAAAAAAAATCCCCCCTGCCTGGAGCAGGGAGGGGGTGTTTTCAGCGGAGAATAAGATTATTCCCGGGAGAGACCTTTCTTTTCGCCTATGGGACCTTTGCGTTTTTTCATTTCTTCACGGGCAGTGGCACGTTCCTCTTCAGAGAGTTTTCCGTCGCCATCGGCATCGAATCGTTCCAGCGCCTTTTCACGCATTTCTTTGCGTTTCTGGGGAGGCGGACCCATTTCTTCACGTACTTTGGCACGTTCTTCTTCAGAGAGTTTGCCATCTCCGTCGGCATCAAACTTCTCCAAAATTTCCGCATGCCACTTTTCACGTTTATCCTTCATCGCTTTTTTGCGTTCCGCTTGAGAGAGTTTTCCGTCACCGTCCGCATCGTATGTTTTCAGCATTTCCGCCCGGCGGGCTTCTCCGGCCGCTTTGGCGGTGGCGCGTTCCTCTTCGGAAAGCTTTCCGTCACCATCCGCATCGAATTTTTCTAAAATCATTTCGTGGCGGGGACCTTCTTTGCGGGGGCCTTTCCGGCGACCGGCTGCAGCTTCTTCGCTTTCCTCTGCAAATCCAACTGCGGGAATGATGAGGCTGGCGAGCAGGCAAGGAATCCATTTTTTACTAATCTGTACTTTGTTCATTTTATTAACCTTTGGGTTAGGGGTGTGATTACAAAGTACATAAACGGACCGTTTTCTGATTTATTGTTTCGGGTGTGAAAAAAATAAAAATCTTCCTCCTCATCTGGATCAAAATCGGAATTTGAGAAAGGGGATTTGATCCTGGGAGTGCGAAGGCTGAAAGCCTATGTTACCGCGATTGGGTCATTTACGAAGGAACTTGTAGGTTTTTATACGATCCCGCTGACGGAGGATTCGGCGAATCGATTGAGTTTCTTTGGGGAGATCTTCTCCCCGCAGAATTTTATTTAATACGCATTCCGCCATCCACGGGGCCATCAAAACCCCTTTACTGCCAAAACCGTTAAAGATCCATTGGTCCGAATCTTCGGGATGGGGACCGGCCACTGGCACCCGGGCCACAGCCACCGGCCGAATACCGGCCCGGTGATCCAAGATCTCATAGGGAAGCGTAAGCACTGAGCCGAGTACCGTTTCGAGTTCTTCTCGCCCGGCCTTGCGTGGTTCCGGTGAAGTCTCATCCCACGCGTAGGTCGCGCCGCAACGAAAGGTCTGATTTCCCAAGGGTACTAAAAATTTTCCGAAATTATAAATGCGGTCTTCCGGCAGCCCCGGTATTTTCAGGGTGAGAATATCGCCTTGTGCATTCCGCCAACCCACATCTTTCCACAACGGATTATCCGCCGCCCGCACCCCTTCGGCCCAAATCGTGATGTCCGGCGATTCAAATTCCCCCCATTCTTTTTTTTGTAAACGCCTTTGCTTTAAACCTTCGAGCATACAAGGCAGATCCACCCATCCGCCCCCCACGATTTCACAAGCGCCGAAAGGGGATTGAAAGGGGAGTTCCCCTGTGTTCAGAGCTTTTGTGAAACCCTTGTCTCGCTTTTGTTTCCACTCGGTCTGTTCCTTTTCGTTTCGGAAAATCCGGACGGTGGACAGAGGATGGAAAAAGGATGTGCCTAATTGTTTTTCGAGTGTCGGATAAAACTGGTTGACCGCCGGCAAGGCCTGTTCCAGCGACCAGCTGGGAATGAGGCGCCGACCGGTAATCGGCGTGAACATGCCAGCCGCGACCTGGCTGGATGACGTCCCGCCATCGTCAAAGACTGAAACCCGCAAACCTGCTTCGGAAAGTGTTTCGGTCAGAATGGCTCCCGCCAGTCCGTGACCGATGATTTGTATCGAAGGGGAAGGGAAGTTGTGGGGGATCATGAAAGAATCAATTAAAACGTTTTCTGCGAAATTCGATCTGCATGAGCCCAATCCATATGAAACAGGAAAAGAAGTTCGCCATCCTGTGCATCGAAATAAGCCCAAAACCCTGTTTGCCCGGTACCGGTATCTGAGCGCCAGAGAATTTGAGTGAATTTTTTATGATCATTTAGCGCGTTGAGGTCACCATATAATGTGAAAGTTTCAATTTCGTCTTTTGAATATCTTTCTCTATAATATTGGACCGTGCTCCCGTCGTTGGTGCGGTGGGTGAGGTTAAAGGGCATTTTGTACCTTGAGAGCCACTCGTTCACGGGTAGTCCCAACGCTTTCTTTTCGGGATTCAGGTTTTTAAATATCTCATGCCATTGAGCCTCAAAATCGATACGGAGTTGCTGATGTTTTTTTTGTCTGTCCGAAGGTTCATACGCGATCGTCTCCCCCTGTTTATTGTACGGGATTATTTGACCATAGGACTCATATACTCTTTGCGCCAAATGTGCTCCGTCATCGGTGCCCTGAAGAGCAGTTCGTTTTAAAAGAGGTATCAATTTTTCCAAATATGTTTTCGCAAGCTCCTCTGCCAAGACCTCGTTTTCAGATGGGACGATCATATGTACGCGAAATTCTTTTACAGAATGACAACCTGTACTTGTGGTGTTTCCCTTGTGTTGATTCAGGTTGTGTTCAAGGCGGGTTTGCAGGAACGCAATCGCCTCGGGGGTACCCCTTTGTGCAATTTCTCTTATGGTTGCATTTCGGTCTGCCGGGTCAGCCTGGTTCAAACGTTGAGCCAGAACCTCTAGCGTTATCCCTTTGGACTCTGCTTTCTCTTCTCCGTATAATGTGTAGGTTCTACAAAGCCAAAGTATGATGACCAGAGTTGGAAAATTAAAATATTTCATGGAGTTCCCGGAACGGAGGCAGGGAATGACGGGGTAACAAAATTATAAGTTCTGACCCTTCTTTTCGTTTTTACCGCATCGCCCACAACAATCCTTTAACTGTCATCTCTTTGACCTGGGGGAAGTCGCGGAACTCCTGAACCTGATGACCCAATGCGGAGAAAAAGACGCGCCCCCGTCCCAAAGACCGGGTCCACACCACCGGCATCACCGCCCGGCGACCATCGTGATCATAAAGGGTGTCCGCCAAAACGTTGTTGCCTGGATCCGTCAGCATATAATACTGTTCGGAATTATAGGGGAACTCCAAGGGAAGTCCCTCGGTGATTTCGTGCTGGGTTTCGGTTAAGCGCACGGTGTAATCGCCAATATGGGGATGCCCCACAAAGATCCCGCCTACCGCCCATTCATAATCGATGTTGCCGCGAAAGGCATCACCCATCCCTCCGTGGAAACCCGCCAATCCTGTACCCGCTTTCACGGCATTCAAAAGATTGTCGGACTGCTCTTTGCTGATTTCGCCCATGGTCCAGATCGGAACAATCAGGTCATACCTTTTGACTTTTTCCGGATCATTTAAGGCATTCAGGCTGTCGGAGAGGGTAACTTTCACACCCTGCGCTTCGAGTTCTTTGGCAAAAAGTTCTGCGCATTCAGCCGGCTGATGCCCATCCCAGCCACCGTAAAATATTAAAGCCGTGCTCATAAATTTTCCTTGGGTTTCATTTTAATCCCCAAACAATTTCATCTGATCCGGATCGTCTTTTTTGCGTCGGGGTTTGGGTTGCAATAATTGGGGTTGCCCTTTGCCGTGTTGACCTGCTTCCAGCCCAAACAGAATTTCTCTGGCCCGGTTGACTACCGGATCCGGCAGGCCGGCGAGGCGTCCCACCTGAATCCCGTAACTGCGGTCGGCCGCCCCTTCGACAATCTTGCGCAGGAATACAATTTGTTCTCCGCGTTCGCGCACGGCCACCGAAAAGTTTTTTGCGCCGCTGAGGGTTTCCGGCAATTGGGTGAGTTCGTGATAATGGGTGGCAAACAGGGTTTTGGCTTTGCTTTCCGGACGGTTGTGAAGATGTTCCGCCACCGCCCAGGCAATGCTGATGCCGTCGTAGGTGGAGGTGCCGCGGCCGATTTCATCGAGAATCACCAGGCTTTTCGGGGTGGCGTTGTTGAGAATGTTGGCCGTCTCCTGCATTTCCACCATAAAAGTACTGCGTCCGCGGGCCAGGTCATCGCTCGCGCCCACCCGGGTGAATACCCGGTCCACCACACTCAATTTTGCTTCGGATGCGGGTACGTAACTTCCCATCTGTGCCAGAATTGAAATCAATGCGACCTGTCGGATGTAGGTGGACTTTCCGGCCATGTTGGGTCCGGTGAGAATGTGCAATTGATAATCCTGATCGTTCAGGTAACTGTCGTTGGGCACAAACCGTTCGGCATCTTCCAGGGTTTCGATCACCGGGTGACGTCCGTCACGAATATCGAGCACGCCGTCATCGCCCATTTTCGGTTTGCAGTAACCCAAGCGTAGTGCCCGCTCTGCAAATCCGGTCAGCACATCAATTTCCGCCAGTGCGCTTGCGCTTTGCTGAATCTCTAAAGTATATTTTAACACTTCTTCCCGGAGGGCGGAAAAGAGTTCCTGCTCCAGGGCGACGGATCGATCCTGTGCTCCCAGAATTTTGTTTTCCACTTCCTTGAGTGCGGGGGTGATGAAGCGCTCGGCATTCACCAGGGTTTGTTTGCGCTGGTAGTCGTCGGGTACCAGTTCCAGGTTGGATTTACTGATTTCGATGTAGTAACCGAAAACTTTATTGTGCCGGATCTTAAGACTTTTGATACCGGTGCGTTCCTGTTCTTGTACCTGAAAGTTGGCCAGCCATTTCCGGCCCTCGGTCGATGCGGCCCGGAGTTCATCCAATTCGGCGTGAACCCCCTCGCGGATGACGCCGCCGTCTTTCAGGTTGGCCGGCGGTTCATCCACCAGCGATGCTTCGATATGGGCGGTGAGTTCGGGCAAAGGTTGCAGGTCGCCTCCCAATTGGTGAAGACGGGGTGAAGGTGAGGAGGCCAACAGGGTTTTTAAACCGGGGAGGGCGCATAGAGATTGCGCCATGGCCTGTACTTCCCGGGGATTTCCACTGCTGCTGTGCAAGCGGGACAGCAATCTTTCGATATCTTTTACATCCCCCAGGCCTTCACGGAGGCCACGGTAGTCCGCCTGTTGGTTCAATAAGGTTTCCACCGCCTGGTGACGTGCTTCAATGGCGGATTTGTTGGTGAGCGGACGGGCGATCCACTGACGGAGCAAACGGGCGCCCATGGCGGTGCAGGTGGCATCCATCACTTTGAGCAAGGTCGGGCCGCGGTGGCCGGGGCGCGGATCCCGGGACTCCAGCAGTTCCAAATTGGAAACCGTGGCTTCATCTAGGACCAAATAATCCTCCGGATTCCGGACCTGCAGAGAGCGGATGTGGTCAATTTTGTTGTGCAGGTTGTGATGCACATAATGTAAAACCGCAGCCGCGGCTCCCAGGGCCGGGCCCAGGTTTTGACAGCCGAATCCTTCCAGGGACTGTACCGAGAAATGGCGGATCAGCAGATCCTCTGCGGCATCGCTCTCGAAAACCCAATCATCGTAGGGCGTCAGCACCCTCGCCACCAACTTTAATTCGGCCGGCCACTGATCTTTCTCTTCTTCCGCCACCAGCAGTTCCTCGGGGCCGGCGGCCACAAAACTATCCAGCAGTGCGCTCAAATCTTTGGATTCCTCGATGCGGAAATCTCCGGTGGAAATATCCAGAAGTGCTAAGCCGTAGCCGTTTTTTGCCTGATGCAATCCGGCCAGGTAATTGGGACGGGCAGAATCCAATACGTTATCTTCCAAGACCGTGCCGGGGGTGATGATGCGCACCACTTCGCGCTGCACAATGCCTTTGGTTTGGTTGGGGTCTTCGGTTTGCTCGCAGATCGCAACTTTTACACCCGCTCTGATCAGTTTGGCCAAATAGCTGTCCGCAGAATGAAAAGGAATTCCGCACATGGGAATTTTCTGACGTTTGGTCAGGGTGATTTCGAGGATTTTGGAGGCCTTCACCGCATCATCGAAAAACATTTCATAGAAGTCGCCAAGCCGGAAAAAGAGAATGGTATCTTCCGGCAGACTGTTCCGAATTTTGCGGAACTGTTTCATCATAGGGGTTGCTTCATTAACCATGGCGGACTCTTAACGATATAGGGGGTTGGGGCAAGACGAAAGCGTTTTCAACCCCATTGTCATTTTGGGCAGAATGATTTTGAGCAGGATAATTTAGGGCAGGATGATTTAGGGCAGAATGATTTAGGGGCAGAATGATTTAGGGGCAGAATGACTTAGGGCAGGATAATTTAGGGCAGAATGATTTAGGGGCAGAATGATTTAGGGCAGAATGATTTAGGGGCAGAATGATTTAGGGCAGAATGATTTTGGGCAGAATGATTTAGGGCGGCGAATCAAAGAATAATGTTCCTGCGCAATCCTCTTGCCCCAGTTCCAGAGCCCTCATCGATCCCATTTCCAGAGCAATCCTCTTGCCCAGTTTCAGAGCCCTCATCGAACCCATTTCCAGAACAATTATCTTGCCCAAAATCCTCTTGCCCAGTTTCAGAGCCCTCATCGAACCCAGTTCCAAAGCAATTATCTTGCCCCAAATCATCTTGCCCGGTTCCAGCGCCCTCATCGAACCCAGTTCCAAAGCAATTATCTTGCCCAAAATCATCTTGCCCAGTTTCAGAGCCCTCATCGAACCCAGTTCCAAAGCAATTATCTTGCCCAAAATCATCTTGCCCGGTTCCAGAGCCCTCATCGAACCCATTTCCAGAGCAATTATCTTGCCCCAAATCCTCTTGCCCAGTTCCAGAGCCCTCATCGATCCCATTTCCAGAGCAATCCTCTTGCCCCAAATCCTCTTGCCCAGTTCCAGAGCCCTCATCGATCCCATTTCCAGAGCAATCCTCTTGCCCCAAATCCTCTTGCCCGGTTCCAGAGCCCTCATCGATCCCATTTCCAGAGCAATCCTCTTGCCCCAAATCATCTTGCCCGGTTCCAGCGCCCTCATCGAACCCAGTTCCAAAGCAATTATCTTGCCCTAAATCCTCTTGCCCAGTTTCAGAGCCCTCATCGAACCCAGTTCCAAAGCAATTATCTTGCCCTAAATCATCTTGCCCAGTTTCAGAGCCCTCATCGAACCCAGTTCCAAAGCAATTATCTTGCCCTAATTCATCTTGCCCGGTTCCCGAGCCCTCATCCTGCTCAAAAATAATTTTGCCTACATTTCCCGATCCAGCAGCCAGCGGGTGAGGGCTTCGAGCATTTCGGTGGGTTGGTCGAGGGCTTCGAGGTCATCCAGGGCTTTTTGGGTGTAGGCCGCGGCTTTGCTGCGGCTGCCCTCGAGCCCCCACAGGCTGACGGAGGTCATTTTGTCGTTCTCTTCATCGCTGTGGGCCGGTTTGCCGAGTTGTTCGGTGCTTTGGGTGCAGTCGAGAATGTCGTCTAAAATCTGAAAGGCCATGCCCAGGTTCATGCCAAAGCTTCCTGCCCGATCCACTTTGGCGGCACAAGCGCCGCCGCAAATTGCGCCGCTTCTGCAGGCACAGGCGATCAATCGCGCAGTTTTTTCGGTGTGAATGTAGATCAGCCGATCCTCATCCGGTGGTGCGGTTTCGGCTTCGAGGTCTTCAATTTGTCCTCCAATCACGCCTTCACTTCCCCCGGCGCGGGCCAGTTCGCTGACCAGCATGCCCGGTGGATGGGGGAGGGGGACCGCGGTTTCCGCCATCCATCCCAGGGCCAAGGTGAGCAGGGCATTTCCTGCCAGCAGGGCATTGGCTTCGCCAAACTGTATGTGGGTGGAGGGTTTGCCCCGGCGGATGGCATCATCATCCATGCAGGGAAGATCATCATGGATCAGCGTGGAGGCGTGAAAAATCTCCAAGGCGGCCGCAGGTTTCATGGCCCTGTTTTTGGCGTTGCCAAAGCATTCGCAAAAACCCAGGGTCAAAATGCCCCGCAGACGTTTACCGCCATTCAGGCAGGCATAACGCATGGCTTCATGCACCACCGAAGGGCGGGTATCGGCAGGCGGAAGCAGTTCCAAAAGGGATTGGTCGAGCTCCTGTTTCCTGATTTGCATCCACTCTTGGAATGCGGTGGCGATTTGCGGGTCATTGACATTCATGCGGTCATCGATATAGTTTAGATCCCCATTTTTCAATCACGGAACTGAACCCGGAGGATTTTGATGCCAACTTACGATTATGAATGTCAGGAATGTAACCATCAGCTGGAAGCTTTTCACGCTATGAGTGCGGAACCTTTGAAAGACTGCCCGGCCTGCGGCAAGCCCGCATTAAAGCGCCTTATCGGCACCGGAGCCGGGGTGATCTTTAAAGGAAGTGGTTTCTACCAAACGGATTACCGCAGCGATAGTTATAAGAAATCTGCGGCCGCAGATTCTTCCAAACCGACTGCGGGCAGTAAAAAAGAGAACAAATCCAACCCCACAGCCAAAAAAGCATGAGCCGTAAAAAAAATACCGAACCGATGATTCCCTGCCCTTCCTGCGGGGTATTAAATCGAATTGCCTCTCCGTTTTGTAAAGATTGTGGAGACCGTATCTATAAAAATGGTGCGGCACCCACCCCCGAATACAGCGCGGATGAACCTGCCAAAGGGGCCAAAGCTTTTCGGAATGCCATCAACTCATTGCTGTTTTTGGCCATCGTATCGGTCATCGGACTGGCTTTTTGGCCATATGCTTCCCTGACGGTTCCGGTGGCCAGCGATCCCGGCCGGCAGGTGGAGCGGTATTTGAAAATTGTGGAAAACACGTTGGGTTCCGAAACCGAACTTCCGGTATCGAAGATTTCCCAACGCAATCTCAACGCTTTTCTCGGGCAGAATAACGATCCGGATACCCACAAATTGTTGGGCGCGGTGGTGTCCGGCTCTGAAATTGAACTCATTGCCAATGAGCCAATGGGCCCCTTTAACTTGAGCACCCGGGTGGTGATCGATCCGCAACCGGCTGAAGGTGCAAATCCGGTGAGCATTTTCTGGATTGGACATCTGCCGCTTCCGGGGTTCTGGGCGGTGCCCTGGACCCGTTCCATGGCGGATCGTTTTGATTTGGATCTGGAACCGGAATTTTGGAATCACCTCGAAATTACCGAAGTGAATAGTGGCATCGTTTCCGTAACTTATACCCCCTAAACGATGAAAATTGTCCTGCAGCGGGTTCAGGAAGCGCGGGTTGAAGTGGACTCCCAGGTGGTGGGCCGCATCGGACGCGGTTTTCTGCTCCTGGTGGGGGTGGGTCGTGAGGATACCCCTGCGGATGCACAGTGGCTGGCCCGTAAAATTGCCGGTCTGCGGATTTTTCCGGATACGGATGGACGTATGAATCTTTCTTTGTCCGAGGTGGAGGGGGCCTGTCTCGCGGTCAGCCAGTTTACCCTGTTTGGCGATTGCAAAAAAGGTTTTCGTCCGGGCTTCACTTCCGCCGCCCCCGCGGAAAAAGGGAAGGCGGATTTTGAGGCCTTTGTGGCATATTTACGCGGGGAAGGGGTCGCGGTGGAAACGGGGATTTTTCAAGCGGACATGCAGGTGCATTTGTTGAATGACGGACCGGTTACGCTGATCCTTGAGCGCGAGGCCGGCCAGTGAAATGGATCTGGTGCTGGTGTCTGTGGGGGGCTCTGCTCTCCGCCCGGGAACCGGTCGACTTTTTGATGTCTTCTCTCAGCGCCAAAGGCAAAATTAAGGTGATGGCCAGCGATGCGGTG
This sequence comes from Kiritimatiellaeota bacterium B1221, assembly GCA_029269125.1. GTDB lineage: Bacteria > Verrucomicrobiota > Kiritimatiellia > SS1-B-03-39 > UBA6053 > UBA6053. The sequence continues at coordinate 12,552 of JARHXX010000029.1, read as the reverse complement.
CAGGTGCAAAAGCTCTCCTTTTGGAGTGAGCGCAGTCTCAAACAACTGGAAACAGATTGGCAGGCCATCGTGCCCTTTCAAGCGGGCCAACCTCTCATCATTGTGGTGGACAAGCGTGCGGACAAAGTCGGATTAAAGCAAAGCTGGCACCAGGGCATATTTCAACAAACGCTGATGCTTTCCGAAGCGTCTTTAAAAGAGGAGCCCCGGGAGTTGGCGGAGGCGTTCACCCGGGCACTGGCTTTTCGGGTGGGCCTGGCGGCCATGCCTGCCGGGCAAAAAAATCGTCAATGGCAGGTGCCGGATTGGCTGGTGACCGGGTCTGCCCACGCCCTGCTGGCCGGTCGAAGCCGCATGCTGTTTGAGGGGCTGGTGCTGGAGTATGCCCACACCTCGCCCCCCTATCCGGAGCAGATTGTCGGAGGAGATGGCGTGGATGAGCCGTCGGCGGCCGCGCTTTGCCAGTGGATATTTACCTCCCGACAGGAAAATCTATGGACGTGGATCAGTATGGGGGATTTCCGATCGTCGGAAGTCTGGACCACGCGACTTCCGAACATCGGAAGTTTGCGTGAACTGCATCAGCACTGGGATGTGTGGTGGCTGAATAACCGCAACCGCCTCATTTCTGAGTATCGTATGGAGGCGCCCGCCCGCGAGAATTTAAACAGGCTGAGGATATTTGTGCCTGCCTTTTATGGTTTGTCGGTGGAGGGGGAAAACCGTTATGCGCCGATAGGATTCGGAGGGTTGGAGCTCTACCTGGATGATGCGCGTTTCGGGGTGGCCATGCAGGAGTGGATTGTGAGGCTGCAACGCTTGCGTTTTCGTCAGAGTCCGGAATTTAATGCCCAGGTGGAAGGGCTGCAGGAGGCCGGGCGATGGGCGATTCGGGCTGCCCGGGAAAAAGGGAGGAAGCGGGAACGCATGTGGTCGGAGGCTTTGGCTTTGTACGCCGATGCGTCCTAATTTGTGGAAGAGGAGGCCGGATTTGTCTTTTCTTTTTCGACCGGGGTGAGGGGGAAGGTAATGATTTTGGATCCAATGTTGATGGATCCGGGGAATCGGGGAGGGAAGAGCACCAGTAGAATACGGTCGTCTTTTCTGCCGATAATATTGTCTTCGTACACTCTTAAAATGCCGTCATTTTCAGATTTAAGGGTGAGAATGATTTTTACTTCCGGGTGAAAACTAAAGGGGGGATTCATCCCGGGGCTGACTTCGATTACTTTTCCTTTCTCTCCTTTTTTTCCGAGCACCCCTTTAAACTCCAAAGGAAGGGTGTTGTATATGGTGACATGGCCGGGCGGAAAGTTTGCGTCAGATGTATCGATCCATTGGATATTATATTTATAGCCCTGCTCAGGGGCGGGTTTATTTAGTGTAAACAGAAAGAGTACATCGGTAACACCGCTCGGCACGTTGGACACCCCCACGATTTTGCGTGAAACGGTTTTGGGATTTGAGGGGGTGGGGGCGGGTGTTTCTTCAAAGAAGATGATTTTGGCAGGGCCTTTGTAGGCATATTTCAGAGAGCGGCCGGAGGACCGGAATCCGGTTTGTTTGGAGCCGATCAGATTGCCGTTGTCATCGTAAACGCCGTATCTGACATTGTGAATCCGCGAGCCGGAAAGCACATGGAAATTAAGCTCCCGAAGCGGGGGCGGCTCCTGGGCCCGCATCCGCTGTGCGCTGAAGACGATCCCCAGGCACAGGATTAAATTTCTGATTTTGAAAGCCATTTGAATGAAATGATTTTGAACTGGCGGCCGAATGCAGAGTCTAGAGGGTCGGCCATTTCGTTGAGGGTGAGTCCGGATTCTACCGGGGTGATGATGCGTTGAACGGTGGCTTCACACCAGGCCTGAGATGAAATATCCCCGTTGGGCGCTTCCACATTTCCATAGGCTCGGATGGTAAAAGTATCCGAACGGGTGGAAAGGAAAGGGGCGAGGGCGGAAATAACATCTGCCTGAGAAAGCCAGCTGGGGGTTCTTTCTTCAGGGGTGATGTCCCCACTGGGAGTGGCTTTTCTGCGTAAGCCGGTGGTTTCGATGGCGTGTTCTAATATGGGATCTCCATTCTGGTAAGGTTCCGTGAGAAATTCATTGAGCGTGAAGTAGGGTCTACCTACATTCTGCATGCGTTGCTGGATCGCGTCAACTATTTCTTCTGCCATGTCGTCCAATTTACTTTCGTCTGATGTATCGTAATCGCTGTCATCTTCGTTGAAGCTGGTCCGGTCAAACAAAAAGGTGATTCCCGGTTTTAAGTTTAAAACCAAGCTGTCATAGGTGGTGTCGAAGTTGATATTGTCCACTTGGAACAGTTCCTGAATGGATTGCGGGAAGCGGGTGAAGCCGGCAGGGTAATCGTTGCCGGTATCGATCTGCACATTGCTGTGGCTGGCATCCTGCAGGTTGGTGTCGCGGAGCTGGTGGCTGAAGTTTGCGAAGCGGCATCCGGCCAAAACCGCTTTCCAGGCCTGGGTAGAAACGGAATTTAAATTGAACTGCCCCCGTACCTTTAAAGCCAACGCACTGTCTTCATCTAAAGTGGAAAGGGTGTTGTTGTCGTAAGCGGCCAGTCCCAGGTCCTGTGGATCTGCGAGCTCCAGTCGGGGATGGGGGAGTTGCGGATAGGCGGTTGTGCTGAAGTCGGGTTCTGAAATATCCCGCTGAATACCGGAAAGGAAGTAATCGTCAAAAAGCTGGTTCCAGGTGCTGCCCCCCCAGGGGTTGCCGATGCTGTAAGGCGGCATGCCGTGAATATAGAGGTGCTGAAGTTGACCCACGGAAATAAGGGGCTGGCGGGGGAGCTCAAACAAAGGGATGTCCCGGCGGGTGTCGCGGCTCCAGTCACTATTACTCAAAGTCCGGTCAAAATAATAAAGGGTTTCATCCTGATCGACGCTTAAATTGTTTTTGAGTGCTGAATCATCAGGGGCGGTGCTTGCGCCTTCGCGAATCGTATGTGTATCCGTGGTGATGTCGTATCCAAAACGTGGGTTCGGGGTGCGTTTGTCGATATTTTTTAACCAGGCACTTCTGTCACCCCCGTAAGTGGTCCCCCGTTCAATTAATCGGAATTGGTAAGTCAACCACCGGTTTTGCCATTGGCCGAGGGTGCCGTGATCTATGTTGTCCACATCATCAAAGAGCAGGTTGCTGTGTTCGACCAAAACCTCCCCGCCATTTTCCGGTGCGCGTCTCAAGCGGACGGTCAGGTTGGTTTCGTCCATGGTGTAGCCGACACTGTAATCTCCGGAGCCGGTGAGAATCGGAAAGGTGATGGCCGGACTGATGACCTGCTGTAATCGGGACTGATTGGACCGGCGGTTGGCAAAACTGGCTTTGGTGGGTTCATCCTGATCGGGGCCGGTCCAGTAGAGCAGTCTTCCTGGTCCGTGCAATTCCATATCATATGCACCGTTTTCCAAAAACACATAGGTTGCGCTGTGAAACTGTTCCTGACCCAAACGGATGCTAATGGTGTTGCCGAAGATGCTGTTGGGATCAAAGTTGTCTGACCAGACCACCGTATCGCTTGCATCCCGGAGGGTCATATCGAAATCCTGAAAACCGCTGATTTCCAGAATGAGGTCTTCCTGCTCCAGAGCGGTGGTGTAAGGGTTCCAGAGCTCAAGCGCCACCGCCATCATCAAACTGGCTTCGCCATCTGAGGACGAAGCGCGGCGGGGACTGAACTGGAGACCGAAGTCGGTGATGATGGGGGTGACGGAATGTACGATTTCGCCATTGGCGGGAGAGAGGGTGGTGGGGGGGGTGATATGGTGGGCGCGACGAAGGTCATCCGCATTTTTAATCACTGGATGGGAGGAGGAGGGCTCTTCCAGGTATGCGGTAAAGTCCATGTATTCTTCAAAACCCGTTCCCAAAAGATCCGGGGCCAAAGAGAGGTCTTTTTTTACGCCGCCGGTGAGAGGCTGGGTCAGCAGACCGGTGGCACGGTGGGTGTAGTGGTGAATGCCGCCATTTTCCCGGGGGTTGTCGAGGTTGGCGTAAAAGGGATATTGGTCCAAGTTTACGACCGACCCGAAAAAGTCGTTGGCGGCGGTGTTTTCAAAGTCTGTGGTGGGGGTGATTGCGGTTTCCTGAGCATTTCTGACGGGCACCCCGTAACGTAAACGCGATAATTCGGTGGAGGTGAGGGTGTCAATATCCGTGGTGGATTCAAAGGGATCATTGAGGCTTAAACTCGCTTTGACTCCTTCGTCAGCCACCCACCAGGCGTAGTTTCCCGGAGCGTTGTCGGTATCGATTTCGATCAGTTGGGCGAAAATGCGGTCATTTAAATCGGCCGTGCTCCCCAGCACACCGGTGTCGACCAGGGCAATGCTGTTTGCTGTATTGGGGGGTGTCAGGGGGTCGACGGCATTTCCGGGGGGGGATGAGATCAGCCAAATCGGGTCGTCACCGGGGTTTTCAGTATCCCATACCCCTGTGAGGTGGCGGTTGAGCTGGGGAACCGATGCGCCCAGAATTTCCGCATTGGCGGTGACCCGCTGATCCGCACCGGCGCTTTTTTGAAGCTGGGCCAAGGCGAGGTACAAGGCGAGTTTCGCATTCTGGCGGGATTGCAGGCTTTCCATCCGATTGGACACTGTACGAAATTCCATTCGTACATAGACGGTAAAAGACAGGACGATTACCATTAACAAGCTGACGACCAGGAGGGTCAGGAGTAAGGCAGAACCGGATTTATGTTTGCTCAGAGATTTCATAGGCACTTAGAGCAATTTAATCAGACTTTAGGTATCAACAAATTTTTTCGAGTTAGAAATATGCTAATGATGTTAAATAAGTACAAAATTGTATCCTCCAGGGTTGTACTTAAACTTTACCCTGAAAGCGAAGGGGGGTTAATCCGAATTTCGGATTATTCTTTTGCCCAGAGGCCTTTGTGTTGAGCTTTGGCTGCGGCCTGTGCTTCTGCGTACTGATCTGAAAAGGCATGTGGACGTGACGTGTCGTGTAGGGCGAGGCCACTTCTGATTTGCTTCAGATTGGCGTGGGAGCCGGCCACGAACACGTGCACGTAGCTGCCGTCGCTCAGATTCTGTGACCCCCGGCTGCCGTCTTCCCGATAGAGGAAAAGGTTTTGTTTGCGGATGAAAGCCTGGAGGTTTTTGAAAGCGGACTCGTTTAATTTGGCTATCAATGCCGGTGAAAGGTTATGACTTTCAGCCCAGGCGATGACCTGCGGATCCTCGGCATCCCCCAGCGGAGGGGCATCCAACCCCGCGAGTTTGACTTTAAAAACCGGATTTGTGTTGGGACGTTCCCAAGCGCGCATTTGTACTTCGATGGTGGAGCCGTCCAAAACGCTTTGGCATTTAAACAAAATTTTATCCTGCGCCACCTGATCCCGTTTCTCCATGAGGATGGGGCCGACCACAAAAGTCATAATCCCCGTAAAAATAAACATACCCAGCAGGAAGCAGGTGACGAAGAGCTGATTTTTTTTGCGTGCGTTCATCCCTTCTTTCCTAGGAGAAGGACGCGCAGATGCACGCAGATTCCCACAGATTTTTTCTTTTTAAAGTCTTCGGCTTGACACAATCCACATTTTCCCCTATTCCCACCCCCACTTCGGCGGTGTAGCTCAGTGGCAGAGCAGAGGAATCATAATCCTTTTGTCGGGGGTTCAACTCCCTCCACCGCCACCATTTTTGTTTTATGTAAATGCCTTAAATTCAGCGTTTTGTGTGAATTGTCAACAGGCAAAGGTTACAGGGTGTACGTGGGTGTACAAGCTTTTTTTAAGCTGAAAGTGTCCCCCAATGTACACCCTTTTTCTTTTTATCGGATCAATTTTACGCTGGTGCAAATGCCGTAAAGAAAAAATAGCTATCGTCTGGGATGTTAATAGCGCACTCTCTTTTCCGACAAAATGGAAGTGCCATTGTGCGCCGTAAAGATTTTCAAAATGTCCAGATAGTACCTTTGAGGGGGAGGAGTGGCAGGGTGGCTCTCAGGGCCGTTTAAAGGCTCTCTAAGCACCTTTTCAGATTATGAGTGCCTTGCCCTATATAAAGTCTGCATGGGGTTGAATTAGTCTTTAAATCTTGCGTTGCAAACTGGACAAATTTTTGAAGTGCTCTCAACTTTATTTCCACAGACAGAGCAAACATTTTTCTTGGAAGCGACAACCCCCCAAATTATGAGAGAAATTCCTAGAATTACAAAAAAGATATTTAGAAAGCCAGTAGCCCAAATAAGCACTCCAAGTAAACATAGCACGCAACCTTGAGGGGTGTCCGCTTTAACTTTAACCTTGCGGGGGTCTGTAGTTGAGTGATGAGGTTTGATGTCTTTTTCATGCTTCTCCATTGGAGGGCGAAATTCAAAAGTCTTTGGCTTTTGTTCTTTAGCTTTTTGAGCCACTTCGTCTTGTATCTCTTTAGGGACGGAGAATTTTTCCCCGCATCGGGGGCATTTAATTTTGTTGTTAAGTTCATTTTCAGGAACTTTGATTTCTAAAAAGCAAGAGGGGCATTTTACGGAATAGTTCATGGCTCCTAATAAAGTCTCTTTCATGTTTCTTCCGCAAGCTTAAAGTGAAAAACCCCATGCCTGTTAAGGCAAAGGGTAAAAGGTGCTGGCAATCGATGAAAACCCGAGCCAGCGTCAGGCTCCTAACTATAAGGCCCGCCATCGACTAGCGGGTCATGCAAGTTTATACCTGCATGAATAAAGGCTTTTTTAGACTAATGCCGTCTCAACTCGTTTCTTGAGTAGATCCACTCGTTCTTGAATTTGCCCGCTGGTGGTAGAGTCCGAATAATTCCAATTGAGAGAGCATAATTCACTGATAACTTTATCCTCTCTGATTAGTGCCTCGATCACCTCGTCACCATGACCTGCTTTTTCAGCTTGCCCCTGAATTACTTTTTCTCTGGCCTCAATCTTTGCCGTAATTGAATCCTTGTGAGAGACTTGTTCTTTTTCGATGGCTCGGATCAAGTCCTCTCTCTCGGAAACAAGCAAGGGTTCGCTAGCATCGCATAAAAGCACTTGACCCTGAGCTTTGCGTAAAGCCTCGATCTTGGCCAGTGTCCCTTTTCCCTGTCGGATCTCGGATTGAAGCCTTGAGATTTTGCCCTCAGCTTTTTTTCGTTCCTCGTCAATCGAATCACGCTTGGAGTTGAAAGCATAAATCCGCTTGTGAAGATCTTTGGATCCAAAGCCATCCGGGGGATTGATTGCTGAGATAGTTCTATTTTCATTCGTATTCATTATTTTTCATTCCTTTGGCCTATTGGCCTGATTTGTTTACCTGTCGCTATTTTGCGACGATCTTAAATTTCTGAGTCGGTGGGGTGGGTAGGTAAAAACCCCTTCTAAGAAAGGGGGTTTTTCCCCACCTTTTTCCCCACCCTAGGGACTGATTATTTTTCCCTAGGGAAAATCTATTTTTCCCCACCTAAGTTTGTGATGATATTGTCGATCACTGTGTAAGATTTGGTGCCTCGTGAATCTTTGCTTGAGTTGATCATGCCCTCCTTCTCGAGGTCCTGAATACGTTTTTTTACGGCCTCAGTGCTAAAGGCCTCATTACCTTTAACTAATTTGCAAATCTGGCCTTGTGAGGCATCAGGATTTTCTCTTATAACTTTATATATTTGCTCATCTTCAAATAGAGGCTTTCGTCCCTTTTTGCTCGTTGTGTCAGGGACTTGGTCGAGTGGTTCTAATGTCAAGGTGGTCACTTGTTCGCCTTCATCTAGCAACCCATGAATTGGTGTGACTTGTGCATTCCACGCCATGGTGGATGGTTCCTTTGCTTCTTTCATTTTTTTACATTCCATGGTCACATGGGATTGCTCTTTTCCTTCCTTCTTTTTGATTAGGTAGAGAGCATCGGCAGCTCCTTCGTATGCGTAAGCTCCTCGCATTCTCGACTTTTCATTATGGCCTACATGGTGAATCACGATCACTGTACACTCATAACGATCTCGAATGCTGTCAAACGCTTGAACCATTCGGCCAGAATCAGAGGTGCTGTTTTCTTCACTTGTTTGCCATCTGGCCAGTGTATCAACTGCAACAACTACAGGAGGTTTCTCGAGTTCATCAAGTGCCTCGAAAACAGAATCTAAGCCTTTCTGATCATCAAGGTTTCCTCCTCTGTCAGATACGTAGAAGGGTACGTTATTTTGACTGACTCCGTTCTCTTGCATCCATCCTTGTACACGCTGGGCCATTCCTCCTTGACCTTCACCAGCGAGGATCACCACTGGCCCTTGTTTAACAGTTGCCCCCCTCCATGGCTTGCCTGTGGCTACGTGGAATAGCATATCGATAAGAAGAAAGCTTTTGAGGCATCCACGCTCTCCGTAATTAAAGACCAGTGAAAGAGAGGGAATAACTTTGTGGATTAGCCAATCGATAGGCTTAGGATCTGAGACCAGTTCAAGGCATGATACAAGGCGCATTCCTTTACGCTCGATTTTAGTTTCAGGGATAGCATCAATGCCTTCGGCAACTTCCATTTCTTCCAAAAGTTTTTCAGCGTATAGAATCGCATACGGAACATCTCTAAAGTTCAGCTTAGGAAATTCAATTGGATTTATAAGAGCCTCATGGGCCTTTCTTTCAAAATCCTTGACCTCCTCTGGTGAGGTTGGATCCCATGGTGGATTACAACGGGGGTTGTAATGTTCCCATAACAGGTCAGTTGCCTGTTCAAGAGGCATTCCGCAACCTGTCACGAGAGACTGGCAAACTGAGAGTAAGGTATTATGTCCTGATTTTCCTTGGATAGCTGGCTCTGCTTCTTTCTTGAGATAATCAATACACATCTCGAGTGCATCTGGTAGAGCCTGCTCGATGTCTGAGAATGTCACATTTTGAACATCGCATTCTTCACTATTCAGAGAGTGTCTTACTGGTGTTATGAACCTGCTTGGCATATGAGCCATATCATCGACATCATGAAGCTTATATGCACCTTTGGCTGTGTCTGAAGGGGCCATGAGAATATACCCACCATCTCCACGGACATCGATGCCTGTAGAGCCTCCTTGCTGGTTTCTAACATCCTCCTCTCCAAGGGCAAAAAAGAAGTGCTTGCCACCTCGAGGAGTGTCCTGGGTTATGCCTGAATCAAGTTCGATGTCTTGAGAGTCGAGCCATGCAAAACCATTAATCCCTTTGCTTGAATCAATGTCGACATCGACGACTGCAACCCCTGAACTTTTTCCTGTGGCTACAGCTACGTTATAGTTTGGATTCTGATCCCACCATTTGCGGATCTGGTCTGAATCTGTGGTCGCATCGTTTACACCATTTTTGCAAGCTGGTTTTTTGCCGTTTGGTATAATGGGAAGTACATGCCAACCTCTCGAGGCGTATTTCAAAGCGCAATCAAGCTTTGTCTCTGTGGTGCTTTTCATACATTCACCTCCTCGAGACAATCTTGATCAATTTTTCTGCATTCTTTAGAATGAAGTATGGAAAGGATTTGGCGTTCACTAAATTTTAGCTCATCACTAAATTGGCGAGTGGTTAGGACTTCATTCGTATCAAGTAGATATAGGCTGAATGTGTCGAGTCCTAGAGCGTTTCCTGCTTCTTTAATATCGATCCACTTAGTTTTTAATGTCTGCCACTCTTCACTTAGTAGCTCGGTGAAAGATATGCTTTCATTGATTACATGTTCCATCCATTTTCTGCCACTGGCTAAAGGAGGGTAAGGTGCAAGATTATAGTTGTCATTTGTGTGTTTAGGTGCTAAATTAGACATGTTCGTATTCCTTATGTTTAGTTATAAATCCCCGCTTGGATTGCCGTCCATATAGCGGGGTTTTGTGTGTGTGGATATTAGCGGATAGTCGTTTTGAATACGCTATGTTGTTCTTTGGGTATGCCCTGTTGCCTACGTAGAGAAGGCAAAGCGAAACCGAGCGATTGACGAATGATGTGCGAAGCCGAAAGACCCGTTTGCTCAGATACAGTTTTGAGCTCCTCGAGCTGGCTTGGGGTCATTGTCATGGAGGTCTGAGTTAAGGTTTCGCTCAGTCGTTGCTTGTGGGTCTCTTTCTTGTATTTCGAGGTACGGAAGGCATGTTCAATTCGATCCATACCTGATAATTGTGTTTCTGCATTTTTGGTCATAGGGTGTAGTTCCATTATTTGGGGTTAAGTAAATCGGAAATCCGATATACCATATCCTAATAGGGATTTTTGATTATGTCAACACCTTCATCCGCAAAATTGCAAATATGAGAAAACAACTTAATTAATATAATATATGTGTTTTATGTAGATCAAGCTGACTTCATATTGATAACCACTCCTTTTTTGCCATTTGGCATAATCTGAAAATATGCCTCTGCATTTTGTGGAGTACATCGGCCTCTGTAGTGACTTTGAAAAACACCTATGCCACCAGTATGGCCCATAAATCCAGCGACCTTATGCAATCCGTGGATCTCACCGCCATAAGTCCCGTATGAGTGCCTGAGAGCATCGACAGGCCACTTCTCGAGTGTGGTGGTCTTCCTCATGGCTTTGGCCCTTGCAACTGTGAAGCTGGTCACTGAAGGAGCAATACGTCCACTTCCTTGGTGTGGCTTGAGCCATGCCATCAGATTATCGCAAATTGGGACCTCTCTCCATGTGCGAGTTTTCGACTGCCGTGGTTCTATGAAGACTTTCTTTGCATCAAGTCGGATGTTTTCCCATGTGAGGGGATTATCGGGTCGAGTTAGTTCCCATGGCCTGATTCCAGCGAATGCCATAAGCGCAAATGTAACTACATAGGAGCTTGAATAATTTTCCTCTAAATATCGCATCATCGCCTCTGTATCTTTTGGGCTGAGGATACAAGCTGGTTTCGACTCTTTGCGTCTTGTCTGCTTTATGTGGCAAACTGTATTTTTGAACTCAGGCACAAATGATTCGGCAAAGTTTATCACGCTTTGCAGTTCCGCTTTTTTATTCAACTGAGTCCTCGGTGCAAGGTGAGCGAAAGAATCTGACCATGTTTTGACATCTGATTCTGTAACCTCACGAATATCTTTCTCTCCATAAAGCTCTATGAAGCTTCGTACTCTTTTCTTTTTGCTGTTTATGGACTCTGGCCTTGCTGGTAAATTACCATCGCTAGGTGCTTTCATTTCGGCTTCATAGCAGGCCAGAACCTCTTTCACTGTTACGATCTTCTCATCTGGTGCTAAGTTATGTTGAAGATAAAAATCAACGATAGTGCATAAGCTTACTTTATGGCCCGCATTCTTTAATCGATGGAATGCGTCGACGGCATCAGTGGTTTGTGACCCTGAGAGAGAAGAGGCCAGTGTGCCTACTTTTGTTCTTTGGGCCAGTTCGCTATCGATCCACTCCTTGCAACCCTTCACTGTGTAATACCCCCAGAAAAGAGTGGTCGTCATAAGTAGAGTATTCTACAACCGAAAAAAAGGACGACGACAATGAAGAAATCGAAATACAGTGACAGCCAGATTCTGGCAATATTGAAGCAGGCGGAGTCGGGAGTGAAGGTTCCGGATCTCTGCCGGGAGCACGGCATGAGTGCGGCCACGTTTTACAAGTGGCGTGCGAAGTACGGGGGTATGGATGCGTCCCTGATGGCCAGGCTCAAAGAGCTCGAGGCCGAGAATCGGCGGCTGAAGAAAATGTATGCCGAGGAGCGGCTCAAGGCTGAGATTGTTTCAGAGGCCCTTGAAAAAAAGTGGTGAAGCCGTCTCGACGCAAAGAGATGGCGAAGAAAGTGGTTGAGGAGAAAAAATGCACGATCCGGGTGGCCTGCGAGGCGTTCCGGATCAGCGAAAACTGCTACCGCTATGAGACGAAGTTGAGCACGGAAAACGAACAGATCGCGGACTGGCTGCTACGGCTGACCACGACGTATCGCCGGTGGGGCTTTGGGCTCTGCTTTGCGTATCTGCGTAACGTGAAAGGCTTTGAATGGAACCACAAACGTGTATACCGCATTTACCGGGAACTCGAACTGAACCTGCGAATCAAGCCCCGGAAACGGCTGAAGCGTGATAAACCCGATGCCCTTGAAACACCTCAAAGCATCAATGAAATCTGGTCCATGGACTTCATGAGCGATTCACTAACGGACGGCCGGAAGATTCGTACGTTCAACCTGATCGATGATTACAACCGGGAAGCCCTGGGCATCGAGGTCGACTTCTCGTTACCTTCGCCAAGGGTGATCCGGAGCCTGGAGCAGGTCATTGAATGGCGAGGTAAGCCATCCTGTATCCGCTGCGACAACGGCCCGGAGTATGCCAGCTCCGAGCTGATGTCCTGGGCAGCTGCCCAGGACATCAGGCTCCTGTTTATCCAGCCGGGTAAGCCGACCCAAAACGCCTACATCGAACGCTTTAACCGCACGGCCCGCCATGAATGGCTGGATCTGCACCTCTTTGAGAGCATTGAACAAGCACAAGTACTTGCCACCCAGTGGATGTGGAGCTACAACCATGAAAGACCCCATACCGCATTGGGAGGAATCACGCCTCAAATGAAACTCGAGGCAGCATAACAAACCCTCTAC
>JARHXX010000028.1 GCA_029269125.1 Kiritimatiellaeota bacterium B1221 | reverse complement strand
GCGGTCCGGAGGGCCCGCGTCCCGCGGTCCGGCTGGGGGAGGGAAGTTGTGACCCCGGGACGGGGTCGGTCCGGAGGGCCCGCGTCCCGCGGTCCAGCTGGGGGAGGGAAGTTGTGACCCCGGGACGGGGTCGGTCCGGAGGGCCCGCGTCCCGGATTTTTATACTGAATCAGTTTTTTATTTTCGGCCAGCGTTTGCCGAGGACCAAGCTGGCGTCCGCATCCAGGTGTTCGTCAATCAGGGTGGCGTAGAGTTGACGGAAGTCGGTGTGGTGTTTGACATCTCCGCGATTGAGATCTTTGGGATCCAGGCTGGGCATTTCGCCGATCACGCCGCCTTTTTGTTTTCCGCCTAACACAAATGCGGGGGCGGCGGCGCCGTGATCGGTGCCTCTGCTTCCATTTTCGGCGACCCGGCGTCCAAATTCACTGAACACCAGCATTTGCACCCGCTGGGTGTTTCCCTGACGTTTCATTTCATCCCAAAAAGCTTTTTGGGCATCTCCCAAATCCTTGAGCAACCGCGCATGGGAATACATTTGGTTGGCGTGGGTGTCAAATCCGCCCTGGGAGACATAATAGATTCGGGTAGACATGCCGCCGCCGATCATGCGGGCGACCAGAGAAAGATCATTGCCGATTTGATTTCGTGGAAAACCTTTCAAGCTGGGCATCTTTTTGAGGGTGCTGTGAAGATGGTCACTGGAAACGCGGGCATCCAGATCCGTGCGTTCGAGGAAGTGCAGGGCGGAATCTTTGCGGTGGCGGCTCCGTCCGGTGGCCATGCCCACGGATGCGCCGGACATCATTTCGTCGTCATCATCGAAACTGAACTGTTTGGGATTTCTGAAGGTGATACCTAGCGGACTGGGGCCTTGAAAGGCTTGAGGCGGGGTGCTGGTTAAGCTGATGCCCGTTTCGGCGGGCATGCCTTCACACTGATTGTCAAAATAGCGTCCCACCCAGCCGTCGCCGCCTTTCCGACCTTCGGGAGAGGCGGTATGCCAGATTTCCGTACTTCGGAAATGACTGCGGTTGGGGTTGGGATATCCGATGCCGTTAAATACCGAAAGCAATCCGTCATCATAGAGCGCTTTAAGGCCGGTGAGGCTTTCGTGCAGGCCCAGGCCGTTGTCCAGTTTTAGGGCTTTGGATTCGACACTTCCCAGTTGAGGGCGGGCGCGGCGGTAGTGATCATTCCCGAGGGGAATGACGGTGTTGAGACCGTCGTTTCCGCCTGCGAGCTGGAGGAGGATGAGAATGGGGGCATCTCTGCCATGTCGGCGTTGCAGGGAACTGTTCACTTCCGCCGCTTCGAGCCGGCAAAGCGTTTGGTCTAAAAAGGAGGGGAGGGTGGTGGCGAGAGCGCCACCGATGACACCGGTTCGCAAGAACTGTCGGCGGGTCATAAAATCTGGTTGTTTAGACATGGGGGCCTCCGGATCAGGTGAGTTGATATTGGGGTTGTTGGACCAGGTGTTGCAGTATTTGGCTGTAGTGGGCGCGCTGCCACTCGGAAACCGGAGGCATTTTGCTCAAATACTGATCCATACTGGCTTGCTCCTGTTCGCGCAGGGGACTGTGATAAAAGCGGTCAAACAGGAGTTCCCGGACTTGTACCCTGGATAGAGCCGGGTCGGGAATGAGGGTTTGGGGATTAAAACTGTTTTTCATTTTAATCCATTTGGCGGCCAAGCTGTAGCGGAGGGATAAGTTGGATGCGGTGATCCAGGCCGCACCGCCGTCCCAGCCTTTGACGGAGGGGGGCTCAAACAGGTTTTGTCCCAATTGTTTTGAGGCTTTGACCATACTTTTGCCCGGAGGGACTTGTGCATTTAAGGTGCGAACCAATTGTACGGAGAGTTGAACGGGGCTCTTGATTTGTCCGCGGATCACCGAGGGATGGTAAAAGTCTTCATGGGTAAATAAAACGCGCAGGGCGGCGGACAAATCAAAGTTCTCGTCTTTAAGGCTGCGGCTGATATGATCGATGGCACTTTTGTTTGGTGTTTCGGATGCAAAGAAGGTCCAAAGCCGTTCCGCCAGGAAATCGGCCGCGGCGGGTTGTTTGAGGATTTCGTCAATGATGTCCTCACCGGTCAACCGCCCTTCGGCCTGCATAAACACTTTACGTCCGGTATCCATTTGTCCGGTGCGTTGTTTGAAGGTCCACTCCTGAGGATCGATGGACCACCCGGCAAAAGCCCGGGCCGCATTACGAATATCCTCTTCAGTATAATTGCCCTCTCCGAGGGTAAAGAGTTCCATGAGTTCCCGCGCATAGTTCTCGTTGGGTTTCCGCTTGGAGCTGCGGGCATTATCCAAATATATGAGCATGGCGGGATCTTGGGAGAGGGCGAGAATCATGTCCCGCCAGCGACCCCGGCCGCGTTCGCGGAACATCAGGTTCTGTAGAAGCATGGGATAGGGATCTCTCACTTTCTGCACCGAGGTGGCAAAGTGTCCGTGCCAGAAGAGTGTCAGTTTTTCCTCCAGGGGATGGGGGGATTGCACCATACGTTCCATCCACCATTCCCGGGTCTTTTCCAGATTTTTTCGCAGGACTTTGTTATATTCCCGTTGCAAATTTTGGCGTTCTTCCTTTTCCAGGGCATAAAAGGCTTTTCGATCCATTCCTTTGGGGAAACGGCTTTGGGCCAGGGGGGCATGAAACCAGTCCGGTGTTTGGTTCCGGGTGCTTTCTGCGGGGTAACGGAGAAATTGCTCCACGGCTTCGGAGGGGGCCATCTGTTCGAGTTCGTCCAATTGACGCGGAGTGGGACCCAAGCCGGCGCGGACCGCCAAATGGGCGGCCGTTTGCCGGTTCCATTGCCGGCGACGGATAGTGGGAATTCTTGCCATGATACTATTCTGAACGGATTTGAGTCCTGATTTATTGTACTCTATCGCTCCGTAAGATCATTTGGCAAGATCTGATTTAGGATTCCCAGCAACCAATCCGTTCAATCTCATCGAGGTGTTTGAAGAAAAATTCCAGAATTTCAGGATCGAATTGAGAGCCGGATTTGCTTCGCAACTCTTCGGTGACCCGTTCCCGGGGCAAAAAGGATTTATATATGCGATTGGCCCGCATGGTGTCGTAGGCATCCACCACGCAAAACAATCGGGCGCCGAAGGGGATCTCCTCACCTTTTAATCCCCGGGGGTAGCCTTTGCCGTCGAATTGTTCGTGGTGGTAGAGAATAATATCCCCGGCGGCTTTCAGGAAATCCTGGTTTTGGATGAACCGGTGTCCCAAGCGGGGATGTTGTTTTATGATCTGCCAATCATGCTCAGAGAGGGGGCCTTCTTTGTGTAAGATGGCTTCCGGAATCGCGATTTTTCCAATGTCATGTAATTTGGCGCCACGGTGAATGGCGATTTTCTCTTCTGCGGGGAGGTCCAGTTGATCGAGCAAAAACGAGGTGATTCTGGCAACCCGGTGGCTGTGCAGTCCGGTTTCGAATTCTTTGATGCTTAAAATGTGGGTCAGCAATTCCACTAAATGATCCTGGTCTCTGAGAATTTGCGCCTTCAAGCCGGAGATTTGGATTTGGAGGTCCGGCACATCTGACGGAAGGATGGCTTCTGCATGTGTCCCCAGTATCGGTTGGGATTCCAGTTCGGGGGTCCAGCGGGTGAATTGATTTCGGCCTTTTCGTTTTGAGGTGTAGAGGGCGAGGTCGGCGCGATCGAGAAGCTGTTCTTTCGAGATCGGTTCTTGCGCGGGGTCATGAATGACCAGTCCCATGGAAAAAGTAATTTTCTCATTGGGGGTTTTCGGGCTTCGGCATTTCTTTTCCACTTCGGCAAGGAGTTGCCGTCCGAAGGCATCCAGATCCCGATTGCGCACCCGGGGAAACCAAATCAGAAACTCATCTCCCCCCATGCGGATGGTGGCATCAAATGGGTGCAAGCCCTGCCGCAGTAAATCCGAAAATAAAGCGAGGATATGATCCCCGATGGCATGTCCCTGTTGGTCATTGATGCTTTTGAAATGATCAATATCCAAAATCATCACGGCGAAAGGTTTCGAAGTGGATGACAGGTTTTCGCAAAACTTGGTGAGTTCCACATCCATAAACCACCGATTGTAACAGCCTGTGAGTGGATCCGTAACGAGGAGTCCGCGCAGGTTTTGCTGGGAGAGCAGACCGGTATTTATCTGGTGGAGAACTGGCTCTAAAGAAGGGGGAAGATTTTGCTGTCCGCCGAGATCGAGAAAGAGCAATCCTAAAAATTTATCCTCCACGTGCAGGGGGAAGGTGGACCATGAGGTTACCGGGGGAGGCTGTTCTTGATGCTCAGGTGTTTGAATCAGGCTGCTGGTAATCGTAATATTCTCCAGTCCCGCCTGGCGGGTGAGAAGTTGTTGCTCACTGTGTACGGTCAACCGGTGTAATGTTTGACTGTTCAAACCCGCAGGCAGATGGACGCGTAAGTGCCATTCGGAACCGGCTTCTCCGGTCAAGATTCCTGCGCCCTGACTTTCCAGCAATTGGGTCAGACCGACCAGGCAGATTTCCAGCGCACGGTCCTGGTCCATCGCCCGAAAACTTGCATCTGTCATTTTTTGAATCAATGCGAATTCGGGCGGGAGGGATGCGGGGGTTCCTGAAATTTTAGGTGGAGGCGTCATGGGAGGATTTATTTTCAACATACCATCGAAAAAGTTTCAATGCCAAGCTACAATACGAATCTCTCAACCCATACTCTTATGATGCTCAAATTACGAAAACCATCGTGGACTGAAAAAAGAGACTCCGTTCGATTAGAATTGGATTGTCCGGTTACGTATCGGATTCTTAAATTTCAATGGGGCATTTTTAAGAAGGCGGGAAGGTCGGAATCTGCAATGTTAACCAAGCCGTCAATGCACGGGATGCGTTTATGTGGGAAAACCAAAATGAAGGTGGGAGCGAAACTGGAATTGGTTGTGGATATGCACCCATTGGGTTTCGATAAAAAATATCATCTTCTGGGGGAGGTCAAGTGGACGGAATTTTCCGGGAAAACGAAGTGTCATGAACATGGTGTCCGTCTTCACCCCAAGGGGGCGGATTCACGAAAGTGGGAAAAATTTATTTTGAAACAGCTTCAGGCGACGGACCGCAGGAGTCTCTGAAAGGGTCATTCTTCAGGAAGAGAATGACGTTTTTTACAAAGTACGCGGGAGTGCCAGCCCTTCAATTTGAGGCGGCCCTGCACCGAAAGGCCGGTTTCCATACAGCGACCGGTCAAATTTCCTAAATCGATCTCGACCGAATGGTTGTTGAAGTTCTGAATGAAAATATAGGTTTTATTTTCGTCGCCGCGCTCCCGGATGTGCACGCCTTCGGGGAGTTCGGTTTCGAGGATTCGGGAGAGCTTTGCGTTGGAGATCAGGGATTGAGAAAAGGCCTTCCAAAAGGCTGTATCCATGCTGGCGGCCAGATAATACACGGATCCTTTTCCCACAGCGTTGCAGGTAAGGGCAGGGGAGCCGGCATAAAAATCATGGGTGAAGGTCGCCAAAATTTCGGCTCCCTCGGCATGCACACGTTCGCAGGTCCGTCCTGTTTGCCAACGTCCTTTCAGCTCCAAGGTGTTTCCGGGTAGGAAGTCGATTTCCTGGGTCTCGCCTTCATACAGGTAGTCAATTTCTTCAGCCCAGACGCCGCAGAGTTTCCGAAGTCCCCCGCCGGGAAATCCTTCTCTTAAACAAAGGTTGCTCTCACCGACCACCCCCGAGAGATAGGTGAGGACCAGGGTGCCTCCGTCTTCGACAAAGCGGCGGAGGCGTTCCGCAACCCCGGGTTTTAAAAGATATAATTGGGGGGCGATCACCATACGGTATCCTGAAAAATCGCCAAGGCTTTCCAGGACATCTGTAGAAACGCCGTTTTCCCAGAATCCCCGATGTGATTTCAAGATGGGGGTCAGATATTGATTCTCTCCCTTGATGATGAGGGGGCCCTGAGAACATTCCAGGGCCCATCGTGAATCCCAATCCATGATAACTGCGACTTCAGACTTGGTGCTGGTTCCGACGATGGGCGCGAGTTTTTGAAGCGTGCTTCCCAGCTCTGACACCTGTTTGAACACCCGGGTGTTTTCGGAGCCTTCATGATCGACCACCGCCCCATGAAATTTCTCACTTCCGCCCCGGCCTTTTCTCCACTGAAAATACATAATGGCATCGGCGCCGTGGGCGACCGCTTGCAGCATCTCGTTTCGATAGACCCCGGGCCGTTTGAGGCGGGCGGTGCCCTGCCACTGCGGGGCATCCGGACAGGATTCGATCAGCATCCACGGTTTCCCCTGTTTCATGCTCCGGTGCATGTCGTGCACACAGCCCAGCAGGGCCGCCGTATTCAGATCCTGCGCGGTATTTTTCCACTGGGGGTAGGCATCGTCGGAAATGACATCCACCACTTCCGCGAAGCGCCAGTAGTCGAGTCCCTGATAAAAACCCATCATATTGGTGGTGACGGGTTGCGTGGCCGTTCCCGCACGCAGGGCGGCAATTTCCGCTTTCATAAAGTCGAGGGTTTGATGACTGACAAAACGCCGCCAGTCGAGGCGCATGCCGTCCACACTTTCATCCCGGGGATCGATTTCAGACCAGTCTCCGATACGGTGACTCCAAAAGTAACTCCACCAGGCGTGATTCAGTTCGTCCAGGGTTTCATAGCGGTTCTTTAACCAGTCCTGAAAAGCGCGGTGACAGAGATCGCAATGGCACTCGCCGCCGTATTCGTTTGACAGATGCCACATTTTGACGGCGGGATGATCCCCGAATTCTTTGGCGAGTTTTTGATTGAGGATCGCGACTTTTTCACGATACACGGGTGAAGTCATACAGTGATTATGACGCCGGTGATGATGGGCGCGGAGCCCCTGTTCATTCACCCGGCAGACCTCGGGATACGCTTTGCTTAACCAGGCGGGTTTGCTCCCTGAGGGTGTGGCCAATACCACTTGGCTCCCTTGCCCATGCAGGTTGTCCAAAATTTTCCGCATCCAGTCAAAATGGAATTCATCTTCCCTGGGCTCGTAGTCCATCCAGGAAAAAATCCCGAGGGAAAAGGTATTGCAGTTCGCCAAATTCATTAGACGTAAATCTTCTTCCAGTACTTCCGGATAGCGGTGCATCCATTGGTCCGGATTGTAATCGCCGCCATGGGCGAAATATGGAAAATCAGAAAAAATGGTGTGGGAATTTTTCATAAACTTTCAGGTCCGTTAATGCTTTTCGAACGGGGAGAGTGAAGGAGATGCGTTGCTCAAGCACTCGAGGGCTTCGGGTGTGCCTGACGAAATGTGATCCAGGTGGGCGGTGATCGTCTCAATGGGCCACTCCCACCATCTGAGGTTTAAAAGTTTATCAATGGTTTCCAGCGAAAATCGTTTTTTGATCTCTTTGGCCGGATTGCCACCGACCACGGTGTAGGCGGGCACATCGGATACCACCACCGCCTTGGAAGAAATGATGGCGCCATCTCCGATTTTCACCCCCGGCATGATCACGGCTTCGTAACCGATCCAGACATCGTTGCCAATTTCGGTATTCCCTTTGTAGGGAAGTTCCCCGGGTTTTGGTGCGGTTTTTTCCCAGCCGTTACCGAAGATATAAAAAGGGTAGGTGGAATGTCCCGACAGTTTGTGATTTGCCCCGTTCATGATAAAAGTCACGCCTCTGGCGATGGCGCAAAATTTACCGATGATCAGCTTATCGCCAATAAACGGAAAGTGATAGAGGACATTCCGTTCGAAGTTTTCGGAGTCGTCAGGGTCATCGTAATAGGTATAATCGCCAATTTGGATATTGGGGTTCTTTACAGTGTTTTTGATAAAACAGACCTGGGGAAACCCTAGCATAGGGTGTTTTTCATTGGGGGAGGGACCCATCATAACTTTTTCTTTCGGGGATTTGGATTTTATTTAAGACTGCCCACCTGAAACAGGCTCTGGATTTCGGTGGCACAGGCTTCGAAGACCTGATCAAAATTCCCGGTGCCATCGATGGTTTTGACGCCATGTTGCTGTTCATATTTTTTGATAACCGGCATGGTTTTTTCTTCATGGTCCCGCAGCCTTCTGACAATTTTTTCGGTGCTGGTGTCATAGGGCATACAGCTGTCGGTGCGACTGCGTTTGGCGAGCCGTTCCATAAGTTGGAGCATGGGCACCTCTATTTCCAAAATTTTGGAAATGGAGCATCCGTGTTTCATGAGCAGACCATCGAGAATGTAGGACTGCACCAGGGTGCGGGGAAAGCCTTTGAAGATAAATCCGCGGGCTTGCTGACTGGAGGCAATTTTTTGTTCGATCAGAGGAATCACAATTTCATCCGGCACCAATTCTCCGCTTTCATAAAGTTCGGCGACTTGTTTTCCGATTTCAGTTCCCGCGTCCATTTCTTCCTGAAGCATTTTCCCGGTGGCCACAAATTCGAGTCCGAACTTTTCGGCGAGGGCGTGGGCTTGTGAACCGCGGCCGGAACCCGGATAGCCGAACACCACAATGCTCACCGGTTTTTTGGTGTATTGGGAGGCGGCAATGCGGGCGACTTCCGCCTGGACTTCTTCGATGCTTCCGGTGCCTTTCACATCGAAACGCACGCCTTTCTGAGCATAAAAGTCGAGAACGGGCAGGGTTTTGTCGTGATATTCTTTGAGTCGGTTGCGGATCACCGCTTCGTTGTCGTCCGAGCGTCCGGAGGTTTTTCCGCGATGGAGTAAACGTTTCACCGACTCTTCTTCGGGTACTTCCAAATTGATCAGGCAGTCGAGTTCGCTGTTCAGTTTGTTCATCAGACCTTCAAGGATATAGGCCTGAATGGTGGTCCGGGGAAAACCGTCGAACAGAAAACCGTTGGCATTGGGATTTTCAGCGATGGTTTTTTCGAGGATCTGGACAATGATTTCATCTGAGACCAGATTTCCGGAGGCAATGATATCTTTGGCTTTTTTGCCTAATTCACTTTCGGCTTTCAGCTCTTTGCGCAGTAAATCTCCGGTGGAAATATAGCAAAGGTTGAATCTGTCTACGAGTTGACGGGACTGGGTGCCTTTACCGGCACCGGGAGGACCAAAGAGGGCGATGTTTAACATAAGGTTTTCCTAAGAGAGGGGGTTGTGGGATAATTAAATAGGATAGGATTTGAATGTACATGAAAAAATACAGATACACCGTCCCGCACAGACATAGACCGAAACCTGCAAGTTTGTCCGGGTGGGTTTATGATCCTCCGTGTTATTTTCTTCACTATTTCTAAATGGGCTCTAGGCTCCCGGTTATGAAAATTTACGTATTGTTACTTTGTTTTGGTATCCTGGTGTCTGGCTGTGGTCAACAGCCCGAGGGCCCTCAGCCGCTGGTCGTGGGGATGGAACTCGCATATCCGCCGTTTGAAATGACGGATGAAAAAGGGGATCCGAGTGGGGTGAGTGTGGACATGGCGAAAGCGCTGGCGGGAAATTTGGAACGTCCTTTGGAGATTAGGAATATGTCTTTTGACGGGTTGATTCCCGCCCTGAAGACCGGATCGATTGATTTGATTATTTCATCCATGACTGCCACTGAGGAGCGGGCAAAGTCGATCGATTTTTCCGATCCGTATCTGCACACGGAACTGTCATTGCTCACATCCAAAGGGTCCGGGGTTGAAACGGTTGCAGATCTGAATCATGCGGGAAGGGTGGTGGTGGTGAAATTGGGCACCACCGGAGATGTGTATGCCAAAGCACATTTGGACAAGGCGACTTTGCGGGTGTTGGATAAAGAAAATGCCTGTGTGATGGAAGTGGTGCAGGGAAAAGCGGACGCTTTTTTGTTTGATCAGCTTTCCGTCTACCAAAATGCCAAACGCCATCCGGATACCACCGAAGCGAAGCTGGCATCTTTTCAACGCGAATCCTGGGCCATCGGGATTCGTCAGGGGGAGGATGAACTGAAGGCGCAAGTGAATGAATTTTTAGAGGACTTTCGCAATGAAGGAGGCTTTGAGAAGTTAGGCGAAACATATCTCGGGGAATTTCAAAAGGGCTTTCGGGAATTAGGCATCCCGTTTGTATTTGATCCGCCGGCTGCCGGAAAGTGATGATTGGTTGCTTGAGGAATTCGAGATGGCTGCCTCTGCATGTGCTGCTGGGGGTGGTGTTCTTGTCCGGATTGTGTACGGCGGCGCTCAATTCGGTGGCATATCAGTGGAATTTTGATGCGGTTTGGGGCTATCGGGAAAAACTGCTGACGGGCTGGGGTGTCACCATTGGGCTGGCGGTGGCATCGCTGTTTCTGAGTACTTTTTTCGGATTGCTGTGTGCGCTGATGCGGCGGAGTCAGTGGATGCCGTTTCGTGCCAGTGCGATTGTGTACACGGAGTTGATTCGCAGCACGCCGTTGCTGGTGCAAATTCTGCTGCTGTATTACGGAGTGGCGCAGGCGGTGGGGTTAAACAACCGTTATGTGGCAGGAGTGGTGATCCTGTCCTTGTTTGCCGGGGCTTACATTTCTGAAATCATTCGGGCGGGGATTGAGGGGATTCCCCGCACCCAAATCGAGTCGGCCCGTTCACTGGGGTTTACCCCGGTGCAAACCTACCGCTTTGTGATTTTGCCTCAGGCGCTCCGGCAGATTTTACCGCCGATGACCGGGCAGTTTATTTCCTTAATCAAGGACTCCTCTTTGTTGATGATTATCGGGGTGCAGGAATTCACGCAAAGTGCGCGCGAAGTGAACTCTTACACTTACAGCACGCTGGAATCGTACTTGCCATTGGCCTTGGGGTACCTGTTTCTGACTTTGCCTTTGTCGATCCTGGCCCACGGTTTGGAAAAGAGGATGCGTTATGGATCTTGAAATCCGGAATTTACGATTGGCGCTGGGTGGAAAGGATATTCTGAAAGGGATGGAATTACCTCCGGTTTCCGCAAACATTGTGGCTTTGATCGGGCCTTCGGGAGGGGGGAAATCGACGTTGCTTCGGGTGTGGGGCGGCTTGTTGACCCCGGATGCAGGTGAAGTGATTCTGGATGGAGAAAGCCTTCCTCGAAAAGAAAAAGAACTCCGGGCCTACCGGCGTCACATGGGCATGGTATTCCAAAATTGGAATTTGTTTTATCATTTAAGTGCTTTAGAGAATCTGGTGTTGCCGCTCACGCGGGTGCATGGATTTTCAGTAGCGGATGCTGAAAGCAAAACTCTGGCCCTGTTGGAGCGCTTCCAATTGGCGGACCACGCGCACAAGAAACCGCATCAACTCAGCGGGGGACAACAGCAGCGGGTGGCGATCCTGCGGGCGTTGTCGGTTGAACCCCGCTGTCTGCTTTTGGATGAACCCACCTCGGCCCTGGATCCGGAGATGGCGGCGCAGGTTCTGGAGATGATTGAGGAGGTTGCGGGGCAAGGGACGCCGGTGATATTGGTGACCCATCATTTGGCCTTTGCCCGCCGGGTATCAGATATGATCCTGTTCCTCGCCGATGGTCAAATTACCGAATTTTGTTCCTCAGAAGAATTTTTTAAGCAGCCGGAAACCGAAGCCTGTCAGCGTTTTCTGGATACGGTGTTGCGGATGTAGTGGTTTTGTGATCCGCGCGGGATGCGCGGTGTCTGAATTTTTTTGGGGGATGGCAAGTCTGTTGTTTGGGGGTGATTCTCCGGGGGCCGGTCCGGGCGCAGTGGTGTTTTATGCCCTGTAACCGGGAATGCTTTCGAGTTCGGATGCCCAGGGGTGGTCCTGATACAGCAGGCCGGCATCGGGATGTTCGGGCACAGACTGTTTTGGATAAACTTTCCAGCTGTCTCCGGAGAGCGCCTGTTCCGCCTCTCCGGTGTCCCGCAGATGTTGCCACAGTTCCTGACGCAGGCTTTGGAGGGCCTGATCGCTTTCGCGTTTCCGACCGATGACGTAAGGACAGAGATCGCGGCTTTCCCCGGGATCCTGTTCCAGATCGAACAGCAGTTCCCGGTTGTCAGGAGCGGAATACACAAATTTCCAGCGCCGGGTCACCGCGGTGTAAATGGCGCGGCCGCCGCTGCCCAGCTGGGTGAACACGGTCCGGTCTTTCGAATCGCGGTTGGCGAAGTCGACCAGGTTTTCCCCCTCGGCTGTGTGGGTGTCGAAACCGGTGCCGGCGGTGTCCAGCAGGGTACGGGTGATATCGATCAGGCTTACAGGCGTGGTGCTGATGTTTCCTCCGGGCACCATCCCGGGGCCGCGCAGCAGGAGCGGCACATTACACACCGGTTCGTGGTAACTCCGTTTGCCCACGGAACCGAAATCGCCCAGCAACTCACCGTGATCCGAGGTGAACAGCACCAGGGTGTTGTCGGTGAAACCCTGTTCATCCAGAGCGTCGAGAATGCGGCCCACCTGGTAATCCACAAAAGAAATGCTGGCATAGTAATAGGCACGCATCATGCGTTCACGGTGGATGTCGGTCCCTTTGTCAAAACGTTTGTAACGGTTTTGAAAGTGGTTGATATGTATCAGGTTGTTTTCAAACCCTTCCGGCCGGTGCGGCGGGGGCACATCCAGATCCCGGTACAGTTTGTGCCAGGGGCTGGGCGGGGCGAAGGGAGGATGGGGGTGCACAAACGAGACGTACTGAAACCAGGGCCGCTCCGAATCCTTCTGTTCTTCGATAAATTTGACCGCGCGGTCGCCGACCCACTGGGTGGGATGCGCGGACTGCGGGAGCATGGAGGGCTGGGGCATGTAATACATGTCTCCGCGGATGCCGTGGGGGTCGGTGACTTCCGGATAATTTTCCCGGATAAAAGTCAGGTATTCATCTTTTTCCGGTTTTCTTACAATTTCCTCCTGCCGTTCCCGCTGATCAAAGCCGTTGTTTTCATAGGTACGGTCATGGTCTGCATAGGCAAAGTGGTACTTGCCCACTCCGTGGGTGCGGTACCCTTTCCGTGAAAGCGCGGTCATATAGGTTTCACGGTCCTCAGGAAAATTGGATCCGTTCCCGTAGCAGCGGGTTTGGGAGGGATACTGTCCGTGGGTGATACAGCACCGGGCGGGGACACATTCGGGAGAGGGCGTGTAGCAGTTGGTGAAAGCCGTGCCTTCGTTGACCAGCCGGTCCAGAGCCGGGGTGCGGATCGCGGGATTGCCGAGGGCGTGGATGGTGTCGGCACGTTGCTGGTCGGTGATGATAAATAAGATATTCGGAGAGTCAGACATGATGTTGCCGTTTAGCATATTTAAAAGTGCAGGCAAAGAATTAGAGGCCGGTTTTTATCCCGGGCTGTCTGCAGCAGTTCTCGCGCCTGGGGACTGCTTGATCCGGCACGGGGGTGCCACGTAAAGAATTCGTTGGATAAACACCAGCGGTTCCCTGAGTTTCCCGCTCATCTTGCTTGTTTTTTGTATCTGAATCCTGTCTGTTGAAGCTATGGAAATTCATTTGGAACTCCCTTTCAGTCTCGACCAATTATCGCTTTTGGACATGCACAGTGTCCTCAATGTTCTCAATGTGGTTCAGTATGAATTGTTGCAAATGGGTGAGGCCACGGACTATCCGCCTGAAATAGACGAACTATGTGAAAAAACCGGGGAGGTCGCTGAGGCGTTAACAGATCATCAGGTGGCAATGGAGCATGTGAAAGCCATTGATACTTTTGCGAATCATATTCTTACGACAGTGAAAGCCCTTCAGAAAACGCGTGGTTTGGAGGAAAACATTTTTTTCATCAACTCGATCGCGAATTTGACCGGAATTTTTGAAGTTCTCCGAATACGGGCGATGGAAATTGTTACGCGGGCAGATAACCCTACGGCCTGGCACCGCCACCAAATCAAACAAATCTCCGGAGACTTTTTTCAGATTTTTCAGGCGATTGAACGGAACAGTAAAGGGGGGTATCACATTGTTTCGAATTTGGCTGAGCATGAAGAAGGGGACTATCTGGTGAATTTAGATATCACTTCTCCTGACAAGGTGAATTTGTTAATGCCGGCTGTTTTTCAGGACGTGATGCGGGACCTGCTCGCCAATGCCCGTAAGTATACAGCCCCCGGAGGAGTGATTACTGCAGGATTGATTGACAGTGGAGAAAGCCTGCGTTTTGTGGTTCAGGATACGGGGGTGGGGATTCCTGAAAAGGAAATCATGAAAGTAGTGGAATTCGGATATCGCGCAACGAACGTGACAGCGCGGCCTACCCGTGGAGGAGGTTTCGGTTTGACCAAAGCCTTCTACATTACCAAAACTTTTGGAGGTCAAATGTGGATTGAGTCTCCGGTGGAAAATGGGAAAGGCACCCGGATTGAAATTGAAATTCCCAGGCCGAAGGAACTTCGTGCATGAATGAAGTCAGGGCGGATTTTGCTCCCGAACACGGCTGATACTGCATCAGCCGCGCAAAAGTTTGAACAGCTTATGAAATTAAAAAATACTGATTTATTTAAAGCCCAGCTGTATATCAACGGTCAATGGCGGGATGCTGAGGACGGGGGCACCTTTGAGGTGCGGAACCCTGCAACCGGTGAGGTGATCGCGCAAGTGGCGGATGCCGGGGTGGTTGAAACGCGTCAGGCGATTGAGACGGCGGATGCGGCTCAGCCCGGCTGGCGGGCGAAGACGGCCAAAGAGCGGGCCAGAATTCTGCATCGCTGGTTTACCCTGCTGATGGAACATCAGGAGGATTTGGCTGCCATTTTGACGGCGGAGCAGGGGAAAGTCCTCGCCGAAGCCAAGGGCGAGATTGCGTATGGTGCGAGTTATATTGAATGGTTTTCCGAGGAGGCCAAACGGATTTACGGCGACATTATTCCGCCGCCGGCCGGCGACCGGCGGATTGTGGTGGTCAAGCAGCCGGTGGGGGTGGTGGCATCGATTACCCCCTGGAATTTTCCCAATGCGATGCTGGCGCGCAAAGTGGCACCGGCCCTGGCGGCGGGATGCACCTTTGTGGCCAAGCCCGCGAAGGAGACACCCCTTTCGGCTTTGGCCCTGGCGGTGTTAGGGGAAGAGGCGGGGATTCCTCCGGGGGTGTTTAATCTGGTCTGCGGCAGTTCGTCGAAGGAGATCGGCGGGGAGCTGACGGGCAATCCGCTGGTACGGAAACTGACCTTTACCGGCTCCACTGCGGTGGGAAAATTGTTGATGAAGGAGTGTGCGGACACAGTCAAAAAGACTTCCATGGAACTGGGAGGCAATGCCCCGTTTATGGTGTTTGATGATGCGGATATTGATGCTGCCATTGCCGGAGCCATGGCGTCCAAATATCGGAATGCGGGACAGACCTGTGTGTGCAGCAACCGCTTTTTAATTCAGGACGGAATTTACGATCAATTTGCGGAACGATTGATTGAGGAAGTGAAAAAATTCAAATTAGGCAACGGGGCCGACGCGTCAACCACCATGGGGCCCCTGGTGAGTGAAAAGGCGGTAGACGGGGTGGATGAATTGGTGCGGGAAGCTTTGGCGGGTGGTGCCGAAGCAGTGATCGGTGGGAGACAATCCGGTTTGGGGGACTGTTTTTATGAACCCACCGTGTTGTTGAATGCCACCCGGGAGATGCGGATGTTCCGTGAAGAGATCTTTGGTCCGGTCGCCCCGTTGTTCCGTTTTAAAACCGAGGCGGAGGCGGTGGAGATGGCCAACGACACCGAGTTTGGATTGGCTGCCTATTTTTATACCCGGGACATGGCACGAAGTTGGCGGGTGGGGGAGGCCCTGGAGTATGGAATTGTGGGGATCAACGAAGGCGCGATTTCAAACGAAATGGCCCCCTTTGGCGGGATCAAAGAATCCGGGAGCGGACGTGAGGGATCCAAGTACGGGATTGAGGATTATGTGGAAATCAAATATATGTGCATGGGGGGACTGGAGGGGTGATTCTTAATTATTTTGGGTGATTGTTGCGTACCTTTGGCCCATCCTTTTGGTGGATGGGGTACGCTCAATATTCTCCGTCATCGAGCCAACGGATTCCAATGATTTCGAATTTCCGGCCGTCGAGGGTGGTGGGGCGGTATTGATCTTCTCCGCTGATGCCTGCGGGGGTGACGGGATTTACGGTACGCTGGACCACGGCTTCTATGCGGGCGGTAGAAATGACGTTGCCTGAGCTGTCGACTTCATCGCCATACGCACGCACCAAAAAGGTGTCTCCCCGGGCGGTGAGGGCGGATCCAATCATGGAGAGAAGATCTCCCTGAGTCACAAATCCCGCTGCGCCTTGAAACAATTGTCCGGCTTCACCCGCGGGGGAGGCGGTGATGTGTTCGGTATCCAGGTGAGAGCGGATCGCGGGGTCAACAGAATATTTATAACCCGCCCCCGTAGATGATGATCCGGTTGAGGTATTTGAGATGCCCCCAATTCCTGTGGACGTGTAATCACCTTCTGTATTTTTAATGCGGACCGAATAGACCATATCGTAAGCATTGCCAGCGCCACTCCCATCCTCGCCCAAATCGGGATGGTTCACGCCGCCGTTGATTCCGGAGATATTTAATGCCCGTTGTAATGCGCCATTGAGTCCATGTAATCCGGGAAAAGGATCGTAAGTGGGGAACATCCAAATGCTGTCATCTGCAGTGGTACGGGCGGTGTACCAGTCTGATCCCTGTTGATGACTGCCAGAGGGAGGTGCCAGGCGTCGGTTGACAAAATCGCTTAGAGAGTAGAAGGGACCACGTAAACGGACTTCATCCACAATCCGTTCGGCCAGGGTTTGAATCATGGCATCATCCAGATAACGAAATCCAGAAAGCACATGACGGTAATCTTTTTGAGTGTTCACGGCCGCAATTTCCACATCATCCTGATTGATGGCGTCGAAGGTGATTGCATCTTCCAGAGGAGTCAGACTGTGAACCACCGGAACGGTGCCGTCCGGATTTTGTCCGTCGTCACTCCCCAGTTTCAGATCGCGGAAAGAAGACAGCAAGGCTTTCCAAGCTTCCACGGAGGTGGAATTCACATTCAGGGAGCCGCTTGCGGTCTGATAGGCGGCGCTTAAATCAAAGTCCAATAATTCTGCTGCATCCACCGTTTCGGCTTTTTCATTAAACTGAAGCCGGGAATGGGGGAGGGGATCTTCCAGATCAGTTGGAACAGCGGTGATTGCAGACAAGTAGTACTGATCCCAGAGGTTTTCATTCAGCAGGTAACTCAGATCCAGCATGGTGTTACCGGGTACATACAAGGTATCTGTTGAGTATGTGCTGATCGGGAAATTTAAAACACCTTCTTCTGTCGCAGAGGGGTGTACATTACTACTAAACAGAACCCCGGAAGGGAAAGGCATATTGCCGGGAGTGGGTTTCGCGTGGTTTGGACGCACCCCGGCAATAATGTTATCTCTGAACCCATAATAACTGCGGCCCATCACCCGGGAGTGAATGCCTGCAATGGCTTCGCGGTCTGTTTGTCCTGAGGCGTCACTGTGTCCGATGGGAAAGCTGGGCTGCCAGACATAGGGAGAAAGATTTACATGTTGAAGCTGTCCGAGAGAAAGGATTTCTGTGTTCTGGTGTTTTACACTACGGATCGCCACGTGGGTTTGGCCCCGGTTGATATCGGTACCATCGTCCGAAGTTGAAGTCAGAATAAATCCTCGGGAATCAGGATTCACTTGATTTCCATCCCAACGGACTTCGTTGGGGCCCCCGAATCCTATCGCATCCCGACCCTGTAAATATCTGTATCGAACCAGATCTTCTTTGCCACGTATATAGCCTGAATCCGGATGAATATTATTTATTCCATATCGATCTCGCGTTTGTTCGGTTATCGGATGCTCCAGAAAATCTTTTGCGCCAAAATTGAGGCGACTGAACGCAGGAAGAAATTCATGCACTGATGATAAATGATCGTCTCCAAGAGAAGATGTCATTTGAAGAGGGGCGATAAACATTTCGCCCGACGACCAGTTTGAGGCTTCAGTTTCACTGCCGGTTTGGGTACGAAGGTGATCCCCAAAATGATTAAAGTCATATAACTGCCGCCAAAACTGTACAAATTTTGGAAGTGTTTCTTTCGAATTGAAAACGCCGTCCCCGTCTTTATCGCCGTTGGGGGCATCAGGATCCGAATTTTCTGAGCCATAGTAAGTAAAAGGGTTGAAAGGGTTAAAGTCCCGTCCCATCATGAAACTACCGGCACTGGAACTTGTCACTTCTCCAAATTGGGTGGTTTTAAAAAAAGCTTCTGATTCCAAACTCATTTTCACGCGGGGGTTCAACTGTGAATACGATGGACTGGAATAGTGTGGCGATGCGAACCATTTGAGGGTTTCTGATTCTGCAGAGGGGGGGCCATCTATGACTTCCAGCAGGTTGCTCCAGAAAAAGCCAGGGAGATCCGGGTCGTATCCATGGTTCAGCAGGATGGGCATGTCTGCTGTCCATTCTGTCATGGCATTCAGGGTGAATACTCTGACTTCGCCTGCTTCGAAGCTCGTGTTGATCCGAAACTGGAATGGCCGGTCGACCTGCATCACTTCACTCGCCGCTGTGTTTGTGGCATGATGGGGGGCGATATAAGCAAAGATACGTTTATTGGCTAACAGCCCATACGAAGTTTTATAATAACTCCCCGCCCAGGATCTGTTAAAATACATCCCGGTGGGTTGGCCTGCCTGGGTGGCATAATAGATTCGTCCAAAAGCATCGCTGGTGGCATTGGTGATGTCATCATCAAACACCCATGGACCGAAGCCGGAATTAAAGGCGTCTGGATCTCCGGTTAATTTGACCATATAACGGTCAGTCGTGTCTCCATCCGGTGGCGGGTTATGTACAGAGTCACGGCTATCGGGACGTTTAAAGTCTACCTTAAATATTTCGTAGGTACCGGGAGTGTTGACATTGTGTACCCACACTTCTCCATCATTGGCATTTGATTCAGCTCTCAATAAAGGTTTTCCGCCGGGACCCATGGAATAGGAGTAGGGGAGAACCCACTCCTGCCAATCCGCTTCCGGATCGAGAGTCTGTCGTTCTGCCAGCGTGGGATTTTCGTTAATAAGCAGAAATTTATCCAAGACAGGTAAGACCCCCATCTCGATGTCGTAGCTTGCATTTTGCAGGCCCACATCGAGTGGATTCCAGAGCATAATCATGGGTGCCCAGTGCATGCGTATCATCTTGCTGTTGCCATCATATGAAAGGCCATTTTGAAAATGCACATACGTAAGAATGGGCACGGTGCCGCTTTCAGGATCGGGTTGAACGGAACCTGCTCCCGGACCAGAGGCTTCATTCTGAAACCAACTACGCAGTTGTCCGAAAGTCGGGATGCCGTCCAGCGCGGCGGAACTGCTGTATGGAAATCCGCTGTTGCTACCGCCCCAGGCGGAAAAACGCGGGTCGTGGAGATCGTATCTCGACGGATCGGCGATAGGATCGTCATTGCCCCGTCCATCTCCATCTTTGAGGTAGCGGGTAAGGTCTTTTTTTAATCCTCCCAACGCGGTGTCGGTGAGCAGGCTGACGGAATGGGGGGTAAGATCATGAAAGTGACTACGGACGGCTCCGGATTGACTTTGGCTGTCCCCATAAATTTGTAGTTGATCAGTGGAAAAAACATCCTGAAAATTTTGACCGAAGGCTTCAAAGGCCGGGTTCTCTGCAAAGTAGGGTTTTAAGTCGGACATGCGCTCCCATGCATTGCGCTGCGGGGCCAACAAACGGTTTCGATATTCGGGGGAATTCTCAGCCACGTCATGGGGATAGCTGTCCGGATCGAGGGTGCTGGGATCGTTCACCCGAAAATTTGCTTTTAACGATTCATCTCCGATCCAGTAGGCGTAGTGCCCTCCGTCGGTTGCAACTTTGAGCGCCTTTACCCGACCGTCCAGACCGTTCGCACTGTGAGTGGCGTTGGTCGCACTTCCGTTCCCTACGACCCATACGGTACTGTCGCTGAATTCAGGACTGGGTAGGGCGACATCCGGTGTGAGGTATCCCGGGGGATAACTGCTGTCCACCCAGGGATCAAAATCAAAATGCTCGTTACCGCTGACGAGCCAAACCGGAAGTTGGCCGCGATCAAATTCTCCGTAGAGGGTTTGGGGATCTTCTTCGTAAATCTGAGGGGGAAGGGAAGTGGGCGGGGTACTCGGATCGGTGGCACGGTCCACCCGTAAACTTGAATTAAAAACGCCCACCCAATGGGGGTTGCGGGTTTCACCCGATCCGTTGTCGTTCCACCAGTCCTGCAGATCCTGTTCCCAATTTTCTCTTTCGAGCGGGGTTAAATAGGTGCCGACTCCATGGAGATAACTCCGCGAAGAGCTGGTGAATGCCCTGCTCCGATACATCGACCACATCCCGGTTTCGCCGATATCCCCGTCTGCGTCATACAATTCGTTAAAATCTTTTTGAGGGAACACGGTGGTGGCAGGGACGGTAACCCGCTGATCTGCTCCGGCGTGTATCTGCAGTTGTTCGACCGCCGTGCGCACGGCCTCCAGTGCATTCCGTTTGGCAACCGGAGAGTCTTCCGCTCTGAGGAGACTCCAGCTGAAAATAAATAGGGACAGGGCAACGGACTGCTTCATTTGAAATCCTTCATTTTTATTCAGGGCTGTTGTCCCGAAAACGAAAAAAAATGCTGTTTTCCATGGACAGGTCGATGGGGTACCGTTTCCAGGTCACACTGCCATCACCGCTTTGGCCTTGCCAATCTTCGGCCAGATTTGCGTCAATGGCTCCGCTTGAAAGCAGGAGGGAATGCGTGACGAGCAGATCCAAATCGCCGGATTGTGCGGAGGTGGAAAGCGGAAAAATCATTTCCAAGCCGCCTGCGGCAGTGCGGCGGAATTGGAAGGGGAGTCTGGAGGGAGACAGGGGCGGGGTGTTGAGCAGATATTCGGTGTGGTTAATGATGCCGTCGCCATCCGGATCCGCAGTGGGGCCGGATATTTCAGGGTCCAACAATTCTGCGGGGGTGAATCCTGCGACTTCTGTTTTATAGAAGTTGTACCCGGGCAGGGTGCTGCCGTCATTGCTGAGTCCGTAAGGTGTATAGGTTTCCATCCGTGAGTTGTGCATGATGAACGAGAACGCACCCTCCGGGTCCGCTCCAAGGGCGGAATCGTTGCTGATCAACATCGCTTTGCCTGATGCATCCAAGTGGCGGCTCACGGTGGTTGTGGTTTGTGGGTTGATGGCCTCTTCGACGGGGTAGGCGCCCACCGGACGGAAGGTGTCCTGAATGCGGTCATAACACACCGGACCAAAATATCCCCTGAGCGATTCTGAGAGGGATCCTACCCGAGGAAAAACCGGACCGGTTTCGAAATAGATCAGTTCACCGTCTCCGGAAATCAAAAGCGGACTGCGGGCACCGAGAGGGGTTTGGGAGGACGGGTCCTTGGAAAGGAGCGTCCAGGTCTCTTCCTGACGATCATAAAGGTAGAGTTGCGGTCCGTGATGGGATTTAACCAGAACGTTTTGGGTGAGATGGGTTCCCTGTGCGAGTACAACGGCATAGTTTCCATCTTTTGACACCCTAAATTCCTGCAAAGGCCGGGGTGTTTCTGCGGGGATGTGGGAAGCGCCGCTGGAAGGATTGGCCATCACCAATTGATCTGCTTCATTCATGTAGCCCACCCAATGATCTTCGGCATGCAGGACCGATGGAAACGTAAGCAACCCGAAAAGGATGGCATGGAGTAAAGCGGTGAGGGCTTTGGCTGAAAAGCATGGGAAAGTGCTTTGAGTTTTATAGGGAAAACGCATGTTTTGAATGATCGCAGAACCTCATTGGTGAGTCAAGATTTCGCTTGCGATATGGGGTCATTAGGACATTCCATAGGCTCAAAATACCGGTGGTTTTGCAGGATTAAGTTTATAGTGGTAATATTGCAGAACTTCTGGACCATTCTACTTTTGGGGATAAAGTTCATCGAAAGACCTTTCAGCGATTATCATTGCCCTGATTGCGCTGTGGGCATAGAGGATGGGGCATCATGAGCGAAAAAGAAAACGAAGAAAAAAAAGACACACCTAAAAACCCTTTTGATGAAATTCAGCGTCAGTTGCAGGACATGTTTGCCAATGCGAATATCAATGTGATGCCGGCCGGATTCGGCTTTCAACAACCGGGTGAACCCGAATCCAGGGAGCCGGAGCCTCCGACGCCTCCGGCGGATGAAAAAGATCCCATGGATTTGATTCGTAAATTTTTTCTGAAACCCCGGGATATCAAAGATGATCTCGACCGCTTTGTGATCCGTCAGGATGAGGCCAAACGGGCAATGGCGGTGGCGGTGTGTGATCACTACAATCATGTGCGGCGCTGTCTGGAAAATCCGGATCTGGCTGAAAAACCTTACATGAAGCAAAACGTGCTGTTGCTGGGACCCACCGGGGTGGGCAAAACCTATTTGCTGCGCACCCTGGCGCGGCTGATTGGCGTTCCTTTTGCCAAAGCGGATGCCACCAAATTTTCGGAAACCGGCTATGTGGGGCACGACGTGGAAGATATGGTCCGCGATTTGGTGCGCATGGCGGATGACGATGTCGAGCTGGCCAAATACGGCATTATCTACATCGATGAAATTGACAAAATTGCCGCTGCCAGTGGCGGTCAGGGCAAAGATGTGTCGGGCAAAGGGGTGCAAACCAATCTGTTGAAACTCATGGAAGAGACGGATGTCAATCTGGTGAGCCAAACCGACATGATGGGTCAAATGCAGGCGATGATGGAGATGCAGCGTGGAGGCAAAGCGCCGGCCCGCACCATGAGCACCCGGCATATCCTGTTTATCGTAAGCGGTGCGTTTACCGGCATGGGAGACATTATCCGCAAGCGGATGAATACCAATGTAATCGGGTTTACTTCAGGAATGGATGCGGATGAGCTGGACGAAACGCGTCTGTTACACCATGCCTCCACCCGGGATTTTGTCGACTATGGCTACGAGCCGGAGTTTATCGGACGTTTACCGGTGCGGGTGGCCTTTGACCATTTGAGTGAAAATGATTTGTTGGCGATCCTCGAACAGGCCGAAGACAATATCCTCAGCAAATATATTGAAGATTTTAAAGGCTACGGGATTGATCTGACTGTGGATGAAAACGCCCTGCGCGAAATTGCCCGACGGGCGGAATCCGAAAAAACCGGGGCCCGCGGATTGATGACGGTATTGGAATCGCTGTTACGCGAATTCAAGTATGAGTTACCTTCCACCGCCGTCAAAGAACTTAAGCTTACAGCGGAAATGGTATTGAATCCGGAAAAAGCACTTAGAGATCTGTTGGGAGAACATGAACATGCCCAGCGGGATATTCATATTCAGGAAACGGTCGCTTTTTGTGCCCGTTTTGAAGAGCAACACGGCTTCCGTATCAAGTTCCACAAAAAAGCTGCCGAAGCGGTTGCCAAGATTGCGGAAGAGAGTGGACGCACGGTACACACGGTTTGTGAACGCCTGTTTAAGGATTATCCCTACGGCTTAAAACTGATTCAGAATCAGAGCGGGAAGAATACTTTTTCCATTACCCCGGCCATGGTGCGGGATCCGGACAAAGCGCTGTCGGAACTGATCATGAAACAGTACCAGGCGAATCAAAAAGATGAAGGCAGCTGAGTTTTCCGGGGATCTGAAACTTTGGCAGGGGGAGGAATTGCTGCTTCCCCGTATCCGGGTGGCGGAGAGTTTCGGATTGCGGAGTCTGGGGCTGATGGGACGGAAGAGAGTGCCGGAGGCTTATGGGGCAGGCTTGTTTTTTGAAAACTGCCGGTCCCTGCACGGATGCTTTATGCGCTTTGAATTAGAAGTGTGGTTCCTGGATGCGGAGGGTCAGCCGATGGGAGGAGGAAAACGGCTGAAGCCCTGGGGCGTAGTGGTGGGCCCGAAGGGGAGCAAACACTGTATGGAGATTCTGCCCGGCAGCTTGGGGGGGGAAGTGAAGGGGAAATGGCGCTGGGAGAATATGGTTTAGGGAACCCGGGTTTCGAGGTCCTTTTGGCGTGAACGCCTCGGGTGAAACCGCCTGAAGCGCGGAACTCGGAACGATTCGTCTGGAGTACTGCCCTTCAGGCGACTTAAACAAGGGTGCCTTCAGGCCCCCGTGTTCCAAAGCATTCTGTTCCCCAAACCTTTTCAAATTAAGGATGCAAAATCTTATTATATAATCCGGTGGGGTTGATGTTTTCCCAGAGGATATTTCGTTTTGTTAAGACTTCTCCTCCACCGCCAGCTCGAATGATGACAATGGCTTCGTCTTCGTAAGGCACTCCTTTAAGCACAGGTTTTTCTGCGGTCGACATTAAGTGCCGTGCCTGTAGATTTCTGGTGATCAGAAAGGGAACTGCGGCATCTGATTCTCCTATATCAAGATCCGTTACCACGGACCAGGCGTTGTTTTCAAGTTTGAAGGCTTCTGCAGAACTTGGTTTATCCGGATTGTAGGATCCTGGTGCTGGCTTAAGTCCTTTACATGAGAAGCCCTTCCAAGGGTTCGGAGGTGAAATATCTTTAATGACTAGATGTACGAAATAGTCTGTGCTACTTTCAAAGTATAGATCCGAACTGGGGTCACTCAGAGGTAAGGATGGCTTTAAATCTTCATCGGATACTCCGGAAGAATCCGTTAGGGTAACAAAAAGGCACGTATAGATATATTGTCCGTTTACCATGAGCCGCATTCGTTTTGCACTCTCAAGTGAGTGATGTCCTGCAGAGAAAATTGCGAATATAAGATAGGTACAGCTCAGAACAATGAACACTTTGATAAAAGTGAAAAAGGAAAAGGAAGGTTTTTTCGAACGCATGGTTTGAGCATGATCTTCCTTTTGAGTTCGAAAGTCAATCAGCTGTTGAGGAGGGACGCATCTTGTCATTGGTGAACGCACGCGTATTCATCTGGGAATGACTGCGCCCGAGTCCCGCGTTTACGCGGAAGTACTCCAATCCCCTTTAGGGGTTGGGTATTGCCTACTCAAACATAATGAAACCGGGACGTAAACGTCCCTTAAAACTTCCGCGTAAACGCGGGACTCGGGCGTAAATTATTTCCTTTACCCAAACAAAACTTTCGGGGGCTGGTTTTTGCAGGGGGTCAGATTTTCAATGTTGTAGGTCGCCCGATCTTCTTCGTCCATTTTTTCTGCCATCAACTTCCGCATGGGGGGGAGCAGGGATTCGTCGGCCGAGAGGTCTTTGCATTCTTTGGGGTCGCTTTTTAAGTCGAAGAGCTGTTCTTCGTTGGTTTTGGGGAACCAGATATATTTGTACTGATCTTTAACCAAATAGAAGTTGTTGTGGGCCCCGTTGCACATGCCGTAGATGCAGTCGTGCCCAGATGCTTTTTCGCCTTTTAAGGCGGGGACCATGCTTTTGCCGTCTACGGGTCCGGGGATTTCAATGCCTGCCAATTCTGCGATGGTGGGGAGAATATCTTCCCAGGAGTGCAGGGCTTCGGTGCTGCCTTTCTCGATATCCACATTAAATCCGCTGACGAAGAGAGGCACGTGGCTGGAGGCTTCGTAACCGAGGCTTTTGCGGAAGAGGTGGTGATCTCCGAGCATTTCACCGTGGTCGGAAGTATAGATGATGTAGAGAGGCTCTTTTGCCCGGTCGTTGCCGTATTCCATCCAGCGTTCGATGACGTGGGCGATGCAGTCATCGATATGATTGATTAAGGCGTAATATCCGGCCTGCGCCCGTTTCATAATTTCGGGATCGAAGGGGCCGACGGCCGCGTCGGGGGGCACGCCGGGTTGAACTTCGTGATTGTGCACCCATTCACCACAGGTGGGGCCCGGCAGATCTTTCTGCTCGTAGCGATCAAAATAGCTTTGCGGGGGAATAAAGGGGGGATGCGGATGGAAAAAGCTGAGATGCAAAAAGAAGGGGGATTCTTTGTCCCGGTCCTCGGTCAAAAACTGTACCGCCTCGCGGGCCAGCCAGTTGGTTTGATGGTAGCGTTCCTCGAGGGGGTAGGGATGGACCAGGCGGCCGTTGCCGCTGATGCCGTGGGAGGCGGGATGGTCGTCAATGCCCTGTTCTTTGAGCCAGCGGACGTAATCATTGCGGTTTTGGGTTTCCGATCCGGGCCGCCAGTTGGAGGTTTCGCTGAGCACCATGTGATCAAAACCGTAACGTTTGCCCATGGGGTGCATGTGGAGCTTTCCGACCAATTGGGTTTGGTATCCGGCGTCGCCCAAAATGCCGGGCAGGGTGAAATCCGGATCCCAGTCGAGTCCGTCCTGATAACGTTTTAATCCGTGGCTGTTCGGATGCAGTCCGCTGAGCAAGGTGCGTCGGGCGGGAATGCAAACCGGGCAGGTGCTGTAGCCCCGCTCAAAATTCACGCCCCTGGCGGCAAGTGAATCGATAAAGGGCGTTTCGATATCACGGTTCCCGTTT
Organism: Kiritimatiellaeota bacterium B1221; assembly: GCA_029269125.1. Classification (GTDB taxonomy): domain Bacteria; phylum Verrucomicrobiota; class Kiritimatiellia; order SS1-B-03-39; family UBA6053; genus UBA6053. The sequence continues at coordinate 18,645 of JARHXX010000028.1, read as the reverse complement.
ATCCCCATGGCGTCATGACGCTGTTGATCGGTGGTGATGAGCAGGATATGGGGGCGGGTGGGTTTTTTCATGGGCTTGGGGGGGTGAGGTGGGGTAATAAATTACAGGGACGGTTTCTTTCTCTGAAGGGGTGAGGGGGCGTCCCGAAGCCGCAAGGGCATGCTGGACCGCGGGACGCGGGCCCTCCGCTATGATTTTAGACAACGTTTCGCATGGGCGGCAAAAAGTCCACGCAGATCCTGGGTATAATTTTCCAGGACCGACTTCGCGTTTTTATTTTCGGGGTCAAGTTCATGCACGCTGGAGGCCAGATGAAGTTCGATCAGAGATTGATTCCTGAAGCGGGTTTCAATTGAATTATCGGTGGCGGTTTTGAGTCGGTCAGCGGTTTTATGAATGTGGTGTCCGGTGATGCCGGGTTTGGACAGCAGTGCATCCAAAATGGGCACGGCGCCTGAATCATTCAGGGTTTCAAAAGCTTCCGCGAGTACCCGGTAATGAGAGAAGGCCGCATCGGTGGGCAGACTTTCGGCTTTGGCTTTTAAGACCGGGAGGGCCTCCGGATTTTTGCAGCGGCCGAGTGCGATGATGCGGGCATCCAAGGTGCTCATACTTTCCCCGAACTGTCCCATGCCGGTGTAGTTCCATCCTTCGTCCCAGGGGCTGGATGCCACCACGGATTTCAGACTTTCAAATCCGGTGGCATCCCCGAGGATCCCGAGGATAAAGGCAAAATGGGCTTTGGCTTTTTCGGTGGTTGCGCCGGCATAGGCTTCACGGATTTTCTGCATGCGTTCCGCTTCGGGGAGGGTGAAGACGCGGTCGATGTAATTGGCATCCTCCAAGGATTTCTGCAGGCCCTCTTCGATTTCTTTTTCGGGGAGGGGGAAGCTGTCGGCGGCGCCTTTGATTTCCGGGGCGAGGATGCCTTTTTGCACCAACTGTTCCTGGATTTCCAGAATGTCCAGGTCACGGATACTTTGTTCTTCGGCCATGGCGGCGATCATGCCGGCGGCGTAGCCCTGATTTTGTACGTCAGCCTGCATGCGGATCACCGGCATGGCGTCGCGATGGGAGCTGATGCCGAGGCCGGTCACCAGAATGCCCTCCAATCCTTTGGGCAGCAGGGCGCGTAGCGGAATGAAGGCGAACTGTTCATCATGATCCGGGGGAACAATCATGAACAGGGGATGGACGGTGTAGCCATGGGTATCAAAATTACTTTGGGCTTTAATGACCGAGTCGGGGAAGATGCGGGTGAGGCGAATATCCATGGGGGTGATTTCATAATCGCCCACGATGCGCCGGCGTTCCCGGCTGTCGACCAGCTGACCGGCATCAAAAGCCTGTTTAAATTTTTCACGGGAGGTGACGTGGGCGCTGCTCATGTCCTCGGCATTGCTGTCGTCGATAAAATCATAATCGGTGTTGGTGTAGTTTGCACCGAGGTTTCGTCCGGGCAGTCCGGTGCCCTGTACCGCCAGGCGTCCTTCGCCAATGGAGACGGTTTCGGCGCCGGCAGAGAATGCCACTTCGGCTGCTCCGCTGGCATCGACCACGCATTTGGCCCGCACGGTGATTTCTCCATAGGGGGTGCAGAGAACCGCACCGACCACGCGGTTGCCTTCGGTCAGGGCCCGGCTGAGCATGGTTTTGTACCAGATATGTCCGCCGGCTTTGGTGATTTCTTCGTGGTACCACTGCATTTTGGCTTCCACATCCCAGCTGTCTTCCGCAAATTCTTTGGGGGTCTTGTCGCGGGCGCCCTGATCCACTTCGGCGGTGAAACCGACCCGGTTTCCAAACCAGTATTTTCCAATCAGGCCTAAGGTGCCGACGCCGCCGAGGCCGGAGAGGTATTCCGCGACCAGGGTTTTTTTGCCCGAACGGGCTGCGGAAATGGCGGCGGGGGCTCCGCCGGTGCCTCCGCCGACGACGAGGACATCCAATTCGTGGATAATGGAGGTCGGAGATCGGAGGTCGGCGGTCGGAAGTTGGAGATCGGAGGTGGAAAGTATGAGACCGGCGATGTGTTCGCCAAAAGTGATGGCGTGGTCGTGGCGGAGGAGGGTTTCGCGGGTGGAGTCATCCACATTGGCAATCGCCGCAGTGGTCCAGAGTTTTCCGTTGAGGGCTGAACAGGCTTCGGCGGGGATGTTTTGTATTTTGCCTGCAAACGGGGTGCCGGTGAGATGTTCGCCGGTGAGGGCAAAAATGCCGTCGGCGGATAAATCCTGTCCGGGCCGGTAGGCTTGCATGCGGGTCTGCTGTTCGAGATCCATCCATGCACCCCAGGAGGCATCTTTTAAAGAGCTTTGGGTTTTGTAGGACCAAAGGGGTGCGGTGCGGGTGTTGTCGCCATCGGTAAATTCCACTTCGCCTTCTTTTGTCCAGGAGATGCCTCCGGCTTCTTCACCGCCGATGACCCTGCGGATGACTTCAATTTCAGTATCCGCCGGGGTGAGAGGAACGCCGGCGAGACGAAAGAGGTCTCCCTGGAGAGAGCCGTCGATCAGGGTTTGAAATTTTAAGTCAAAATCTCCGGAGCGGTTGTGAACGGTGAGTCCGGTGACTTCCCCCTGTTCATTATGGAGAAATTTTGCGGGTGCGGATCCCAGCATGACCGGGATATCCGCTTCGGCCAATACTTTGTCCAGTTCGTGTTTGATGTGCATGGGGCGCAGCAACTGACCTTTCGCCTGGGCATCGCCGTAAAGTCGTTTTGCCAGGGGATGGCTGAGATCCACATCTTCCGGAAGGGTGAGGCGGAGGCTGTCGCAGAGATCTTCCCCTAAAAAGTTTCGATGACTGAAGAGGACAACTTCTTTTCCCTGTGCTTTACAGGCGAGGGCGGCGGAAATGGAGGCGATAGAGCCGGAATAGATAAGGATTTGGGTATTCATAGGAGGGCAGTGTAGTCAAATCTGCAGAGGAAAAGAAAGGAAATTGAATTGCATAAAATAACAATAAAGATGTAAATATTGACCATAATGCAAAACACATCCTTACCGAGGCTGGATTTAAGTGAATGTCGGGCACAACTGATTTGGGCGAATGAGCGGGAGTTGGAGCCACGTCATTTACATATGCGGGCTTCATTTGAGGACGTGTCGGTGTGCTGGTATATTGAAAGCGGATCGGTCACCGTCACCGATCCTCAAGAGAGAGTGAAAGCGGGGGCGGGCGAGTGGGTCTTTCCGGGGCGTACCCGGGCCGAACAGTATTTTTCCCCGCGGGCCCGCATTTTGTCTTTTCGTTTTTTATTAACCTATCCGGGAGGGGATCCGCTATTTTTGCGCGAACGGAGTTATGTGCTGAAGTCCGAGAGCTGTCCGTTGCTGGAACAGGCGGGTCGGGAATTGATTCGCCAGTTGCACCCCTGGTCGTCAAGTGGGCCGATCATGGTGGGGCGTCAACGGATACCGCTGGATGAAAATTTCAGAATTGAAGCGGCATTTTATCAGTGGCTGGCCGCGTACACCCAATGTCAGCACCGTCTCGGGGAGCAGCTGTTGTTAAGGCGTCAGGGGGATGCGCGGGTGCAGCAGGCTCTGATTCGTTTGGAGCGGTTTTCTTTTCACGAAGGATTTTCCGAAGCGGAGCTGGCCCGGGAATGCGGATTGAGTGTAAATCAACTCAACCGGCTGTTTAAACGGGAGAACGGGCTTTCTCCATTTCAGTATTATGACCGCCTGCGTTTGGAGCGTGCGCAGCAAGCCCTGTCTGAAACCCGTCTGCAGGTTAAAGAAATTGCTTATGAATTGGGGTTTAGTTCTTCGCCGCATTTCACCAACTGGTTTAAGCAGCGTGAAGGCATGGGGCCCCGATCTTACCGGAATCAGGCGGTGGGGAATGTATAGGGAAAATGTTCGGTTACGGGTGGGGGGGGGCAAGCAAAAGGAGAACAGATCTTTCGACCTGTTCTCCTTTGTTTTGTTGGAATGCTCGCGGGTTAGGCGGCGTCTTCGCTTTCAAGCTCTGCCGACTCTTCTTCCGCGACGGGTTTTTCCTCATCGACCTTGATGATCAAGGGTTCAATTTGGTTTTTACGGAAGCTTTCATACACTTCGGGGAAGTGAAGTTGGGTGCTGAGCATTTGACGTACCTGCGGTGCCAATTCTGCGGCAGCTTCGGGGTTGGGAGTACGCCCGGCCAGATAGCCGATGAACGAAACGCCGAACTGGGAGTCCACGGGGCCCACAACTTCTCCGGTTTTGGCCGAAGTGATCTCCGTTAACAAGGCCTGTGGAATGCGCTGAGCGTTTCCGGTTTGCATATCGAAGGGAGGAGGGTTGATGGGGGTGAGTTCCACTTTTTTCAGTTCCTCTTCGAAACTTGCGCCTGCGTCCACGGCTTCGCGAATGCGGGTTACCAGGGCTTCTCCTTCGGCGATGACGGCTTCGCGGGTGTAGTAGGCCTGGGCAACATTCTTAACTTGATCGGCCACTTCATCAAACGCAGGTGCGCGGGGCGGGATGATTTCTACCAGTTCCATGACCACAAACTGGTCGCCGGCTTCAACCGGTCCACCGCGTTTGCCCAGATCGCTCATGTCGAGTTTGAAGGCGGCCTGTCTGAATGCGGATGCATTGGGCAGGGCCTCAATCGGTTCGCTGATGGCAAAGGCTTCGGTGGTTTGAACTTCGCTACCGGCTTCCTGGGCGATGGTGTCCAGGCTTTTACCGGATCGGCCACCGCGGGGAATCATGTAAACCGCATAGCTCATGGCGGTTTCCTCTGCCAGTTTACGGGCGCGTTCCTGTTGAAGGGTTTTGGTGATCTCCTCTTTTACTTCATCGAAGGGGATGGGCTCCTGAATGGTGGTTTCCTCTCCGCCTTCTTCAGTGGCGGCCTGGGTGACAGAGCGCACATAGACTTCGGGGCGTTCCATATAATAATCCAGAGCATCGCTGTTGGTGACTTCGGAGACCTGGTCTGTGAAGTCTGCCACATCCACCGCGAGGAAGCGCACGATCCGTTTTTCCGGAAGCTGGAAACGGTCAATGTTTTCGGTAAAGAAGGTGTTGAGCTGTTCATCGCTTACTTTCACTTCCTCTTTCAGAATTTCCGGGGAGAGGATGGCGTACTGCACAGTATAAGAGTCGGTTTGGACGCCGGACCAGCGGTCGACATCGAATCCCGGAACCAGGATATATGAACTGAGCATGCGGGCGAGGTTGCGCAACGTGAGTTCTTCCTGGGTGAAGCGGATATAGTCTGCTTCAGTGAGGGGGCCGCCGCGCAGGCTTTCGCGGAACTGTTGGACAAAATCCTGATTGATGCTGCCGTCTTCACCGGCAAAGCCGAGGAAGAATTGTTGGCGGGCGAGATCTTCCGGGGCGCCTAAACCGATTTTTTCGGCATAGGCGACTTGTGCAAGGTGGTTAAGCGCCATTTCGTTGAGCATTTCTTCAGGAATGCGTTGTTGCGCCTGGGTTTCCAGCATTCTGCGGGTGATATCCATTCTTAAAAAGCTGACATTTTCGCCATCCACCGTGGCTACGGTACGTTTCAGGCGCTCAATGGCGGGATTTTTATTGGTATTACTGGCAAGGCCCCACAGGACAAAGGAGCAAATGAGAATACCGAGAAAAATCAACCACAGCAAGCGGGATTGAATCAGTTTGTGAAAGCGCATGATCATCATAATAGAACCACCTTGACTAAAAAATACGTCGAAAATTGGGCGCGTAACAAAGCATGATCCTTGTACAGGGTCAATACGATTCTGTATCAACTGAAACGGAGGAGAGTCTCCGCAGGTCCCGATTCCGGGGGGGATGGCGGTGGCGAGGGTGAATTCAGGGATCCTTTTGTCTTGAAACCGGCGTAACTCCTCACCCTTTTCGCTTGTCTTTTGGGGCATTCCGGTGTTAGTTTCCGCCTCTTTATCACTATAAAAACCCTTTAAAGTATACATTCATGAAAACGGTTAATGTTGGCATTCTCGGTCTCGGCACAGTTGGCGCAGGCACGGCGGAAACGCTTATAAAGCAGGGGCCCCTGATGGAAGCGCGGACAGGCATTCCGCTGGTCTTGAAGAAGGCGGCGGATTTGGATTTGGACCGCGACTTTGGATTTGAGATCCCCCGGGAGATTCTCACCACCGACGCCTATGAAGTGATTAACGATCCGGATATTCAAATTGTGGTGGAGCTGATTGGAGGCACCGGGATTGCCAAAAAGTTTGTGTTGGAAGCGTTGGCCGCACAAAAATCGGTGGTGACCGCCAACAAGGCATTATTGGCTGAGCACGGCACGGAATTGATGGCGGCTGCGGAAGCCCATGGGGTGGATTTGTTTTTTGAGGCGGCGGTGGCCGGGGGAATTCCGATTATTAAGGCCTTGCGTGAAGGGCTGGTCGCCAATCCGATTACCCGCATTTGCGGAATTATGAACGGGACCTGTAACTACATTTTGACCCGTATGGAACGGGAAGGGGTGGCATTCGACGATGTGCTGAAGCAGGCGCAGGAGTTGGGCTATGCGGAAGCGGAGCCGAGCTTGGATGTGGATGGCTGGGACACCGCCCATAAAGCGGTCATTCTTTCGCAGATCGCATTTGGGGTTCCCCTGAAACTGGAAGAGGTGCCGGTGGACGGAATCCGGGGCATTGATCCGGAAGACGTGAAGAATGCCAAAGAGCTCGGCTATCGCATCAAACTGCTGGCCATGCTGGATCAGAGCGAAAAAGGATATTCAGTGGGGGTGCAACCGGTGTTGATTCCCATGGATCACATGTTGAGCAATGTGCATATGAGCTTTAACGCGGTGTTGGTGGATGGCGAAGTGGTGGATGAAACCCTTTATTATGGACGGGGTGCCGGCCGTTTGCCCACCGCATCTGCAGTGGTCGCGGATATTGTGGATGCGGCCCGGGATCTTTCCGGCGATGCTCATGCCCGCATTCCGCTGAGCTGGAATGCCAATCCCGCTCCGGCCTGGATTGCACCGGAAGAACGGATGGAACGTTCCTATTTACGTCTTTTCCTTAAGAATGCCCCGGGCTCGTTGGCCAAGGTGGCGGAGAAACTGGGAAGTTACGGCATCAGTATCACCTCCCTGGTTCAGCATGAAAATGATGAGGAGGATGGATTTGTGCCGGTGGTGATTGTGACCCATGAAGCCACGCTGGGGGCGATTCAGGCCGCGCTGGCGGATTTGGCGGAGATGCCTCATTTGGTTGAACCGCGGATGGTTCGGTACCGGCTGGAGGAATTAAACAGTTAGGCACTGTACCTCATGAAACGCGTTGCCATATTGGTGGATGCGGCGGCGGATCTGCCTTATCCGGAACTGCAGGATCAAACTCCCATGCAGCAGGCCCGACTGCCTTTTGCCCGTGAACTGGCATCCGAAGGCCGTTGCGGGGCACTCAAACGTCTGCGTCCGGAGGCGGATGCATCCCGTGCGCTGCTGGCGGAGTTTTGCGGGGTGCCGGAAGCGGTGGCCCGGGATCTTCGCTGGGGGCCCATGGCGGCCGCTTCTCTGGGATTACCCGTTTCTGCAGACCGGGTATATATCCTGGCCGGATTTGTCAGTATTGACGAACATCAAGTGCAAATGCCGGTGCATCCTTCGAGTTTGGAGGAGCAGCAGCATTTGTTGGAGGATTTACAGAAGGGACTCAGTGAGACGGATGGCAGGGCCGTGGAATTGCATTCGTTGAGTTTGGGGCGTTTTGTCATAATGCTGCAGGCGGGTGAGGGGGAGGTTTGGCCCCGCACGGTGGTTCAGTATGGCCGTAAAAGCTTTTTGAAACGTCTGCCGGCCCGATTGACCCGTTTGTTGCAAAAGGCCGAAGCGACCTTGAAAGGTCATCCGGTGAATACGGTGCGCCTCGATTTGGGGGAGGCTCCGGTAGACGGGCTTTGGTGTTGGAGTGGCGGGGCAAATGTGGTGACGCCGGATGTCCAACCTTTTCGTCAGGCGCTGGTCACGCAGGATCCGTTGGCGGAAGGGATGGCAAAAATGTGGAAGCGAACTCTTTTACAAATGGAAAATCCCTATAACTTAAGCCGTCCGGATGCGGGTTTTGATGTGTTTCAAATGATGCAGATTTTGGAAAATCATGATGAAGTGGTGATTTGGGTGCCCGCGCCCTTTTCCAGCCGCAAATTTGAAGGATCTTCAGAAAAGGTTCGACGTTTGGATGCAGTTGACTATTACGTGTCCGGTCCGGTTAAGGCGATTTTGGAGGAAATGCAACCTTCCCGTCTCCTGTTACTGGCCGCCGGGGTCCGGCATCGCGGTCGGCCGGAGCGTGGCGCGGCGCCTTTTGTCCTGTGGGGCGAGGGGATCGCATCTGACAGTTGTCAGGACTGGACCGAGATAGAATGTACGCAGGGATCCCTCGGGAGCCCGAAAGTTAAAAAGTTACTGGAAATTTTCAGGAAAGAGACATGACGAAACCCTTATATGTGCAAAAATTTGGCGGAAGTTCTGTCGCAGATACCGAATGTCTGCGCCGGGTAGCTGACCGTGTGGCCTTAAATGTTCGGGAAGGACGGAATATTGTGGTGGTGGTCTCGGCGATGGGTAAAACCACTGACCGGTTGATTGCGATGGCCCGTGAGGTACACGCAGATCACAGCGACCGTGAATACGACCAACTGCTTTCCACGGGTGAACAAATTACGATTAGTTTATTGGCCATGGCCTTGCATCATGCAGGGATTGATGCGGTGTCCATGACCGGCCCCCAGGCGGGGATTCAAACCGATGGCGTTCATACCAAGGCCAAAATCACTGCGATTAACCCCGAGCGGGTGCGCGAGTGTTTGGATTTGAATAAAGTCGTGATTGTGGCTGGTTTCCAGGGATTGAATCCGATGCAGGATGTGGCGACGCTGGGTCGGGGCGGATCGGATTTAACCGCGGTGGCGTTGGCTGCGGCCTTAAAAGCGGACCGGTGTCAGATCTTTACCGATGTCGACGGCGTCTACACTGCGGATCCGCGGGTGGTGTCGAAAGCTCAAAAATTAAAAGAAGTGGCGTGTGACGAAATGTTGGAGCTTGCATCCATGGGTGCCAAGGTCCTGCAGTCCCGCTCTGTAGAATTTGCCAAAAAATATGGTGTGGAGCTGGAAGTGTTAACCAGCTTTGAAGTGAAACCAGGAACCCTAGTGAAAGAGGCAGCTCAAATGGAAGATGTATTGGTACGCGGCGTGGCCGCAGATAAAAATCAGGCGAAAGTAACCTTGCGCGGTGTGGAAGATACGCCGGGCGTGGCCGCAAGACTCTTCACCACTGTGGCGGATGCGGATATCAATGTGGATGTGATCGTCCAGAATATCAGCTCTGAAGGCCGCACGGATATTTCTTTCACGGTTCCCAAAGATGACATGGGCAAGGTGAAAGCGTTGTTGCAGAAAATTGAAGGGGTGAACTTTAATGAAGATTTGTATGATGACAACATTGCCAAAGTTTCTTTGGTGGGGGTCGGCATGCGAAGTCATACCGGGGTTGCGTCCAAGGTGTTTTCCACCCTCGCGGATATGAAGGTGAATATCCAAATGATTTCCACTTCTGAAATCCGGGTGTCGGTGGTGATTGAAGCCGGGTTGGCCGATGAGGCGACCCGGGCCCTGCACACTGCATTCGGACTGGATCAGGCATGAGCCTCCCTGTTTGTTTGTATGACACCACCCTGCGTGACGGTGCGCAGGGCAAAGGGATCTCGTTTTCTCCCGCCGGAAAACTGCAGGTCGCAAAACTGCTGGACACCTTCGGCATCGATTTGATTGAAGGCGGTTACGCGGCCAGCAATCCCAAAGATGTGGCCTTTTTTGAAGATGTGAAGTCTTTGGAGCTGAAACACGCGCGGATTGCGGCCTTCGGAAGTACCCGCCGGGCCAAGATCCGGCCTTCGGAAGATCAGGGCTGCAAAGCCCTGATCCAGGCGGACACCCCGGTGTGCACGATCTTTGGTAAATCCTGGACCTTGCATGTGGAAGAAGTTTTACGCACCACCCGCGAAGAAAATCTTGCCATGATTGCAGACACTGTCGACTGGTTATGCCAACAGGGCCGGGAAGTGGTGTATGATGCGGAACATTTCTTCGACGGCTACCGCGCGGATCCGGATTATGCCTTGGCCACGCTGGCGGCGGCCCGGGATGCGGGTGCTTCGGTGTTGGTGCTTTGTGACACCAACGGAGGCGTGCTGCCCCATGAAATTTTCCGTTTTACTCAGGAAGTGAAAGCGGCACTGGGATGTCCGGTGGGCATTCATGCCCACAATGACAGTGGCTGCGGAGTCGCCAACAGTTTGGAAGCGATTCGGGCCGGTGCGGATCATGTGCAGGGAACCATTAACGGCTATGGTGAACGTTGTGGCAATGCGGATTTGGTGCCGGTGATGGCAAATCTCGCATTTAAAATGAACCGCGGTTTTTCTTCAGAGTTACAGTTGGAAAAACTGACAGAACTATCGCGGAGCATTGACGAGATTGCCAATCAACGTCCGAACCCGAAACTGCCGTATATTGGTGAGCATGCCTTTGCCCACAAAGCGGGGATGCATGTGGACGGCGTGCGCAAGAACGCCAGCAGTTTCGAACATGTGCCTCCGGATGCGGTGGGCAATGGCCGGCACATTTTAATTTCCGAACTTTCTGGCAGCAGCAATGTGTTGATGAAAATTTTGGATATGGGGGTGCAGGTGGACAAAAGCTCTCCCGAAGTGCGGGAAGTCCTCAATGAACTCGAACGTTTGGAAAAAGACGGCTACGAGTTTGAAGGTGCCGATGCCTCTTTTTACATGTTGGTGCAAAAGGTTTTGAAAAACCATCGTTCCTTCTTTGATGTGGTGGGCTACCGCATCATCAATGAATACCGTGAAGGGGAGCAGGATCATCTGGCGGAAGCGTCGGTGAAGATTCTGGTGGATGGCGAAACCGAATACACGGTGGCGGAAGGGGATGGACCGGTCGCGGCCCTGGATTTGGCTTTGCGGAAAGCCCTGGCCCGGTTCTTTCCGGTGATCGCGGAAGTGAAACTCACGGATTTCCGGGTTCGCATTCTCGACCCCGAGCACTCCACGCTGGCGAAAACCCGGGTGTTGATCGAATCCACCGACGGCAAGCGCACCTGGAACACCACCGGCGTTTCCGAAAACCTGATTGATGCCTCCTGGGAAGCCTTGGTTGAATCGGTTGAATATAAATTATTTTTAGAGGAATCCTCACAGGATTAAATTGTTATGGAAAAGAAGTACGACCCCACTCCCGTTGAAAAAAAATGGTACGCCCGCTGGGAAGAAGCCGGATGCTTCACCGCGGATCCGAATGCCGAAGGTGAACCTTACAGCATCGTGATTCCGCCTCCGAATGTGACCGGACGACTGCATATTGGTCATGCCTTAAATAATTCGATTCAGGATATTTTAATTCGTTGGAAACGGATGAGCGGCTACAATGCGGTGTGGATTCCGGGAACGGACCATGCGGGGATTGCCACCCAGTCGGTGGTGGAGCGGAAGTTGCGCGAAGAAGGGCAAACCCGCCGCGAACTGGGCCGGGAGGCCTTTGTGGAACGGGTGTGGGACTGGAAAGAGCAGTACGGGAGTACGATTATTGAGCAGCTGCGGAGTATGGGCTGTTCCTGTGACTGGAGCCGGGAACGCTTCACCATGGATGAAGGGCTGAGCGATGCGGTAAAAGAAGTGTTTATTCAGCTCTATGAACAGGGGCTTATATATCGGGGCAACTACATCATCAACTGGAGTACCGGTCTGCAGACCGCGTTGTCGGATGATGAAGTCGAGTATGAAGAAGTGAAGGGTCACTTGTACCATATCCGCTATCCGATTGAGGGTGGAGGGAAAGATGACTATATCGTAGTGGCCACCACCCGTCCGGAAACTCTGATGGGTGACGTGGCGGTGGCGGTGAATCCGCGGGATAAGCGCTACGAAAACATCAAAGGAAAAAATCTGATTTTGCCGGTGATCGGCCGCGCGATTCCGTTGATTGAAGATGATTATGTGGACCCTGAATTTGGTACCGGATTGGTGAAAATCACCCCGGCGCATGATCCCAACGACTTTGATATGGGGAACCGCCATGAGTTGACCCCGATCAATGTGATGAATCCTGACGGCACCATGAACGGGGAGGCCGGACCTTACGAGGGTATGGACCGTTTTGAGTGCCGGAAAAAACTGCTCGAAGATCTGGAAGCCCAGGGGCTGATGGAAAAAATCGAAGAGCATGTGCATCAGGTCGGACATTGTTACCGCAGTAAAACCGTGATCGAACCGCGTCTGTCTCTGCAGTGGTTTGTGAAGATGGCGCCCTTGGCGGAACGGGCGAAAAAAGCGGTGGAGGACGGGGAGGTGAAATTTGTGCCCGAACGCTGGAACAAAGTGTACATGAACTGGATGGACAACATCCGCGACTGGTGCATTTCCCGTCAGTTGTGGTGGGGACACCGGATTCCGATTTATTACTGTGACAGCACCGGCGAAGTCTGGGCCTCCCGAGAAACGCCTACGGTTTCTCCACAAGGCGGCACAGATATCCGTCAGGATGAAGATGTGATGGACACCTGGTTTTCCTCCTGGTTGTGGCCTTTCTCGGTTCACGGATGGCCGAATGAAACCGAAGCGTTGAAAACCTGGTATCCCAGTTCCACGCTGGTGACTGCGCCGGATATTATTTTCTTCTGGGTGGCGCGCATGGTGATGGCCGGTACCACTTTTATGAAACAGGTGCCGTTCGATACTGTGTACTTGCACGGGGTCGTGCGCGACAAAGAAGGCAACAAACAGAGCAAAAGTCTGGGCAATTCCATTGATCCTCTGGAAGTGATCAAGGATTTCTCCGCGGATGCATTGCGCTTCAGTTTGATCACCCTGAATGCCACCGGACAGGATGTGAAAATCGGTGAAAACGATTTTGAGATGGGCCGGAACTATTCCACGAAAATTTGGAATGCCGCCCGCTTTATGCAAATGCAAAGTGACGGGGAGACGCCTGCCTGTGATCTGGATGCTTTGAATCCGGCCTTGTTGAGTTCCGACGACCGTCATCTGCTCACCCGCCTGCATCAGACCATCCGCAAAGTGAACGCGCATTTGGACGCCTACCGCTTCAACGACTATTCGCATGAAGTCTACAGTTTCATTCGCACCGATTATTGCGATTGGTATTTGGAGTATGCAAAAGAGCCGTTGAACTCCGGTGATGAAGCACGCAAGGCGCATACCCTGCTGGTGATGCATCACACCTTTAAAACCGCAATCACTTTGTTGCATCCGCTGATGCCCTTCCTGACGGAAGAGTTGTGGGAAGCCATGGGATATCGCGGTGAAGGGGACTTTCTGATGCGTTCCGAGTGGCCGAAACCGTTTGAGAAAGCGACCCGTGAGGCGTGGGCGTTGACGGATGAGAATATGACTTTTGTGGACGCCAAACGCGACTTGATCCGGGTGGCGCGTCAGTTGCGTGCGGACTACAATATCAAACCCTCACAGGAAATTGAATTTATTGTGCGTCCGTCTTCCGCAAAGATGGAAGACGCTTTGTCCGGTGAGCTGGATGCCTTGAACCGTTTGGTGCGGGGAAAAGTACAACTTAAATCTGATTACAAAGCGGAAGGGGCGGTGCCCGGACTGGTGAGTAAAGCGGGGAATGTCTTTATGCCGGCGGATGATTTGATTGATGTGGACGCGGAAGTTGCCCGACTGCAAAAGCAGTTGGAAGAGCTGGAAGGACACATCAACCGGAGTCATGCGCGTCTCTCCAACGAAGCCTTTATCAGCAAAGCCCCCGCAGCAGTGGTGGAACAGCAACGCGCCCAACAGCAGGAAATTATCGGCAAAGCGGATAAGATCCGCGGCTTGTTGAAAAGCCTGCAGGGGTAAGAGGGGAGGCTTGACGTCCGGTTGAAGAGCCGGCGTCCCGCCGTCCGGCAGGCATGGGGAAGCTGAGACCCCGGGACGGGGTCGGTCCGGCGGGACCGGGGACTTTCCTGTCCCCGTGAGCTTTTTTTCTGAATATCGTAGGGAAGTTGTGGGGGGGGGAGGAACCCCCGATCCGGGCAAATAAAACCCCGCCGGAAACCGGCGGGGTTTTGAACAATTAAGGTTTTCGCGAATGATTACTTACGCTTGCGCAGAACCATTACTGAAGCCAATCCAACCAAGCCCATCATAATGATGGAGGAGGGTTCGGGGATGACGGTAATGGAGTCGAAACTCCATCCATTTCCATACGTACCTGCGGTGGTGTCGACGCTGAGAGTCGAACCTTGAGCAAGGGCGTAATTGCCCAGAGAGGTGGTTCCGGTCGATGTGATTGTGGTGACTGTTGTGATATCATCTGAGATAGTTACCACGTCATTCCCCGCCGACCAACTACTGACAGTGAAACTGACAAGTTCCACATCCTGATCAAAGGAAATTGTAAAGCCTTCAGCGAGGCCGCCTGTGGATCCTTCAGTATCATCGAAGTCAAACCCATCAGTATCATCACCACTTGCACTTTGGTTGATACCAAAATTTGATCCAGTAGCGTTAAATTCGTCAAAATTTGATGTAAGGGTTATTTTGATACCATCTATCGTGTAAGAACCAGAAGTCAGTCCGTCGAAGTATGAACCGAGCACCGTATTTTCATCATCGAAAGTGAATGTTGCCGCCCGGCTACTCACCGAGGCCAGCCCGAGGGCTGCTAATAATACTAAGAGTTTGGTTTTCATTTTTTGTTGTTGTTTTGGGTGAATTTATTTTTTGCGGAGAAAGCGGAAGAGGAAACCCATCCCCAGGAGGAGGAGGGCGGCGGCGGAGGGTTCGGGGATGGCTGATACTGAAATAGTGAAATCATCTATTCCGAAGGTTCCTCCTTCACCACCACTGTCGTATCCAAAGCTTAATGTGTCCCCTGAATTTACAGAGATTGCCCCTGAAAAATCATCGCTAAATGGGGAGCCACTTATTGGGCTTCCGTTTACTAAAATGGTTTGTTGATCGTCGTCCGGTGCGTAGAAATTTACAGCTTGAAGTGTGACGTCTTGATCAAAAGTGAAAATCCATCCTTCAGAAGCATCATCAAAATAATCGCTGGAACCAGCCCCGTCTATGCCTCCGCCGGAGGCACCCATGTAGAAATCCCCTCCAACAGGCGAAATTGTTCCGGAAAAACCGGTAAGATCGCCAACGGCACCTATAGAGAAATTTACGGTAGTTGAAATTCCATCTAATAAGTTAAAGTTTGTTTGATTTGAAGCCACGACCCCTCCAGTGAATTCAATGTCCTGATCAGCACCCAAATATTGGATTCCATTGGGCTCGGTATTGTTGTCAAAGCCAAACGAGAGAATCGTTTCCGCCCAGCTATTCACAGAGACCAGCCCCAGGGCTGCTATAAGTAGAAGTGTTTTTGTTTTCATGATTTTTAATTTTTTTGTGAGGAAATTATTTCGTCTACATTAATTCTACCCCTCGATTCACGCTTTTCCATTAAAAAAATCATTAGAGTTTTGTTAATAACTTTAATAATGTTATTTATTTGGTTAATAGATACAAAAATGTATCTAAAATGGGTCGTTTTAGGCTATATTTTGGGGAGAATAAAAAAAATACTGATGCAGTTTACTGAAATCCCTTATTCTAGGAATCCCGATCTACAGTTATGGGCACCCTTTTGGGTGGGGCGATCATGCAGAAGAGGAATTGTAATTGAATTAATCGGTGCTTGGTTTCGAGTGGGGGCCCACTAAAATGGCGGACATGAAAAATCCACTGGACCATCGGGCGCAGCCTGCCACTCATTCTGAACGGAAACCCGGCGCGGCACCGGGATTGTTGATCGCACCTGAAGGGTCGCCGGCACCACGGATTGATGTGTTGATTTCGGGTGATGGGAAGTGGTCATTCGAGCAGTCCGTATCCTGTCAGACCCTACTTGAAAAAAAGAAATCGCTGCAGGCGGGGCAATGGATTTGGGTGGATGTGAATGGCCTGGGGGATGCGCACCTGATTGCGGAGATCGGGGTGATATTTGGTCTTCACCGTTTGGCGCTGGAGGATGTGATGAATCTGCATCAACACCCCAACACCACGAATTATGATGAGGTGCAGTTCACAGTGTTGCAGGTGCCGGAATTTACGGATGATGAATTGGACTTTGAACAGGTGGGACTGTTTTTGGGGCCGCAGTTCCTGGTAACCTTTCAGGCTGAATCGGCCTCGCAGCTGCGCGGCGTCCTGGAGCGGTTTGAAAAAGGTGCGCCGCGATTGATGCAGAGCCAGGTGGATTATCTTTTTTACGTGGCCATTGATTTATTGGTCGATCAGGATTTTCCGGTGCTTGATCATTTTGATGCGTATGCGGAAGAGTTGGAAGGACGGATTTTGGCAGGGGATCACTGTTCAAATTCGAATGACATTCATCATCTTCGCAGGGAGATTATGATTTTGCGGCGAATATTGTTAGGCCAGTCGTTGGTGCCGGATCAGCTGATCCGGCTCAGTCAGGACTGGCTGAATCATGATACGCTGCCGTACTTCAGGGACGTGAAGGATCATGCCATTCGCGCTTTGGCCATGGCGGATCAATTACGGGAGGCCAGCACGGCCCTGTTCGATTTGCAGCGGGCGGTCAGTGGCGACAAACTGAATGAGGTGCTGAAGGTGCTGACCATCATATCGACGGTCTTTATTCCGCTCACTTTTATTGCCGGGATTTACGGGATGAATTTTAATCCGGAGGCCAGTCAATTGAATATGCCGGAGCTTCAGTGGAAATATGGCTATGTATATGTCTGGCTATTGATGTTTACTTCCGGGGCGGCTATGTTGGGGCTGTTCTGGCATCTCGGCTGGATTGGCCGCGGTTCCCGCAAACCTAAATAATATGAGCGCAAATATTCTTTCACTTTGGCATTACATCATTGAACCCGGCAGCAAAATACAGGGGTTTCGATTGGATGGTCTGTCTCTTTACTGGAAAGTGAAGGAAGGGGACTGGATCGTGGGAAGTGTGCGTCAGAAGTTTGAAGGGGAAACATCGGAATTTGAAATGTTGGAGTCCGAGGCGCCCGAGGATGTGTCATGGCGCCGGCTTGCCTCTGTGGATGATGTGCCGGCGATCAACGTATTGCCCGCCTATCCGAACCGTGCGGTGGTGGTACGGCCTGAATATCCTTATAATCTGCTCCCGGGGGAACGGGTGAATATTTTTGTGGGGGTTCCGGTTTCGGTGACGCTGCAGAGTCCGAAAGGCATCCTGTTGATGGAAGAGCCGGTACACCCTTTATCCAGCACTTGGTTTGGGAGTCCGACGGATGGTGAATTGTGCTTCGGGATGCGGACACTGGCCCGCAGGGAGGGGGAGAACCTGGATTTTGGTCCGGCGAGGGTGATCTGTCCGGTCCGCATTCGGAATCAGTCAAAAGAGAAAATTTCTTTTGAACGATTATGTCTTCGGGTTCAGTATCTGAATATTTATGAAAATGGGCACCGCCGGTTATGGGCCAATGAATCCAGTGTAATGGTGCGCGGGGATGAAAGTTGGAGTCGACTGGCTTTTGCCAGCAAAGCACCCGCTTATGTGAAAAATCCGAAACTACTGGTTCATGGAAAAGAGGATGCACGCGGCACTTTTTTGATTCGGGCCCTGAATGAAGGGAAAGGATTTTTCCAATGAGTATTGCTTTTGTTGTTCCGGAATGGCTTTCGTGGGATGTGGTACCCATCAATTGGTGGCGGGGGGTCCTGATTGCTGTGGTGGGGTGGCCGCTTCTGCATCTCTCTGCCGTGTTGTTGCGTAAGACTTTAAAAAAGCATGCAACCCCCCAGGCCAGTATGCTGGGCTACAAAATCGTGAGTTACGGAGGAGGGCTCATCATTATTTTGACGGTGTTGGCTGAGCTTGGATTTAAAATATCCACTTTTTTGGGTGCGGCCGGCATTATGGGGGTGGCGGTGGGATTTGCGTCACAGACCAGTTTATCCAATTTGATCAGTGGCATTTTTCTGGTTTGGGAAAAACCTTTTGCGGTGGATGATGTGATTCGGGTGAATGGAAATACCGGCGTGGTGCATGAAATTGATTTGCTGGCCACCAAAATCCGCACCTTTGATAATACCTTGATCCGCATTCCCAATGAAAACATGATTAAGTCTGAAGTGACCAATATCACGAAGTATCAGATTCGACGCTTTGATATTAATCTCGGGGTCGCCTACAAGGAGGATGTGGGGAAAGTGATAAAAATTTTGCAGGCTGTGGCGGATAAAAATCCCTGGTGCCTGGATGAACCCGCACCGATCGTTCTTTTTCTTGGCTTTGGGGACAGTTCCTTGAATTTCCTGTTCGGGGTTTGGTTTGCCAAAGCGGATTTTGTCTCTTTACGGAATTCCATTCAGCGCGAAATTTTGGAGCGTTTCCGGGAAGAGGATATCGAAATTCCCTTTCCGCATCTGTCTCTTTATACGGGTTCGGTAACTGAGCCGTTTCCGATAGAAATCAAAAATAGTGGATCTGGGGCGGTGCCTGCGCCGGAATGAAAGGGAATCCGGTGTGGGAGGGGGGGGAGAGGAAGCGCGGTTTTGATTTAGATATTCCGATCGCCCCGCAAGCGGGACTCCGGCGTGGGAGGGGGGAGAGGAAGTGCGGTTTTGATTTAGATATTCCGATC
>JARHXX010000027.1 GCA_029269125.1 Kiritimatiellaeota bacterium B1221 | reverse complement strand
TTTATGTTCTTCGGATAACTGCTTTGCTACGGACTTCCTTCAGACCCTGCCTCGCGACAACGCCCTTGTCCTTCACTAAACCTTCCTCCTGTCTGACGGTTATAGGGACTTTCACCCCACTAGTCATGCACCATGCCGGGCACACACGTTTAGCGCACCGGACCCGAAGGGTTCGGTGCCGTATGTGGTTGACTTGCGTTTTGCGTCCAACTTTTTATCAAAGTTTGCAATTCTGAACTTGCTTCTAAAGCCTGAGGATTACGAGATTCCCCACCTGATATTTCAATGCGCAGCTCCGAACGTTTGGTGTTGAGAATCTTTAGGCATGATATTTTCACCTGTACACCAGAAAATGATTTATAACTTCCGGAATATGTTGAGACGCGCTCGGAATCACTATCAGTAAAAGATGTCAGGGTGAATCCAAATTTTTCCATTTCATTAGAGACTTTCTCCGCTTTGCCGATGAGCGGTGCAAGATCACCTTCATCTGAGACACTTACTCCGACAACACCTCCAAACTTATGTGTTTGTTCAGAACAGGATGTTACGAATAGGCTAATTACGATAGCTACGACAGTGATTTGGATCGCTTTCATTTTCTATTCTCAGCAGTCAACATAGTATTCTACGACAGTAAATTTACGCAATCATATATGATTTTCATAAATTTATCGGATAAACTTCTCTTACATCAGGTTTCATTCTGGCATATACGAGCCACCACAAGATGCCCCCCCATTCGGGAGCTCCTGTTTAAAGGTCAAAGGTTTCGTATCAGGCGAACTCAATCGTGTGTTAAAGGTAACGTAGGTATTCCTGCCTGCGATCACGAGCGCATACACCGCGTGTGCAACCATACTGCAAGCCATCCAATATGATCTCACGCCCGCTTTGCTCAAGACGCAAAGACCCAAAATGAGGAGTCAATAATTTTATTACACCCTTTGCAGCTTTCCGCGAACCCTTCGAAATCGATAGCAAATGTCTTATCAGGCCTCCCTCATTAGGCATCCCTGGCCGTTCCCAAGGAGGAACGCCTCGGGCAGCTATTCATCCACCATCCTCTCGATAAATACCTTGCACCTTACGTAAAATTCCTTCATCTGTCCTGAATGAAAATTGTGCTTACTGGCGACCTGCATTTGGGTTGCACCTCCACCCGAATCCCTGAAGAATGGCGGCAAAACTGCCGGACCGTTCAGGCGTGGTTACGACTGGTGGATGCGGTGATTGAAGCCCAAGCCGATTTGCTGTTGTTAAGCGGAGACATCCTGGATCGCAGAAATTTGTTATGGGAGGCCATGGGCCCCCTGCAACAAGGCGTTGAACGCCTTTCCCAAGCAGGCGTGCGTTGCATCGCCGTCAGCGGAAACCATGACGCAAGTTCCCTCCCCGAATTGGCCGCACAATTTTCAAACGACGTCTTTACGCTGTTGGGAAAAGGAGGAAAATGGCAACGGGAAACATTGTCCGAGAACGGAAACCCGGTGTTGCATGTGGACGGCTGGTCCTTCCCTTCCCCGGTGGTACGCAACGACCCCACACTGGATTACCCGGCTCAGTCCCCCACCGATGACATTCCGGTTTTGGGTATGGTGCATGGAGATCCGGGCGTCTCCGATTCAAAATATGCCCCGCTGAGCCTCTCACGCCTCCAGTCACTGCCCGTTTCCGCCTGGCTCCTGGGCCACATCCATCGTTCGACTTTTATCGAAGGATCCCCCTGGGTCCTCATGCCGGGCTCCCCTCATCCGCTGGACCCGGGAGAACCGGGTGCGCATCATGCCTGGGTTTGTGAATTGTCTGAGGGAAAGCTTTCCGCGCCTCTCCCCTTTTGCCCCGCCCGTTTAGAATATTCAGAACTGGAAATTCCGGTTTCTGCCGCAGAACCTCCATCCGCGGAATTGCTCCGCGATAAAATCCAACAGGCGGCAGAAGAAAACTTAAATGCGCCCATGAACCTGATTCGCCTGCAGCTCAATGGGCACAGTGCCGAAATCGATTCCTGGCAGGAATGTAGCGAAAACCTGAAAGATTGGTCTCCGGAAAATTTCCGTATCGAAAAAGTTCAGTTTTCGATTCATCCCCTCTTGGATTTGGCAGAAGTCGCCAAAGCCGGCCCCGTACCCGCGCTTTTGGTGAGTGCGCTCGAAACCCTTCCGCAGGATTTACACGATCGTTTACGTGTTGTTTGTGATTCCCTCAACCGTCACACCGTGTTCTCAGGAAAAGAGCTGCCCGCCTTCGAAATATCAGATCTTTCTCTTCAGCAACTTCTGGAACAGCATTTGCGTAAAACCCTGGAGCAGCTGAAATGAATGAAGCGTCTCAAAATGCCCTGTGGGTAGAAGAACTGGAGATCCGACACTTCGCCGGGGTTCGTCCGCAACATGCTTTCCGTCTGGAAAAACTTTCCCCCGGCATCAATATTATTTATGGCCCCAATGGCTGCGGAAAATCCACCACCGCCAAAGCGATTCAGCAATTAATCTGGCCGGAGACCCAAGCCGATTTCAGTGAGCTGAATGCGACGGTTCATTGGCGGGAAGACCACTGGAACCTGATTACCCGCGGAAGGGAGGTCAAAAATCTTGTCGACTCCGAATACCAGAACCCGCCCGACTGGGCACCTCCGGAAACCCGGATGCGATACAACTGGTCCCTGCAAAATCTCCTCCAGGGAAAAGACGGGGAACTTGCCCGGCAAATCGCCAGAGAGATGGCAGGGGGGATTGACTTTCAAGAACTTGCCGCGGCCCTGAACCTGCAAAAGAAACCTTCTGCCCCCTCCGGTTTGCACAAGGATTATCTGCATGCGGAAAAGAAGCTGAGGGAAACCAAAGCCACTCAGCACGCTCTCAAACAGGAAAGTCTCACACTCGCTGAATTGAAACAGCAATGCGCAGAAGCATTGGCACATGCGCAACAAGCCCCTTTACTTGAGCAGGCGATCGAACTCTCCGCCAAAAAAAAACAGCTTCAGCAGTTAAATGAAGAACTCTCCGCCTTCCCGGCAGGGATGAAGGATTTGCTACGGGATGATGCGGAGGAATTACAAAAGAGTGTCGATCAGCTGAATAAAATTCGCGAGGAGTTGCTCAGTCTCAAACAACAACGTGCCGCACTGGGCACCGGTGAAGAGGATTGGGGAACCGTCAGCGAACAGGATTTTCAATCCGCCACCAAAGAACTGGAACATCATCTCCACCAAATTGAAGAGATGGAACGGGAATGTAAGGAGGCGGAAAAAGAATTCCTGGCCTTCGAATCCGAGCAACAACAACTTTACACCTCCATTGGCATTCATGCCAAAGCGGCCCTGGAGCTGGGGGATGGTTTTGATTATCCTGAAATCCAGGAGTGGGTTCAGCAAATATTCAAAATATCCTCTTTGCAGGAACGCTGTAAATTATTGCAGGATGCCCTCCCAGAGGCCAATACCGCGCCGGCAAATCATACCGATATCGAAAGTCTGCGTGAGGCACGGCGGAATTTGGAAGCTTGGCTGCAGTGCAACTTGCCGACAAAGAAAACCTCCATGGCGGGATTTATTTACAGTGCCTTTCTGCTGACCGGCATTCTCATCGCTTTTATTCTAATGCGAAGCCTGCCCTGGTACGCGATCCTGCTGGTGCTCCCCGGCATAGGACTCCACCTGCATTTTCAGAAAAAAACGGACGATAAACGCAGCCAGGAACTGCAAGCGCGTCACCCAAAATCTTTACCTCAGCCGGAAACATGGGAGGTGGATACGGTCCGTGAACTCCTCCCCCAAATCGACGGGTTCATTCGCGAAGCGTATGCAAATGAATTACACTGTTTGGATCAACGCCGCCTTGCGGAAGTTCAAAGTGAACTCACCCAGGCCGAAGCGGTACGGGTTCAGCTGAAAGAAAAGTTGGAGACGGCGGGCCTTGACCTGAAAGAGGATCCCATGTGGATGGCGCATTTTTTACAGACCGTCAAATCATGGCGGGAACTTCGGGTCAAAACCCGGGTGGCGGAAGAGCATTGGAATGCCCTGAGCGAAGCCCGGGCCAGGCGGCAGGCCGACCTGGAAAAACGATTGAAAGAGTGGGGCCACCGGGAAAGGGCTCTCTCTTTGCACGTTGCCGTAAAAGACATCTGTGAGCGTATTCAAACAGAAATTTCCAGACGTCATCAGCAAGCAAGTTTGGATATAAAAAACAAATATTTTCAGCAACAGGCCACTGAAAAACAAGCTGAGATTTCCAAACGCTGCCAGCGGGCGCATTTGTCGGAACCTGATATCCGGACCCTCCGGGAACGAGTAGGACTGATCTCAGAATGGGAGAAAAAAATGCGGCAGGCTGCATCCCTCCAGGCACGGATTTCCGAATTGGAGGAGAAATGGGCGGCCCAACTCGACTCACTCCCCACAACAGAAACCGAACTCAAATCCCAATGGGAGGCCTGTGCGCAATCCGTAAACCGGGAGAGAGAATTACGGGAGCAGATCAACCGTCTGGAAGAGCGCATTGACGGCAGGAAAAAAGGCAGCGAAGTTCATGCAGCCGAAGAAAATTTAGCCAGCATACGTGAGGAGCTCCTTCAGCAGCGGAGCCGGTATGCCGAAGCACAAGCCGGTATCGAAATTCTGAATTGGTTACAAGAAAAATGCAGAAGCCGGGACCGATCGCAAGTGATGGAAGCGGCCAATCGAAACCTGAGCCTGTTTTCCAAAGGAAGCCTGCAACTCCACTTAAGCGAAGTCGGAAATGGTGAAGAGTTTTCAGCCTCCACCGCCGGTCATCCGCCCCAGCCACTGAACCGTCTTTCCAGTGGCGAACGAACCCAATTGCTGATGGCGGTACGCTTGGCATTTCTCAGTCTTAATGAACATGCCCCCCTTCCCTTGCTGGTGGACGAAGCTCTGGGAACCACAGATGATGTCCGCGGAGAGGAACTCATCCAGGCCCTTATTGAAGTCAGCAAGCAGGGGCGCCAATTGTTCTACTTCACCGCCCAGCAGGATGAAGTAAACAAATGGCGGCAGGTCATGGACGCAGCGGGTATTGAAGGTCATTTTATAGACTTGGCCGCATTACGGGCAAACACCCGGGCTGCACCTCTTCCCAAACTGCTGGCAACCAAAACCGAAATCAAAAATCTGAACCGCCATTTGGGTGAATCGCTCGGGGACTGGGGAAAACGACTTCTTATCCCCGCCTGGCACCCCCAACAAGCGGTGGAAGATCTGTCGCTTTGGTTTTTGCTGCATGAAAACATCGGGCTCCTGCAAAAACTGTTTAATCGCGGCATCCAATCTGTCGGCCATTGGATTACCTACGAGCAGGCGGACGGATTGGCATCCTGGGTGGATGAATCCGACCGGGTGGCTGTAAACCAAAGGATTAAAATCATCCAATCTTTACAGAAAACCTGGCAAATAGGTCGTCCCCCGCCCGTATCCCTCGCGGAGGTACTTAAGAGCGGTGCGGTGACCGATAAATTTGCGGACGACGTAGGCGAACTGCTCAGCGAGGTAAATGGCGATGCGCAAAAACTCATTCAGGGGTTAAAAGACAAAAAAGTTCAAGGCTTCTTCCAGCAGAAGGCGCATGATTTGGAAAGTTATCTACATGAACAAGGATATTTGAGTGACACCCCCGCACTCTCCGAACATGAGATTAAAGCCCAGGTGATGGCCATCCCTGAATCGGAAGCACTTGCCCCCGATGAGTGGAACGTGTTGAGCGACCTGTTCTTCACTTAACATCAAAACGGTCCCCTGCGGGCCGGAGATGCGAAGCCCGCAGGTCAAAAGACACATTCAGACCGGTTTCCCGAGTTTTTCTTTAAACAACTCCAAAGCTGCTGCAAAATCTTCATCAGACACAAAGCCTTCTTTCGGAATGATATTCATCAAATTGGATGCCTGATATAGAAGGACGTACTTTTTCCCCACCCTCCATTTGATAAACGCATCCCAATCCACGTATGCTTCCGAATGTGCGGTTTTGGAAAAAATCCTCTCCTTGGTAAACACCCATTCAAATGGCGCCTGAATGAGCTTGTAGTTTCGGTAGATCCGCTTCCACTTACGGGGAATTGAAAAACCGAATAACAGCAACATATAGAAAGTGATAAATGCGAAAACATAATCAACTGTATTTTCAAAACCCTGCGAGAACTTCCCGCAAAGTGCCACAACCCACAAAACCAGAAGCAGGAAACCCAACACACGAAACACCGGGCGTAAACGCAAGTGCAGCCATTGGGCCGCCACATAATCCTTCTCAGAAATCTGACCGGCACATTTCACTTAAACCTTCTCAACCGCTTGAGCGAGTTGTTCTGCTTCCGTAGAATTCAGGTTCCGGTTGGTGCGCTGATTGCTCTGCTGAATATCATGAAATTTCACATAATATTTAAAGCGTTTATTTTGCGGCAAATCCGCAAATTTCATCACTTTGCCTAAAATCTTATCCGGCCGGGAAAGCAAGTCTGAATAAGCCACTTCCATCTTGTCCATTTCGTGCAGCTCATCCATTTCGATTTTATAAAGCTCATGGTACCACCGCACCAGCACTCCACAAAAATTCAGAGGGGTATCAGGTAAGTTCTTAAGGCGCGCCTGTAAAACCTCCGGCATAAGGGCCGCCCACTTCTCCCGCTCTTTCCATAATGGAAGATTCGCCCCCTCAGCCCTTTTTACCATTTGATATGCGACGGACCTCGGATCACGGAGAACCTGAATAAATTTTGCCTTCGGGAAAACACTTTTAAGGATTCGGATGCGGGGAAAGCCATTGTACTCCGCCACAAAGCGCTGACGGCGCTGCATATAACAAATTTCCCTGATGATCTCTCGCATTTTTTCCATGTCCTCTGAAGACACCTGCTCAGGTCCCGGAATATAAGGTTCCGCATCATGGGGTGTAAACCCATGCATATAATGCGACCAAAATGACTCACCATTTGCAGGCTCAGGCACACTTTTCCACACGGAACGGCGCTCGAGATAGAATTCTCCCAATAAAGGCCAATTCAATTTGTTGGCCCGCCTGGCCAATGACAATTTTTCGGGATGTTCCCCTAGACGTTGAGGAATCCAAGCCACCGTTTTAGGGACGGTCAAAAAATCCAACAAAACAGAACTTCCGGAGCGGGGGGCTCCCACCACAAACAACATTTCAGGCATGGTATTATCGTTACTCATGCACGGACTCTGAAAGGTGAGGGCGGACAAGTCAATCCTCTTCCCTTTTGAGAACGCTGAATGCAAGATTGACAGAAGGCATCTATTTCTCCATACATCCCCCCTTTCCTAACCCCCAGATTTCCTATGAACTCCAACGAAATCCGCCAAAGCTTTTTAGATTTTTTCGCCTCCAAACAACATCAGATCGTGCCGTCAGCCTCCCTGCTGCCCAGTTCACCCAACCTGCTGTTCACCAATGCGGGCATGAATCCCTTTGTTCCTTACTTTCTCGGTGACCGCGACGCCCCCCATTCCCGGGTGGCCGACACCCAGAAATGTATCCGCGCCGGTGGCAAACACAACGATCTGGACGACGTGGGCTACGACACCTATCACCAAACCTTTTTCGAAATGCTCGGCAACTGGTCTTTCGGTGATTACTTCAAACAGGAGGCCATCGAATGGGCCTGGGAACTGTTGACCGGCGTCTGGGGCTTCCCCAAAGACCGGCTCTATGCCTCCGTCTATAAACCCGGAGAAGCTGATCCGGCCGAATTTGATCAGGAGGCCTACGACATTTGGGAACAGCTCTTCATCAAAGAAGGCCTCGATCCCAAACAGCGGATTGTGTTTGGGAACAAGAAAGACAACTTTTGGATGATGGGCGACACCGGTCCCTGCGGCCCCTGCTCCGAAATTCATATCGATCTCACCCCCGAAGGCAAAGACGGGGCCAAGCTCGTGAATATGGACAGCCCCTGGTGCATCGAAATCTGGAATCTGGTTTTCATGCAATACAACGCAGGGGAAGACGGCAGCTTCAAACCGCTTACCGCCCAGCACGTGGACACCGGCATGGGCTTCGAACGGGTGGCCGGCATCATGGCCACCACCCAAAACTTCAGCGATTTCTCCCAGCCGCCCAGTAACTACAATGCGGATTTGTTTAACGATATTTTCGCCACCATCTCCGAACTGTCGGGACTTACTTATGGCGCCACCCTGCCCGAAGATCCGGCCAATCCCACGGACGAGGAAACCAACGATATCGTGTTCCGCGTACTCGGTGATCACATCCGCACCCTCTGCTGCTCCATCGCCGACGGCATTCTCCCCGGCAATGAAGGCCGCAATTACGTGCTCCGCCGCATCCTGCGCCGGGCAGTGATGTACGGACGCCGTTTGAATCTCCCCGCAGGATTTTTCGTCAAACTGGTCGATCCGACCGTCGGAAATCTCGGCGAAGTGTTTCCCGAACTTCGGAAACAGGCCGATATGATCAAAAAAGTCATCTCCGCTGAAGAATCCGCTTTCGACCGCACCCTGGACCGGGGGATGAACCTGTTTGCCTCCGTAGCGGAAAAAACGGAGGGAAGCATTTCCGGCGAAGATGCGTTCACCCTTTATGACACTTACGGATTCCCTCTGGATCTCACCGAAATTTTGGCGCGTGAACGCGGACTGACCGTGGATCAGGACGGTTTCGAAAAAGCCATGGAGGGGCAGCGTCAACGCGCCCGTGACAGTCAAAAGAAGAGCGTCATCACCGTGGCCGGTGAAGGTGAAGCCACTGAATTTGTTGGATTTGATCCCGCCAACTGGTCGGCCTTTGAAACCGAAGTTCTGGAAATTCTCGAACAGGATGGAAACAGCTATTTGGTCACCCCGGCCACCCCCTTCTATGCAGAAATGGGCGGACAAATTGGCGATCAGGGATCCCTGCAGTGGGAAGGCGGCGAAGCCAAAATCGTGGATACCATCCGCGACGGTTCCGGACGCCATTTGCACAAACTTGCGACTGCGGTGGCGCCAGACGCCGGGACACCCGTGAAATTGACCGTGGACAGCACCCGCCGCCGGGACATTCAACGTCACCATTCCGCCACCCATATTTTGAACTGGGCCCTTCGCAAAGTGCTGGGCACCCACGTGCTGCAGGCCGGATCTTATGTCGGTCCTGACCGTCTCCGTTTCGATTTTAATCATTTTGAAGCGGTAACCGCCGATCAACAACGCGAAATTGAGACCCTGATCAACCATGCGCTCATCGAAAATAACGGGGTAAACACCTTTGAATGTGCCTTCGATGACAAACCGGAAGATGTGATCGCGACTTTTGGTGAAAAATACGGCAATGTGGTGAGAGTGGTGGATATTGGCGGATTCAGCAAGGAGCTCTGCGGTGGCACCCACGTACAGCAAATCGGTGAAATCGGTCAGTTGCGCCTGGTTCACGAGAGCAGTATTTCCGCCGGGGTGCGCCGGATCGAGGCGGTGTGCGCCAAAGAAGCCACCCAATTCACCAGCCGAGAGCACGATCTCCTGCATGATGTTTCCAGCGTCTTAAATGTCAAAGCAAATGAAGTCCCCGAGCGGGTTCGTGAGTTGGTGAAAAAACTTAAAGACGCGGAAAAAGAGATTTCCGGCCTCCAAGCCGAAGCCGCCAAAAACCAGGCGGGTGATTTGCTTTCCCAGGCCGAAGAAATCAACGGGGTCACCTTCCTCGCGGCCGCCATGGAGGGCGTGGATTCCCAGGGACTCAAAGATGCCATGGACGACCTCCGGGTCAAACTGGATCCGGCCGTGATTGTGTTGGGAGGTTCAGCCAACGGCAAAGTCTTCTTTAACCTTTCAGTTGCAGAAGCCTGTCAGGCCAAGGGCGCCCACGCCGGTAAACTGATCGGTCCCATCGCCAAAACTTGTGGCGGAGGCGGCGGAGGCAAAGCCGACCGCGCCCAGGCCGGCGGCAAAGATCCCTCTAAACTCCAGGAAGCCATCGAATTGGCGAAAAGCCTGGTTACAGAACAACTCGCATAATTTAAAACGGATACTCTTCACTAAGGGTTATGAATTTGGATACAAAGACACGGGTTGGTTTAAAGCTGATCTACTTGTCTTCAATACTGCATATTTTAGGACTTTTCGGTATCGTAGGAGGGTCACCCACCCGCCATATTATAGGGGTGATCATTCCGCTCATTTTAAATCTGTGGATGATATTAGGTTTATCAAAAATCCCGTGGATCTTGAATATTGCCAATACATCCATTTCAGCCATTCTTATGTTTATTTACGGAATTTCTCTTTTTTCCAGCTCCATCATTTGGGCAATTACCTTCATGATCTACGCAGTTATTTTTGGTAATCTTTGCCGCCAGTTGTGTTCAAAAGAAGTTACTTCTTATTACATCTAACTTCCGGATCCAGACTTTAAAAATTATTAAGAAGGCCTTTAGGTTCCCGGGTTTCAAAAACTTGAGTTCCCCTGGCTGTTCCTTAGGCGGAGCGACTCAGACAGGCAGGCAGGCACGCAGCCCCCGGCATAAATGCCTTCAGTCAAATCCTCGTAAACAAGGCAACTCCGAATGATACACGTTTCATCGCCCCTCATCTGGATCAAGCCATTCAGATAAAGGAAGCCCGGGTGAGGGCTGGATGTTTTTTATCGACCGTAATCAACAATGAACCGTCCTTTTCCTCTTTCAATTTTTCACTGTGTTCAACCACCGGCCCCGGAAGGGTCAAACTTTGAGTAAACTTTTGACGGGATGCCCCTCCCCCTTTGACGCTGGCCCCCTGCTCAAGAAAGACCGTCAAAGTACGGCCTTCCAATGAGATGCTGATCTTCCGCTGATCCACATCTTCAGATGGAGGCAGGAAAACATGCACCTGATATTGGTCAGCCGTCTCCGTCATTTCACAGGTTATCCCCTCAATTTGAGAAATGTGGCCATAACTTCCCATGCCCTGGAATGCCCTTTGCATCATTTCATCCATTTCAGCCTGCATCCTCTCCATCTCAGCAAAAGGATCCCATTGACGGGTAAATCCGGGTAAGGCTAAAGAAGGGGATGGCAACCAGGAGGATGGCGGATTCGATAACGGGGTCGGAGTGGGGTCAGGATTTTGCGCCACATTCGGAACGGGCGTTACCTGGGTCACCGCTTGAGGGATCACCTGTTCTCTATCAGTCAGATCCGGCAATTGAATCACCCCGAAAAGTTGTAAGAGCAAAACCGTACCCAACAACAGACAGGCCGCCGGCCACAATTTCCTGTGGCCGGCAGTGAAGACAGATTTCAGTTTATTCATCCAGTACCTCCTTGGTGTTTAAGCGGTTTGTATCGGAATAACTTTGCGCTGCTCCCGCGCTTCAGCCGTTCGGGGAAGGGTTAAGGTGAGAACCCCCTTTTTAAACTCCGCCCGGGTCTGTTCGCGATCAATCCCTGCGGGAAGCGGAAAAGAGCGATGGAAAGCCCCATAACGGATTTCGTTATAATGGACATTCCGCTTTTTCCGTTTTCCCTCTTCAGTCTTCTCTCCGGAAATGGTCAAACGCTCTTCATCCAGAACAATGGAAATATCTTTTTCATCCATCCCGGGAAGCTCTGCCCGTACTTCAAAAGCGTCATCGGTTTCGGAAACTTCAAATCCGACCGGGAAAGAAGATTCGAGATTGAGGGAAGGCATCCAGCCTGGGCCATCCGACAGATCCATCTCATTCAAAAACGATTGGAACTGTTCATCGACATACCGGTGGAAAGAATCCAAGGTATGGTTCGCCCCCTTTCTAAATCCCACTTGTCGTTCTTCATGCTTTTTCCAAGGAATCAGACTTTTCATGGTTTTCCTCCTGGGTTCGGGTTATCATTTCTGGTTCCATTTTTGTCTTAGCATCAGTCATGCCAAAAATTCGTATAGACATATAACGTTACCAAACAACCATTTACATATTCTCACCCTCTCTGAATATCTGAGACAAAATTTCCCAGCCTGTTTCATTTTGACCCTCAGCAGCGCAAGAACATCCTTCAACTGAAAAGGCCGGGCGGCATCAGTACATTACAGGAACAGCACTGCCAAATTGCCGCTTCGCAGGCGGATTTTCGAATTAAGCGGGGCGAGTAACCCTAAGGTTTGAAAATTATTCCCTTGACGGATCTACGTAGTTTCCGATTTAATAAACAAAACAAAGTTAATCAGGAGACCCAACATGCACTTGCCCATTTCTAAAATTTCAGTTCCTCTGCTCAGCCTCTGTATGCTGGGCGTCTCTTCAGCTGCCATTATCACCACTACGGATGATGGTTCGATTCGGGAGGGACAGGCAACCACCGTGCAGGATAGTGGAACCGGCGAGCATCTCTATGTCCGCAAAGATAATTCAGGAAACAATGATAATGTCCGCAAAGCCTATTTCAAATTTGATCTTACGGGTCAGAATGCAGATTTAACGGCCTCTGCGACTTTTACCACCACCATTAGTTATCGCTCCGCGAATCAAAATGGGAACCGGATTTTTTACTTTTATGGCCTGGATGCGGGTTTCACCCCTACAGGGACAGAATTGGGCACCGACTGGGATGAAACCGCACTGACCTGGAACAATGCCCCTGCCAACGATACGGTCACTGATATTGATACAGGATTTGATAATACCGCATCTTTAATCTATACCGCAAGCAACCAATACAATTCAGATGTGGGTAAAGTGTACACCATCACCATCCCCACACTGGGGGATTATGTTCAAACGGACAATACCGTCACCATGATGATTTCCTGGTCCGACACCACTCAATATGGCTTCGCATCCAAAGAAAACAGCACCGTGACCTATCGGCCCACCCTGGAATTTTCTCAGATTCCCGAACCCGGATCTTTGGTTCTGATGCTGATTGGTGCTTGCGGACTGGTTTTTCTGCGTAGAAGAAAGTAAGTTCTTCTGTAGGACGTATTGGAATCCGGGCTCTGCGAACCTTATCGGCGTAAACACCTTGAGAGAACCCTCGTCAACGAGGAACAGGGAAGTTATTTAAACCGCACTGCGGTTCTCTTCTAACCACTTTGCATATTGCACAGCTGAAACTTCTCCAGCGGCCAAGGCGACCGTTTGCAGTACCGCTTCCGTTTCGGGGGCTTGGAGGCTGTAGCCATTTGCACCCAAAAACGTATAGGCGGCCATAAAACCAGCCCGTTTATTTCCATCAAGAAAAGGATGATTTTTCACGATCCATTGCGCATATGTAGATGCCAACTCGAAGATACTGGGTGATTCATAATGGAATAATTGAAGAGGGCGACTCAGAGCAGAATCCAACAACCCTTCATCACGCAAGCCTTCAAGACCACCAAACCGTCCCAATAATTCAAACTGGAGGGCTTTAAGAAAAGCGCCATCCAACCAAACAGGTTCCTTCACTTAGCGAGTTCCTTTAAAGCGTTCTGATAACGCTTCATTCCCTCTCTAGCGATTTCCATCTTCTTTTCAAATTCCGGATCACCGGTACTCAGGCGCAAAGAATCATCCGGCGCTTCCGTCAGGTAAACCGCGTCCCCTTCCTGCACCCGCAAAGCCTGTAAAGCCTCTTTGGAAAGAATAATGCCGTAGGAGTTGCCGATTTTACGAATTTTGGTTTTATTTATCATGTTATAACAATAGTTAGAACCCGTCGAAAAGTCAAAAAAAAGAGCGCGGTCACACCTGACCTGGCGGAAAAATCCTCTTTGAAGATTCGATTCCACGCCAGGGCAGGAGTGCCCGCGCTCCAAATGCTTTTCAGCCAAACTTCCGTTCGATCACTTTGTGCAGGTGGTCCTGCATGTTTTCGAAAGGAATGCGGTCAATCACTTCGTCGAAGAACCCCATCACCAGCATCCGGCGGGCCTCCCCTTCAGGAATGCCGCGGGAAAGCAGGTAGTAGAGCTGCTCCTGATCGATGTTCCCAAAGGTGGCTCCGTGACTGCAGGCGAGTTCGTCGGCATCAATGATCAAACCGGGAAGCGAATCCGCCCGGGCGGTTGAATCCAGAACCAGATTGTTATTGGTCTGATAGGAATCCACGCCCACGCAATTTTTGAGCGCACGGATGATCCCCTGATACACGGAATAACCGTTATCTTTCACCGCCCCTTTGTAGAGCATATTGGAATAGGTATCGGGGGCCGAATGAAACTGCAGAGTCTTTTGATCAAAATGCTGACCGCGGTCGGCAAAGAACATGCCGCCCAGATAGGCATTGGCATTGGGTTCGCAAACATCACAGCCTACGGTCATTTTACTGACCTTTCCGCCCACGGTCATACTGAAAAGATTCACTTTGGCATCGCGTTTCACCCGTGCCCAGTCTTCACCAATGTGCAAACCTTCATTTCCCCAGTCCTGCAGGGAAACCAGTTTCACATCCGCCGCCGCGTCCAGCAACAATTCGCGTCCGCTGATACAAAGCGTTTTCACACCGTCAGGAGATGTGAATTGTTCCGCAATCGCAAAACGGGTCAGGCTTTCCGCCACCACCACCAAACGCGGCAACAGCACGGTATCCGCCTGGTCATTGTAATAACGAATCAGGATGCCGCCCTTCAGATCCACCCCTTTTTTGGCATAGATGAAAAACCCGACATTCCAAAATGCGCCATTGAGATCCAGGAATTTGCGTTGTTCGCCGGGCACCATACCCGCGCCCAGAGATTGCTCCAACAGGGTGGAATGCTCTCGGGCGGCCTGATCCAAAGGCATCACCACCAGTTTTCCATCGCTGAGGACATTGTTACAATCTTCCACCGCAACGCCTTCAGAAGAAACAGAGATCACCACATCGTAATTGCTGTCTTCCTCTTCAGGTTTATATGTGGCGGCGGCTTCGGGTATCTGCAAAGGACTGAACTTTGCGATTTGAAAAAGTTCCGGATCCATCCGTCGGTACTCTTCGTGAAAGCGGTCCGGATTGGGGATCTTTGAATAGGATTC
This sequence comes from Kiritimatiellaeota bacterium B1221, assembly GCA_029269125.1. GTDB lineage: Bacteria > Verrucomicrobiota > Kiritimatiellia > SS1-B-03-39 > UBA6053 > UBA6053. The sequence continues at coordinate 32,520 of JARHXX010000027.1, read as the reverse complement.
AAAAGCAGCCGTGCGTTTGGCCTGTAAGAGCGCATGCTCTCCTTTTCGATTCTGCTCGAGCAGGTTTTCATCGAATCCGCCCAAAAGGGACGGGGTATCAGTTAAAGGTAAATTTAAAGTTGGCATATGTATGTCCTTTCCGGGTCAGCCGATGCTGCCTTCAAGTTTGATTTCAAGGAGTTTGATCGCTTCCACGGAAAATTCCAGCGGCAGCTTTTTAAATACATCCTTACAGAATCCTTTCACCACCATGGAGGCGGCATCCTCTTCGGAAAGTCCGCGGCTCTTGAGGTAGAACAACTGATCTTCCGAAATGGTCGAGGTGGTTGCTTCGTGTGCAAGATGCGCGGAGTCGTCTTCGGATTCAATATAAGGGAAGGTATTTGCCGAACAGTCACGTCCGATGAGCAGAGAGTCACAAATGGAGTGATTCCGGGCATTGCTGGCCCCTTCCATGACTTTTACCAAGCCCCGGTAATTGTTGCTGGACTCACCGGCAGAGATGCCTTTGGAAATGATGGTACTGGAGGTGTTTTTTCCCACGTGAATCATTTTGGTTCCGGTATCGGCCTGCATTTTATTGTTGGTGAATGCCACGGAGTAGAATTCACCTACACTGCCATCCCCTTCCAGTACACAACTCGGATATTTCCAGGTGATGGCCGCACCCACTTCCACCTGGGTCCAGGAGATTTTACTCTTCCGTCCACGGCAATGTCCGCGTTTGGTCACAAAGTTATAAATGCCGCCCTTGCCTTCTTCATCACCGGCGTACCAGTTCTGAACCGTGGAGTATTTCACATCGGCATTTTCCAGAGCGACAATTTCCACCACCGCGGCATGCAGCTGGTTGGTATCACGGGCCGGAGCGGTACACCCTTCCAAGTAGGAACAGGTCGCGTTGTCATCACAAATTATCAGTGTCCGTTCAAACTGTCCGGTATCGGCCGCGTTGATGCGGAAATAGGTAGAGAGTTCCACCGGACAGGTCACACCTTTCGGAATGTAGCAGAAAGAGCCGTCGGTGAATACCGCGGAGTTGAGGGCGGCATAAAAGTTATCTCCGGGCGGAACCACGGTTCCCAAGTATTGCTTCACCAACTCAGGATGCTCCTGAATGGCTTCGGAAATACTGCAAAAGATAATCCCCAGTTCTTCCAGCATTTCTTTGTGGGTGGTGCCCACAGAAACCGAGTCGAACACCACGTCCATGGCCACCCCGGAAAGCGCATCACGCTCACCCATGGGAATGCCCAGACGCTCAAAGGTCTTCAGCAGTTCAGGATCCATCTCCTTCATATCCACCGCTTCTTTTGGCGCGGAGTAATAATGAATATCCTGAAAATCAATTTCCGGCATATCCAAAAAGGCCCAATCGGGATTTTTCATTTTCTGCCAGCGGCGGAAGGCTTTCAAGCGCCATTCCAACATCCATACCGGCTCGTTTTTCTTCGCCGAAATAATGGCGATCACCTCTTCATTGAGGCCTTTGGGGATGGTGTCCGTTTCAATATCGGTAAAAAAACCGTATTTGTATTCCTGCACCAGGTTACTGTCTGTTTCGAATTCGGGCATAAGATGCTCCTTTGATTCTTTCTTTTAAAAATAGTTTAGGCGGTGACGGAGACTTGTTCCCGCACCCAGTCATAGCCCTTTTCTTCGAGCGTTTTGACCAATTCCGGACCTCCGGACATGACCACTTTTCCGTCCATGAGGATGTGGAGGTATTGCGGGTTGATATAGGTGAGGATACGCTCGTAGTGGGTAATCACCAGCAGGCCCAAATCAGGTCCGCGCATTTTATTCACCCCTTTGGCCACCACTTGCAGGGCGTCAATATCCAGACCGGAGTCCGTTTCGTCCATAATGGAAATGGAAGGTTTAAACATCATCATCTGCAGGATTTCCATGCGTTTCTTTTCACCACCGGAGAAGCCTTCATTCAGACCACGGTTGGCGAAAGACTTGTCCATGTCCAGGTACTCCATATTTTCACGCATTTCTTTCAGGAAAGGACCAGCTGGCGCTTTGCCTTCGGGATGACGGGCATCGACCGCTTTTTTCATAAAGTTGGAAATACTCACGCCGGGAATCGCAACCGGATACTGAAAGCAAAGGAAAAGACCTGCCAAGGCCCGTTCATCCGGATCCATTTCCAGAATACTTTCGCCGTTAAGCAGGATATCTCCTTCGGTCACTTCATAATCGGGATGACCCATGATCACAGAGGACAAGGTGCTTTTTCCGGAACCATTGGGTCCCATCAAGGCATGGACTTCACCTTTGTTGATCTCCAGGTTGACCCCTTTGAGAATTTTAATGTCGCCCGTCTGGGCATGCAGGTTTTTGATTTGTAAGTATGACATGTTGTTTTTTGTAATTGGTTAATTGGTTAATTTGGAAATGGGTGAAACGGGGAGCTGGAGATCTGCGATTTGAAACGGCTTACAGATCGAAACCGAGATCGAGTTTGGCTTCTTCGGTCATGCGCTCCGGACTCCATGGTGGTTGCCAAACCAAATCGATTTGCACATCTTCCGCCCCCACTGAAAGACAAGATTCACGCACATCATGAATAATCATGGGACCAAAAGGACAAGCGGGTGAAGTTAGCGTCATTTGAATACCCACACTTTTATCTTCGAGTACATTTACTTCATAAATGAGGCCCAAATCCAAAATGTTGTATTGAATTTCGGGGTCAATCACGTTGCGCAGGGCATCCCGAACAGATTCTTCATTTAAGGCTGGTTCATTCATATACTCATCTCCTGGGGTAACACGGATAATTCCGGGACTTCCATTTCGGTTAAAAGGTCATTTAAATTCATTTCGTGCAAATGGGCGATCGCTCTCCGCTCAACTTCCCGAACCATCCCCTGAACATAGCAGGAGGGAAAAACCCTTAAAATAGTGTGACCCTGACGGTCCCGGGTTGATTTTCTCTCCAGTGCGGTCATGAGATCACCCAGACTCATTTCATCCAGACCGCTTTGTAATTCATAACCGCCCTGTACCCCTTTCACGGCGGTCAATAATCCTGACCGTGAAAGCTTCTGCAATACTTTCCCCAAATGCGGCTCGGGAATATCATATCGCTGCGACAACTCATGGGTACTCACCCGCGCACCGGGATCGACCCGATCCAAGTGAAACAGCGCCACCAGCGCATATTGCGTTTGTTTTCCAAGTTTTAGCATTGCCTATGACTCATCATTCATTCTATATGCTGTATAAATAGCGTAAGTCAAAAGGCTATATACGACATTTTTACTCGGATTTACAATCCTCAAGCTAAAAAAAGGTTAGTCTGCGCCCCCCTCCTCCATAGATGGGGAAGGTTTTCAAAATAATCATCGATTTTTGTGGTGCAGGATTGCAGTTTGCCCATGAATGGGTTTGATAAAGACTTCCTCACACTATGAACGACATCTCTTCCACATCCGATTCCGCTCCCCAATCCGAACGGCTCCTCCATTTACCCGTTTCCGAACTGCAATTGGCCCCACATGCGCCAAAAGCGGTCCAAGCACCGGAAGGGCTCAAATCATCGGTTGCAACCTATGGTGTACTCCAACCCCTGTTGGTACGTCCGGGGGATGAAGGCTATGAAGTGGTCGCCGGCTTCAAACGTTTACAGGCTGCAAAAGCTGCCGGACTATCTGAAGTGCCTGTGCGGGTATACCGGGTTGAAGATGAAGCACTTGCAGGATTATTAGAAGCCAGCAACGTCCGGGGAGAAACCCGGCACAAAGTGGCGGTCCCCCCGGTATCCGAATACAGGGCCACCGGAAAAATCGGCGGGATGCTGGAAGAAGAACTCAACCGCCGTCCCAACGAAGTCCCTTACAAATCGATCATGACGGTGGCGGTGATTGTGGTGCTGATTATTTGGGGAGGCATCGCGATTAAAAAACGTTTACCGGAAAAAGATCCGAAGACCGCCTCCATGGCGGCAACCGCAACCCCCCTGCCCGTCTTTGACACCCAGAGCGCCTTGCCGCCCATTCAGCACAGACAACAGTCATCCACCCGGGTTTCCGTGGCTGAATGGCAACGCCTCCTCGCCGACGTGGATGGCATTGAAGTAAAAAACGAATCCAACGTGCCCCGTATTATCTTTTCTGAACCGGTGTTCAGCCGCTTAACCACCATCGACCCCGCACAGAAAGGCCGCCTTGAAAAAGTGGCGGAAATCGTCAAACAAGGCAATCCCTCCTCGGTGCTCACCATCATTGGCCATACCGACAACGATCCGATTCGCTCCAGCAGTCAGTACCGCAGCAACGAGTACCTCAGCGAACTGCGGGCCAACGAAGTGGTCAACTATCTCAAAGGGACAGGGATTCTTCCCGCCTCCCAGTTGCGTCCCATTGCCATGGGAGCTCAGGAACCACCCTTCCCCAATAACACCGCGGCCAGTAAAGCCAAAAACCGCACTGTCTCCATCGAGATCATGCAACCGGTCAACTGATTTTTCAAACCCAACCTTAATGTAGGAATTCCACATGAAAACTTGTACCATCGAAACTCCTAAAGTCGGTTAATTTTACTTAAGCTTTTTTCAACCACCAATATATAGGAAGTTCTACAAATGTTAAAATGTACCATCGAAACCAACAAAGGCGATATTGTTTTAAATCTCTACGACAGCCGCGCCCCCAAAACCGTCGCAAATTTTGAAAAACTCGTCAGCGAAGGCTTCTACGACGGATTAAAATTTCACCGCGTCATTCCGGACTTCATGATTCAAACCGGGTGCCCCCAGGGAACCGGAACCGGAGGCCCCGGCTACACCTTCGAAGATGAATTTCATCCCGAATTGCGTCACACCGGACCCGGAATCTTATCCATGGCCAATGCAGGACCCAATACCAACGGTTCACAGTTTTTCATTACCCACGTGGCCTGCCCCTGGCTCGACGGAAAACATGCCGTCTTCGGTAGTGTCACCTCCGGTCAGGACATTGTGGACAGCATCGCTCAAGGCGATACCATGGTGAAAGTGACCATCTCAGAGGCATAAGCCTCCGGGTAGAGGTCAGAAAGCAGCGGGCAGGCTCCGCATAAATTTTCCGGAGATTTCAGACCTGTCGGACCCCGTCCGGCAGATCTGACCTCTAGCCCCTGCTGACCTCTTTCTTTTTCCCCAACGCATACGCCAGCTCTTGCAGACTCTCCATAATTCGGGCATCCACAACCGTAACATGTGAGGGCACTTGAATATGTTTGTAGGCCAAATTCAGAATGGCCTTGACCCCCGCATCCACCAGCATTTCAGCCACTTGCTGTGCCGCAGAACTGGGCACCGCGATAATCCCGATATCGATTTTCACCTTGCCGACCTGAGTGGCTAAATCATCAATCGACATCACTTCGGCATTTCCATACATTTTGCCAATCAGATCTTCATCGCGGTCAAACAATCCGCAAATTTCAAATCCACGGCGGGCAAACGCCCCGTGTTCCGCCAAGGCACGTCCCAAATGTCCGGCCCCGATAATGACCACATGGTGCATAATATCCGCACCCAAAACCTGTCGAAGCACCGCTTCTAACTGACTGGTTTCATAGCCTTTTTTGGATATGCCCCTCAGTTCCATATGCGACAAATCCTGTCGCACGGTCGAACTGGTCAGGCCCAGCGCATCCGCAATCTCCTGAGACGATGCCCATTCGACACCTTCCTCTCTCAATTCCTGGACATGCACCAAGTACTTAGGCAGACGTCGAATAACGGGATGTGGAATTTGTTCTGAACTATGCATAGGTTAACTCTTTATGAAAAACCACGGAGAGGCAAGGTTTTGTCAAAAAATTATCAATACCATGCGGGATGAGACTCAGGATTGACTGAATGAACCGGAGCGCAGATCTCGTTTGAATGCGTCGCCCATATCCATACCAAACTTACCGGAATTGTTTTATTCAGATTTCAGGTATTTCATGAACGGATCAGGTAATCTGTTGCCGGATCACGGTTTTCCAATTCTTCGGTGCTGCCCTACGAATATCTGTCAGATAAATTTCGTGATGTTTCCCGCGTAGCTGATGCTGCTCGCTTTCGACAAAGCGATGTAGTTTTTCAATGGTCGGCCCTTCCTCTGAGAACGGTCCGATATGCAGAATTTGCGCGCAGAGTCCTTCAGGATAAGATTCAAAACGTAACCGGGGTAAGGAGACCGGATCCTTTTTAGCCCTCACGGTTTGTATGGCATCCTTCACCATATCCTGCGTGATAAATTCCGGCTGCATGATCATGGCGGTCCACTTCCATTTTGATTTATTTCCTTTTACAAAGTCTGACATGTCATCCGCCCACCAAAGCGCTTCCAAAGGCGGCACCCCATAATCCACTTCCATGCCTCCCCGCTTCACCATAAACTTTAAGGTGTACGCCACCGGGTAGAGTGCCGCAATGGCATCCCCATAACTTTGCGCAAGGTTGGGATCCCCCTCCCCGTCAATCATTAAATAATTCATCTCCGGAACCTCTACCATCGCAGGAATGTTGGCCGAAGGCCGATAGAGATGTTTCAGTTCTTTTTTATAATCAATCTTTTTCATGCTTCACCTCCACCACGAAAGAATTCACGTCGGCTTCTCCGTTCCAGTTGCTGGCAAAAACAACTTTTGTTCCCTCTTGATTGGGGACCGCCTGAACTTCTGAACCGTACGCACCGGGTACACTGTAATGATGAGCAAAGCGGTTCACAATTCCACTGCCGTCTGTTTTCAGCGCAAAGACTTGGCTGTATCCTTTTTTGTTGCAACTCAAATAACACCATCCCGGACGTCGGGTATTCTGAAATGAAAGATGCCCTCCATTGTATTTATCGGGTAAAAGTCGAATCCGTTTCCCTGAATGCAGTTCGTAAGCCCAGATCCCCCGCTGATCGGCAAATTCAAATTGCGCATATAACTCCGTGCCGTCTTCCGCATAACCCATATCGCCATGCCCGCTTTGATCCGCCAATCGCCGGAGAAAAGAAAGCTTCAAATCATAACAATCAATCACCTTCCCTTTGATCTCTGCATCCGGATGCCAATTGAATACGACATAGGTTCCGGAGGGGGAGATCGAAACCCAATCCAAACGCTTCCACCCCTGGGGAAAAATCTTTTGAGACTCAATTTTATCATCGGGGATATTGTACACGATCACGGTTAAATCCTGTCCCTTTCTGGCCGCAAAAACCACCCAGGCATCGTCATAGGAAAGGTTCCCTTCCCAAGGCCCCATTCTCACTTCATCATAGCCTTCAAATACCCGCAACACTTCAATCTCATCCTGCGGAAGGCTCAATCGCACGAACCGCCCTTTCCCTTGAAAACCAAACATGTGCTGCGGGTGGGTATGCGACCATTTGGCTTCATCCAAATACGGAAATTTCCGCAACAGTTGATACGTTTTCCCATCCAGCAGCCTGTCCCGGATTCGAAGATAACTTTGGTCCATATTCCATGGCTGATTTTTGGAATAACCATGCCGGGGATTTTCATACCCAAACACTTTCGCATCCGTGATGCGGGTAACCGGATTCCCAAACACGGGATCCAATGAAGCTTCTAAATACTGGGGACGTTCAAATGGTGCGGCTTCGACGGAAACAAAGGTTGTTTCAGGCGGATAATCCTCTGCCCAGATGCCGCCGCTCAAAAGGGCCATAGCCAGAATCAGTTTAGGTGTTTTCACTGATCCCCCCCACGGTTCACCATACTTTCACCTTCATCATTTTCCCATAAATGGGTTTCACCCAAAGCAGGGTTCGCGGTCAGGGGCACCCGGGAATGCCTGGGGGGCCGATCCAGGTGGGTTCCCTGAAAGAATGTATGCATGAATTGCAGATGGGAGGGGGGGATCATGAGGCTTCGCATATCTGTCATTTGGATTTTTCTTAGAGAGTCATACAAAACAGGCGCGTTACAAAAGATCTATCATAACACAACTCAGATTTATGTAAGATTCAGGGACCGAGCCTCTCTAAGAAAAAAATTAAATCAAGCAGTTGTAATTTATGAAACCTCACTTATATACCTACCCCAAGGTATGTTTAATGCCCTTTCACAGACATTCTTAACCACCAACCGGGAACGGACATGGTCCGCAGAACCAAAGAAGAAGCCCTCGAAACCCGAAATCTCATTCTTGAAAACGCATTGGATGTGTTTTCCCGAAAGGGATATTCAAAAAGTACCTTTGTCGATATCGCCAAACAAATTGGCCTGACAAAGGGCGCGGTTTATTGGCATTTTAAATGCAAAACCGATTTACTGGTGGCCCTCATCGAAGAAGCCATAAACAGAAAATGTGGCTGTCAGGACAACCCTGTTGAAAAAGAACCCTCCCTGTGCATGCTGCGAGAATGTTATCTTCGATCCGCCCAAAATATTCTCAGCGACCCTTTTTTGCGCAAATTTGAATTTTTTATACAGTTTCAAATTGAATGGTCGGAAGAACTCATACTCGAAGTCCGAAACCGCCTGGCAAAATTGATGGGCCAGGATCCCTTCAAAAAATACTCCCTGGCCATTTCACGTCTGCAGGAATTAAAAAAGATTGATGCCTCTCACGATGCGGAAAAACTGGGGGCTTTACTGATTACGACCTTCGTGGGCTCCCTCCGTTTACAGATGCTCGGCGGTATTACAGAACAGGATCTCCTCCCCATTTTAGAAACACATTTTGATAATTTATTTAACCAACTTTCCTAAAAGGAACCCTCTTATGAAAAAATCAACCATGCCCCTCTCCCTCTTTACCCTCAGTCTCCTCGCCTTGACCGGCTGTGGCAAAAACTCCAGTGCGGGTGCCCCCCCGGCTCCGCCTCCCCCGCTTGTAAAAGTATTGGAGGCACAGGCACAGTCTGCCAGTCCGGTCAATGAATACATCGCCCGGGTCGAACCGATCCAACAGGTAAATCTTCCCGCCCAGATCTCCGGTATCGTGAAGGAAGTTCATTTCAAGGAAGGGAGTCGGGTGAAGCAGGGCGAATGCCTGTTCTCGATTGACCCGGCCTCATTCGAAGCCGCCGTCGCCATGCGCGAAGCGGAATTGGAACAGGCCAAAGCCGGTCTGGACCGGGCTGAAAAATATTTGGCCATGTTGGATGCCACCGACAGCCGCAGTGTTTCAAAGTCAGACCGCAACGCCGCTGAAGCCGACGTGGCAGAAGGCCGCGCCATGAAACTCAATGCAGAGGCGGCGCTCCGCCAGGCAAAAATCGACTTGGGCTACACCCAAATCAATTCGCCCATTGATGGCCGAATCGGCCGGGCCCTGATTACCAAGGGAAATCTGGTTTCCGCCGCCTCCGGTCCGCTGGCCACCGTCATCCAAACCGACCCGATCCGAATCGTGGTGGCCTTGCCTGACGCAGAATACATTACCGCCTTCCACCGCTATTCCATGGAAAGTGATTATAACCCCAAAATAACGATCCGTTTGGGAAATGGCATGATGTATCCGCATGAGGGTGAGATCGAATTCGATGACAACCAAATGAACGCCGCAACCGGCACCATCGCGGTCCGGGTACGTTTCCCGAATCCGGATCGCCTCCTGGTTGCGAACAATTACGTGACCGTACAAGTGCAGGATCCTGAACCGGTCCAGAAAATTTTGGTCCCGGCCGAATCCGTGATGCACAATACAGAAGGAAGTTATGTCTGGGTGGTGGCGGAAGACAATACCGTAAGCCAGGCCCCGGTTGAAACAGGTGCAAATATCGGAACCGACCGCATTATCGACAAAGGACTTACGGAAGGTCAACGCGTGGTATTTGCGGGTATGCAAAAACTAAGGCCGGGCATGCAGGTCACCATCGCTGAATCACCCAAAAGTGAATAATTTCCGTCGGAACCCATTATGAATAAAACTCAAAATAAATTTAATATCTCCAGCGTCTTTATCAGTCGCCCCCGATTTGCGGGTGTGATTTCGATCGTGCTGGCGCTCGCAGGAACGCTGTCTATTTTCATGCTTCCCGTGGCGCAATACCCACAAATCACCCCGCCTCAGGTTGTGATTTCCACTTCTTATCCCGGTGCCAACGCCGAAGTATTGGCCTCTACCGTGGGCGCCCCCATTGAGCAGGCGGTCAACGGAGTGGAAAACATGCTCTACATGTCCTCCACTTCAGACAGCTCCGGCGGATACAGTCTGCAGGTCACCTTTGAAATTGGAACCGATCCCGATATTGCGCAGGTGCAAGTCCAAAACCGCGTCCAGCAAGCCACCCCCCTCTTACCCAGCGAGGTGGTTCAACAGGGTGTGAGTGTCAGTTCCGAATCCTCTGACCTTCTGGGCTTTCTCATTCTGCACTCACCGGATGAAAGTTACAACCAGCTCTATATGAGTAATTACGCATCCGATTATATTCAACCGACCCTGGAACGAATTCCCGGGGTGAGCAGTGTGTTTATTTTTGGATCCAAATACGCAATGCGCGTATGGCTCGATTCTGATCGAATTGCTTCTTTGGGGATGAGTGTGGACGAAGTACTGGCCGCAATCACCCAACAAAATATTCAGGCCTCTCCGGGTTCCGTGGGAAGCACCCCCACCGAAAGTGGCGTCCGGATGGTTTACTCCCTTCAGGCCAAAGGCCGTTTAAATGAAGAGGTGGATTTTGAAAATATTATCGTCCGGGCAGACGATGGCGCTGTGGTGCGCCTCAAAGACGTGGCCCGCATCGAAATGGGCGCGGACAGCTATGCGCGAAGTGCCTACTACAATTCGGCCCCTGCGGTCGGTATGCGCCTCAACCGCACCTCCGGCTCAAACGCATTGGAAACCGTCACGCAAGTCAAAGCCCAAGTCGCTGAACTGGAAAAACAATTCCCTTCCGGACTGGAAATTGTCATGCCCTACGATGCCACCGCATATGTTCGAACCAGTATCAATGAAATCATTGTCACCCTGGCCATTACCTTTTCTTTGGTGGTGTTTGTCTGTTATATCTTCCTGCAGGATTGGCGCGCCACCTTGATTCCTCTGTTGGCGATTCCGGTATCATTACTTTCCACTTTTGCCGTACTCATGCTCTTTGGGTATAGTATAAATATCCTTACGCTGTTTGCGCTCATTCTCGCCATCGGCCTGGTGGTCGATGACGCGATCGTAGTGGTGGAACGGGTGCTGCATCTTATGGAATTTGATGGTCTCGATCATAAAACCGCGGCCTACAAGGCGATGGAGGATGTATCGGGTGCCGTAATCGCAACCACCTTGGTGTTGTTGGCCATTTTCGTTCCGGTTGGATTCGTGGGCGGCATCACCGGAAAAATTTATCAGCAGTTTGCGGTCACTATTTCTGCCGCAGTTTTCTTCTCTTCGATTGTGGCCCTGACCCTGAGCCCCGCGCTCTGCGCTTCTTTGTTACGCATTCCTAAAGAAAAAAAACATGGTCCGCTCCGCTGGTTTAACACCAGTCTCGAAAAAGGGAAAAAAGGATATGTCGCAGTGGCCATGACCTTGGCCAAACGGCGCCTGCTCACGGCGTTGGCGCTTTTAATCGCCATCGGCGGCAGCGTGTTCCTCTTCTCTAAAAGTTCCACTTCTTTCTTACCGGAAGAGGATCAGGGAATGATCTTCGGCAACATTCAGCTACCCGAAGGCGCGTCGACAGAACGCACACTTGAAGTCCTCAATCAGGCCTTGCCCATCGTGGAAAACGACCCCGGAATGGAGTTCACCATCGGTGTCACTGGTTTTAGTCTGGTGGGCGGATCCGGAGAAAACATGGCCTTCTTCCTGGCCGGTCTCAAAGACTGGAGTGAACGGGAAGATCCGTCATTAAGTATTGAAGCGATTCAACAACGTCTCACCGGACAAATGGCCGGCATCCCCGAAGCGGATTTCATGTTGATTGTGCCTCCCGCCATTCGTGGTCTGGGAAACAGCAATGGATTGGAAATTGTCCTGCAGGCCACTGCCGATCCCGACCCTCAAAAACTGGAAACCGTCCTGAAAGAATTCCTTGGGAAAATCAATTCCCTGCCGGGCGTCATGTTTGCCTTCAGCACCTACACCGCTTCCACTCCCAGCCTTTTTCTGGAAGTGGACCGGGTAAAAGCTGAAGCCATGCATGTGCCGGTGAGCTCCATTTTTGCCGCTCTGCAGAATCAATTGGGCTCACGTTACGTGAATGACATCAACGTCAACGGACAAGTGAACCGGGTGATTGTTCAGGCGGAGGACTACTACCGAAAAGATGCCTCCGATATCGGTCGTATCTTTGTGAAAAGCAATACAGGTGCCATGGTCCCCCTCGCCTCATTGGTCAAAGTGGATACGGTCCTCTCCCCCCGTGCGGTCGGACGCTTTAACCAGTTCGCGTCCGCCACCATCAACGCCATTCTGTTACCCGGCTTCAGCTCGGGAGATATGATGGCGTTGGTAGAGGGAATTTCCGACAGCTCTCTGCCTGACGGTTATAAAATTGACTGGTCCGGTTTGAGTTATCAGGAACGCAAATCATCCGGAGAATCCACCGCCCTGATTTTTATGGCACTGGTTTTCGGATATCTCTTCCTGGTCGCCCAGTATGAAAGCTGGACCATTCCCCTGCCGGTAATGCTCTCCGTTTCGGTCGCGGTTTTAGGTGCCGTGGCCGGATTATTCGTCCTGCATATGTCCCTGAGTATTTATGCGCAGTTGGGTCTGATTCTGCTGATCGGATTGGCCAGTAAAAATGCTATTTTGATTGTGGAATTTTCAAAAGCACGGCGTGAAGAAGGAGCCAGCGTCCTCGAAGCAGCCGCCGACGGGGCGGGTCAACGGTTCCGTGCGGTACTCATGACCGCCTTCACCTTTATCCTCGGTGTATTGCCGCTGGTGCTGGCGACCGGTGCCGGATCCGGCAGTCGACAGGCCATTGGACATACCGTGTTCTGGGGAATGTTGGCCGCAACCTTCCTGGGCATCGTACTCGTCCCCGCACTCTATGTGCTCTTTGAGTCCATGCGGAGTCTGGGAAAAAAAGGGAGCGGCGGCAGAAAACTCCACAATTATTCTTCAGTGCTGGTACTGCTAGCCCTCATCCCCTTTTTCAGCGGATGTGTCTCCGTGGGGCCTGACTATGAAGCACCGGTTGAGCCGGAAATCGGCGCAGCCGAAAACGCAGTGGAGATTGGTGAATGGTGGACCCGCTTTGAGGATCCCACTCTTGACCAATTGGTGAGAGGCGCCCTGGAGAATAACCTGGATCTTAAATCCGCTATCGCGTCTGTGCGTGAAGCCCGCGCCCGCTTGGGTGTGGTGCGCGGCGGATACGGTCCAACCTTGGACGCGACCGGGGATGTCACCAAATATAAACTTTCCGAGAACAGTTCATCCCTGTACACCGGAACCACGGATACCCTCTACGACGTCGGTCTCGATGCGTCGTGGGAAATCGATATTTTTGGAGGGACCCGCCGGAGTGTGGAAGCCGCAGTCGCGGACTGGCAGGCGGAAGAAGCCAACCTGGGTGATGTGCAAGTATCCATTGCCGCAGAAACCGCGACATCGTACCTGGCCTTACGCACCTTCCAACAATTATTGGCCGTTGCCGAAAGCAGCTTAACCACCCAGCAATACACCTTGGACTTGCTGGAATCCCGATTCAAAGCCGGTCTCAGCAATCAACTCGCGGTGCAACAAGCACGTTACAACCTTGAAAGCACCCAGGCTTCCATCCCGCCAATTCAAGCCAACATTGAAGCCAGCTTGAATGCACTTTCGGTGCTGATCGGCGCCCTGCCCGGTAATTTAATCCTCGACGAAAATGTCCAAATTCCGATTGCCGCCCTCGCGGTGGAAGGCATACCGGCTGACCTGATCAGGCGTCGCCCCGACATCCGGCGCGCCGAAAGACAATTGGCAGCCCAGACCGCACGCATTGGTCAATCCACGGCCGATCTCTATCCAAAGTTTAACCTGATCGGTTCCATCGGTTTGGAATCCAGCAACAGCGGAAGTTTGTTTGAAGGCGACAGCCTCCGCTACAGCATTATTCCGGGGGTCAGCTGGCCGATCTTCTCTTCCGGATCGATCCGCAGCAACATCAAAGTCCAGGAGGCGATTCAGGAACAGGCCCTGGCCGCTTACGAAAAATCTGTGCTCAATGCCGTGCGGGAAGTGCGAAACGCCTTGGTGGATTATCAGTCAGAAGTCGATCGCCGGGATGCTCTCGCCCGCGCGGTGGAAGCCGCCCGGGATGCGGAGGAAGTCGCCGGAGATCTGTATAAAAACGGGGTAAGCGACTTTAACAACGTCCTCGATGCCCAACGCTCCCTCTACAGTCTCCAGCGGGAACTCGCGGTGAGCGAAGGACAAATCAGCAACAACACCGTGCGCTTGTTTAAAGCCCTCGGCGGTGGCTGGAAACCGATGGAATAAAGCGCGCATCTCCGGGGAGCTCACACCCGAGTTCCCCGGAGCTTTTCATCCGCCCTCCCATTCACAAAACCCCTGCGCCGGCAGATCCAGGGCCGCATTAAACTTACTCGACATATTTTGAAAGGCGATCAGCCCGGTCAATTCCACGATTTCATCTGCGGAGAAATACCTTTTTAAATCGTCGAATTGCACATCATCCACCTCCTGATCACTGCGGGTAATTCTTTCCGCATAAAGCAACGCGGCCTTTTCCGTCTCACGGAGGTCGGCACTCCCCAACGGATCAGAAAGCCCATCGAGTTTTTCTTTTGCGCCCCCCTGCTCCAGCACCCGCATCGCATTAAAATCAATGCAGAATGCACAGTGATTTATTTGAGAAACCCGCACTGTGATTAACGCACGCAACACGGGGTCCAGGGGAGAAGATTTTCGTTCGAAAGCCCCAAACATCCGCAAAAACCGGCGCAACAAGAGAGGCGATCTCCCCCAGACCTGCGTGGGAAGGATCGTTTGCCCCCGGGTTCGCTGCTGATGCCAATACATCAGCCGTAAATACCAGGGGTAATCGGAAGCTTTTTTGGGGGAGATTCGAGGCATAGGGCAAGTATCCCCCTCCCAAGCGCAAGTTGCAATGGAAAAGAGCTTGCCTGTAGAAAAACCAAACCACAAGAAGACCGCATGACCACATTCACTCCCCTCGATCCCGACCTGCTTGCCCAAAGACTCCAACATCCCGGTAAAAAGATCTCATTGGTTCTCGATACCGACACCTACAATGAGGTGGATGATCAATTCGCGCTCGCCTACGCGCTGCGATCACCGGAAGCCATCCAACTGGAGGCCATTTACGCGGCCCCGTTTCATAATACCCGGTCGACCGGCCCCAAACACGGCATGGAGCTTAGCTACGACGAAATTTTGAATGTGCTCAGCCGCATGCACGAATCGGCAGAAGCTCATCCGGTGTTTAAAGGCTCCAAAACCTATCTGCCCGCAGCCGACCAACCCGTGGACAGCCCCGCCGCCCGGGATTTGGTCGCGCGCGCGATGGCCCGCTCTCCTGAAGACCCTCCGCTTTACGTGGCTGCCATCGGCGCCATCACCAACATCGCCTCCGCCTTGCTAATGGAACCGCGCATCCGCGAACGTATTGTGATTCTGTGGTTGGGCGGAAATGCCCGTATTTGCCCTTCCGCAACCGAATTTAATCTTCAACAGGATGTCTGGGGGGCCCAAATCCTTTTTAATTGTGGCGTACCCCTTATCTGGTTTCCCTGCAACGGCATGGCCTCTCAATTGGTGACAACCTATGCCGAACTGGAAAAAGATTTAAAAGGACGTTCCGCCATCGGGGATTATCTGGTCGAAATCGTCAAAGACTATCACCATGACCACTTCGCCTGGGGAAAAGTCATTTGGGATTTAGCCCCCATCGCCTGGCTGGTCGACCCCGGCATGGTCCCTTCAGTCATTGCCCCCAGCCCGGTTCTCACTGACGGTATGACTTGGGAACAGGATATCAACCGCCACCCGATCTGCGAAACCTACCTGATCCACCGAAACGCGGTATTTACAGATGTATTCAGAAAATTAGCCCAGTCATAAGCATTCCTTTCCTCTGCGGACAGACCCGGCGGTCATCCAATCGTCACAGAGGATCCCCGGGATTCTGAAACCGGTTTGTGACTCGCTCAGAATCCACTCCCCGCACGCGGCAAGACAAAACCATGCAAAATACTGAGGTATCCCTGACATAAACACAAAAATAGCATTTACTGCTGATCACTCACGCACTATAGGTGAAGCTCAACATCTATCATCCTTAAAAAATATACATCTTCATGTCTGACTCGCCTCTAAAAATCGCTCTGACAGGTATCACGGGATACGCCAACAGTTATTTGCACGCCATCGATGAGACCCCTTCCGAATTAGGCACTTTGAAGGCGGTCACCGCCATCAACCGAAACGAAGAGGAAGCCCGGTGCCTCGAACTGGAATCGAATGGAGTGGATGTATATACCGATTTTGATTCGATGATTGAGGCATACAAAGGGAAGATTGATTTAAGTATTTTGCCGGTACCGATTCATTTACATCTGCCCATGACTCTCGCCTCCCAGGCCGCCGGCATGCATGTCATGCTGGAAAAACCTCTGGCCGGCTCGGTCGAACAGGGACTGGAAATCTGCGAAGCCGCCAAAGGTCCCACACGCATTGCCGTAGGATTTCAGGACATGTACCGTCCCAGCACCCACGAAATCAGCCGGCAGCTCTGCGAAGAACGCATCGGAAAAATTACCGGCATCAATGTGCTGGTGCTTTGGCCCCGGGGAAACAGCTATTATACCAGAAACCACTGGGCAGGTGCCGTGGAAGCAGATGGACATGTGGTGCGCGATTCGCCCATCAACAATGCCACCGCTCACTTTGTGAACCTCGCATTGTATTTTGCCGGTATCTCTTCCGGTAAAATGGCCAAAGCGGAAAAGGTAGAGGCCGAACTTTTCCGGGTAAGAGACATTTCCTCTTTCGACACTGCCGCCATCCGCATACAAAGCAATACGGGGGTGCCCATGCATGTGTATGCAACCCACAGCTGCCTGAACAATGAAACGGCAACAGTCACTGTAAACGGCGAAAAAGGATCGATGACCTGGGTGCAGGGAAAATACGTGGAGTGGAATGTAGAAGGTCAGACCGAAACCGTTGAAATTGAAACCATGTTCGAAACGAAAATGGCCATGTGGATCTCGGTGCTCAACTCCATCAAAGACGGATCAGAATTCTGCTGTACCCCCGAAATGGCCATGTCCCATATTGAGTTGGTCGAAAAGTTACACGCCGGAATTGAAATCCGGGACATCTCGGAAAAATGGTTAAAAACCATCGAACGGGACGGTGACATCAACATTTATCTCCCGGAAATGGATACCGACCTCAAGCGTTGTCTGAAAGCAGGTGCTCTGCCTTCAGAGTTAGGATGCAAATGGGCGGTCTAACCCCGCCACCCGGGGATCTTTCACTTTAAAAATCAAAATGAAAAGCGAAAGAAGCGCGCCGCCGATCGACAGCGTAATCAGTATCGGCATGTCCACCCCCCGGGCCCGCAAGGTCGAAGACAACAAACCCACACCCAAAACTGAAACCAGTTGCACAAACGCTCCGACCGCCATGTAACTGGGCAAACCTTTATCCTTGGCAAACTCCACCAGAAAGGTCTGCTCCCCAATCTGTTGCAAACCGAAAGTACTGCCCCACAAAACAAAGGCGACACAAAAAAATGCGGCGGATTGCGCGAATAACAGAATACTCCCCAATGCCATAAAAGCGATTCGGGCTGCGAGCAGGACTTTCCGGCTGCCATGCCGGTCACCCAGCCAGCCACCAAAAATATTTCCTAAAATCGCGCCTCCCATCTGACAGCTCAACAAGCGCCCGGTGAAAGCCTCCGGTCTACCGGTCACCTCCAAAACATACACCGCCATAAAAGGAATGGTGGCGAAAATAAATGAATTCAGCATTCGGCTGGAAATATAATATCGGAACGGAAGATCCAGCTGCAAAGTTCGAAACATCCACTTCAGCTGCTCGGCAAAGCTTTTGTGGTGCTCCGGTGACAGCGGTTCAACATGAGGTTCTTCGGTCAAAAGAAACACCAGATACGACGCGAACACAAACACAAAACAAATCCCGTGCAACAAGGCAAAGCCTTTCACCCCGGGGAACTGAATCAGGATTTTCTCCACCCAAACTCCGACCAGCATTCCCATCACCGCAGCGATAAGGTTTCGTAGCGCCATACCGGATGAACGGCGTTTTCCCGGCACCGTGCGGGAGGTCACCCGCATCCAGGCTCCAATCGTCACCCCGCCCATGAGGCCACTGAGAGCCGGACAGGCAACCACCGCCCACAATGCAATCCGGGGATGCGTACTCCCCAACCCAATCAACGCCAAGGCCGCAAATAAAAAGGGTAAGCGCTGAAGCAGTCCGAAAAAACGCAACATGGGCATCAGCCGCCCCTGACGCTCAATCCAGCCCGCCGTGAGCAGAGGCGGCAGTGTAAACCCCATCATCATCAACATGGGGATAAACGCCAGGATTGCATCGGACCCTCCCAATTGATAGACGATTCCCGGCAGAATACTGTCCTGGGAAACGAACGCCACGCCACTCATAAACAACCCGCCCTCCACAACAAAAACCGCATAATTCTTCCGCGAGAACAATGAGGGTTCCGGCGGGGTCAATGCTGTCGCGGAGGGATTATGGGTCGGATATTGAGTCATAACAGCGTCGGATTAACAGGATTATATTGCAGGGTCACTTCTTTCTTAAAGGTTTCGGCCCACCGGGGTTGAAATGTAAAACCATCCCTTTCGACCTCGTAATCCCCGTCATATTCGAACGCAAAAAGCGGGAGCGGTGATGAATACCGCGTTCATGGGGTGAAAATGTTCGAATGCAACAAACAATGTGATTTTGACTGCCCACCCCTTCCGGACTGTGCTATCCCATGCGGATATGAGCGACCTCTTTCCAGATCACCCGGATGCCCAAAGGCGACGCCCCTTGGCCGCCCGCATGCGCCCTGCCACCCTTGATGAAGTGGTGGGTCAGTCCCATATTCTCGCGCCGGGAAAATTATTGCGCCGTGCCATTGAAGCCGACCGTTTGGACAGCCTGATTCTGTATGGCCCTCCGGGCTGCGGCAAAACCACCCTCGCGGAAGTCATCGCCAAAAGTACCCGCCGGGAATTTCAGCGGGCCAGCGGTATTTTAGGAAATGTCGCACAACTGCGGAAAATATTGGAGTCCGCACGCAGCCGGCGACTCAGTGAAGGCGCCGAAACCGTTTTGTTTATCGATGAAATCCATCGCTTCAACAAGTCCCAACAGGATACCCTGCTTCCCTATGTGGAAGAAGGTGATGTGACCCTGATCGGGGCCACCACCCACAATCCATTCTTCTTCGTCAACTCTCCACTGGTTTCCCGTTCCCGGGTTTTCCAACTGGAACCGGTTCCGGAAGCCGATCTGATCACCTTAATGCAACGGGCGCTTACCGACCCCAGAGGTCTGGAGGAAATGGACACCGAAGTGGATGAGGAAGCCCTCACCCACCTGGCCCACGTTTGCGAAGGCGATGCGCGCAAGGTGCTCAATGCGCTGGAAATTGCCGTGATGACCACCAAACCTTCCGAAGACGGCATTATTCGGGTTTCCAGAGCGGAGGCCGAAGAAAGTATTCAGAAGAAAGCTGTGGTTTACGACAAAGATGAAGATGAACATTACGATACCATCTCCGCTTTTATCAAAAGTGTACGCGGTTCGGATCCCGATGCCGCTCTTTATTGGCTGGCCAAAATGCTGGTCGCCGGAGAGGATCCCCGTTTCGTGGCCCGGCGGCTGATCATCCTCGCCAGCGAAGATATTGGCAACGCCGACCCCCAGGGTCTCCCATTGGCCGTTTCCGCTTTGCAGGCGGTCGAGTTTATCGGCATGCCCGAAGCGCAGCTCACCCTCTCGCAAGTCACCACCTACCTCGCCACCGCCCCCAAAAGCAATTCAGCAACCACCGCGATTGCCGAAGCAATGAAAGATATTAAATCCGGCAAAGTCCTTCCGGTACCAAAACATTTGCGGGACGGACATTATGCCGGCGCCAAAAAACTGGGCCACACCGGTTATCAATATGCCCACGACGGTGACCATCATTTTGTCGATCAGGAATACGCGCCCACCAACAAAATCTATTATCGGCCGGGAAAACTCGGCTACGAAAAAACCATTCAGCAGCGACTCGACTTCTGGGACAGACTCCGAGAACACCCCCGGCGAAATGAAAACAAAAAATAAAATCAGACAAGAACTGAAAGCATTGATTGGGCGGCTTTCCCCTGAAGAGAAACAGCACCAGTCCTCCCTGCTCTGCGACAAACTCCTTCAGGATCCCGGGATCCTCTCCGCCAAAACACTCGGTATCTTCCTGCCCCTTCCCGACGAACCCGATCTGAGACCCGCCTTCCAAATTCTCTTGGAGCACGGTACCCGAATCGCCCTGCCGTTTCCCCGGAAAAGTGATGCAGATATTTCGGTCCGCGGCCCCCTCTGGTCATTTCACTGGATCCACGATCTCGCCCAGACCCGGACAGGGCCCTGGAACTTAACCTTCCCTGAGGCAGGCGGACAAGTGAATGTAACCGAACTGGATACCGTTTTGATTCCCGGGCGCGGTTTCACCCTGCAAGGAAACCGGATCGGTCGTGGCAAAGGTTACTACGACCGTCTACTGAAAAACCACCAGGGCCGACGCATCGGAATCGGTTTCAGCTGCCAATTGCGGGAACACCTGCCCGTAGAACCTCACGACATCCCCCTTACAGAAATCTGGATCTAATCAGCAGCAGGATCTTCCGATGTGGCAAAAATATTCTTCGGATGAACATTGAAGGGACGGGAAGCAGGGGGGAAATGTTTCACCATCCCCCATCCCCTCAAGGTCCTGCTGTCCAACAGGCCTACTGCTGAATCACCGCAACTTTGAGAATCTTCACTTCTCCGTCATAGGCATTGAGCACCAATGGTTTCCCATTGGGATGCTGACCGCCGACATTCCAGCTGACTTTCGCCTCTTTTCCCGGAGTCAAATAGATCCGTTTGCCACCATCCAGGGCATCGCCACCTTTGAAGCGAAGGTTGATATAGGCTTTATCCCCTTTGATATGTTTGACCCGCATACGTACCTCTTTCACCGGCGCGTCTTTCACACTTTTCTCCCACTGCCCCCAAGCATTGCCATTTTTCCCATCCCCAACGACCACATTCGGGGAATACTCCGCTTTTGATTCCGCAAAGCCCATGGATGAAACCGCGAAAATGCACACCAATACACAAAAGATTTTTTTCATATTACACACTCCAAAGTTAGATGACTGACCAACATCCTCAGGTTTACAACCCGGGAAAGCAAATCGAAAAAACAATTCCTGATAAGAAACTTACCTATAAATGAATTATAAACGCAATTACATGAATAAATACCCTGTTTTGATCCTGTAAACCCAAACCCGGCCCTCTGATTTTAAAATTCAGTTTTCCCAACACCTGAAAAAGGGCAGATACTGCAGGCATAATCCATCAATAATCGCCAATTCTGAAGGTGAGAGACGAATTATTTACATTTTTGTCGTGACCCATTCTACCCAGCTTCTAAGACTACTCTCATGAAATCAATACGTATTGCTCTCGCACAGGTAAATTGCACAGTGGGTGCTTTGGCACAAAACCGCTCGAAGATCTTGTCACAAGCAGTCGCCGCCGAAAAAGGCGGATCCGATCTCGTTCTTTTTCCTGAGCTGGCTCTCTGTGGGTACCCCCCGGAAGACTTGGTTTTAAAGCCACACTTTATTGATGCCATTGAAAAAGAATTGGCGATACTTTGCGAAGAGCTTCCCCCGGAACTAGTCTGTGTGGTCGGAATGCCCCGTGCTGGGAAAGCCCGTCCGCAAAATGCGGCGGCCGTCATCCATCAGGGAAAAGTCATCGCTTCCTACACCAAACAGCAGCTCCCCAATTATGGGGTGTTTGATGAACAGCGTATTTTTGAAGCGGGAAACCGGCCCCTTTGCCTGCAAATGGGCGAGGCTCGCCTGGGCCTGCATATATGTGAAGATTCATGGATCCACTCCGAAGAAAATTTACGTCATCTGGCCGACATGGAGCTTACGGCCCTGCTCAATCTTTCCGCATCCCCCTTCCACCGCGAAAAGTGTTCAGTGAGACAAGCGGTGCTTCAAAAAACCAGCAATACCGTCAAAGCCCCCCTGGTCTATTGCAACCTCGTAGGTGGACAAGATGAGCTGGTTTTTGACGGAGGAAGCCTGGTCATTTCCCCCCGGGGGGAAATTCTCTGCCAGGGGGCACGTTTTAAAGACGACCTGGTTTATGTCGACCTTCCCTGCGCCCCCGCCAAACAGGGCACGGAGTTCGCAAACATTGTAAAACTCCCGCCCAGAGAACGGGCCACCAAAGCGCCAAAACTTCCTCCCAGCACAAAACATCGTAGCATGGACGAGTTAGAAGAGGTGTATGAAGCCCTTACCCTGGGTTTAAGAGATTACGCCAATAAAAACGGATTTCAGGATATTCTGGTCGCGATTAGCGGCGGGATTGACTCCGCCCTGGTTGCCGCCATCGCGGTGGATGCCGTAGGTGCGGATCGGGTGAGCGGTATCAGTCTACCCACCCAGTACAGCTCGGCAGGCACCCGCTCTGACGCATTGCAACTGGCCGGCAACCTGGGGATCAAGATGCCCATGGTCCCGATTCAACATCTTTTTGACGCCTACACCGACCTCCTCGAACCGCAGTGGCCGGGACGCGGCCCGGACGTCACCGAAGAAAATTTACAAGCCAGAATCCGCGGAACCATCGTCATGGCCCTCTCGAATAAATTTGGTTCACTCGTCGTCGCCACCGGAAACAAAAGTGAAATGGCCACCGGCTACGCCACCCTTTACGGAGACATGTGCGGAGGCTACGCTCTCATTAAAGACGTGCCCAAAACCATGGTATTCGACCTCTGCCGGTGGTCAAATATCCGGCAAGGATCAGAGCGGATTCCTCAAACCTTGATTGACCGCCCTCCCAGTGCCGAACTCCGCGCTGATCAAAAAGACAGCGACAGCCTGCCGCCCTACGAGATCCTCGATGGAATTCTCAGCTTATACATCGAACAAGACAAAGGCCGTGATGAAATTGTGGCCGAAGGATTTGACCCTCATATGGTCACCCGTATTATTCGTTTGGTGGATGGCAATGAGTACAAACGTCGTCAGGCACCTCCCGGAGTGAAAATCACTCCAAAAGCTTTCGGTCGCGATCGACGCGTGCCCATTACCAACCATTTTCGTCCTACCCCACCCTCCAACCCCATCCCACATGACTGATTCGCATTCTAAAATCACCAGCCACCACGATCTGCAATTTATCCGCAATGTTGCGGGTATCTTAGAACGCAGCTTGGATGTGCGTGAAATCGTTAATCCTATTATGGATGAAATGACCACGCACTTAGGCATGAAACACGCCACCATCACCTTGCTGAACCGTAAGACCAATGACATCCTCATCGATGCCTCACACGGACTGACCCCTCAACAAGCTGAAAGAGGCCGATATAAACTGGGTGAAGGGGTCACCGGTCAGGTGATTGAATCCGGGGAGCCCATTGTCATCGAAAAAACCGGAGACTCCCCGCTCTTCCTTAACCGGACTCAACGCATGAGCCGTCAGGAATCGAGCTTTATTTGTGTGCCCATTAAAACCGGTAAAACCGTCGTGGGCGCCTTGAGCGCTGACCGCCCCTGGGAAGAAGATCAGGACCTTAACACCTGTCTTTATTTAATGGAAATGGTGGCTTCACTGCTCGCCCAATCTGTGCGCCTGCGCCGAAGCGCACAGGAACGGGGAGAGCAGTTACAATCGGAAAACGAAAGACTGCGGGCCGAACTCAAAGACCGCTTTCGCCCCTCCAACATTATCGGAAACTCTCATGAAATGCAGATTGTGTATGATCAGATCGCCCAAGTTTCCAAGAGTCAAACCAGCGTATTGATCGAAGGCGAAACCGGTACCGGTAAAGAACTGGTGGCCCACGCCATCCACTTTAACAGTGACCGCTCAGACAAACCCTTTATCAAAGCCCACTGTGCCGCCCTGCCCGAAAACCTAATTGAAAGTGAACTGTTCGGCCACGTCAAAGGCTCCTTTACAGGAGCCACCGGAGACCGCAAAGGCCGTTTCCAATTGGCGGATGGGGGCACCCTCTTCCTCGATGAGATCGGGGAAATCCCCCCCAGCATTCAAATTAAACTTCTCCGGGTTCTGCAAGAACGTGAATTCGAACCCGTAGGCAGTACAAAAACGGTCAAAGTAAATGTGCGGGTCATTGCCGCCACCAACCGGAACTTGCAGGATATGGTGACGGAAGGCTCTTTCCGTGAGGATTTATTTTACCGGTTAAACGTTTTCCCCATTTGGGTACCGCCATTGCGGAAGCGGAAAAGCGATGTCCTGCAGCTGTCGGACTTTTTCCTTGAACGGTACAGCAAACAAAACAACAAAAACGTTCGCCGCCTCTCCAGTCCGGTGATCGATATGCTCTACACCTACCACTGGCCCGGCAACGTGCGGGAGCTTGAAAACATTATGGAACGGGGAGTGATTCTGGCTGAAGGCGATGCCCTGCATCCCCACCACCTCCCCCCCACCCTGCAAACAGCCGACCAGGCCGCAGCCCCCAAAACGGGATCACTCAAAGACCAGGTGGAAATCTATGAACGGGATCTCATCACCGATGCATTAAAATCGGCCCGGGGAAATATGGCGGCCGCGGCCCGGAGTTTAGAAACTACACAGCGTATTTTCGGATACAAAGTTCATAAGTACAGCATCAACCCCAAACAGTATGTGGGCTAAACCCTGCCTTAAATTCAATATTTAAAATTTGACACTTTAAACAGGACTCCGGGCACTTTCTTCTGAAATCAAAAAAACAAAACCTAAAAAAACTATGCATTCAACAAAAGATATAGTCGCGATTCCCGGAGACGGCATCGGACCTGAAGTCATGCGTGCCACCCAGGCGGTATTGAAAGCCGCGGGTGCACCCCTCAAATGGCATGTTCACCACGCCGGTGTAACCGCCCTGTCTGAAGGTGAATCCGGTGTTTTACCGCAAAGCACCATCGATGCCATTCAGGAATACAAAGTTGCACTCAAAGGACCTTGCACCACCCCGGTGGGAAAAGGCTTCTCCTCCGTCAATGTTCAATTGCGAAAAGCACTTGACCTCTATGCCGCCGTGCGGCCGGTCCGCAGTCTGCCGGGGGTTAAAACCCGCTTTGAAAACATTGATCTGGTTATCATCCGCGAAAACACCGAAGGTCTTTACAGCGGAGTGGAAAATGTGGTCACCCCCGGAACCGTGATGTCCATGAAAGTCGCCACCGAAGCCGCTTGCAAGCGCATTTCCGAGTGGGCGTTCGACTACGCCCGCAAACGTGACCGGAAAAAAGTCACTGTTTTTCACAAAGCGAATATCATGAAACTGACGGATGGGTTATTTATCCGCGAATCCGCCAAAGTCGCTGAAAATTATGAAGACATCAACTACGAGGAAGTCATTATCGATGCGGGTTGCATGAAGATGGTTCAGGACCCCACGCAATTTGATATGTTGCTGCTGGAGAATCTGTACGGCGATGTGGTCAGCGATCTCTGCGCAGGCTTGGTGGGTGGACTCGGCGTGGTACCCGGTGCAAATATCAGCCTCAAAGAAGCGGTGTTTGAAGCCGTACACGGTTCCGCACCCGATATCGCCGGCAAAGATCTCGCCAATCCTCTGGCGCTGATCATGTCCGCAGTGATGATGTTGAATTACCTGGCAGATACCGAAGGACTCGAGATCATGCGCGAGGCAGCTGAAAAAATTAAAGCGGCTTATAATGCGGCTTTGGAAGCGGGAGAAAAAACCCGGGATCTGGGCGGTGAACTGGGAACAGAAGCCTTTACCGATGCCCTTTGCCGCAGGATCAAAGCTCTATGAGCGAAGTCCGGGACCTGGTTTATTATATTCACGGGGTTACCCCCCGGAGAGAACCAGCACCTCATTCAAATATCTATCGCCAACTGCATCAGGGCGTCCGCGCCCTGAATGCAGAGTGGCCGGCATCCTTTGATGGCGCAGAATGGGGATGGAATCCCGGCGAAGAAACCCCGCGTGATCAGGAACTCCTCAGTCAGGCGCAAAACCAGTTGGGCAACCGGATACTGCCTGCGGTTTCCAGCGCAAAAGATTTTTCATTAAACCCCAGCCGTCTGGCGCTGAATCAAATAAGGGAAATTAATTTTTTCGGATTCAGCGACATGTTTTATTATACCTCAGACACCGGTAAAGAAGCGGTACGCTCCGCCATTTGCAGGCAATTACTGTTGTATATTGAAAAGGAATCGGCCAAGAAATCGGGCCCGG
Source organism: Kiritimatiellaeota bacterium B1221 (assembly GCA_029269125.1). GTDB lineage: Bacteria > Verrucomicrobiota > Kiritimatiellia > SS1-B-03-39 > UBA6053 > UBA6053. The sequence goes on along the minus strand of JARHXX010000027.1, from coordinate 6,097 downwards.
TGCGGCTGACCTTTGTGGGCCACAGTGCCGGCGCAGTGATTGCCTTTGATTTACTCTTCCATCTCTTTCACCCGGCAAAAGATCCCTATGCCAGTCATTGTTTTGTCGATAATCAGGGCCGGGGAGAATCATTAAAATTACGGGAGTTGGCCCAACAAGGTCAACTTCAACTGCGCCGTCTCATTACCATCGGCAATCCGCTCAGCGCCATGGCACTACGCCACAGCCGGGTGGTCGAAGCAGTGGCCGCAGGCGAAAAACTGAACCCGGCTCACTACGGATTGGTTCCCGAACCCTCCCTTCCCGGCGCCCGCTGGCTAAACCTCTGGGACCTGGATGACCCGCTGGCCTGGCCGGTAGAACCGCTGATGGACAACCGGAATGAAATGGTCAGCGACGTATATGTCAATGTATCGGACTGGATTACAAAAGCCCATAACGCTTACTGGACATCCAAAGCGGCCCACAAAGCCATCGCCGAACGCTGGTAAAAAATATGGACCGACTGCGTCCCGCAGTCTCATCAAAATTACGAGGAAGAAAATCCCTGCCCCGCTTTTTGTGCAAAAACCGGCAACTGCGGATCCCGCGCCCCCATCACCAGCAACACATCCGCCTCCCCGCCTTTCCAAGTGACCGGATACGTTTGTAACAGTTCCGCCTGACAGCCTCTCCCTTTCAGCCTCTCAACTAAATCGCCGCTATTGATTCCGGTGGGGGCCGTGCCTCCGGCATAAAACACCGGCAGGATCAAGACCCGGTCCTGTGATCGCAGCGCTCCGGCAAAGGCGTAAGCAAAGGCTGAAAAATTCTGTTTTAACGGAGCAAATCCATGGGGACGCCAAAGCACGGTCAGCCTTCCTTTTTCAGGTTGAACCGCCCGAATTGCCGCTCCAATTTTCTCAGGATTGTGAGCGTAATCATCATAAACCTTGGGACCGGCCCCTTCCGCACTGCAAAGTTCCAATCTTCGTTCCACCCCGCGAAAACAACGAATACCCCGCAACGCCTCATCCCGGTCACACCCACATGCTTCAGCCATGGCCAATACCGCAGCCGCATTCCATTCATTGTGCGCCCCGGGAAGCGTAACCGGTAAAGATTTGGAAACCTCAATGAACTCGGCATCCACCCCGGATAAATATTTTTTCACCCCGGGCCCGCACACAATCGCCCTTTTTACCCGGCCCGCAAATTCACGAAACAAATCGATGGTGTCATCCAGGGAATGATGATCCGCAGTCAGCGTATTGATCAGGGCCACTTCAGGATCAAATTTCAATAAAGAGCGGTCACTCTCATCCACTTCCGCCACCCACCAGTTTCCCGGATCATTCCACAACACATTTCCGGGAGACTGCGAACTCTTCCATCCCAGAATTCCTCCCCCATTCACCACGTTCGGCTCCATCCCGCAGGCAGAAAGCGTCCATCCCAACCAGCCGGTACAGGACGTTTTCCCGCTGGTTCCCGCAATCGCCGCCAAGGGCCCCCGACGGGTAAATTCAGCCAATACTTCCGCGCGGTGTTTTTCCACCACTCCTAATTTTTTTGCCTGCAGCCGTTCGGGATTGTCCGCCTCCACCGCCGTGCTGATCACCAGCGCATCCGTCTCCCGGGTCAACGCCGATCCATCCTGAGGAACCATCTTCACCCCCGATTTCCTCAGCATTCCGAAAACCGGCAACTCCACGCCCTGATCCAGGAATCGATCGGAACCGGTCACCTGACACCCGTCTTGGGCCAGCAGTTGGGCAATCGCGTTCATTCCCACGCCCCCTACGCCGCTCACATGCACATGCTTATTCATTATTTGGATTTGGGTCGGGGCGGGTTCTGATTTTTCGGTGGCGGAGGTCTTAACTTCGGATTGGGTTTTGCGGGAGCCCGGGCTTTAGGTTTGGGGGGCGGAGGGGCATTCTCAGGTTTCACATCCAGTTGCGCCCGGAATCCTCCCCCTTCCTCTACCTGTAAACCGGCAGCTTTAAGCTGACCTGAAAAGTCGCCATCCGCATGGATGGTCAACATTCCTTTTAACACGGCATTACCGGAAAACTTTCCGTGCAACAAAAGATGACGCGCTTCAATCGGTTTCCCCGGCGTAATATTCACCCCCGGCCCCAGCTCCAGGTCCATCATCTTCAAGCGCACCCAGTCGGGCTTGGCCCCAGCTAAAATAGTCAGCTTATGACAGGCGCGAATTTCGACCCCTTCCATACTCCCCTGCAGAATAATATCATTTGCAGTGATTTTACCGCCTTTAAGTTTGGCACCGGGCAGAATCGTGACCGTCCCTCCCACCTCGACCTCATCCTGCCAGTCCCCCTCGGGAATTTTCAGGTCCTGCAGTTTCATTCGGTGACGGCAATGGGTGCAGACCCACAGATCCACTTTGCCTACAATCGAAGAGGTTGCATCACATTCAGGACAGATCACTTCACGTTTGGTCGGCATGACCGACCGGCCAATCCGACTTCCCGCTCTCGGGTCAGAAGTGGATTTGGGTTTTGACGTCTCAGGATCAGGGCGCAAAGGATCACCACGCCCATGCCGCGCCGCTTCTTGAGCGGCGCGGATGGCGGTATAACCATCTACAACCTTGGTTTTTTTAGACGCCACGTGCGTTCACGTGTCCGAACTTACTTGCGGTTTTGGTTTGAGTTCGGGGGCTGCTCAGCAGACTTCTGGGGTTCCAAAACTTCATCCAGTTTGATGGGTTGACCGGTAGGATTGACTTCGGATTTACCAACGAAGGTCACGCCATCTTCAACGGATAGACGCTTGGCTTTCAGATCACCCAATAAACGGGCGGTTGATTTCAGAGCAATCCGGTCCTTCGCTTCGATGTTTCCCTGAATCGTTCCGGATAACGTTACAGAATTCACCCGCAAGTTCCCTTTTACGGAACCGGATTTACCAATGTTCACATCTCCTTGAGAGATAATTTCACCTTCAACCCGGCCTTCAATTTGAATAGATCCGGAGGTTTTGATGGTACCGATAATCTCAACTTCTGAAGAGATCAGGGATTGGGAGGTGGATGCGTCACTCATGTGTTTTCCTTTTGTAGGTTGGTTAGAAAATGTTCTGAACCGTTCATACTAAGAAAACACCCAAAAAAAGAAACCCCAGAAGCAGGAAAAAACACGGTCGGACAAGGAAGACACAAACAGACACAGCCCCACACGGAAAAACACGCCAAAGGCTGTGGGTCCGTGTCCGTCCGTGTTCCTTATTTTAAGCTGTAAAATAGCTCTTTAAGAATTTTCCGTCTTTCTGGATGGCTTTACCGTCAATCCGGAGTTCTCCCCCTTTGCGGAGATCCTTGATCATGTCCCAGTGCAGGCCGGATTTGTTTTTGCCGCCGGTCTCGGTGTAGGAGGCCCCCAGTGCCAAATGAATGGTGCCGCCGATTTTTTCATCAAACAGAATGGTTTTAATGAATTTCTGGATCCGGTAATTGGTACCGATCCCCAACTCTCCCAAACGGCGTGCTCCGGGATCCATATCCAGCATCTTGAGCAGAAAATCCTGATTTTTGGTCGCGGTGGCTTCCACCACCAGTCCTTTTTCAAACACCAGACGGATGCCGTCGATCTCCCGACCCTGATTCACCACCGGAAAGTCATATTGAATCACCCCTTCGGCCGAGGTTTCCACCGGACCGGTAAACACTTCTCCCGAAGGCATATTGTGGGTTCCCGCAGAGTTGATAAAGGTACGGCCTTCAATCGACATCTTCAGATCGGTTCCCGGTCCAATAATCTGTACTTCTTTCGCGCCTTCCAATTTGGAAATCAGCTTGTCCTGTTTCTTTTTGAGATCAAACCAGGCCTTTACCGGATTGTCTTCATCGGAAAAGGTGGCGCTGTAGACAAAATCCTCAAAATCACGCAGGCTCATCTCCGCATCCTGGGCATACGCCTCGGTGGGAAACAGCGTCAACGTCCACTTCTTTTTCAACAGCTTGTTTTTCAGCGGACGGCTCGCCTTGGCCAGGCGGGCCTGTAAATCCGGATCCACCCCGCTGAGCGAGCGGGTGTTGCGACTGGAATAAATGGCCGCGGTCCCCGCCAGTTTTCCGACAATGGCCGAATCAAAAGGACTGACTTCGTCAAAATGATGATCCTGCCCCGAGCGGAACAAAGCTTCCTGCGCCCCGTCCGGCATCATCCGCACCAGGGGCCAGGCCCCCTTCTTGAGCAGCTCCTCGTAGAGCGCCTCCACCAGCGGCGCAGCCGCGGTGGTGGCATTGATGGCAAAAGCTTCGCGCGGTTGAGCGTCCAGACAGTATCCCGCCATAGTGCGGGCCAGATTTTGTGTGCGTGGGTCCATAATTATCCTTTATATTTCACTTCATATAAATCTTTCCGGCGATCTTTCAAGTTTTGTACCGCCCCGCGTTCGTGAAGTTCCTTGAGCAGATCCAAATCAACATCGGCCAACAGCACCATTTCAGTGTTGGGGGTGGCTTCGGCTTTGATGGTGTTGGTGGGGAAGGAAAAGTCACTGGGGGTCAACACCGCGGATTGCGCATACTGAATATCCATATTGTTCACGTTGGGCAGGTTGCCCACCGCCCCGGCCATCACCACGTAACATTCATTTTCAATCGCCCGCGCCTGCGCGCAGTGACGCACCCGCATATAGCCGTTTTGGGTATCCGTCAGGAAGGGCACAAACAGGATATTCATTCCCTGTTCCGCCAAAATACGGGCCGCCTCAGGGAATTCGGAATCGTAACAAACCAAAATGCCAATCTTTCCACAGTCGGTATCCATGGCCCGGATCTCCGTTCCACCGGTCATTCCCCAGGCAGAAACTTCCGAGGGTGTCGGATGGATCTTACACATGGAATCCCAGGACCCGTCCCGCCGACAGAGCCAGGAAACATTCACCAGTTTTTCATCCACTAAATATGGCATGCTTCCCGTGATAATATTCACATTATATGATACCGCCAATTTCAAAAAATGGTCACGAAGCGGCTCAGCATACCCCGCCAGCCGGCGAATGGCATCCACTTCACTTAAATGATTATATGGCGCCATTAACGGCGCATTAAAAAATTCGGGAAAGAGAATAAAATCTGAACTGTAATCCGAAACCGCATCCACGAAATACTCCGCGTTTTTCATCAGCGCATCCATGCTGTCATAGGGCCGCATTTGCCACTGAACCACCCCAATACGCACTTGTACTTTGGGTGCATGCACCCGCTCGGCGGTGGAGGGATCGTAGTAGATATTGATCCATTCCAGGAGGGTGGCAAAATCTTTACTTTCCACATCTCCCGGCAGGTAATTGCGTAAGACTTTGCGCACATGAAAATCGTTGGCCAATTGAAAGCGCAGGGTGGGATCATGGATCTCGCGCTGTTTCACTTTGTCGATATACGCACGGGGGGAAAGCTCATCCGCATATTTTGCATAATTGGGGATCCGCCCCCCGGCCATAATGGCCCGCAGATTCAATTCTTCGCACAAGGTTTTACGGGCATCATATAAACGCCGACCCAAACGGAGTCCGCGGTAGGCCGGATCCACAAACACTTCAATCCCGTACAGCACGTCCCCATTTTCATCATGGGTGTCAAAACGATGATTCCCAATAATTTCCAGATAAGTGTGTTTATCCCCGAACTTACTGTAATCCACAATCAAACTTAATGCGCAGGCCACCACATTGCCGCCGATGCTCACGCAGAGCTGTCCCTGGGGAAACAAAGCTATCAGGGTGTTGAGCGGCTCATCCTTCCAGCACATCCCCTCATTTCCCCCGTAGGATTTCAGCACCGCGGGTTTTAATTGGTGATAATCCTCCAGAGTCATGCGCCGGAGTTCTACAGAGTCAGGATTTTGTTCATTCATATGCCAATACTTATCCTATTTCCTGAAAATGCATAATAGAATCTTCTGTTGAAAGCGGTAAATATTTCCGTGTCTCTTTCGGCGTCGGGACAAAAGAAAAAGGGAGTGAGCCACGCCTGCAACAACCAGTATTTCCTGCCATTTCTCCCCAAGCGTTGGGCTTGCCCCGGCGCGCGGAGTTATCTGGAAACAGGCTGTCGCAATTCCAGCCTCACCCCGGCACCCCC
>JARHXX010000026.1 GCA_029269125.1 Kiritimatiellaeota bacterium B1221 | reverse complement strand
CGGAATGTCGAAATCGTAGATTATCACTGAGGTAACAAAATGAAAAAAATACAACCTGTACATCCTGGTGAGATACTCTTTGAAGAGTTTCTCAAACCGATGGGGATTAGCCAGAACCAACTCGGCAGAGATTTGGGCGTTTCCCCCCGTCGGATCAATGAAATCATCCATGGCAAGCGTAGTGTAACAGCAGATACTGCATTGAGACTTGCGGTATATTTCGGAAATTCCGCATCCTTCTGGATGGGACTTCAGATGGATTATGATCTGGAAGTTGCCGAGGATTCGATCTCCTCCCGGATTCATCGGGAGGTCAAGCAAGCCGTCCTGGCCTGAATGACCTCTAACTATTCCCGCCACCGAACATGTCGGTGCGGGTAGGCGTTGGCTGATAATAGAAAAAGAATTTTAACCACGGAACACACGGAATTCGCGGAATAAGAAACCGCATGTTGTAGTAAAAATAACATTTCTTAGCAGCTCCCCATAGAAAATGGCATGTGTAAACCATGCCAAGGTCCATAGGAATTGAGTCTTCGGGTGCCTCGGCCCGTTTTAGGGTCACAGGCTGAAAATGAGGCTCCAAAATTTTCCGCCAGGGAGAGCCGCAAGAATTCCTAAAACGCCGGCCCCCCGACAATCCCTCAGTGAACCGGAGAAGATTGTATCCAGAAATTGAGCCGTCCTCCGGCAGCGCCTACAACTGCGCCGGCGATAAATGAGCGGGAGCGTTCAGTAAGGGTCATGGTTTTTGGGGAATGCTTCATCTCAGATGTTTATTCTGGAAAACAAATTTCATCAGAAGCGGCTTTCATGTCTTTGAAGTAGTCGGGAAACTCGGTCAGGAACAGATCTTCATGTCGTCTGAGCTGTTTCAACATGGCGGCCAGGGGGACCGGTTTGCGGAAGCGTCGGCCGACCCGGTCGAAAATGTCCGGAAGCTGCTCCGCCTGTTCGTAGGCTTGGAGTATACGGTATTCCAGCAGGTACCCCGCATACCGGGCCGCCTCAGCGGGTAAGGGCAGAGGGGGCGAGGCAAAAAACCGTTCGATCAGGATGACCGTCTCTGACCAGGAACGGTCCATCAGTTGATCCCAGTTGCGGTGCAGAAGATAATCACCATACAAATCAAAGAGAACCCCGCCGAAGCGTTTTTCTTTTTCGGGAAGCAGGCGTTTGACAGACTTCAGGGCGGGATGGTTCTCACCCGCCGCATCCACCCGTCGGTGGGCTTTGATTCCCCGGCGTACTGTTTCGGGGTAAGGCAGGGCATCGATCTCTCCCCGGGCGAAATCGCCCAGAAATTGACCCAGCATTATTTCGGGATCGTCGAGGGCGAGGCAAAGGTGACAGAGGGTGTTCATGAGGGAAGTCTTAAGAAAAGGGAGGGTAAAGGCGAGAAGAATGGGGGGGCGTTTTGAGTGATTTTATGATGATTTGCGCGTGTCATCCTGATTGGGGAAAGTTAAGGATCTCTTTATGACCGAAACCGAATTATTGATGGCCAGCTTTAATGATTTTCCGAATCCCGGAATCCGGGAGTGGGTGCATTCCCGACGTTCGGAAATGGAGGCGGTGTTTGATGCCAAGAAAAATGGTCATTTGCCGATGTGGCGGGAGGCGCTGGCTGCTATCGTCACGCCGGAAACCACGCCGCGGATGGATCAGACGGTGGTGTGGGACGGGGCGGCGGATGTGCAGGACGAGAAGATCTGGCGGCATTTTCATCCCTGGCGCAAGGGGCCATTTCGATTTGGGGATATGGAGATTGATACCGAATGGCGGTCGGATTTTAAATGGGACCGCCTGAAAGAGGCGTTGGATCCTTTGGCGGGGCGGAGCTGTTTGGATGTGGGGTGTGGAAATGGGTATCACTGTTGGCGCATGCGGGGAGCGGGGGCGGCGCAGGTGGTGGGGCTGGATCCGTTTTTACTCTACGTGATGCAGTTTATGGCGGTGTGGAAACGGATTCCGGATCAGGCGGTGCGGGTGCTGCCCCTGGGGGCGGAGGCCATTGAGCCTGGACTGAATTTTGATACCGTCTTTTCCATGGGGGTGCTTTCGCACTGCAGGGAACATCAGGCGCATTTGAATCTGCTGAAGCAAGCCCTGCGCCCGGGAGGTCAGGTGGTGCTGGAAACGTTGACGGTTCCCGATGAATACGGTCCGCTGTTTTACCCCGAAGGTCGCTATGCCCAGATGCGGAATATTTATGCCCTGCCCACCGTCTCCACGCTTTCCAAATGGCTCGACGAAGCCGGACTGAAAAAGGTGACGCATGTGGATACATCGGTCACCACTTTTGAAGAACAGCGGGCCACCGAGTGGATGACCTTTTATTCTTTGTCCAATTATTTGGATCCGGAGGATTTCAGTAAAACCGTGGAAGGGCATCCGGCCCCGCAGCGGAGTATATTTACAGCGTGTCGGTAGCGGTGGTGCTGGTTTCTATGAGTTCCAGACATTGAAGGTACACGCCTGCTGACCACCCGATCATAGGTGCGGCTTCGTATTCTCCCCCTGCCACCTCACCGGTTTCCGCGTCAATTTTCTCCCAGAGCTGCCCGGTTTTTTTGTATAAACTCCGGGTGGTGGCGACATATTTTTCTGCCAGCCGGCGGGCATGTGATTCGTATCCGTAGCGTATGAGGCCTTCGACCATGACTGATACCATGGGGGGCCAGATGTTGGGAAATGCCCACTGGTAGCTTCGGCAGTCCGGGAGTTCGGGGGTATATGCCATGCCGTATTCCCGTTCAAAAAGAGGCAGGTTCTCCACCATGCGTTGGGCTTGTTCAGGGGTGGCGGCCCCGGAGAACATTGTTTGGTACCCGGATTGGGCGGGGGTGAGTGACTGTTTATGATTCACAAAGTCATAGTCGAAAAACAGTCCCCGTTCCTCATTCCACATGAAGCGGTGCATCCGCGCTTTTCTTTCTTTGGCCCAGGACGCGAAGAGATCCTGATCCCAATTCAGTTGAGGGGCCCACTCCGCGAGAGTGGTTTCATATTCGTAAAGGAGGGCATTGAGTTCAACCGCACAAAAATCCAGACAACGTTTATCGAAGCGGGGGGTGAAATCGCTGCCGGATTCGGCTTCTGCCAGATAATGCTGTCCAATTTGGATTTTGTCTTCTCTGGGTATATCAGGGGATATCCTCAAGCGTCTCACCAGTGAGGTGTTGTAAAAGTATTCGAAGCCTTCTTCGACGTGGTGACTGGCGAACCGGCAAAGGCCGGCGGGGGTGCTTCGGGCGGTGCGCCAGAAGTGGTATTCTTTGCGCAGGCCTTCGGCGCATTGACGGAAAAAGTCGGGATCGGCGGCGGGGCCTCCCATGAAGGTGAAATAGTCTTTCACCATGCGGCAGAGGTAAGGGGGCTGGGAGCGGTTATCGAGACCGATGTGGTTGGGCATATAACCGTAGCGGTCAATGAGCCACAGCATATTCCGGATGTTGTTTTTGGCAGTGTCGGCCCGGTTTGTCCGCAACAGACCCAGGTTTGTGAAGTGCGTATCCCAATAAAAGAAAAAGCTGAATTTACCTTCTCCTTTGATGCAGGGAGAGCTGTAGGGGTAGGGGAGATCGATGCCTTCGTATCCTGAACCGGGTTCGTCAAAATAAATACTGCGGTCAAAATTTTCGTGAATATACCGGGCGACAGGATCCGTAAATACGCAGGGATTGTTGGGCAGGTTTTTTGTCATGGAAAAATTTGTTGTTGACAGTCAAGGGTTCAGTATTTTATATTTCGAATCGATTCGAAATTCATAAGAAAATTCATGACGATTACAATTAAAAAAATAGCTGAAGAACTCGGAGTCGCGCCGAGTACGGTGAGTTATGTGTTGAATGACCGCTACAAAGGGACTTACAAGAAGACGGCAGAGCGTGCGGAAAAGATCAAGGCGTATGCTTTAGAGAGGGGCTACAGACCCAATGCCGCCGCACGGGCGATTCGGGCGCAGCGGACCTATCAAATTGGGGCGGTGCTTCCGCATCGTTCCACAGTTATTCATACGCATCCCAATGCTTTTGACAGTTTATTAGGAGTAAATGCGGGATTTCAGGAAGCCGGGTACATTGTTTCGGTTGTGCGGCTGGATGATTTGACCCGGAAGGATGTGGCGTCCAGAACGAAGCTTTTCAGTGAAAAAGTTTTAGAAGGTTTGGTGGTGATGGGGCATCATCCGGAATGGATGATAGAGGAATTCCAAAGTCTGGTGCCACGAATTTTGTGGCTGGACACCAATGTTTGGCAGGATCACAATTGCATTCAACGGGACGAAGAGGCGGCAGGAAAAGCCGCGGTAACCGATTTGCTTGCCTCCGGATATAAACATATTCTTTGGTTGGGGTATCCGGACAATCCTGATCATTCGCATTACAGCCATACCCGTCGGTGGATAGGAGCCGAATCGGTGGCGAAAAAGGCGGGATTGGAAGTTGAACGTTTGCAGCTCAAGCCGGATGCGGAACATCATGCGCCTTGGGAAGATCTTTGGCATCTGTTGTCGCCGGAAACGGCGGTGGTGACGGAAACCGTTTATCATGCACAATATTTTGCGCATACGCTGAGTGAACGCAACCTGATCGCTCCCCGGGATTTCGGGTTGGTATGCTGTGATGATTCGCAGGAGATCCAGCGCTTATGGCCCGGGCTCAGCCGGGTGTCATTTGACCGTTACGCCATGGGGCAACAGGCGGCGGAGATGCTGCGGGAAAGCATTGAAAATTCCGAAGGAAGCACTCCCTCCCGCATTCTGCGCAACGAAAGCGTTCCCGGAAAAACGCTGCGGGACCCTTCTAAACTTTGAAAAATGATGAAATTAAAATCCAAAATGGAGAAACAAATGAAGACTATGATCAATCAAATGAAAATGCGCAACAAACCGGGGATTCGGTCTTTTGGACTGCTGTTGCTTTTCGGAATCGGTTCAGTCCAGGCGGCCACCATTGGGTACTGGCGCTTCGAGGGCGGAGTGGCAGGCAATGACATTGTGACCGCGACCAGCGAAGTTAACAGTCCGTCTATGAATGGTGGACAATGGTCAAGCAATGAGGTGAATGTGAAGTACGGCAGCGAGGTGGCGAATGCGTATATCTATGATCCGGTCGCTGGTAGTTACAGCGCAAATGCAGGATCCATGCATTCACCGGCGAGTGTAAGTTCGGATGACAGCCAGATTTTGGTGGGAGATATGTCCGTGCTTGACGGGACATGGACGCTGGAAATGTTTGTGAAGGTTGAAGACAACGGCGGAGCGGTGGACTGGGCAGCCTCAACCACAAATCGAATATTTAACCTTGATGGTGACGAACGTAATTACGCGACCATTGGAGCTACCGGCTCGGGCAGCACCGTCCTCGGGTTTCGTTTAGACACCTCCGAGGCTACTGGAGATGTGGCCTCTCATACTGACTACAGCAGTAATTTTGAGGATGGACAGTGGCACCATCTCGCTTATGTGGTAGAGTACAGCTCAGGATCAAACACCACCGAGATAGAATTATTTGTGGACTACGCGAGTGTAGGTGGAACCTCCGCCACAGGCAAGTTTCTTACCAATTCCGCGGACGATCTCCGTTTTGGTGTCAGTAGTGCCTCAAATTCAAATTTTGACTGGTTCTTGGATGAGGTGCGTCTTTCCGACAGTGTTTTAGACACCGATGACTTCCTGCAAGTGTCCGCGATTCCCGAACCTGGAAGCGTCACTTTATTGGGGCTGGGTTTCCTGGTGCTTCTTTTCGGTCTCCGCAAATGCCGATAACGTGAAAAATTCAGTTTTTTATCAAAATCCGCGACCATCAGGACTGATGCGCATCCGGCGCGACTGCCGGGGGTTTACGCTGATTGAGATGCTGGTGGTGATCGCTATTATTGCATTGCTGGCCAGTTTGATTTTTCCTGCGGTGAGTGGTGCTTTAGAGCGCTCCAAGAATGTCAAATGTTTGTCGAATATGCGTCAACTCGGGACCGCGATGTTTGCTTACAGTACGGCGAATAAAGGTAAAATCATGCCGTTGTGGATCAAGGGAGGCGGAGGGGTCGATGAAGGGTGGCCCACCCTGTTGCAGAAGGGGGGGTATTTGCCCTCTCCTCCAGAATCGATAACCAACAAGCCTCCGTTTTTCACCAAAAGTCCTTTGTACTGCCCCAGCGGGCTTACAGACAAAGTAGCGGGTTCGATAACGGGAGACAATCTGTCTGACCCCAACGGCAGGCGGCCCATGTACTGGGGATCCCCCTATTATGACCATCCTGCACATGTTTGGTATGGGGTGAATGGACGCACCTGGGATCCGCATCACCGGTTTCCCCTTCATAAGGTTCCGGACGATACGAATCCCGATGATGACTGGGTTGCGGATCTGAGTTCTATCCGGAATCCCTCCAAACTGGTTTTCGCATTTGACGGGGTGGCCTTCAATGCAGCTGCAAGTCTGGCACGTATTCAGGCGCGGCATAATAAAAATACCACCACGAACCTGGTTTTTTTTGATGGGCATGTCGCCAGTGTGCGCCGCGACAGTCTTCCGATGCCGGGGGAGGAGTCGATGATGACCGCTTCGAACCCTTCTCAACTTACACAGAAGTATCCAGATATTTACTGGCGGCTGGATCAATAATGAGAGCATTTTTGCGAGGGTTCTGGGTGCTGGTTTGCGCCGTTGGAGGCACAGGGGTCTTTTCTGACACCCGGCAGGCTGATGTGGAATCAGGCGTGTTTACCCAAACGCTGACCGTGGAGTTTCACACAAAGCGTGATGCGGAAACGGTTTCTCCTGTCCTCACCCGTTTACCGGATGGAAAGCAGTGGGCGATGTCCGCCCGCTGGGATGATAACCGGATTGAAAATACCCGGATGGCTGAATTGATGGCCGCCCTCGGTTGGCCGGGTACCTTTTTTCTGAATGGGACCGGAACCAAAAAGAACTATATCGGGAGGGACTACGTTCAGAAATTGGTGTCCACGGGCAGTGATATCGGCGGACACAGTGAAACCCATGATCTTCTGCCCACCCTGGCGGCGCACGAGATCTTTTATGAGTTTTTGCATAACCGTATCGAAAAAGAAGTGCAATCGGGAAAACCGGTGACGACCTTTGCTTTTCCGTTTGGCCGCTACAAATCGGATGAAGATCCCCGTGCACTGGAGGCCATCACTTCCTCATTTTTGGCGGCGGGTTATTTGCATTCCACCTATCAGGGATTTGTGCAGAACAATCTTTTTCTTCCTGAGGGTGCGGTTTCACATTCGATTCAGACCCGGCCGGGGGACCGGCACGTGGATTTGGAAAGATACCGGGAACAGCTACGCAAGGTTCTGGAGAGTTCTGAAGCTTCCAGACATGGATCCCGTTGTTTGTACCTGGGGATTCACGTCTCTTACCGCGATGAGGGATGGGAAAAAATCAGGGAGGTGTTTCAAAGCTATGCGGGGCGGGAAAACTGGTGGTACTGCACGTTGACGGCGTATGCCGCTTATGAAAAGCAGCGAAGAGAAACCCGGATAGAGAAAATTGCCGTTCAGGAAGCGGCCGCAACGTTCCGGATTACCCGTCCGGTGCCGGAGGTTTTGGGGGCGGTGATACCGCTTACATTGGATTTTGGGGATTCGGGTTTCAAAGAAGTTAAAGATTTTGAGGGGAAATTCAAAAAGCAGAAAAATGCACAGGGGTATCGCTATTTAACTTTAGACGGACCTTCAGGGCTCCCTCTGCCATCTCGGATTCAGCATGTGGAAAATCCGCAGAACAGTATGAAGCCGGGTGAGAGCCCTGAAGCGGTAGCGGTGCATCTTTACTGTGATACCGGGAAAGGGGAGCTCATTTACAGAATAAAGAATAATACTGCGCAGCCACTGGAGGATGGACGGCTGGTCTGGCGGCTGCCCCCGCTGGTCAGAGACAATATTCGGGCACAGTATTTTCCTGTCCTCCCTCCCGGGGAGGAGATGATGTTCATCCGGAATATTGGAGAAGTTCGGGAGGATGGATATTTTTCGGATGGGAGAGCTTATTTTGCCGTGGAATGTAATGTCAGGCAGAATTCAAAACTTTCCCGATATTACGCCACAACCCGTCTGCCTGTATCGCAGCCGCAACAGGGTTCGGTTCGCAATGCGGTCTGGATGATGGGGCCTTTGGACAAGGATTTTTCACTTCCTCCGCGGTTGATTGCATCCACAACCCCGGGGTCCGAACGCAAAGATTCAGGGGAAGAGCCCTGGATGCAGTGGTTTTGTGCGGATGAAATGCAACGTTACCGCGTCGCGGGTAACCGGGTTCCCCTTTTCCGGAATCATAAGCTTTGGGGACGGCGGATGTCTTCCACCGTGAATAAGGACCGGGACTTTTTGATGATGGTGGATTTTTTGGTGAGTGAGGACTCGCTTATTTCGTTGGACAGTGGCCTTCCCCTGATTGCAGTCTTTCTGAATGGTGAAGAAGTGGAAAATACGCGGGAGTTCAAGGTCAGCAAAGGGATGAACCGGGTGCTGCTTCGAACGCGCACCCAAGACGACCGAAGCGGGTTCAGAGCTTATCCCGCATATGTGTCCCTTCTTCCTGAACGGGGCGAAATTCAATTTATGGACGCAAATTTAAAATGACAAAAGGACCTTCACGTATGCACGTACCTACATTCAGTAAAAACTTTTTCATATTGGGTTTATGCGCAGGCATATTTTGTTTGGGGGTGTCTGCTGAACAGGTAGAGTTACTTCCTGTTCTGGAAAAGGCAAAGTTCCTAACAAAAACAGACACAGGCAGGACAGAATATGCAGAAGGTATCCGCTCGGTCAATGTTTCGCATCCGGGGCATTGGAGTGATATCCAGTTGGTGTTTCCGGTGCAGCAGCACTGGAATCCCGGGGAGACCCTGCAATTGTGTTTGGATGTGCGGACAGTGACTGCCGTGGATGAGTCCGGGGAGGGGTGGGTACTTGCGGCTTTGCAGAAATCAACCCCGCCGCATGCGAAAATTTTGAGGATCGAGCGCTCTGTTCCCCAAGAGTGGACGACCCTATATTTCCCGTTTGTGACTCCGGAAAAATTCTCTCCGGAAGGCAGCTCTGTGATCCTTGCATTCGGAAACCGGGAACAAAAGATTGAGATACGAAACGTGTCGCTGAAATCATATGGACGGGTTTCTCCGGAACGTCTGGAGAAAAGTGAAGTCACTTATGCCGGCCGTGAGCCGGGTGCGCAGTGGCGGAAAGACGCTCGGGCGCGTATTGAGGAGCTCCGAAAAGCGCCGCTTCGAATTCATGTCGTTGATGAAAACGGGCAACCGGTTCCCGATGCATCCGTGGTTATTCAGCAGCTGCGGCATGCATTTGCATTCGGTTCGGCCGTAGACGCCTCCCTTTTGCTTTCTGACACGCCGGATGCTCACCGTTACCAGGAAGTGGTTTCGCAGAATTTTAACCGGGTGGTGTTGGAGAATGATTTGAAATGGGCGCCCTGGAAACTGCGCCCTGACCAGGCGTTGAAGGCGTTGGCGTGGCTGGCTGCCCGTGATATTGAGGTGCGGGGTCATGTGCTGGTATGGCCTTCGTTTAAAAAAATGTACAGGGCGGAGGTTTACGAAAATTCTCCGGAGGCGCTGAGCGAATATATACGCGACCATGTTCGGGATATTGCTTCAACCGTTGGAAATCTGGTGCAGCAATGGGATGTGCTGAATGAGCCATATGATAATCACGATGCGATGGATATACTGGGGAAATCAGAAATGAGTGAGTGGTTCAGGGTTGCGAAGGCATCCGCCCCGGATGCAAAATTATTTATCAATGATTACGGTATTTTAAGTGGAGGAGGGGCGGATATATCGCATCAGCAGCACTATGAAGAAACCATCGGGTTTTTACTGGACCAAAAGGCGCCACTGGAGGGAATCGGTTTCCAAAGCCATTTCGCAACGACGCTTACATCTCCTGAAAAAATATGGAACTTGTTGGAAAGGTTTGGAGAATTCGGACTTCCGATGCAAATCACTGAACTTGATGTGGATGTGGAATCCGATGAGCTGCAGGCGGATTATTTACGGGATCTCATGACCCTGTATTTCTCGCATCCGAAGGTTGAAGGCATTCTGATTTGGGGGTTTTGGGAAGGAAAGCATTATAAGCCCCGGTGTGCACTTTATCATCAGGACTGGTCGTTGAAACCCGCGGGGTACACCTGGAGAGATTTGGTTTTTAATCAGTGGTGGTCCAGAAGTCGGACCCGAACAGATCCAGAGGGTTGGGTGGAAAGCCGGGTGTTTTTCGGAGAGTATGTCCTGCAGGTGGAAACGGATACGGGAACGACTTTACGAAAGGTTTCCGTTGAGAAAGCGGAAGGTAACACCATAGAAATTATTCACATGGCAAATTCCCACGGGGCGGAAGAAGAGAAGTAAGTATCGATCGCGGTTTTCTGGCACAGCGTTGGTAAAAGAATATAATATGTATGGAGAGTATCCTGAGAGCGCTGTATTCCGGGCATACATGGAATATCCAAGGCACTTGCATTCGGGGCGGCCCTTTTATACTTTCTCCTGATGCGTCGTACTTATATTTTCCTTTCATTCTTCTTCCTGAATATTTTCCCAGGGTTCGTTATGTGCCAGCTGCCTAACCACCCTTTTTTATTGTGTACCCGTGATCAGTTTCCCGCGTTGCGGGCCCGGGCGGCACAGGAGCCTTGGACAGGGATGAAAGCCAAAGCCCTGAAAATTTCCCGGGGGGAAATGCCGGAATTTAAACGTCCCCGGGAATTACAAATCTACATGGGGGCGGTGGGGCTGGCATATATATTGGAGCCGGACCGAGAGGACCGGCATGCGCAAAGAGTGAAGGAGGTGATTCTGGATGGACTGTCGCAAGTGGACTTTAATCCGAAAAAGGAATGGTTGGGGGTGGTGGAGCCGATGGGGGCGGCGTTTACCTGTATTTTGGCTTTGGATATTGTTTATGCGGACCTGTCCGAGGAGGAGGTTTTGGCATGTGAAGATGTGATTGCCCAACAGATTAACAAAATTCCCAAGCAGGGGGCCTGGCCGGCCGCGCGTATGGGCACCTTTGGAACCTGGGAAATTTACAAGGGGGTCCGTAAGGGCCCGGATAATATCTATTACAAACGGGTTACCCAGCAAATGACGGATGACGGGGTGAGTACGGTTTCGCCGGGTTATGCTTTTGCCCGTTTGGGGGCGGGGGATGACCGTCCTCAGAAAGGTGCCTATGCGGATGTGCTGGAGTTCACGGGGCTGGACAATCGATATTATGAGGATCCGCTTTTAAAAAAGTTTTACCGCTTTCTGTTTTCCGCCGCTATTACGCCCGCCAGGAAAAATCATTTGTTTGGGGATGTCGGGCCGGGTTGGCGCAGAGGGACTTCGGCATTGCTTTGGCGGGTCGGCAGGTTTGATGAACAAGCTGCTGCGTATGCCGCTTGGCTTTTGGATGGAACGGAGGCACCCGGACATCTGTTGCCCTATCTGCTGATGAAAGAGCCGCTGCCGGAAGCGGTGGTGCCCCAAAGTCAGCTCTTTTGGGAGGGGGCGGCGGTCTTTCGGGAGTCGGCGGATTCTCCGTTTAGTTTCGGAGCCATGCTTTACAACATTACCCAAAGGGCGGAATGGCATACCCACGAAGAGGTGAATCACATATCCCTGGCCGCTTATGGAGAACGGGTGCTGGTGAATGGCGGATGGTTGGGAGAGCCCACGCGTGCGCCAGATAAAAACAATACCCTCAGTATCAATGGTCAGCGTCACAAATCCAAAACCGGCGCGGGATTGGTGGAGGGTTTGATGGCTGAGGGATTCGATTATGCCTGTGGCGATTCGGGCAGGGCGCTGGGGGATGATCACTTTTTACGCAACCTGTTCCTGATCCACGGACGGGATGGGGTGCCCGGCTATTTTGTGATTTATGATGAAGTGGATGCCGCGCCGGGGGATAAGATCCATTTGTATTTGCAGCCTGCCTCTGAACAAAAGGCGGAGGTGCTGATCAGCGGAGCTCATTACCGTTCGGTGCTGGACCATCACACGGAACACAAAGATTTAAGTCTGGACGTGGTATATGTGACCCCAGCGGATGAAGTGAAGCAGGATTTGGTGGCCTCAGGTGATTTACAACGCACCCCCAAATCCGGAAAGCACTTCCGTTTGGAAGCGGTTTTTCATGCGGGGGCGGAGGGGAAACGAGAACTGCTGACCTTGCTGTTGCCGCGGCTCAAAGGGCAGCCGGAAGTGGAGGCCTTTGATTTTCCCGAAGGGACGAATGCGATCCAAATTACGTTTCCAGATGGGGTCGTGGACACTTTATGGCTGGGACGTCCTGACAAAATCACGTCCGTGGGCGGTTATCTTTTTCAGGGGGATTTCTGCTATGCCCGGGAAAAATCGGGGGTGCTAGATGCCTATTTTGTGAAGAACGCGACCCGCTTTGCTTTTCAAAAAAAATCGCTTCTAATGGTGGAGTCGCCTGTCACTTTTTTTCATCCGCAACAGGCGGAGAAGGTGGGCGTGATCAAGAAGTGAATTTGTTTTACCACTTAATCAGCACCCCGACATTTCCGCTTACGCCGTCGAAATCATTGTCTTCGGCATCGACGGCGCGGACTTCCGCCATGAGGCCGAACCAGACAAAGGTGACTTCAAGACCGAGGTGGGCGTAGAGGGTGTTCATGTCGTTGTAGGCGGGGCGGGGACTGTCCACAAAGGTGTACCCTGCGCCCACGCCTGCGTAGGGGGAAATCAGAAAGGGGATGCGCACATTGACAGAGAGGTCCACCGGGTACAGGGTGGTGATATTGTCATCCATATCAATGGCTCCGCCCCGGATCTCGACAGATCCGAATGCAAGAAAGGTGCTTTTCAGCCGTGCACCATATCCGTCACCTTCTCCCGCCTTGTCGGTATCCCAATAGCTGGCATAGGCGGTGAGGCTGCTGTCGGCATGGGTGAGTAAAGGGAGAAGGACAAAAAGGACAGTCAGAAAAAATTTATGTTTCATGATTTTTTGGGTGTGCTGCGGCAGGGTTATGCGTTGTATGTCCTCTTAGTCATAGAAATGAACAGAACGCAAGCGGGATTGTGGGCGCCTGTTGACCGGGTGGCGAAAAGGACGGAATTCATGAGGCCCGGTATCGGTAGGGTAATTGAAACCCGATACATCAGACGTTCCTTTTTCAGTACTTCAACATCACTATAAATGTATTTTAGTGAATTTGGATCTAAAACTGCTCTTTACTCTCAGCCGGGTTCACGGTATTTTTTATGTATGAATAATTGTATTTGTTTTACTTTGAGCCTGCTGTTGCTTTCTTTTGGACATGTTTCAGCAGAGGTATTGGTGTCGGACAGCTTTGAGGGGGCCGGGACTTCGTCTTTAAACGGGTATACCCCTGACACGGGGGCCACCTGGGTGGCTTACAGTCCGGGGGTGGATCAAGGGTGGAAAGTCTCCGGGGGAAATGCTTACATGGGTTCGGCTTCCATCAACAACGGAATGGGGGGAGTTGAGTTGGGAGCGAATTATTTCAGCAACAACCCGAATGTATACACTCTTGAAGCGACGCTTACCATAAGTAGCACGGATACAAATTGGTATGGAATCGGATTTAGTCAAACGGCTGTCACGGGCTCAAGCGGATATTATGCGGGGGGAGGGACGGAAGGGAGACCCTGGATCTTCCTCCGGGGGAACGGGGAGGCAAACGTGCGGGCTGGCGGGGCCACCGGAACCAACCTCAGTAAGGTAACCGGGAATTCAACCACGAATGCGACTTTAAAACTGGTGTTGGACACTTCGGTGGCGAACTGGACTGTGGATGGCTATATTAACGGCACTCAAATGGATTTAAATGGCGGATCGGCAGGGATGACCTTTGCCTATTCCAGCAATCCCTCGAATATCGGAAATGTGGGGATGTCGGCCTCGGCAAATGTGGTGGGACAGGTGCATGATTTCACATTGAGTGTTATCCCTGAACCTTCAACCTTTTTGTTGTTTTCGTTGGGTCTGTTCCTGTTAGTCTGCCGGGGGAAGCGCTAATCCTGTGCTGATTGAAACAGGATTTTTTAAAGCAGCATGCTGAATCTCTGCGGTTAAAAAGATTGGATTTCACCGGGGGCGGGATAGGAGGCATGGATGGATTTATTTCTGAGTTTGTGGCTTAAACTGTTTTTTGTACTGACTCCGTTTTTTGCTCTGACCATGTTTTTGACTTTGTCGGAAGGCTACAGTCCATCGCAGCGTCAACATCTGGCCTGTAACGTTGCACTTGCGGTGTCGGTGATTTGCCTGATATTGTTTTTTCTGGGCGGGCGGCTGTTTATATTGTTCGGGATTACTTTGGATTCCTTCCGCGTGGGTGCGGGAATTTTGTTAATGCTGTCGGGAATCAACTTGGTGCAGGGACGTAGCGGGGCGATGAATGCGCCGGAAGGTGGAGGGATCACGGTGGTTCCGCTGGCGATCCCGATTATTGTGGGTCCGGCCACCATTGGGATTTTGTTGGTAAAGGGGGCTGAATTGTCTGAGGCCGCCGAAAAATTATCGGGTTGTTTGGCGATGTTGGCCGCGGTGTTTTGTATGGGGCTGGTACTGCTTTCGGCGGATGTGATTCAAAAAATGCTGGGCGACAAAGGGATTGCAGTGTTAAGTCGACTGACCGGACTCATCCTGACGGCTATGGCTGCCCAGATGATAATGATTGGTATTCAAAGCTTTTTTAATTTGGCTGTTTAGATTTTATTCTTTTAGGTGTCCTCCTTATTCGAACCCACAATCCCTCATACCCACTTATGAAATATTCTTCTCTGTTGCTTGTTTTTCTGCTCGGTTTTCTTCCGCAAACGCTCTTTGCTTCCGCTTTTGCGATTTTAGGTAGCACGAACAAAGATGTGGCCATCTATGAGCCTGGCGAAGAAATGATTTTCACTTTTAAAGTGGTGGATGATGGCGAACCCATTGCCGGGAAGAAGTTGACCTGGACACGCACCGGGGACGACGGAAAAACCGAAAAAGGGGAGGGGATTGCCGGGGTGGAGGGGCTGCAGGTGACCACCCAAATGGATGTGCCCGGGTTTGTGCGTTTGCAAGTGAAGGCCTTTGATGAGGAGGGAGAAAGGTTGGAAGGGTATGTGGGAGGATGGGGAAAGAATAAGCAGGGGAAGATCTTTTTTGACGGCGGGGCCTGTGTGGATCCGGAGAATCTAAAAGCCGGTAGCGAGCCCGAGGATTTCGATGAATTCTGGGCGGGAATGAAGGAAAAACTGGCGGCGGTGCCCATGGAGGCGGAGCGAAAGGAGCTGGATGTTTCGACGGAGCAAGTGAAAGTGTATGCGGTCAGCATTGCCTGTGCCGGAGACAGGCCGGTAACCGGATATCTTTCGGTGCCGGTCAATGCCGAACCGGGATCCCTGAAGGCGGCGGTTTACTTTCACGGTTACGGGGTGCGGAAACACATGCCCACCGGCTGGAAGCCGACCAATGCCATCGTGTTTAACGTGAATGCCCACGGCATGGAGCTGGGCAGGGAGGATGCCTATTACGATCAATTGAAACAGGATCTGAAAGGGTATGCGTTTGATAAAGAAGAAAATTCGGATCCGGAAACCGCGTATTTTCACGACATGTCCCTGCGGGTCATGCGCGCATTTGAATATGTAAAAAGTCTCCCGGAGTGGGACGGAAAAAATTTGGAAAGCAATGGCGGCAGTCAGGGCGGATTACAGGGGCTGTGGGGTGCAGGTTTGGTTGAAGGTGTGAGTAGCACCAACAACTGGTCTCCCTGGTGCTGTGATTTGGGTGGAGATACCAGAGGCCGCATGGAAGGCTGGCAACCGGAGTACACGGATGCGTTGGCCTACTACGATCCGGTATTTCATGTGCGCCGTGCCCAGGCGAAAATTCATATGATTGCGAATTACGGGGATTATACCTGTCCGCCCTCCGGCGTGTGGACGGTCTATAATGAAATCCCTCATGCAAATAAATCCATGGAAGTGAAGCAGGGCTGTACCCATAGCTACACCATGAAACCGTATATGTCTTTCACCATGACGCCGGCGGGCGCTACGAAAGTCGGGATGAAAGATAAATAGCGTCAGGGGTTAGGTCGCAAGGGTCTGGATATGTTTAGCCGCTTTTGCATATTGTGACCCTTGCGGTTCGTGTGGCGTCGCCGCCTGATTCCCCTAAAGGATCTGTTCGTAAGTGACGCTTGTCCGTGCTTCGTGCCACACACCGCTCCGGTGTTAGGCGTCAGTTGGACAATGAAATTTCAACCGGGAAATCCTATCATCTTATTTCCCGATAAAAAATTTTCGCAATTCTTTTACAGGATTGGCCGGTAGAAATTCAAAAATTCACCCTCCCATAAACTCACGCCTAAATTTACTTGAAAATTTACCGGAGAGGGTACTGAATCTTTCTATAAAATCCAAACTCCTGCAAATCAGGAGTTTATCAAATCATATAGGAACGCGTAAATTTACCAGTAAATTTATGGTTGTTTAACATTATGTTCGATAACACACTTAAACAAGATGAAGCATACTATTAAACAACCTGTAGCTATAATTCTCAATGGCCCTTCTAGGACAGGCAAAAGTAGTTTGGCGGAAGAACTTCAATTGAGATTAAATTTCCCTGCGTTGATATTATCGATGGATGCATTTTATTGTCATACGATGGTGCCAGCGCTAGTGGGAATACCAAAATCTAAATGGCCTCATTTTAACTGGGCTTCAGCATTGTATGCTAGTTCCAGCTCTCTTGTTCGAGAAGGCCATAGTATCATTCTGGACACGCTGACTGTGGAGCCTTTAGTCGAGAATAACCTGCTAAAGCATTTCGAAAATATACAAACATATTTTATTGGGCTTAAATGCCCGTTGGAAATGATGAAAGCAAGAATTCGAATCGAACAAAAGGATGACGAGGGTGCTTTATCCAATTTGGAAACGCAGTTTGATACCGTGCATAAAAACTCTGGAAATTTCTATGATTTAGAACTGGATACCTCTGTATTGTCTACCCAGGAATGTGGCGACAAAGTTTTAGAAATGTTGGATTCTACGAGTGAACCCGTTGCATTATCTCAATTGCGGCAGATGACCAAGGAAACATCGAACAATGCGTCCAAGCGAACCGCGAATACGCGCTCCGCTTGACTAGAGAGTGTGCCCGGCATGGGGCATGGCCAGTGGGGTGAAAGGTTACTTCAATTTAGGGGCGGCCGTTTTGTTTCCTCCCGCAAGTTTATCTAAGATTCTCTAAGGAATAAAATTCTATGTTCTAAATAGTAGAACGTTTCTGTTGACTTTAAATTGTTCTAAATAGTAGAACAGTGTCCATGAACTCTACTTTGGTCAACGGACTTCATCTATTGCAGGTGCTTGCGGATGCCCCGCATCCGCACAGTGTCAGCGACTTGTCCCGTCAGACAGGCCTGCCCAAAAGTCATATTCATCGTCTGTTGCAAACCTTGGTGGAAAGTCAGTATGTGGAAAAAGATTCGGATCGGCGGTACGTCATCGGGGTGGGGGCATTTCGATTGGGGCATGCATTGTTGCGGGATATTCCGATGCGTCGCATGTATTTGCCGCTGATGGTTTCGGTGGTGGATCGTTGTAACCTGCCTTGTACCTTAGCGCTTCCTTTCGGGTCACAGGCGATATCCGTTGCGCATGTCTTTCATGACGGGGAGATCCGGAATTCGAGTGAAACCCTGGGAACGGTTTTACCGGCAAGAACTTCCGCATTGGGAAAGCTGTTTTTGTCTCACCAACCGGCAGCCGCGCTTGATGGGATTTTGCAGGGGCTGGATTATTCCCCTAAAGGACCCCGTTGTCACCGGAATGCCAAAAGTTTGAGAACAGAGTTGAACAGGATCCGCAGTACGGGCGTGAGCATCAACAACGAAGAGGGTTCAAAAGGGCAGGCCAGTATCGCCGTACCCATTTTTAAAACCGATGGTTCGCTTTGGGCGGGAATCGGTTTATCCGGATCGGTGGAAACCGTTTTAGGAAATCATCTCGAGCAACATTTTCAGCTTTTACAATCTATTTGTACCCCACCCCTCAAGGAACCCGCAGCATGACTACTCCGACACAAAATCCGCAAGCGTCTTCTCCCGCAATTGGCACCGCGAATCCGCATAATCCGATGACAGCTGAGAATGTCGATCAATATTGGAAAGACGGATATACGGTCATAAAAAATGTCTTTGCCCCCCATGAAGTGGAGCAAATGAAAACGGCCTGTGACCGCTGGAAATTCACCGGCGAACTGCTGGGGAAAACCTGGCGGAAAAAAAACACCATTATCTGGGTGGAGAGTTCCGACCCCGAGAATGTGGTGGTGCGTGGCATGCAGTGGCCTTCTTACCATGATCCGGTGATGGATCATTACCGGACCGATCCCCGGTTGCTGATGATTTTGGAACCCTTGATTGGTATCAACATTAAGCAGGTGATCAATCAGGTGCACTGGAAAAAGCCCGGTTCCAAAGTGAGTTGGCCCTTGCATCGGGATGTGCGGTCACGTCAACCGGTGGATGATTTCAAAGATCTGTTTCCCTCCTGGGTGCAGTGCGGAATTGCGTTGGATCCGCATCGGGCGGAAAACGGGGCGATGAAGGTGGTGCCCGGTTCGCACATGGATTACGAACACAATCCGCGCAACCGCGACCTTTATAATGTGCCGGAATACGCAAACGACGACCGGATCAAAGACATGGTCATGAATCCCGGCGATGTGGCATTGTGGAGTGCGTATACGGTGCATGGCGGTGGATTCAACACCACCGAGTTTATGGACCGCCGTTTGTACATTAACGGATTCGTGAAAGCGGAAAACTGTGAGCGGGGGGAATGGGCCTGGCGGGAGGGCCGCACCTGTCATCTGCACGGCAAACAGGCGTTGATTCAGTTTAATGAAGTGGATACGATCGCGGAGGCGTTTTATGCGCAGGACCGAAACCGGGTCGAAAAAATTTCGGATTAAATTATGAAAAAATGTCAAATGCAGTTGGGTGGGAAAAAGCTCGCATACCTCGATGAAGGGGAAGGACCGGTGCTGGTGTTCGGACACAGTTACTTGTGGACCTCCGGCATGTGGGCTGCGCAAGTGAGGGGGTTGTCTGATTCGTATCGTTGCATTGTGCCTGAGTTATGGGGACATGGGGATTCGGATCCGGTGGGGGAATGTGAAGCCTATCATTTGGATACGCTCACGGATGACATGGAAAGGTTTGTAAATGAACTGGGGATCGACACCTTTGCCATGATCGGCCTTTCGGTCGGAGGCATGTGGGGCGCGCGTTTGGCGCATCGATTGCCGGGCCGGGTGGAAAAGCTGGTGTTGATGGATACCGATGTCGGAGCGGAGCCCGCAGCATCCCAAGCAAAGTTTCTGGGTATGATCGGCATGGCCGCTGCGGCGGGTGCTTTTCCTCCGCCCTTGGTGGAGGCGGTGCTGCCGTTTTTCTTTTGCGATGCGACCCTGCAAAATGATCCGGCAATGGTGGAGGCCTACCGGCAATCGTTGTTGCAGTGGCGGCCGGACGCAATGGGCGGCACCCTGGCGGTTGGACGCGGGGTCTTTGCCCGGGAAAATTTTCTGCCGCAGTTGGCTGAAATTAATTGTCCTGCGCTGGTGATGGCCGGGGAGCAGGACCGTTCCCGTCCGCCTGCGGAGGCGAAAGTTTTAGCGGATACGTTACCGAACAGTGAGTTAAAGATCATTCCGGATGCCGGACATATCCCCAGTGTGGAACAGCCGGAGTTGGTTTCCGGACACCTTCGGGATTTTTTATCCTGCTAGCGGTTTGTTCCCGCCACCGCGATCCAGATCCTGAACATTTTTCTGGTGAATATTTATGAAGGGTTATATGGTGGAGCTATGAAAAAATTTCTCTTTGTGGTCTTGATGTTGCTGTGTGTGGTGGTGGCGATTGTTTTTGTGTTTTTGCAGAAGCTTGATGGCATTGTGCAAAACCAGATAGAGGTGATTGGCACAGAAACCTTAGGGGAACAGGTTACGGTGGGAGATGTAAAGATTGAGCTCAAAAACGGAATGGGGGAGATCAGGGGATTGGAAATTGCCAATCCGGAAGGATTTTCGGATGTGAACGCATTTGAAATGGAGCGGATCCGCCTGGCGATTGGGGTGGCCTCTATTTCCAGGAATCCTTTGGTACTCAATGAGTTTGTGCTGGAGGCCCCGGTGGTGTCTCTGGAAATCCGTGAAGACGGGAGTTCCAATCTGGATGAAATACTTGCCCACCTGCGGGAACAGAAAAAATCTGATCCGGAACCTCCGAAACCGGAGGCGGATGAAAAAGCTGAAGAAGACGAAAAAGCGCCAATGTTTTTTGTGGTCAACCGTTTAAAGATCGCTGGAGTGCAACTGACATTGCGGCATCCGAAACTGGGAGAAGCGCCCAAAGAATTGGTGTTGCCGGATATCGATCTGCAGAATGTGGGGGGGACGGAAGGTGTTTCTGCTGCCGGTCTGGGGATCGTGGTGGTGGAGGAAATTGCCAAATCCGGCGCCAAAGCGGCTTTGAAAGCGGAGGCGGAGAAGCAGGCCGGGAAGTTGTTGGATAAAGCCGGGAGTTCGCTGATGAAGCGGCTCAATTCCGAGGAATAAATCTCAGCGCGCTTCCGTTGCGCCGACTTCCCAATGTTGAATCTCTGCCTTTCCCTTGGGGGAGAGGTTATACACTCCGCGTGAGGGATTCTCAAACCAGCCGTACACATTGTTATACATCAGTTCTCTGGATTTGGGATCCTGAAGTGCGCTGGCAACCTGCGAGGCTTTTGCCGGTCCGTGATGTTTGAGAAAGTCAGCAATCGCCAGGGCCCGTTGACGGTACGCGGTCATTCTGCCTTTTCGTTTATCCATGCCGCCCGGGTTCGGGTCACCCACTCTTTCCGAAAATTCCCGGAGCAGCCGCTGTTGCCGGTGTTTGGATATGCGGGGTTTATATTCACCGGGATCGAGCACGGTGGCCACATTGCCCGCGAGCCGTTCAGGGGCAATGGTTATTAATCCAATGCCCAGCATTTTCAGCAATTTGATCATCTGTTTGCGATGTCTTTTCAGGGACTTGCATTTTTCCGGCACCGCAACGTAAACGATGGGGCTGAGGGCCAAACGGTCAACGGCCTGCAGGATCACCTGAAGATTGAGAACGAGTTTAAGTTCAACGATCACGGGGATTTCGTCACCGCGGATGGCGGCCACATCGCAGTCCTGCACTTCCCCTTTCACCTCATAGTTCTGTGCTTCCAAATATTTTTTCAAGGGCGGGTAGAGGTCGGATTCTTTCATGTTTTATTTTCTTTGAGTGGAATACAAAAATCGATCATCCATTTTCCTTTCGGATGCACCATGCCGCTGATTTGGTAGCCTTCCAGGCAGGGTCCGCTTTTGGCCTTAAGCCCGCAGTTCCTTTCTGAACTTTCCGGGTACAGATTGAGGGCTGGGGTTTTGAAAAGCGACACCTTTTTCACCGAAAGGTATTTACCTTTCACATGACATCCCCATGATCATTCTTTATTGGTTCCGCAGGTAACAAGATGGATCGTTCGACCCGCCCGTTATTGCATGTACAAAACTTTAAATACTTTATTATGACAGTTCATGACCCTGATACTCCCGCCGTAAACAAACTGCCGCTTCCTCCTTTGCCGGAGGACTTTCCGCGGGAAGAGACCGCGAAAGAAATTGCTGATGTGATGTATGGGGGATTGCCTCCCGAACCGGTTGAAATTCACATTGAAAAATGTTGTGAAGCCCGGGTGGCCAGGTGGCCGGGGGCTCCGAAGTTGTGGACCTACAAGCTTCATTGCCGGGGTGGAGAGGTACCTTTTTCGTTTACGGTCCAAATCTTGTTTCCCCAAGGGGACGGTCCTTTTCCTGCGGTGATGAATGGAGACGGCTGTTGGTGGTATGCGACGGAAGAAGTCGCCCAGATGGTGATCGCGCAGGGCTGTGCCCTGGTGATGTTTGACCGCACAGAAATGGCAAGAGATTTGGGAGGGCAAACGCACGGGAATCCGGACTGGAAGCGTAGGGAAGGGGGGCTGTATGACGTTTATCCGGGAGGAACGTTTGGGGCGATATCGGCCTGGGCCTGGGGGATCCACCGCTGTGTGGATCTGCTGATGAGCCTTCCTTTTATTGATCCGGAGAAAATCGCGGTCACCGGACATTCCCGGGGAGGAAAGACCGCATTGCTGGCCGGGTTAACCGACCAGCGGATTACCATGATCAATGACAATGCGTCGGGGACCTGCGGAGCGGCGCTGTCCCGGTATGTGAGTGAACAGGGGGAAACGCTGGCGCAGATCCTGTTTCAGTTTCCCCATTGGTTCGGACCGAAGCTTCAGGCCTATGCGGATCAGGAAGAGGATCTGCCTTTTGACCAGCATTCCCTTTTGGCCTGTCTGGCGCCGCGTCCGCTGTTGATGACCTATTCGTTAGAGGATATGTGGGCCAATCAGCGGGGAATGGTTTTGGCGGCGGAAGCGGCCCGGGAGTTTTATCAGTTTTACGGCAAAGCGGATGCGGTGGCGTACCATTTCCGTGAAGGAGGCCACGCGCATTTGTCGGAAGACTGGGCGGTGTTGCTGGATTACATCGGGGTGCACTGGCAGGGAAAGGCGCCGGGATGTGCGTACAACCAGCATCCTTACGGCAGCATTATTTGACTATATCCGCTTCGGCCAACATCAGAATTTTGGTCAAAAAATAATGTTTTAAATCGAAGCGTCCGGCCTGGATGGGATCCTGTTGCTGTTGCCAGGCGGTAAACCAGTCGAGGGTGGGCCAGAAGTCCCGGGAAGTGCGGAGAACGCCGAATTTCAGCAGCAGGGCCACCATGTCATCTTTGGAGGTTGCGCTGTTCACGGCCTGTTTAAATGCGGGGAGTTCGTTCACATGCAGATGAATCATCATATTCGGATAGTCTCCAATGAGGCCCTCCACCAGTAACAGAGAGTCTTGTTCGGGGATGCGCCGGTCTTTTTCATCTAAAAGGCCCGAAACATTTTTAAATGCTTTGTTCCGGAGGATGGTCATCACGGTGTCTTCGTTCTTTTCATTCTGAATTCTGACAAAGGTGACTTCCGGAAAATATTGAACGAAGGGGGCGGTTTCCTGGGGGAGCTCTTTGTAGACTTCGCGCATCAGCACGATTTCATTTCCTCCGGGATTTTCCCGTTCATTTGCGATCACCTGTTTGCGTAATTGATCTCTTAGGTCACTGTCCGCGTTGTAAGCAATCGTATTGCCTCCCTTCAACAGAGGGGGGGCGTAGTGCTTTTCCCGCATTCGTTTGGAAATGCCGTTGTACCACTGGTTAAACATTTCCTCGCGGTCTTTTTCCGGAAAGAGGCGCAGGTAATTACATTCACCTTCAAAGCGGAGGTAGTCAAAATAGAGCCGGGTGGCCAATTGATGTCCCAGGGTGCCGAAGACATCATAATTGACGACCAGTAAGTAATAGATCCGCTCAAAAAGGGTGTAATCGACGAACCAGCCATGGGGTGGGGTCTCTCCAATAAATCCTTTTTCGACCGATGCGGTATCAAAGTGCCTGAAGACGGTCAAAAACGGTGCGTCATCTTGTTTACGGCCGGCCCAGATATCTTCGATTCCGAATCCGTCCCGGGTCTGGTCCTGGGTGAGAAAGGCTTTGTTTTGTTGGGTGTGAAAAACATGTGCACGGTCTAAGATGGATCCGTAGCCCACGGTATCTTTTTTGCCTGTAAATCCGAGCGGAAGGGCCAAATTAGGTTTGGCTTCGATCATAAAGGCGTCATTGGTGGTGGCGGGATCGGATTGGGGATCCAGAAAGTAGAGGAAGAAGTGATCCCAAATACCGTTGAGGGCGACCTGTCCCCGGCAAACCGGTCCGCGGATAAAGGATTGAACAAAATAGAAGCTGCTATCCAGCATAAATGCGTACCGGCTGTGTTCCGGCATGGCTTTATACACATCGAAAGGGCGCTGAGCGAGATGGGGTGTATATCCGGGTAAGCTTTCGACATCCCATTCGCTTTGCCAAAATATTTCCTGCCAGTAGGAGATGCGGTCATCATTGAGTTCATAGGGGAGATGATTCTTGCGCATGATTTCCGCGCCGTATTTTACGATACGGTAGTAGACCCGTTCCACGCCGGGGGCATCATTGGGCCGGCGGGTATAAATGGGATCGACGGCTTCTCCGGGAGGGGTTTTGGATCGAACGACTTTGAAAAATTTGGAATCCGGCAGATTTTTAAAGTGAAGATGAGCTGAGAAAAGATGTTCAAAGATGTAGCGGGCGATGAGCTGATCTTTGTGGGAGGGCTGATTGAGCAGGTTCTCCCATTTTTCGATTTCCTGTTGTTCTTTCGGACTGGGGCTCAGGTCTTTCTTTTCAATTTTGGCACCGTCTGCAATCCAAAGGGCGATGGTTTCAAATTCATCTTCTTCGAGCCCGTAGGTATAAAAAGGCATACCGGCGTGGGGGAATTTTTGAATATAGTCGGGAAATTCCGCAATGGTGGGGGCCATGGGGATGTCATGGGAGTCGCGGACGATGGCGTCCAGCAGGCCGCCTTCGGGCAGTTGCCGGAGACGGGACATGGCCAGCATCTGGTAGAGGACGGAGCTGTCCAGGCGTTCTTCGGGGGTGGTGGCCGCGGGATCCGGAAGGACGGTGAAGAATCCTTTTTCACGCCATTGGGCTTCGGTGCTGGCATCCTCTCCGAGGCGGGTGGGCATTTCCGGAGACAAGCGGGCGAGGTCGTAGACCCGTTGCTTGGATCCTCCGCGGATCAGTCCTTCGGCTGAGGTGAGTTTCAGTTGGGCGGGTGCATCAAAACAGGAATGACAGGAGGCGCAGCGGGCGTCGAAAATGGGTTGAATATCCTCGGTGTAGGTAAGGGTTCCCATGCGGGGGCTTTCTAAATCCAGGAGGGCATTGAAGTCGAAGGTGGAGAGTGGAGGGGGCGCGGGGGTCCGGCAGCCGGTGAATACCATGAGAGCCACACAACCCGTGGAGATGAGAAAGGGGATCCAGATACGTTGGGAGGAAAGTTTTGGGGGGTTCATATTTTGGATGGAAATTAAAGAGAGGGTGGCAGGCAGAATAAAGAGGCTTTATTCAATTTCAATGATGATCAGGGTTTCACCCGCATAAAAAAAAGGAACCTCTGAAGGTTCCTTTAAATTTCAACATATCGCGGTTTCTTCTTAGAAGAGTAATACCCTGATACCGATACCGGCATTAAAGTCGAAGTCGGTGTTGGGGCTCACGTTCATGACGGGTACCAATTCGAAAAAGAGTTCGAAGGGGAATTCATCGTAGCTCATGACCACGCCAAAGGGGACGCGGACGCCGTACACATCCTGGGCTTTATCCTCTTCGGTTTTATACAGGAAGCCCATGCCGATGTAGCCGCGGTATTCGTTCATGCTGATGCCATCTGCGGTGGCGTCCATATGCATGATCCAGTCGAGCTGGTACTGAAGACGTTCTTCTTCGCTGTCTTCAAAGGTCCAGGCGGCGGCCCCTTGAATGGATGCGGTATCGGTCAGGTTGATTTTTGCACTGATGCCACTGGGTTCACCGGCCAGAATGCCAATGCCGAAGTGTTTTTCGGGTGCCTGGGCGGATAAACGGGTAAGTGAAAGTAAAATAAGGGTGATCGGGTAAATCCAGTTCTTCATATTTGGGGGCTCCTTATAAGGTGGTGAATGCGTAACTATTTGCGGGATTTATTTTTGAATAGCAAGTTTACAACTCGTCGGGTTTACGGATGTTTTATGGGCAGGATTTTATATTTCTAAGCACAGGTATAACAAATGCCCGTGAAAGATTGAAAAGGTCTGAAGGCTGCGTTAGCTGATGGTGATGTCGCCTTTACGCTGGATTTGGTTGGAGATTTTGGATGCCGAAGAGGGCATTCTCTGGAAAAAATATGAGTGAAAAAACTAAAATGCTGGCTGGAGATTTGTATGATCCCGCTGATGAGGAATTGGTGAAAGGGCGTCGTTTTGCCCGTGAAATATGCACTGCATACAATTCGATTCCTGACGGAAACCTGAGGGAGAGGGGAGAGGCCTTAAAAAAGTTGCTGGGGACAAAACCGGAGCGCATACATGTGGAGCCTTCATTTCGGTGTGACTACGGCTACAATATCCATGTGGGGGAAGATTTTTATGCGAACTTTGATTTAGTGGTTCTTGATGTTTGTGAAGTGCGGATCGGGAAAAACTGCATGATCGGGCCCCGGGTAAGTCTGTGTACGGCGGCACATCCGCTGGATGCGAAAACCCGCAACAGTGGAGTGGAGTTTGGAAGACCGATCACGATTGGAGACAACGCATGGTTGGGAGCGCATGTGGTGATTAATCCCGGGGTGACGCTGGGAGACAATGTGGTGGTGGCAGCAGGTGCAGTGGTCACCCGGTCCTTTGAAGGAAATGTGGTCATCGGGGGCGTTCCTGCAAAGATCCTCAAGCGGATCTGAATCCGTCTCTGTTCCTGAATTATTTTGTGCCGGAGAGGTGTTCCGGAGAGAGTCGAATTTGACAGTCCCCGCTGCCGTCGAAATGTATCCAGACACAACCTTCTTTTTCTTGCCGGTGGTGATCCATCGGGCTGCCACTGGCTTCTTGGGTTTTGAGTTGCCAGCCTGCAGGCACGACGAAGCGGAAGCTGTTCCAGCCAAAGGTATCGAAGCTGTACACGATATCAGAACCTTCTTCATGCACCCGGGAGAGCCGGGCGGTGGACGAAAGCAGGCAGGGACAGGCAGGGAGTTCGGGATGGGTTGCGGGAAAGTGGAGGATGTTTTTGCCCGGACGTAAAAGTCCTTCCGGAATCTGCCAGGTATGGGGAATTTCCTCATGATTGATTGAAAGCCCCCGCCGGTCTTCATCGAAAAACACTTTCAGGGAGAGATTATGGTATTCATAGTGATCGATGGTCTTGAGTTGCAGGGTAGGGCGCAGGGCCAACCCGTGGGGGAGACGGCGAAGGCCCAATCCCACCAAGGTGGCCAACAAGGGGCCGATGCTGAAGGCCTGCGGGCGAACATCGTGATAGGGATCGCCATCTTCCACGCCCAACATTTCCACCACGGTGTAAGGCATCGGTAAAAATTCACCCGGGCGGATACTTTGATCTTTGGCCAGGTCGATGGCAGCCTTTACTTTTTCTACCGGCACATCCAAGGGATCCAGAGATTGGATCAATGAAAAATACCCTGCCAGAAAGGAGCCTCCGGGATGCTCCATGGTTTTATCAAAAAGCTTTCTGCGAATGGCGGTAGCATTTTGGGTAGGGAAAAACGGGGTGATGGAGAGCGCCCACTCGTAATCGGTGCGGTCCAGACCGTATCCTTCCGCGAGCACACAAC
Organism: Kiritimatiellaeota bacterium B1221; assembly: GCA_029269125.1. Lineage (GTDB taxonomy): Bacteria > Verrucomicrobiota > Kiritimatiellia > SS1-B-03-39 > UBA6053 > UBA6053. The sequence continues at coordinate 26,141 of JARHXX010000026.1, read as the reverse complement.
GCCCGTCTTCCAGGCGGAGCCATCCGTAATCCGGGTTCTCTTTTTCAACCAGGGGAAGCAGGGCTTTATGTATATCATTTGCGCGGCGTCTCCATTCCCGGACCTTGGTGAAATCGGTGGTCATTTCCGAGAGCATGAGGTAGACATTCCAGTTGAGGAGATTGATATAGATGTCAAAGGATTGGAGAACTTGTTGACCGTCGAATATTACGCCTCCGGCCTCCACTCTTTTTCCCACGGCGCCATCCATTTCAAAGTCGCGTGAGCCTTTGAAGGGGGTTTCGCAGGCAAAGAAACGTCCAAAGAGATTTTTTTCGGCATCAAAACAATACCGTTCATACCAGTTGGTGACTTCTTCGAGCATAAACAGGTCGTCTGAGCTGGGAGCGGCTCCGGTATGGGTCCAGTTTTCATAAACCGTCCACACGGCATAAAAAAGTCCGTCTTCCTGCCACTTGGAGATCGGGTTGCTTAACTGGCCGTACATCCAGCCGACCCGGCCTTCTTCTTCAATGTGGGTTGCATTTGCGAGCAGAAAGTTTTTCCAGCGGGAAAGCGGGGCGGGATTTCCGGCACGGGCCTGAAAGGCTTCAATGATCGCTCCGTCGCGAACCCAAATAAGGTAATAAATCCGGTTGATGGCCGCACGAATGGCGCCTTGTTGATCCTGCATGGCCAACAGCACTCTGCGGTTGACATGAACCAGCCTTTCCAATTCGGGCTGATGACGTAAACTGAAAGATCCGGCGCGTAAGGCCTGATCAATTTTCGTTTCATCCTGATCACGAATCGCATCGTAGCCTTTATGAAGGAGCTGTGAAATTTCCTTTTCCAAGTGGGGCAGATCCTCATCCAGTTCCCCGCCGATCACCAACAAAGAGTGTTTCTCCAAATAGGCTGTGGCGTATGTGGATCTTCCCGCTTCGATCGTAGGTTGAAATTGAAAAACCGCCTCCCGGCACTGGGCGGTGAACTCAAATCGTTTGCGCCTTTCCTGATGACAAATTCTGAATTGGTGCGGGTCACAGTGGAGAACTTTATTGTTCCGGTGGGATTTAAAATCGACCCGCTGGGCTTCGCTTAGGTCCAGATAGATCAGGGGGGCGTCATAGGAAACGGCGAGTCTCAATACCCGGTCGGTATAGTAAATGTTCACATGAAAGGCATCATATTCGCAGCGCACAAAATTGGAGACGGGCAAATCCGGTAAGTGGATTGCATCCCAAAGGCGCATGTGGTCATCCCGATTGCTGAAATTTCGATCCCGATAACTCGCAGAACGGTTGGCTCCGGGTGAATACCATAATTCTATTTGTGTTTGGTCATGCAGGTTGATTTCTACACGCAATCCACATGGGTTATGGAGCAGGATATTTTTACCGGGGAGATCGTAGAGTGACATTACTTTTCAAAGAGTTGAGAAAAAGACCTTCTCAGATTACCAAAAGAGGGTTAAACGAAAAGGACATTTCGTCTAATCTTTTGGACTGCGGCTCGATCCTCTGAGAATCAGTTCAGGTTGCACTTCCTCATGTACGGCGTTTTTGCCCTTGGATAAGTCCAGAACCATTTCCATGGTTCGTTTTCCCCGCTGTTCATGTACTTGTGAAACAGAGGTGATTGTGGGTCTCACATATTCACAAAACGCGGAATTATCGAATCCGGTGACTTTGACCTGCTCCGGAACCTTGACTCCCCCGGCATGGAGTGAGTTGATGATGCCCATGGCGTGGGCGTCGGATTGGGCGGCGATGCCATCGGGAAGGGTGTCGGAGGAAAGCCAGTTCTTTACGGCGGCTTCTCCTGCCTGATACGTGTATCTTAATGCCCCCGTGTCCTGTATCCAGTTGGGATGGATGGGAATGCCGCGGTCCTTCATGGCTTTTTGGTATCCCCGGGTTCTTTCCGGGTGGGTGGAGAGGGTTCCAACGGACTTGCAACCCTGATCCAGCAGATGGAGGGTGGCCATTTCCTGGGCGAGCTTTTGGTCCATTCCCACATTTACAATTTTCGGGTGAATGGGCTGGTCGAAAATGGTGACGACCGGGAGCCCTTGTTTTTGAATCGAAAAAATATGATTTTTCAAGTCCGGGTGAAGAGCCCCGCCGATGATAAGGCCGTCCATCATTCCCCGATGGGCGGTTTCGCTCATCTCAATAAATTCATCGTCTCTTTCGAAAAAGTTTAAGATCAGTTTTTGGTTATGTTCCCGGGCAGCTTCTGTAATGCCCAGTACGATATTTCCGGTTAATCCGCTCCCTGATTCCCCGTGGCGGTGAATTAGCACGCCGATGGCATTATGGCGGCCGGTTCGCAGGGATTCGGCGGAAAGGTTTTTCCGGTAACCCAGTTCTTTTGCGGTTGTGCGGATTTTTTCCGCGATGACTTCGGTGACTCCGGTGTTTCCCAAACGATCATTCAGTACTTTGGACACCAAAGAAACGGAAACATTAGCTTCTTCGGCTATGTTTTTGAGGGAGGGGCGTGCAGAGGGCTTTTGCATATGAACGATAAGTGAGGGGGCGGTTTATGGGCGAGGACCCTTTTCAGTGATGACATTTGTCGGCTGCCATGTGCCGGGGCTTTGTCGGGGTTAAAAAAAATTCATAACTTCTTTCACTAAGCAAGAATCTTTTGTGCGTCGATGGTTTATGTGGTCTCATTTTACGGGGCTTCGGCAGGGGAAAAAGATTTTCAGCCTTAAACCAGGATCAGCGCCACGGCATTGGATGACAGGTTTGCTGAAACGAAAGAATTTCCTGAGGAGGCGGAGATGCCGGGGCCCTGTTTTCCGATCCTTTTATTTGATATATCAAACGATTGATTTTATTCTTATGGCGTGATAATGATTGTAGATGCGATTATTAAAACCTGAGCGGGATATTCCTTCTTTATCTCTTGAGCACGCTTTCAGCATTTTATCGGGATGGGATGCCTGGCATTTACGTCCGCTTCCGGAATGGGGGATTCCTTCCTTGGAGGTGGCGGATTGCGGGCATGGGGTCACCGTCTGTACAGACAATCCCCAAACCACAACCTGTTTTCCCACAGGCATAGGGATGGCGAGTACTTGGAATTCGGATTTGTTGGAAGAGGCGGGGCAGGTCTTGGGGAGGGAGTGCCGCAGTTTGGGGATTTCGATGTTGTTGGGGCCGAAGGTGAATTTACACCGTATCCCCTTAAACGGACGGAGTTTTGAAACCTTTTCCGAAGATCCTGTTTTGGCAGGACGATTAGGGGCGGCGGTGATTCGCGGTATTCAATCCACCGGGGTGGGCGCCTGTCTGAAAGCCATGGCGGCGAATAATCAGCAGTTCGACCAAATGAATATCAACGTAAAGGTGGATGAGCGGGTGTTGAGAGAATTGTATTTTCTGAACTTTGAAATTGCCAACCGGGAAGGGGAGCCGGTCGGGATCATGACCTCATACAATCCTTTGCATGGCGTCAATTGCGGGGAAAACCGCTGGCTGGTCAGGCAGGTGATGAAACAGGAATGGGGATTTGAAGGGGTTGTGATTTCCGACTGGCGGGCGCTGATCACTGAAGCCACCTATACGTCCGGAATCGATTTGGAGATGCCCGGGCCGGGAAAACTTCTGGATCCGGTGTCGCTTCAGCAGGCATTTGAAGCGGGTTTGATTTCGGAGGAGGATCTTCGTGACCGTGCCCAGCGAATGTTTCGGGTGATGTCTACGCTTACTGAACGTTCGGCGACCTCACCCGATCCGCAGGCGGAACGGGACGGCCCCCGGCATCGCACCCTTGCCCGCCGGGTCGCGGAAGAATCCATTGTGCTTTTGAAAAATGAAAAAGGACTGCTGCCCCTGGTGCCCGGTGCGGTCAAAAAGATTGCGGTGATAGGCCCCAATGCGGCTGAAGCCCGTTTAGGGGGGGGAGGCAGTGCTTCGGTGACCCCTTCATACACCGTTTCTCCGCTGGAGGGAATTCGACAGGTCTACGGCGATCAAACCAAAGTGCTTTATGCGGAAGGATGCGGGTTGATGGGTGAGATGGAAGTGATGGGACTGGAGAATGGTTTTGCCGAATTTTTTAATGCTGGTGAAATAGCGGAGGTTGCGGATGATGGGTGGGAAATCTCCAGGGTTGATTTTTCCTGGGGATGGGCTTCCCCCGGTGGATGCATTGCCCGGGGGAATTATGCGGTCAAATTCAGTGGCATATTGCCTGTGGCACAATCCGGAAAATGTCGTATCGCCCTGTATGGACAGGAGGGGGGCATTCGACTTCGCATTGGAGATGAATGGCTGATCGATGAATGGATCTCCGCGGATACCCAAGACTTTGAAGGCGCCTACGGGACCCATGCCCAGACGGTCGAAATTGACGTGAGGGCCGGCGAAGCCCTTCCGGTAGAAGTACATTACGGCAAGCGGGCCGCACGGGCGGCGGTGCGGCTGGAATGGGAAATGCCCGGAGGGGAAGGTCCCATGGACCGGGCGGTTCGACTGGCTTCTGAAGTGGATGTGGCGGTATTGTGTCTGGGACTTTCCAATTTGTTTGAAGGCGGATCGGTCGACCGGAAAGACCTCGATCTTCCGGAGGTGCAACGGGTGTTGCTCCGGCGTGTATTGGAGGTGAATCCACGGACGGTGGTGGTGTTAAACAACGGGGGGCCGGTGGTGATGCCCTGGGAAGAAAAAATACCGGCGGTTTTGGAGGCGTGGTATCCCGGACAGGAAGGGGGAAACGCCCTCGCACGCATTTTGGCCGGAGAAGTGAATCCGTCGGGCAAACTTCCGGACACCATTCCCTACCGGCTGGAGGATCATGCCTCGTACAAAAATTATCCGGGAGTTGACGGTGAGGTTTGTTATGAAGAGGGATTGATGATCGGCTACCGGCATTTTGATCACGCGGGCATTGAACCGCATTATCCTTTTGGCTTTGGGTTGAGCTACAGCACTTTTTCATTGGGTGAACCGCAATGGATCGGCAGCCCCGCCGATGGCGTGGAGGTGCAGGTGAAACTAACCAATACCGGAGAGGTGGCGGGGGCGGAAGTGGTGCAGGTGTATGTGGCCGATTCCGAATCATCGGTTGTCCGTCCGCCCAAAGAACTCAAAGCATTTGCCAAGGTGTTTCTGGAAGCGGGGCAATCTGAAATTGTCCGTTTAAAACTCAGCCCCCGGGATTTTTCTTTTTGGCATGCTGAAAAAAAAGAATGGTTTCTTGAACCCGGTTCTTTTGAAATTGGGGTGGGAAACCATTCCCGGAATTTGAAAAGTGTACTGATCTCGTGCGGATAATGTCTGACTCTTTATTCGGTTGGGCTCTTGGGTTTTTCACCGCAATATATAATGGTGATTTGTCCGCCGGTTTCATGGGGAGGCACCGGGGTGTTGATCCAGTCATAAATGGCATGGCCCAGGGTTTCCAGCTGTTGATCTTCGCCGGCTTCGATGAGCTCGAGGATATTGAGCTCTTTCTTTTCTCCACCGCCAGGTTGTTTTAACTGCAGATCCAAATCCAGAGAAAATTCCCCGGAGACACGTACATCCTGAGAGACACCATAAATGCGAATACCGGATTTTTGAAAATAACCCTTGGAAATGAAGTTGCGATTATGGAGGAGGCTGACGCCTTGGTTCAGCATGGATGTCCGGATGATCAACATCCCATTCTTTCCTTTCTGGGCCTCAGCTTTTGCCATTTTTATCATGTCATTGACCCGGTCAAAGCTGAGGATTTCCCCCATTTCGATGCTGGAGAAGACGGGGTCTGCTTCCCCTGCGATGGGTTTCAAAAGGGTGATCCGGTTTTTGGTATCCAGCTGATCCCGCCACAAGGCCGTATTTCCGGCAATGGCTTCATTGGATTCGGATGCTGACAGGGCCGCCAGCCTTTCTTCGATATCTTCGGCGTTTAGCAAAGCCCGGGCTGCGGGAAGATCCTGACCCGACAAAACATCTTCAATGTTTTGCCGTTTCCCGGGGCCGAGGTTTTCCGGATTTGGTATGTCATCTAACCAGCTTAAATCTTTGGGATCTTCAAGGTAACGTTTGGCCCAGGAAATCAAAAGGGTATCGGCATCGTTGCCGCTTCCTCTAAACAAGTGGCTGAAGCGGTAATGGGCATCGGAATTTTGCAATGGGTTCACAATCGCAAACGCGACCATAAAGGCTTTCATTTTTTGGTCATCCGTCTCGGAAGCCCTTAATAAGGGCAGCCAGGACTCTTTATCCCAGACCGGAGCCGTTGGCACATTTTCGTCAGCCTCCGCCAAGTTTTCGGGATGCAAATAGTACTTCATCATTTCGGTTTTTGTGTCGTACATCCGCATTTGTAATTCGTTTAATCCACCGGAGTGGATGATCATATTTTGCAAGTTCAGCAGAATGCGTGCGGCCCCCATCGGTTGGGATTGTACATGTGCCGCGAGTATTTTTTGGATGTCTTGCGGACTGGATTTTTCGTGTTGGAGGGTGGAAATGACGGCATGAATATTATCGGGGTCTCCGGCTGCAAGCCACTGATCCAGCGCGTCTGAAAAGGCCGGGGTTTCAGCGACTTCTACCGGTTGGAGTTCCAAGAGCGTTTCAAGGGTGTTGATGTTTGATTTCAGCCCTTCAGGTCCGCCGAACTCCCAGGCATCTTCAGGATCGAGGGTTTTAAGATGGGCCAGGATTTTGGTTAAACCCGCTTTGGATTCTTCGGGATAATAGTCATGAAAATCCAACAAAATGGAAAGGGCATTGTCCAGGGTGTCTTCCTGCTGCAGCATGATACCGACCGCATGCTTGCGGATGGCGGGGTCCTTACTGCTTAACAGCGTATATACAGCCTCCCGGGGGAGGTTGTGGTCATCGTGCCTGTCCAGATAATATTGGGCAAGGGTGAGCTTGTCCATTTGATCCGTGGAGGCTCTGAAGGTTTTTAATTCGATCAAAAGCTCTGCCGGTTCGTCAACGTCCCAATATGAGTTGTCCGGAGCCAGGCCGGAAAGCATCATGGCGGCAAAGTTTCTTACTTGATACGGCTGGGGGTAAGCAGGGGGCTCGTCGTCATCACTGTATTCAATCCTATTGGAATCGTATTCGTATAGGTAGGGAATGAGAAGCCGGTCGGATAGCATGGCCTCACAAAAATTCAGAAAATCCTGCCGAGATGCCATTAACATTTCCAGTGCCTCATTCACCCCGGGGGGCTCCTCTTCATCCGCAAGGGAGTCGTAAGCATACTCACGGATAAGGGCGTTGGGCTGCAGCAACCAGTTTTCATCCTCAAGCAGTTCGGCGAGGGTGATCAGCGAGACAGGATTTTCCACAAGTTTCGCGCGCAGACCTTTTTGCGCCTCCGATAAGGTCGGGTTCATTTCTGCGGGAATGGTGTCATGGGTCGAAGCGATGGTCTGTTCCCATTCCGCAACCTGCGCCCGGAGGGAGGGGGCTATTTCCCAATAGCTTTGGTGTTGTGCCAGCGAGGTTTTTACTGCGCCGATAAATTTTTCGACATCCCCGTCATGGGTGTATGCCGTCAGCAGATCCAAATAGGCTTCATCGGCCAGGGTGCTGAGGGTGCGGAGGATGGTTTCCCGTTTGCTGTAGTTTTCAAACAGGTAGGCGGCCAATTGATTTGCGGGGTCGGTATGTCCCAGTTCATGCAGGCGGGTGGCATAAAGCATCAGTTCCCCGCGACGGTTCAAAAAGCGTTTTTTTTCCCACTCTTTATTTTTATCAGTGCTGGCGAGTAATTCAAAAATATCCCGAATGTTTTCAGTCAAATCCGTTTCACCCGCCACGAAGTCCACTTCGTTCATGTCAAAATTGATATTGAAGCCGTTTTTTTTGTTTATTTTGATCATGCGGATGCTGCCTTCCCGCATGGAGGTATATGCATACAAACGGTCAAAGGTGTTACCTTCACCGACCACCCATTCTCTGGGGATGGAAACGCCATGCATGCCACCCATCCAAACACCTTTTTCGGCCACGATGCTGACGGGTTTGGCTCCCGGGGGTAATGGTACGAGCCTTTTCTGTAACATTTGAAAGCCCGCGCTGCTGTCCGGCGCATTTTCAAGCAGCACCGGGAAGTCGTCAGGGCGTTCGGGAGGCTGCGCATATGAAATTATCCTTCCGCATAAAAGTGCCCAAACCAAAATCCATTGTTTTCCTGTCTGTTGTCTCATGTTGGTGCTCCATTCAAAGTTCATGCGAAATCGCACCAAACTATGACGTGAAAATAGCGGGGCTTGCAACTTATAAAGGGAAACTTTCCCCTGAAGATTCTCCGGATATTTGTAAGGTGGATTTACCGGGGAGGTCAAAATACCACATAAATATCCAAGGTATATCACAAGTATTTTTATCCTTTGACTGCTAAGTTGAAGTTATAAATTAACCAAAGGTTTATGATATAATGAAAAAATTTAACGCGATGATCTTTCTGGCTCTCCTGGGAATTTTTCAGGGATCCACACTCCATGCTGCACTTTTAGTGAGTAGTTCTTTTTCAGACGGGGTGGGGACGAATGTGACTCCTTCGGGGTGGGGGGGATCCGGAGACGATGCGATAACGGCAGGATCTTTGACGGCCCCCGCGGAACTTGCCCCTTCCACCGGCAATAAATTTACTCTGGATGGGGATGATAACAGTGATTATACTCTTTCATTTGCCGCCACCGGTTCATCTACCGGCGCCACATTGTATTACTCTTTTTTGTTCAAGGTCGATGACCTGACGGGGTTGACGCCAGATTCCAGTAACCGATCCGTTTTTTCTTTGGGAACGGGAGGTAAGAGTGGGGGCACATTCAGTATTGCCGTGGATGAAGACAAAGCTTCTGCGTATAATGTGGGCTTGGACGGTTCGAATAAGGGGATCGCGACTGCTGTCAGAGACACGGTGGAATACACCACCGCAGATACTTTATTTGTGGTAGTGGAATACATCCCCAGAGGGGCGCATGCCGGAGATGCGAGAATGTGGGTGAATCCGGACAGTGCTTCATTCGGAGGGGCGGCCCCCTTGACGGCTACACTCACGGATGCGGGGGGATATCTTACGGATGCCACCGCCCTTTACCTGGATACCCAGTACAATCATCCTGCTGTCTGGTCGGTGGATGAAGTCCGGGTGGGCACGAGTTATGCCAGCGTGACTCCCATTCCGGAGCCGGGCACCTTGGCTTTTGTGTTTATGGGGAGTCTGGCGGTAATGATTTCTCTTCGGCGGAGGGGTTGAGCTTTAAGCGCGCTGCCCTTGTGACGGGTGCAGAGTATTAATCAGCGTAACTCTCAATTTTTTGAAGGGATAATATGTTTTTGTGATTTACATATCAAAGGTTTGATAGCATATAATTTCAAATAATGAACTTACTGGTATGCTGTATAATTTCTGACCTCTAACCCCCGGTACTCCCTGCTATGACTACTCCGCACATCTCCCGTCGAAATCCTCTACACGCCCGCATCGGAATCATTGGGGTTGGCCACCACACGTATTGGGACCAATTTGAGGGGCTCCTCGATGAAATGTATCGGAAAATGAAGGTGTTGGGAGATCGGGTCACTGCGAATGGAGCGGAAGTTGAAATGTTTTCGGTGGTGGATACCGCCACCGCGGCATACGATGAATTGCCAAAAGTCCAGGCGGCAGATTTGGATTTATTGTTTGTGGACATGGTCACATACGCCACTTCCTCCACTTTCGGGGTATTGATCCGCAATCTGAATGTGCCAATTGTGCTGGTCGCGTTACAGCCCCTGAAAGCCATGGATTATGTCAACGGCAGCACGTATATGCAGCTGTGCAATGACGACTTTTGCTCGGTGCCGGAGTTTACCGGCGTCGCCATTCGCATGGGTAAAAAGCCGCCACCGGTGATTCTGGGTCACGAAGAGGGGGACCCGGTTGCGGATGCGGAAATTTCCCGCTGGTGTAACATTGCCAAGGCCCTGCATGATCTTCGCAGGGGACGTTTTGGATTGATGGGGCATGTGTTGGAATCCATGTTGGATATGCACACGGATCCCACAGCGGTCACCGCAACTTTCGGTTGTCATATTCCGCTGATTGAACCGCACGATCTGATGCGTCATTTCGAAGCGGCGACCGGGGCGCAGATTGCAGAAAAGCTCAAAGAGATAGAAGGGTTCTTTGATTTTCCCGATCCGATTTCTGATCCCATTACCCGCAAGGCCACTCCGGAGGACCTGCAAATGGCGGCCAAAACCATGGTGGCCCTGGAAGGACTGATCGATGAAAAGAATCTGACGGGTCTCGCGTATTATTATGAGGCGGACGAGGGGTCGCAAATGCGTAAGTTGGTGACCAATCTGATTGTGGGTAACTCGTTATTGACCGGTGCGGGATTTCCGATGTGCGGAGAGTTTGATATCAAAACCTGTTTGGCCATGCTGATTATGGATCGTCTGGGAATTGGCGGCAGTTTTGCAGAATTTCATCCGGTAGATTTTGCGCAGGACACGATTTTGGTCGGACACGATGGACCGCATCATATAAATATTGCCGATGGACGTCCGGTGTTGCGCAGCCTCATCAAATACCACGGCAAACCCGGGTCGGGTGTCGGGGTTGAATTTAAAATTAAGACCGGGCCGATTACCATGTTGAGTATTGGACAAAATGCGGTGGGCGGATTTAAATTTGTGATCGCCGAAGGGCAGTCCGAAGACTTTCCCATTCCGCCTACCGGCAATACCAATACCCATGGCCGCTTCGGAAAAGATGTCCGCAAGTTTCTCTGCGACTGGGCGGCCGAAGGTCCGACCCATCATTTTGCGCTCGGGATTGGCCATCATGCCGAAGATTTGGTTCGTATTGCTGAAATTCTGGACATTGAATATGCGGTGGTCAGAGAGGAATAAGATCCCGTGTGACTTCGCCGGGTCATTCGTCACTTGTCATTTGGATCGGAAAATGAGTCTATTGATGAGAACTGAAATCTGAAATTCACTAATCCCATGCTTTCCCACCCAAATTTTCCCACGCCTGCCGGATGGAACTTCCGGGACATTCAGCTTGAAATGAGTTTGAAACCTTTCTTCGACAATTCACCTGAAACCCGGGAGCGGGTGATTCGTGAGTTGTTTGAGCAATGGCGTCCGTTGTGGCGTCATGCCGAAACGATCTCGGTGATGTTATGGATTGCGGAAGGATCTGAATCGCTCGAATACGACGGAAATCTGGAAACCGAATTTGAGTGGGCGCGTTATCATGGAGCGCCGAATAAACATCATTGGGACGCGACCCTGCCTTCGGGGAAGCGCGGGGTTCCTGATCATGGGGGATTGGGGCTGAACGGTTCGGAATGGGATCCGGAAGGGAAAGGGATTCATAATCGTGCCTACCTGTATCGCGAATGCCCCGCCGTATTCACCTACCGGTGGCTTCGTGATTTGGTGTCGGATCTTAAACGAATCGGGAGGGAGATAAGTGGATTGGATATTTGGGTGGGAGATACGTTTGATATTGGACCCGAGTTTGCAAAGTCCCGGTTTAAATTTGACTGGCATCGGGAAATCCTGGGAGACGGTCCGTTGTTTAAAGAGCAGTTTGTTTCCTGTGAAGCGGTGCTGAAAGGGGATGAGCGATGTTATGCCGCTTACCCGGAAGGGATTCCCGAGGGGACCCGGATCGGGACTTTTTTGGGCAAACAGTTAAATGCTCTTTTTGATGATTGTGGATTTGATTTTCTTTGGTTGTCCAACGGATTTGGATTTTCGCTGGAGCCCTGGGCCATGGTGGGGGAAGTCTTCGACGGTGAAAATTTTCATCCCGAACGCTCGGAAGGCATTAAAGAGCGTATCCTGAACTTTTGGAGAGATTTACGCGGGGCGTTTCCTTTGAAGTATCATCTCCGCACCCGCGGAACCAATATGGCGACCGGCATCGATGTGGGATCGGATGCGTCGCCTTTACGGGAAATTTACGAAGGCGGATTCGGAGTCGATGCGCCGGTAAATTCTCCCTGGGCCGCCCTGGATGGTGATTTTGGATTGGAGCTTTCCGGGTGGATGAGTCATATTGCCCGTCATCCCGGAGAGACTTTCCGTTATCGTTTTTATATCCACGACCCGTGGTGGTTAAACAGTCCCTGGCTGGATCGCTACAACCGGACGCCCCACGATATCTATCTGCCGATGTCTGTGAGCCGATTACAAAAAGATGGAACGGTGGCGCTGCCCCGTGACATTTCTTTTCTCACGGTGGATGACTCCCACGGCATGATGCCTTTGCAGGTGCCGAATGAAGTGATTCCTCAGCTTTTGCGCAGCCGTGAGACCGCGCCGGATGCCTGTGGTCCGCTGCTTTGGGTTTACCCTTTCGATGACGTGCACGCATCCGCTCCTGAGAGGGCCCTGCATGTGGATAGTTTTATGGGGGCCGCGATAAACGAAGGGGTGCCGTTAAACACGGTGGTGGATCTGCCGGATGTACCGGGAAAAGTGCAGGGCACCATTCTGATTTCGTCGGTGCCGGCTCCGGGTTCTGCTTCTGAAGCTCTGCTGTGGGATCGACTCGGGCAGGGGGCCTCACTGATTTTGATCGGCGCAATGCAGGAGGGGTCGGTTTTTCTGGAGGAGCTTGGAATGGAGTTGGCGGACGCGCTCTCCGGGGATTTTGCGATGCCGGACGGACGGATCTTGTCACACCTGCCCATGTTGTCAGGTGGCGGATTCCGTGAAAAGGGAGGCTGTGCGATCCTGAATGGTGAGCAGGAGGGGCAGGTCCGCACGGTCTCTGCTGTCAAAGGCCGTTTGGCCTGGACGCGGGGATCCTTGTCTACGGCGGAATTCGATCCGGAGGATCCGAAACCGATCCGCGGACCGATTTTGCGTCCGCTGGACCCTGTACGCTTTGTGCCGGCGGGTCAATTGCTTCGGGAGCTGCTGGCAGAGTTTGGATGGAGAATTTCCGCCCAGACCCATGCATGTGAACCGCGCTTTCCATACTTGCTTGCCCACCGTTTCCGCAATGCCTATATTTTTTCCGGCTATTCCCGTGACGAACAGGCTGTATTAAAATTACGGCACCCGCTGGGCGCACCCTTGCTGAAAGGGATGTACAACCGGGTAGACGGGGGACAAACCAAAATCAGTGGCGCGCAGGCTTGGCAGAATGAGTGCAGGGTGTTTCTTGAAGAAGGGGAGGACGGGGTAATACAAAGCAAAGAAGTGCCGCAACTGATGCACGGGGTTTATCGCCGATTGCTGATTATCGGCGCCCAAAATGCGAGCTTGAATTTTCTGGTAGAGACGGGGCATACTGATCAAATCCGTATTCTTCGTGATCCGCATTTCCCTTATTTTGTGGGCGAGGTTGTGGATCCCGTTATTCAACAAAGCGCCCACGGTCCGATCATCCGCATCGGGAATGTAAACGAGACCATTTTGATTGAGTGGTGATCTTCTTTTTCTTCGCCACACGACGGCGCGACCCGTCTGTTGAGCAAGCCGCATGCTTGTATGATACGGAGGAGTGCGTATGAACTGTAAGGCAGGAGATTCGATCTCCTGTATGAATCGGATGCGGATTTTCCAAAAACCTGGACGTAAACAGATATGAAAAAATATTGGATCCTTTTAATGGCTGCCCTGCCGATGGCGGCATCAACGGTTGTCATTATCGACTTTAATGCGAAATGTAAGCGGGGAAAGCTGCGGTCTGCTTTACTTTCTGAATTAAGTGAGTTGGCCAGAGGCAGCGGCATCCCCTATGCCTGTATTCATGCCTCTGTTAACGGACAGACAGGATACAAGTTGATGATCTTTGGGTTTCCGGATGCGCTCAAGCAACGGGTCCGCAATGTTTGGGGTGCGCATTGTGGGTGATGCGGGCCCGTTCTAAATATCTGCATAAAACGCAGAAAAGCCGGGGAATCTTTTAGGAGAGGAATCGGAAAAGTGCAGACACAATCTATTTGGGTCCCCACGGGCATTTAGGGTATAAAGTGCTTATGATTCCGCATATTGCATTTCTTTCCCTGTTCGTTTTTCTCTACTTGTTGGTGAGTGCCCGATTGGAGAAGACTTTAATCAGCGGTGCGTTGCTGTTTGTATTGATGGGATGGCTGGTGGGCCCCCGGGGGCTGCACTGGCTGGATTTTCCGGTCAAAGCGGAAGGATTGAGTTTGCTGGCGGAATTGACTTTGGCGGTGGTGTTGTTCGGGGATGCGGCCCACACCCGTTTACATATTCTTCAAAAAACCCGAAGGTTGCCGGAGTGTTTACTATTCATTGGTTTGCCACTCAGCATCCTGCTGGGTTGGGGGGCTGCGCGGTTATTGTTTCCACAGTTCGGATGGGTGGATGCTGCAATTTTAGCGGTGATTTTGGCTCCCACCGATGCGGCGTTGGGCAAAGCGGTAATGACCCGGCAGGAAGTCCCCGCTCCCATTTCGGAAGCGCTGAATGTGGAAAGCGGATTAAATGACGGGATTTGTGTGCCGCTGATTGTGGTCCTTTTATCCATAAGCGTCAACATGGGGTCGGTTTCCGGATCTGAGATAGTGATCACCTTGCTCCAAAAAATCGGCATCGGATTTTTTGTGGGAAGCATATTGGCTTTTCTGGGTGAAAGGTATGTGCGGGTCTGTGTGGAAAGAAACTGGTCCCATCCGCAGGTCACTTCTTTGGCCATTGCCAGTTTGGCTTTTGCCTGTTTTGCGGTGGCGGAAGCTCTGGGGGGTAGCGGATTTATCGCCTGTTTTATCGGCGGATTGTTTTTCGGGGCCTTATGCAAGTATGAGAAGCACCACGAATTTCTTTCTACAGAGGCCTCCGGTGATGGTCTGGCGTTGATTACCTGGGTGATTTTCGGAGGAACTGTGGTGGGACAGTGTATCCGGTTTCTGAGCTGGCAGGGCCTGCTGTATACCCTGCTCAGTTTGACGGTCATTCGCATGCTTCCGGTGTGGATCTCTTTGACCGGGAGTGGCTTAAAACTAAAAGAGAAAGCCTTTATAGGCTGGTTTGGTCCCCGGGGACTGGCCTCGGTGGTTTTTGTGGTTATGGTCCTTAACCGTGAACTGTCCAATGCTCCAGAACTGGCGGCGGTGGCCATGAGCACCATTATTCTTAGTGTTGTTTTTCATGGTGTTAGCGCAAATCCATTGGTGGAGAGATTAAGTAAGTAATCACAAAACGGTGTTTTTTGATCCCTTTCTTACAAAATACCTTTTCTTTTTAGTGGGGAACATGCCATTTCATTCGACTACAATCCGTATAGTTGTCTGCTTCATTTAAGTCATAATCCTTTCCCAGAGACCCCATGGCAAATCCCAGAGCCGCGATCCTCGACAACATCTATTTCCTCGATCAGGCCATAGATCTTTTGACGGAGATGCCCCCGAAAATTTTTACGCATAAAAACCCGCCACTTTATCAAAGTGGGGTCGGACCTCATCTTCGCCACTGTATGGACCATATGGAACTCTTTCTTCAGGGTTATGCGGATGGGAAGGTGGATTATGATCAACGTCCCCGCCGGGACGTTCAACAGCAGGACCCGGTTGCGATGCGGCTTTGGATCGGAGAATTGAGTAAAAAAATGAATGATCTGCATCCACAGGACCTGTCCCGTGCGCTTAAAGTGAAAATGGATTGCGGATCTGAAATGGAGGATCCCTGGAGCGGTTCGACGGTTCTGCGTGAGCTTCAATTTTTGCTGAGTCACACCGTACATCATTTTGCGCTGATTGCCATGATCTTGCGGGATCAGGGGATAGAGGCTCCCGAAGGGTTCGGAGTGGCGCCTTCCACCCTCAAACATGAAGCGGAATCTTCCTCATGTGCACCGTAAGTTGGTGGCGAAGAGCAGGACAGCTCAGCCTGCGCTTTAATCGGGATGAGCAGTGGGGAAGAGCTGTGGCAGAACAACCAGGTTTAAGGGAAGGAAACCTGATTTGGCCCAAGGATCCCCAGGGGGGAGGCACATGGATCTGCGTGGACCGACGGGGAACCGTGCATTGTGTTTTAAATCATTACGATGCGGAAATGCCGGTGCCACCCCTGAATCCCCAGAGCCGTGGTAAACTGCCTTTGTTGTCGGCTGAACACGCAGGAGTACCGATTTCCGATTGGTTAAGTCCTGAACCGTTTCCGCCGTTTCATCTGTTTCGAATTCCTTTACAGGGCGAACTTTCGCAAGTGATCTGGGATGGGCGGTGTGTGGAGACCAGAACGTCCCATCCCGACCTGACTTTGTGGACCACTTCGGGGTGGAATGTCCATGAAGTGGTTGTGGCCCGGGCATCGTTGTTTGAAAAGATGCTCGAGGAGCGCGGGCTTTCGGAGGAGACCTTGACTGCGTTTCATTTTGCATTTGATACCGAAAATCCCGGCCGTTGGCCCTGTATGAATCGGGGGGATGCCCGCACGGTGAGTTATTCAGAGATCCGGGTGAACAAAGATGAGATCTGTTTTGAATATACTCCGATCGGGAGGGGGGCGCAGATGACCCGGGCCTCCCGCACAAAAATTTGCCAGCCCCTCATAAAATGATCCATCGCATTCCCCGCATTTCTCTTTGCTGTCTGTTCGTTCTGCTGGGGGGAATCTTTGCGGTGGGACTCTATGGGGAAGCGGCACTTGCAGCGGCACCTTTACCGGATGCCGTGAGTGAGGTGGGCTGGATTGCTGATTTGCTGAATGGTCCGGCGCGGGTGCCGCAGGGGGGAGAGCTCATTTTAATGTTGGGGGTAGTGGCCCTGGCGACTTTGATTACGGAGGATCTTACCTGTGTGATCACCGGCCTCATGATTGCCAATGGCACTTTAACCTGGACCCAAGGGATTGGCGCTTGTTTGTTGGGGATTCTGTTTGGGGATTTTCTTTTATTTCTCGCAGGGAAAAAATGGGGGCGTCCTGCACTGCGCCGGGCGCCTTTGCGTTGGATGATACACCCACTCAAACTTTTAAAAACCGAAGAGTGGTTCCGTCGGAGAGGCGGGGTGACGATTTTGATTTCCCGGTTTATGCCGGGCACCCGCCTGCCGGCATATGTGGCCGCGGGGTTGATGGGCATGTCTTACTCCAAGTTTTTGCTGTTTTTTGTGGTGGCGGCCCTATTGTGGACGCCCGCTTTGGTGTTTATGTCTTACAAGCTGGCAGGGAAGGCTTTGCGTTTATTAGAAGAATATCATCATGCCGCCCCCTGGGTGTTTCTGGGGATGGTGGTTTTTTACCTTTTGGTATTTAAGGTGATGGTGCCGTCGTTAAATTGGCGGGGACGACGACAACTTCTTGCGCGCTGGCGGCGCTTTACCCGTCCTGAATATTGGCCGGCCTTTCTGTTTTATTTTCCGGTGCTGCTTTATCTTTGCAGCCGGTGGTTGCGCCGGGAAAAACATCCCATGGATTTTTCGGCCTGTAATCCCTGTATTCCCGGGGGCGGGGTGGTGGAAGAGTCCAAGTCGGATATTCTGGACCGTTTCGGTGACCGGGAGGCGGTGGCGGATTATGTGCTGATTGCAAAAGCGGAACCGCCGGAGAAAAAAATCGAATGGGTGATTTCGTTTATGCGGGAAAGAGGCTTGGACTTTCCTTTGGTGTTGAAACCGGATGTGGGGCAGCGGGGAAGTCAAGTGGTGATTGCCAAATCGATGGAGGAGGTGAAGGAGACCCTGCATGAGGTCAAAGTGGATTTTCTGGTTCAAACATTTGTGCCGGGAATTGAATTCGGGGTCTTTTATATCCGCCATCCGGATCAGGAATGCGGACGTATCTTTGCGATCACCCGCAAAACATTCTGTGTGTTGACGGGGGATGGCGAACATTCTTTAGAAGAATTAATTCTCGGTCATCCCCGGGCGATGTGTCAGGCGGAGATGCATTGTCAAAACCTCAGGTCACGCCTGCTGGAGATTCCAAAGAAAGGAGAGAGGGTGCAGTTGACCCAGGTGGGCAATCATGCACGGGGGACCTTGTTTGAGGATGGGATTGATTTAGTTACACCGGCACTGACTGCGCGAATGGAGGAGATCAGCCGCAGTCTTCCTGATTTTTATTTTGGGCGCTACGATTTGATGGCCGCGGATGTGGAATCTTTTCAGCGGGGGGAGGGCTTAAAGGTGATTGAACTCAATGGCGTATCCAGTGAAGCCACCAGTTTATATGATCCAAAATATTCCTACTTCTCCATGGCGGGGACGCTGCTGCGGCAATGGCGGGAAGCCTCTGCGATTGGAGCTGCATTACAGGCGAAAGGGCATCCCCGCATGAAAATAAGAACCTTGATTCATCAGTACGATCAATATCTGCAGCGTGAGACCCGCCGGCATCTGGCGGCGAAACGGAATGACAAACGTTCGATGTAAGGCCTCGCCGGCAGGAGCGGATGGTTTCCCGTGTTTAGTGGCTTAATCTGACAACCGGTTTTTCAGTTCTTTTGTCAGTATGAAATCGATCAGAGCATCGGGTGCCAGGCGGCTGAGAACGGCACCGAGGTAGGCGGGAAAGGTTACTTTATATCGGCGGCGGGGATGTGCGGAGGTAAGCGCGTGCGCAATTTTTTTAGCGACGGCTTCCGGGGGTAAAGCGAAGGGTTTGGATTCGCGGGTTTTTTCCCGTTTGGATAATTCTTTTTGATAGAGTGTGGAAAACCGGGATTGGTCTTTGGGGAGCGATCCCACTGAACTTTGAACCGCATTTTTGCTGAAAGAAGTGGTGACAGGGCCGGGTTCGACCAGGGAAATCTGAACCCCTGTGCCGCTCAGTTCCACCCGTTGGGCATCTGCGAGTGCTTCTACTGCAAATTTGCTGGCGGAATAAATTCCCATGAAGGGAAGGGCCACCCGGCCGACGACACTCGACACATGTACGATGCGACCGGATCTTCGTTCGATCATTCCCGGTAAAATCAAATTGGTGAGTTGTTGAAGTCCAATCACGTTGACCGAAAATTGTTGGCGCATGGATTCCACATCCAGATCTTCCAGTGCGCCGGGTTGTCCGTATCCGGCATTGTTCACCAGTCCATGAAGACCATCGGGGCAGGAGGCCAGCACCTTTTGTGCGCCTGCGATGACAGACTCCTGATTTGCAAGATCCATGTCCAGGACTTCAAAACCTAATGCCTGAAGTTTGCTGAGGTCTTCCGGTTTCCGGGCGGAGGCGAAAACGCGCCATCCCCGGTTTTTCATTTCCAGAGCGGTCGCAAGTCCGATACCTGAAGATGTACCCGTGATCAGAATATTTTTTGTGGAATTCATTGGGTTATTATGAATCGAATGTTAGCTTTGTCGAGTAGACAAGTCCGTGTGTCATCCTGCAGTGGATAATATGGGTAAGAGAGAAATGTTTGTATTATTTCTGTGTGGTGATGTGATTCGGCTTGACCCTGCATTAAGCTACCCGTTAAAGATTTGACGATTCCGAAGGCTGTTTCATAAACGATCTTTTAACTTCTGAGGAGAAATATATATGACAAGTGCGCCAACATCCAACAAATTGTTGCTGGACTGGGTTGAAGATGTGAAAAGTATGTGTCGGCCCGACAGTGTATACTGGTGTGACGGTTCTGATGCGGAATTTCAAACCATGGCGCAAACCATGGTCGATTGCGGCACCGCGATGTGGCTGTCTCCGGAAAAACGTCCCAACTCATTATATATTCGCTCTGATCCGGCGGATGTGGCCCGGGTGGAAGACCGTACATTTATTTGTTCTGAAAACGAAGCGGATGCCGGCCCGACCAATCACTGGAAAGATCCGGAGGAGATGAAAGAAATTCTCCGCGGATTTTATGAGGGGTGCATGCAGGGGCGTACCCTGTATGTGATTCCGTATTCCATGGGGCCTGTTGGCAGCCCGATTGCGAAAATCGGTTTTGAAATCACAGACAGTCCCTATGTGGTGTGCAACATGCATATCATGGCCCGCGTGGGTTCCAAAGTATTGGAAGTGCTGGGGGACAGCGATGATTTTGTCCGCGGGATCCACTCCGTAGGCCATCCGTTGACTGAGCCGAAACAGGCGGATCTGGCCTGGCCCTGCAATGCTGAAAACAAGTACATTACCCATTATCCCGAAACCCGCGAAATCTGGTCTTTCGGATCCGGTTACGGCGGAAACGCATTATTGGGTAAGAAATGTCACGCATTGCGTATTGCCTCAGTGCAGGCCAAAGATGAGGGTTGGATGGCGGAACATATGCTCATCCTGAAGCTGACTTCTCCTGAAAGTGAAGTGAAGTATGTGGCGGCGGCTTTCCCCAGTGCCTGTGGAAAAACCAATCTTGCGATGATGACTCCCACGCTTCCCGGTTGGAAAGTGGAAACCATTGGTGATGATATTGCCTGGATGAAATTTGGCGAGGATGGTCGTTTGTATGCGATCAATCCTGAGGCCGGATTCTTTGGGGTGGCTCCCGGCACCAGCATGGAATCCAACCCCAATGCCCTCAAGAGTGTGAGTTCCAATGCGATCTTTACCAACTGCGCGTTAACCAAAGATGGCGACATCTGGTGGGAAGACATGGGGGTGGAGGCGGAAGAGCTTACGGATTGGCTAAGCCGTCCCTGGACGCCGGATTGTGGTCGCACCGCTGCACATCCGAATGCGCGTTTCACCGCCCGTGCCTCCCAATGTCCGGTCATCGCCGACGAATGGGAGGATCCCGCCGGGGTGCCGATCTCCGCCATCCTCTTCGGGGGACGCCGGGCATCCGCACAGCCGCTGATCACGGAAGCACTTGACTGGGAACACGGAACGTTCATGGGGGCGATGATGGCTTCCGAGAAAACCGCGGCGGCGGCCGGAGTGGTTGGGGAACTTCGCCGTGATCCGATGGCGATGCTGCCTTTCTGCGGGTACCACATGGGTGATTATTTCGCACATTGGATCAAGATGGGTGAAAAGGGTGGAGATAAAATGCCTAAAATCTTTTACGTGAACTGGTTCCGGAAAAGTGATGACGGCCGTTGGCTTTGGCCCGGATTTGGCGAAAACTCCCGGGTGCTGAAGTGGGTTTTTGAACGCTGTGAAGGAACAGCCGAAGCGGTACCGAATGCCCTCGGTTTGACTGCGGCGCCGGGATCCCTGGATGTGGAAAACCTCGACATGCTGCCCGAAGATCTTGAAGAGTTGCTGTCTGTGGACAAGGCCCTTTGGTTGAGCGAAATGCCCTCCATTCGCGAACATCTTGCGAAGTTCGGAGATCGTTTACCCGCAGCATTGTTGAAACAGGCTGATGCCCTTGAAGCACGTCTGAAAGATGCATAAGCGATAGATCTCCTTTACTCTAAGGACCGGGAACTGGAAAATTCCCGGTCTTTTTTTGAAAAATTTGAAGACGGGACTGATCTTCAGGTTATGGCAGGGGGAATCGCCTGTCGGGAATAGGGAGCCTGATTTCAAATTTGAGGTTTTTCTATGGGATTTCGGAACGAAGACTCATTGCAGTTCTTCCTCGGGATGGGAGCGGTTACAGGCTTCCGTTCCGATCGGCGCGCAGTTTTTATAGGCAATGCGGGTCCCGGGGAGAAGTGAAGCACCGGGTGGATCAGGGGATCGTGTTGTCTGCCGCGCAAAAGAAGTATTGACCTCGGTGAAAATAATGTGATGCATGATACGATGAAACGACTCATTGCTTCCTTGTTGTTGACCGGTCTGCTGACCGGCTGTGGATCGTCCTCTTCAAATTTTGATGGTGAACACTCCCCGGACACAATTCAGAGGGAGGGGGCGGTGCAGTGGGTGGATGTACGCACACTGGCAGAATTTAATGCGGGCCATATTCCCGGTGCCATTCATTTACCTTATGATGAGATTCAGGCGGATCATGTGTTGATTCAAAAGGACGAACTCAACAGGGAAGATACCTTATACCTGTACTGCCGTTCCGGCCGACGGTCCCGTATCGCACAATCAAGTTTTGAAAAACTTGGATTTCAGGTGAAGGATATAGGAAGTTTTTCTGCTGCAAAACAAATGGCAGACTCACTTTTCGAATGAGAATATTACCGGTAAATCCAGAAAGACAACTTGGTTTTGAAAACGATCAACTCTTCTTGCACACATGGGTTTGAGCCATCCACCTGATGTGTGAGGAAATGCGCAGCTTTTTACGATAAATCCCGGAAAGTGATCAATAGGTGAATCGCAGGTGACCTCTGGACCGGCGGGAAGTCTGATTCTGAGAGCGGATAAGTTTCTCAGGACTATTCTGATTGTTTACTTTGGTTGCGGAGCTGTGAGCCCGGAGGGCAAAATTAGACTTATTTAATAATGTTGAATAAATATAAAAACTCCCTATTAGTGGTTGAAAGCACAACGTTTTAGGAGATTTTTTCATGCAAACATCTATCGGTCTTGATTTTGGTACCAACTCGGTACGCGCGCTATTGGTGGATTGTGCGGATGGCAGGGAGTTGGCAACCTCGGTATTTCATTATACGCATGGAGATATGGGGGTGATTATTGACGCAAATGACCCGGATTTGGCGCGCCAGCACCCGGGGGATTACATCAAGGGAATTGTGCACACGGTAAAAAGAGTATTGGATCAGGCCGGACCGAAAAGTGGGGCTACCGTGGTGGGAATCGGGGTGGATAGCACCGGAAGTACGCCCATTCCTGTGGATGCGAAGGGGGAAGCACTGGGGTTGCAGGCCCCGTTTGTCGACAATCCTCATGCCATGGCCTGGTTGTGGAAGGATCATACCGCCACCCGTGAAGCGGCTGAAATCACTGCCGCGGCGGCGGCGAGTCATCCGGAATATCTGGCTAAATGTGGGGGGGTATATTCGGCGGAATGGTACTGGGCGAAACTTTTGAAATGCGCGCGGACGGACCCGGAAGTATTTGCGGCGGCGGCGAGTTGGGTGGAGTTGGCGGACTGGGTGCCGGCGGTTTTGACGAATACCACGGCGCTGGATAAGCTCAGTCGCGGGATTTGTGCGGCTGGGCACAAATGTTTTTATTCGGAAGAATGGGGCGGATTTCCCTCCCCGGAATTCATCGCTTCATTTGATGACGGGATTCTGAATCAGGCCCGGGCCTCCATGACGCAACCGGTTATCAATGTATCTCAATCGGTGGGAATCTTATGTAGAGGGTGGGCAGAATATTTAGGATTACCAGAAGGCATCCCCGTGGCCGCGGGCGCATTTGATTGCCATTTGGGTGCGATAGGTTGCGGGATCAGACCCGGGACCATGGTGAAGGTGATCGGCACATCCACATGTGACTTGGCGGTGACACCATTGGCGGGTGGATTGACGGATATTCCGGGGGTTTGCGGAGTCGTGCCCGAATCCGTTTTGCCGGGGCATTTCGGGATTGAGGCCGGGCAATCCGCGGTGGGGGACATTTTCAATTGGTATGTCCACAAATTGCAACCCGGCGAGGGTCTGAATCACGCAGAATTAAATGTCTCAGCTGCGACATTAAAACCGGGCGAAAGCGGTTTGCTGGCGCTGGATTGGATGAATGGAAACCGCACAGTTTTGGTGGATCAGGAACTCACCGGTTTAATTCTGGGATTAACGTTGCACAGTTCCCCCGGGGAAATATTCCGGGCCCTGATTGAAAGTACTGCTTTTGGGGCGCGGATGATCCGTGACCGGATGGTTTCCTGCGGGGTAAAGGTGGACGAAGTCATTTGTTGCGGAGGCATTTCGTTGAAAAGTCCACTGCTGATGCAGATCTATGCGGATGTGTTTAACTGTCCCATGAAGGTGTCCGCCAGCGAGCAAACTTGTGCGTTGGGATCGGCGATGGCGGCGGCGGTAGTGGGTGGCGCCCAGGAAAATTTTGATACCGCAGTGGCGTCGATGACCCGGATCCGTGACGAAGTGTATATGCCGATTCCTGAAAACGTGGCGGTGTATGAAACGCTGTTCGGGATCTATCAGCAACTGCATGACGGCTTTGGACTTCGCGAGGGGCAACGCAACTATTTTGAGCTCATGAAGGATTTGATTCAACTCCGCAAAGCCCAGAGGGCGCAGGCATGAATCATCAGGGCTTAAGAGAAAAAGTGGTGGCGGCAAATTTGGAAATTTACCGGAGCAGGCTGGCGATTCTGAATTGGGGAAATGCCAGTGAAGTGGATCGGGACGCCGGGGTGTTTGCCATTAAACCCAGCGGGGTGGATTATGAAGTGCTGACTCCGGAAATGGTGCCATTGATTGATTTGGCCAGCGGTGAAAAAATAGAAGGGGACCTGAATCCTTCTTCGGATACCGCAACCCATTGGCATCTTTACAATGCCTTTCCTGAAATCAGCGGCGTGGTGCATACCCATTCTCCTAACGGAACCGCATGGGCACAGGCGCGCAAAGCCATTCCATGTCTGGGCACGACGCATGCGGATACTTTTTACGGGGAGATTCCCTGTACGCGCCCGCTAACTCAAGATGAAATCGAATCCGCCTATGAACTAAACACCGGCAAAGTGATTGTGGAGCATTTTAAAAAGACCTCCTTGAATCCCTTGGAAGTGCCGGGGGTATTGGTTTCCGCGCATGCCCCTTTTACCTGGGGGACATCTGCCATGAAAGCGGTGATCACCGCCCAGGTTTTAGAAGAAGTTGCCAAAATGGCCTTGAGCGCATGGGCACTCAATCCGGCCGTGGGCCCGGTTGAATCTTACCTTTTAGACAAACACTATTTACGAAAACACGGACCCAAAGCTACTTACGGTCAAAATTAAGGAAAAACCCATGTCCTCCATTCAACAACTCTGGTTTGTCACTGGCAGCCAACATCTTTACGGTCCTGAAACTTTAGAACAGGTGGCCGCCGACGCCAAACAGATTGCCGATGCCTTCAATACCGATTCGGTGATTCCGGTGGATGTGATTTGGAAGCCCACGGTGAAAACGCCGGATGAAGTTTATGCCCTTTGTCGTGATGCAAATGCGGATGATACTTGCATTGGTTTGGTGACTTGGATGCATACTTTTTCCCCCGCCAAAATGTGGATCGCCGGATTGACCGCCTTAAAGAAACCGTTCGTGCATTTGCATACCCAGTTTGGTGCGCAGATTCCCTGGTCGGAAATCGACATGGATTTTATGAACCTTCACCAGTCCGCCCATGGGGGACGTGAGTTTGGTTTTATGTGTTCGCGCTTGCGCAAGAACCGGACGGTGTTGGTGGGTCATTGGCAGGATCCTGAGATCCGACAGGAGTTGGGAGATTGGGCGCGGGTGGCGAAGGCCTGGCAGTGTTCGCAGACATTGAAGGTGGCCCGTTTCGGTGACAATATGCGTGAAGTTGCGGTGACCGAAGGAGACAAGGTCGAAGCACAGATCCGATTTGGTTACGCGGTTAACGGATTTGGTATGGGCGATTTAAAAGCTTACGTCGAAAAAGTGACAGATGCACAAATGGCTGAACTGATGGCGGAATATCAGAAGTTGTATCAGATTGCTCCGTCCGCATCACAAGATGCGATCAAAGAACAGGCGCGCATCGAAATCGGCATGCGGGCCTTTTTGGTGGAGGGCGGCTTTGGCGCGTTTACGACGACCTTTGAAAATTTGCATGGTTTTAATCAGTTGCCCGGACTGGCGGTGCAGCGCCTGATGGCGGAAGGCTACGGCTTTGGCGCGGAAGGTGATTGGAAGACCGCGGCGATGCTGCGGATTATGAAGGTGATGGGCGAAGGGCTGGAGGGCGGCACTTCCTTCATGGAAGACTACACTTACCACTTTGATGCGTCGGGTGATAAAGTTTTAGGTTCGCATATGCTCGAGATTTGTCCGTCGATTGCAGAGGGGCGTATCGGGCTTGAAGTTCATCCCCTGGGGATTGGCGGAAAATCCGATCCGGCGCGTCTGGTTTTCAATGCACCTGCCGGGGCTGCGATTAACGTTTCCCCCGTCGATATGGGCAACCGCTTCCGTATTTTGGTGAATGAAGTCGACGCAGTTGTTCCGGATGCCGACTTGCCCAACTTACCTGTGGCCCGGGTGCTGTGGGTACCCAAACCCAATTTGAAAGTAGGCGCATCCGCCTGGATTTTGGCCGGGGGTGCCCATCACACGGTTTACAGTCAACAACTGAAAACCGAACACATCGAAATGTTTGCCGAAATGGCGGACGTGGAGTTGGTGGTGATCGATTCGGATACCAGATTACGTCAGTTTAAACAGGAACTGCGGTGGAACGAAGTGGCATTTAGGTAAAACTTGGAGCGGAGCGCGG
>JARHXX010000025.1 GCA_029269125.1 Kiritimatiellaeota bacterium B1221 | reverse complement strand
CAGCCCGCATTTTGTTTAAGATGCTAAAACCCAGCCCTTCGGACTGGGCTAAAATTCTGTCGGACCTTCAGCCCGATTATAAAGGACGTCCTATGACCCATACCCTTAACTTAGTGCCATTCCACCCAGACCGTTCCCAGTAGAACTTTGCAAAAGCGAAAAAGTCCTTTAGGTATGAACCCGTCCGAGATGGATTTGTAACCGGTGCTGAAGGAAAGGCCGGCCATTTCTCTTGTTTGTAAATTCGATACCGATTGCGATACCGATACCGGTTTTTATCCATGGTGAAGGGCGCTCAACCCTTAAAGAAAGCGCGCCAGCGGTTGATCGGGATGTGCCAGCAGTTTTTCCAGGGCCACCGAGCGATGGGAGATTTTATGTTTCAGGTCCGCCCCCAGTTCCGCAAAACTTTTGTTGTGGCCCTCGGGATGAAACAGCGGATCATAGCCGAATCCGGCCTCTCCACTGGCCACATGTGCAATCTGCCCCACACACTCCCCGCGGATCACCCACTCTTCTCCATCGGGCCCGCAAAGCGCGAGCACACACACAAATCTTGCCGTGCGGTCCCCTGCCCCCTCCAGTTTCTCTAAAAGCAGCTGATTGTTGGCCGCATCATTGCCATGCTCCCCTGCAAATCTTGCAGAGTGAATACCCGGAGCACCATCCAATACATCCACCGCCAACCCCGAATCGTCTGCCAGCGCCCAGCCGCCTATAAAATCTCGAAGTCCCCGGGCTTTAATCAATGCATTGGCTTCGAAACTGTCTCCGTCTTCCACAAAATCCGGGCAGCCCGGCACATCTTTCAGCGAGTGCAGCGGCATGCCCAGCATGGATTCAAACTCTTCATATTTGTGGGCATTTCCACTGGCCAGCGTTACGACAGGCTTGCTCATAATTTGTTATTCTCCCTCGCATAAGTCTCACGCATGAACGCACGGATCTTCTGTAGTCCTTCATCCTGCAATTGCTTGATCCGCGCCCGGGTCAATCCGAATTCTTTCCCCACTTCGTCCAGGGTATACCCCTCCACATATCGGCGTTTCAAAATAATCTGCAGCCGCTCCGGCAATCGGGCCACCGCCTCCCAAACTTCGTTACGCTCCACCTCTTTGGCCGAGTCGACATGTTGATGATCCGCCACCAAATCATGCAGGGAGGACTTGGTGTCTCCCAGCGCCGCATCCAAAGACAGTGGCGTCGCCGGCATCCGTTGCCACTGACGCACCATCGGCAATAACTTTTTAATACGTTCCGGAGGCAACTGGGTCATTTCGGACAGTATCAACGGCGAAGGATCCTCTCCTTGCCGGTCACGCCACTCCTGAATCACCTTTTGAATTTTGATCATGTCTTCATTGGGTTTGATCCCCAAGGCCCCGGAGCGGATATGATCCCGAAAATAATTACGTAAACGGTTCTGAATCGACCGTTGCGCATAGGCGTAAAAAGGAACCCCGCGGGTGAAATCAAATTTGCGGATCGCATTTCCCAGCGCGCGGGAGCCCTCCTGCAGAAAGTCTGAAATCCAAATCTGCCCGATCCAGTAAAACGGCTTCGCACAGGCCACAATCAACGGCCGGTTGGCAATAAACAGCTCCTCTTCAGCCGCCTCCATCCGCTGAATACATTTCACCGTATGCTGTACCGCATAATTCCAGAACGAAGGGTCGCTCGAATCACTCTCCGCGAGTTTGCGAATCTGGTAACAACTCCAGTAAATCTCGCGGAACAGTTCTTCCACCATTTCCGGTTGCAAAATCTCCACCTGCCCCCGGTCGGATAAAAAGCGGGTGATGGGCAAAGTGTCCCCGTCCGGACGTCCATACCGGCGGGGCTGACGCACCGATCCGGGCTCGTAGGCGGGATCCTCAAACTCCGGCAACATCAATTCCAGAAAAGGCAACGCAATCGCGGAGTCTAAAACTTCGGCGCGGTCCTGTTCCATTTTTTGCGGTACATCACTCATCGGGAATCCTCCCTTAGCGGATTCCTCTTCCCCTGTCCCTCCAAAAATGCCCCGACCCAGTGGGCCAATTGATTCAAAGCCGCCGGAATGTGATCCAGAAAACGTTCATTGCCCTTTAAGGCTCCCAAACGCCCATAGGCCCCCAGGGCCTGCATCAATCTTTGCACCGCCCCCGCCGCCAGCACTTCAACCGCCACCTCTTCAGCGGCAACTTGATTGTAATACTTCAACAAATCCATCTGCAAATCCAACGGACGGTTCACATACGGATCCGCCAACAGGGATCCCAAATCATACGCCGCCGCCCCCCTGCGCATACCCTGATAATCGATCAGGGCCCAGGAAAACGCCGGAGTCCCGCGTTTACGCGGAAGTTCCAAGGGGCGTTCACGCTCCGGTTTCATTTCCCCGGGTCTTACTCCCCTGGCCCTGAAGGGCGCAGGGATGACTTCCGCGTGAACGCGGGAATCCGGCGTTTCCACAACCCGCATGATATTCGTACTCTGCAAATCGCGGTGCACCAGCACCTGGGGCTGCGCCATCAGGATTTCCGGGATTCGGAAAAGACTTTTTTGATGATTCCGAAGCTCGGAAACCTCGCCGAAACGACCGACATACTCCTTTTCAAACAGCTCCCGTTCCCAGGCGTACAGCGCGGGATCAAATGGCGTTTCCAAAGAGCATTGGGCAGGGATTTTCAGCGCGTGAAAAGCGGCCACACTTTCAAGCACTCCCCGCATGTCTTTTACATTCCTTGCCGGACTTCCCGCCTGCAGCCGATCGAGTAAATGCTCCGTTCCCAAATCCTCGACCTGAAGCCAGCGGCCCTGCTGACGGGATTTCAGGATCTGTGGCACCCGGATCCCACGTTGGGCCAAAAAGCGGCTGTGTCCCACAAAGCGATTGTTTTCCGGACGGGCTTCGCCACTGCGAATAAAAATCTCACTGTGGTCGAAAAAAAAGAGTCGTCGAAACCGGCGGTCCGATCCGCGGGCCGGCAATAATTCCACCGCGGTCGCTTCCGGTAAAGCCTTTTGCTCCGCTTTGGAAAGCCCCCACGCCGGCGCCACCACCAGCCCCCGGGCTTTTTGCGTTTTGCGCAACTGTGCCCCCGGAAAAATCACCGCGCCCCCCTCCGCCGCCAACAGCTGATCGGGAGTCCCCACATCCGCCCAAACACTTTTGGGCACTTCGACGCCAAGAATTTTTTCGCCCGCCGCCAAACCCGCATCGTACGCTTCGATAATCGATGAAAAATTCCGCTCCGGCAAATAGTCCAAGGTTCGGCGATTCATCAAATGCAGTCCGCTGAAGGTTTGACCGCCAGCCCGGAAATCCACCACCCTGCCTTTTTCCACCCTCACGGTTTGGGGGCCTTGGTCCGGAATCATCCAAAGACAGGCCAGTGGCTGTTCCTTTACCCAGGCGTTCAACAAAGGTTCGGGATTCAATTTCTGATACACATCCGCATTGCAGACCCACAGCGGATCGTCATCCATAAACCAGGCCATGCGCCGTAATCCCCCGCCCGTACCTAAAATTTCCGCTTCAAACGAAAGATTAAGCTTCAATCCTTCGGGACAGATTTTTGGCAGTTCCGCCACCAGCACATCCGCCAGATGATGTACATTCACCAGTACCTCTTTCACCCCCCAGCTTTGCAACAATTCCAATTGATGCAGAATCATCGCCTTGCCGTGCAGGGGCACCAGCGGTTTGGGACAAAAGTCCGTGACGGGTGAGAGCCGGGACCCGAACCCGGCCGCCAGTACAATCGCTTTTTCCGGCCGCATAGACGCTCGCTTCAAGCCCTGGCCCCGGGTTTTTGCAGTTCAAAGCCCAGCAACCGACATTCCAGCGGCCCGTTAAACAAGGTATGTTTTTGCGCCAGCTTGAGTCCGAAGCGCTTGGCCAAAGGTAGATTGGCGGTGATCACCAGCCCTTGCCCTTTCCGGTCGAGCGACTTGAGCCACTGTCCGATATCCTGATAGAGTCCGGTGAGATCTTCTTCCTCCAGCCGAATCCCGTAAGGCGGATTGATCACCACCCAGGATTCACCCTCCGGCACCGGGGTTTCGCGGAAATCGCAGACTTCAAACTGAATCAGTTTTTCGACCCCCGCCTCTTTCGCGTTCATCTTGGCAATCTCGATCACCTCCCGGTCAAAGTCGCTGCAGATAATCACCGGCACTTCCCATTCGGGAATGATTTCGGATTCGGCCGCCTCCACTTCTTTTTGCCACATCATGGGCTGAAAGCGTTTCAGAGAGAACAACCCAAAATGGTCCCGCAATAATCCCGGCGCACGGTTTTGCGCCAGCCAGGCGGCTTCAATTGCGATGGTGCCCGATCCGCCCATGGGATTGCAAAGGGCCACATCTTTGGGCCAGCCGCCCGCTAACAGCATCGCTGCGGCCAAGGCTTCCTGCAATGGCGCTTCCCCTGCCCGGCTCCGATATCCCCGGCGGGAAAGCGGGGCGCCGGCTAAATCGAGAGAGAGGGTCACTTCTTCGTACAGCCAGTGAATGTAAATTGAAGCACCGTGATCGCTGGGGCCGGAATCGGGTCGACGTCCATATTTATCCCGCAACCGGTCCATCACCGCATCCTTCACCGTCAAAAAGGCGAAACGCTGATCGCGGATTTCGTCGTTCTTCACAAACCCGTGGATGCGCACATAGCCATCGGGACCCAAATGATCTTCCCAGGCAAAATTCTCAATTCGGCGGAACAATTCCTGCGGACTGCGGGCCAGACAGGAGATCAGCGGCACCAAAACCCTGTGGGCCGATCGCAAGCGAAGCAGCAGACGCATTTGCTGTTGTAAATCCGCCTCCACCGTGACCGCCGCCACATCTTCAGAAATCGGTTCGAGCCCCAAGGCCCGCAACTCGGATGCAAGAATGGGGGCGACGCCTTTGGCACAGGTAATGGTAACATTTTCTTTCACGGGCGCACCCTGCCACGGGAATGATGCACAATCAACGCCAAAGCGGAAAATTGGGAGTGTAAAGGGAGGGAGCCGGGAAGGTGAGACGGCAGAAAAGTATAACGATGGGGAAAGATTGGGGGGACGCAGAGGGCACCCTGAAAAAGAGCCCCCCCCCCCCACCATCGCTTTCGGTATCGACAGGCGGTTCATTTTCCCCAAACAGGGGTTCAGATCCCGAAAACAATGCCCCACTTTCCCACCTAAGCTTTATGAAAAGAATGATTGGTTCCAAATTCGGATCGTGATAAAAATGGGTCCTTCCGATTAGAAAAAGCGTCTTCACCAGCTTTCCCAATATACCCATGCGACCCCTCTTCTCCCGATTCCATTTTTCCCTGGCATGCGCCCTCACACTTTCTCTTGTCATCCCGGCGCTTTCAGCCCAAAGCATCTCCCCGGTGCTCGCGCCCCATGCCCAAGACGTGGAGGCCGCCCTGGACAACGCATTTGAATATCTGCTGAGAACCCAGCATGCGGACGGATCTTTCGACGGGCAATACGGTAAATCCGCCGGCGTGGTCGCCTTGGCCGGCATGTCCTTTCTGGCCGCCGGGCATACCCCCGGAAACGACAGATACGGATCCTTCATAAACGACTGCATCGACTACGTCCTGCTTCAACAAAATGAAGACGGCTATATCCTCACCTCCGGCAAACCGGACAAGGGCATGTATTCCCACAATATTTCCACCCTGTTTCTGGCTGAAGTTTCCGGCATGCTGGATCCGGAACGGGATGTGCAAGTACGGGGCGCACTGGAAAAAGCCATTCGGGTGATTCTCGGGGCACAGGATCATAAAAAAAGGGGCGGACATGAAGGGGGCTGGCGTTACAGCCCCAAGGCCACCGACAGCGATCTTTCCGTGTCAGGCTGGGCATTGATGTCCTTAAAGGCCGCGCGGCTGAACGGCGCCATGGTGCCGGAGAAAAACATTCAGGATGCCATTACCTACGTGAAAAACCGTCAGGGGGAAAATGGCTCCCTGGGATATCAGGGAAAAGGAGGCGGACGCGTCGCCCTGAGCGGTTTAGGGATTTTGTGCCTCACCCTCACCGGACATCACGACAGCCCGGAAGTGCAATTGGCCCAACGCGATTTAATGAAGCGCTACCAAAAATTGCCCAAAGATAGCCATAGTGAATACGGATTGTATTACGTGACCCAGGCGGCCTTCCAGTTGGGTGGGGACTCCTGGGAGCAAATCGGGGACTGGCTTTACCGGACCTATCTGCCGAAACAAAAAGAAGACGGATCCTGGTCAGGGAAAACCCCGGTTTACAGCACTTCGATGATTCTACTCTCCTTAACGGTCCCTTATCGGCAGCTGCCCATCTACCAGCGGGACGAGACCATTGATGAATAACCCATCACAGACCGGACACATAAAAATCCCTTCCGGGTTAAAGGGATATCCCAAATGGACTGGCGGGGATTTTTTCAGAATTCAACAAATGATTGTTGATGGGATGGTCCGACCAGGCGTAGCGGATCTGTTGCGGGTCGGCAACCTGATCCGAACACACTTCCACTTCGGTTGCGGACACAATCTTTGAACCTGCGGGATAAAAAGTCCCGTCCCCACCCGCCACATAAAATCCGTCAGGTTGCGCCCCGGCCTGCACACACAATCCTTCCCCGACCTGATCAAAGCGGCAAAGCACTTTTGCCTCTACGCGGCGGAGCTCCGCAATCATGGGACCGCCTGCGAGAAGGTCTTTTCCATAGCTCCCCGCCAAAGCGGAGCGGGCCAAAAGATCTCCCACCGGCATTTTGTCTTGGGGATGAATATCCTCCTCTTCTCCATATCCCAAAGTCACTGCCAATCCGACGCCGGGGCCTTCGGACACTTGACGTTGCGCCTCACGTATTTTCGCCCAACTGCTCTCTTCCTGATATGTCGATGGCCCCATAAATTCAGGAAGCTGCACGATATAAAAGCCTAAATCCGGTCGACCGAAATGCCAGCGCCAGTCCGCAATCAGTTCTTGCAAAAGCGACTGGTACTGATCAGCCCGTGACGCGTTGGATTCGCCCTGATACCAAATCACCCCTTTAAAAGGAAAAGGAATCAAAGGGGCCACCATATTATCAAAAAGGATGTGCGGCGAATTGTGATTGCCATGTCCCATCACCGCCGTATTGGCAATCACCCCGTAATCCCGCTCTTGCTTAAACTTCCAATAACCGGCTACCGGAATTCTTTCTTCCGGCGCGCCCGCTAGTTGTAAGCCCATCTCCGCCGCGGGACCGGTCATTCCGCCATGCCCACTAAAGGACACCACCCGAACCGCCAAAGTGACCCGGGAGCCCTCGGTCAGTTCACCCGGCAGCGTATAATGGCGGGGTTGATCCCAGTACGCCACTTCATGATCCTTCCCGGTTCGCCCGATTTCCTGTCCATTGGCATACGTGACATCAATTTTATCCATGGCGCCTGCTTCAAAAACCAAAGACTTTCCCTGCCACGATGTCGGAATTTCAAAGCTCTGCCGAAACCAGAAAATCCCGGAACCCGGATACCCGTTTTCCTGCCACCTTCCGGGCACCTTCATTTCCTCCCACCCACTGTCATCAAAGTCGGATGCCGCCCACCCGTCCTGCAGCCCCTGGTTCTCCGTGTCAACCGGCAGGTTGGAAACAATTCCCTGTTCATTGGCTTTTTCACGGAATTCGGCCCAGTGCTCCGGCAGACAGGATTCCTGATGATAGTGATCCGCCCACGATTGAAATTCCGGAATCCGGGCAAGCCCCTGCTGACTGATCCAGCCCTCAATAAAGGTCCCCCCCCAAGCACTCACCACCACCCCAACGGGAACATTCAACTTTTTATGCAAAGACTTGGCAAACCCCATTGCAACCGCCGAAAAGTCTATGGCATTTTCGGGCAGACAAGGCAACCAGGTACCGGAAACAGAGCCCTCCGGGCTCCATGCGGCTTTTTGTGCGACTTTAAACAGACGAATATCAGGATACGTTGCGTCTGAGAGCATCTGATCAGTAAACCGTTCACATCCCTTTACGGCCATCGACATGTTGGACTGACCCGAAGCAAACCAAACTTCGCCCACCAGGATATCTTCGAGGACCTGTTCTTCATTCGACTCGGCCAACCCAACCCGCAGTGTCAATGCACCTCCTCCAGCCTCTAAAGGAGACAACCACAAATGAAACTGACCGCTGGAATTGCTCAAAGATTCCGCCTCTCGCCCTCCCACCGAAATGATCACCCTGCGGTTTGGAGTGGCAGTTCCCCAGAAAGGAAGTGCCACATTTCGGGGTAAGACCATGCCGGACTGAAAAAACGGGTCGAGTTGTATCATCATGGACAAATGCACTTAGCCATAAACGGCACATTTTCGATAAAAAATGCCCCCAAAAGCATACGGTTGCATCGCATAAGAATCCGAAAAAACCTTTCCAACCCCTCACCGTGATTGATAAGTCATCCCCCATCATCCCACATTGCGTAACCTGTCCCCCTCCAATCCAGCTGAAATACCCGAACGCGGACCTCCCCCCCATTCCAAGCCTTTTTCCGATTGAGATTGACCGCAACCGATATATTTTACTATAGGAAACCCCATTTCAACCCCAGCCCATCAGCAAAATGCCTGACAAAATTTTAGATCTTTCCAAGCCGGTCCCCGAAAACTTCGAACATGTGGAACACATCAAAGAAGCCAGCAACTATCTGCGTGGCACCATTAAAGAAGGCTTAAGCGATCCCTTAACCGGCGCGATTGCCTCCGATGACACCCAGTTGACCAAGTTTCACGGTTCCTACATGCAGGACGACCGCGAACTCCGCAATGAGCGGCGTCACTCCAAGTTGGAGCCGGCTTACAGTTTCATGATCCGCGTACGCGTTCCCGGGGGCATTTGTACCGCCCAACAATATTTGGACATGGATCACATTGCCAACACCCTGGCCAATGGCACCATCAAAATTACCACCCGTCAGGCCTTCCAGTTTCACGGCGTACTGAAACGCAATCTCAAGCAGACCATGCAGGAGATCATCAAATCCAAACTCGATTCCATCGCCGCCTGCGGAGATGTGAACCGTAACGTGATGTGCAATCCGAATCCATACCAGTCCGAAGTCCACGAAGAAGTCTACCGTGCCTGCTGCGAGATTTCCGACCATTTGACGCCCAATACCAGCGCCTACTACGAATTGTGGATGGACGGTGAAAAAATCGATCATACCCCTAAATTCCGTGCGGAAATTGGAAATGACGAGGAACCCATTTACACCAAACGCTACCTGCCCCGTAAATTCAAAATTGCGGCCGCAATCCCCCCGTACAATGATGTAGATATCTTTGCCAACGACATCGGCCTCATCGCCATCGAAGAAGACGGCAAACTCCTGGGCTTTAACGTCGCCGTCGGTGGCGGCATGGGCATGACCCACGGTATGCCGGAAACCTATCCCCGTTTAGCTTCCGTCATCGGTTTTGTCCCCAAAGACAAAATCAACGATACCTGCGAAAAAATCATGACCATTCAACGGGATTACGGATGCCGCACCAACCGGAAACACGCCCGTTTCAAATATACCATTGACGACTACGGGTTGGATTTCATCGTTGAAGAACTCAACAAACGTTGCGGTTACGAGATCCAGGAAGCCAAACCCTTTGAATTCATCCGCAATGGCGACACCTACGGCTGGACCCAGGGCACCAACGGCAAATGGTTCCTCACCCTGTTTATCGAAGGCGGACGCATCAAAGACACCAAACAGAACAAATGGATGACCGCCTTAAGGGAAATTGCCCAGGCCTGTAACGACGTGGACTTCCGCCTCTCCGGCAACCAAAACCTGCTGATCGGAAATGTCAGCGACACAGACAAAAAGAAAATCGACGATTTGATGGCACAACACAAAGTCGGTGAATTCGCAGGGCTCAGCGGTCTGCGCAAAAACTCCATTGCCTGTGTCGCCCTCAACACTTGTGGACTGGCCATGGCCGAGGCCGAACGGTACTTGCCTGATCTCATCACCAAAATTGATGAAATTACGGAGGAAGTCGGACTGCGGGATGACGAAATCGTCATTCGTATGACCGGTTGCCCCAACGGTTGCGGCCGCCCCTACCTCGGTGAAATTGGTTTTGTCGGCAAAGCGCCCGGAAAATACAACATGTACCTCGGCGCAGGATTCTCCGGAGAGCGCCTGAACAAGATGTACAGAGAAAACATCGGTGAAGAAGAAATCCTCAGTGAACTCAAACCCATCCTCAGTGCCTACGCCAAAGAACGGGAAGAGGGTGAACGCTTCGGAAGCTTCACCATCCGCAAAGGGTACGTCAAAGCCACCATCGAAGGAAAAGATTTCAACGACTAATCTCTGGCTTGCATCTTGCCTGCTTCTGGAATAGACAAAAATTTAACACCGACTTCTATCCTCAGGTTTTTATTATGAAAAATATGATACGTTCTCTCCCTGTCCTGCTCGCAGTCTGCATTTTTCCCGTGCTGGAAGCCGCAGAATTACGCGGACACCCTCCGGGAATGCTGGGTGTGGGTTTAGACGAAATCACCGCCACAGAAGTGAGCAAATTCCAACTGCCGGGTGAATACGGTGCCTGGGTGGTGCAGGTAGGAAACAAAGGTCCTGCTGACTCAGCCGGCATTCAAATGAATGATGTCATTATTTCTTACAACGGCCAACGCGTGGAAAGCGCACGGGCACTGAGCCGCATGGTTCAGGAAACCCCGGCAAACCGCGAGGTGGAAATCAAATTGATCCGCAATGGTTCCGGGGTTCTGGTTCAACCCGTACTGGGAAAAGGCCGTGTGATCACCGCCTCCACCCCCCGCCCTCCCCAAAGTTTGGGCGTCGGTATTGAAAACATCTCCCCCGCAGTAGGAGAATACTTGGGATTAAACGAAGGTGTGGGCGTTATCGTCCGCGCAATCAAAGAAAACTCTCCCGCCAGCGAAGCCGGACTCCTGGAAAAAGATATTCTGGTGAAAATTGATGAAACCGACATTACATCCGCACAACAATTGGCGGATGTCATCAAAAGCCTGAACTCTTACCGCGCCTCCCTTACCGTGATCCGGGGAACCGAAACACTATCGATCGAGGTTCAATTTTAATCTCATGCGGTTACGCTCTTGAGCGACTTTGATTCCCTTCTTGCGTTGGGTTGGCAACCCTATTTCTCCACCCAACTCACCACGGAGGAAGCTGAAACGCTTCAACCCGCCCGGGTGATTGAACAACACCGCTGTGATGCGGAAGTGGACAACGGAGCAGATCGCCTGCTCATCCCCCTGCTCTACTCCTCCCCTAAAATGGCAGTGGGCGACTGGGTCCTCCTGTCCGGACCGGATAAGATCAGCCGCCTGTTGGAACGCAAAAGTTTGTTTACCCGCAAAGCCGCCGGGACCAAAATCGCCCCCCAACTAATTGCCGCCAATGTCGATGTCTGCTTTATCGTTTGTTCACTCAATAAAGATTTTAACCTCAACCGCATCGAACGCTATTTAAGTCTCGCCCACGAAGCCCGGGTTGAACCGGTCATTGTACTGAGCAAAGCCGATCTTTGCGACGACCCTGCTCCCTTTATTCGTGATGTACAGGCACTCGATCCCCAGTTAGCCGTGCTGGCCGTAAACTGTCTGGAAGAGGAAAGTACCCAAATACTACATGACTGGTGCACCCCCGGGGCCACGGTTGTGCTGATGGGATCCTCCGGCTCCGGAAAATCGACTCTCACCAACACGCTCATGGGCGAAGAAATTCAGGACACATGGGAGATTCGGGAGAACGATGCCAAAGGCCGCCACACCACCACCCGCCGCACCCTCTTCCCTATGTCCAGCGGAGCCCTGATCCTCGATACGCCGGGCATGCGTGAACTGCAGCTGGCCGATTGCGAAGCCGGGGTGAATGCCACTTTCGCCGATATTGAAGCCATTAGTGCTGAATGTAAATTCAACGACTGCAACCATGATACCGAACCCGGCTGCGCCATCCGCGAAGCACTGGAAACAGGTGAACTGGATCCGCGCCGGGTAAAAAATTACCTCAAACTCATGCGCGAACAGGCCCACAATCGCGCCACCCTCTATGAGCGGAAATCCCACGAAAAAGCCTTTGGAAAAAAGGTTCGTCGCGCCCAGGAAGAAGCCCGTCTCAAAAAACCGCGCTAAAACGTCCCCGTCCTCCCACATCCCCTCCCTCTCCGCAGGAAAAAGCAGATTTACGGTGGAGAATCCGTTTACGATACCGGGTATGATGAACGGAAGAGTCCCGATAATTGTTAAAAAAGCGGGGAGGTTGACGCCAACCCGGCAGCGAGTCCTCTTTTTGTCGCGCAGGCTGTACAACCTCCTGAAACCGGTCCGATGGGCTTGTCCCCCGGCTGAATCGGAAATGAAGAATTTGCGGAACGGGGTTTGGGGGCGCCGTTGATTTTTGCGGAATTTTGTGGCAGGAAAATGAAAATGTCCCTGAAACATAAATCTACAAATGAAGAAATCCGAATCCGCTTCGACAACGACGTTGAGCGCTTCTCGAATATGGAGACAGGCCAAGCGGCTACGATTGATGCACCGCTGGCCATGGAGCTGATCACGCAAGCCGCAATCGCTGCTACACCCGTGATAAACCGATGTTTAGACATCGGATGTGGCGCGGGAAACAACACCATCAAATTGTTGAGAGAGTCTTCTGGTGATTTTGATTGCGACATTTGCGACCTCAGCGAGCCCATGCTGCGGAGAGCAGAGGAGCGGATAACTTCTGAGACATCAGGTGCCATCCGAAAATTCCACGGTGATATTAGAGAACTCCCCCTTCCTGAAGAAGGATACGACGTCATTCTCGCAGCCGCGGTGCTGCACCACCTGAGGGAAGAGTCTGATTGGGAATCGACCTTCCGTAAGCTCTATACACTTCTACGCCCGGGTGGTTCCATTTGGATTACCGACTTGGTTACCCACGAGAACGAAAAAGTGCACGCGTTGATGTGGCAGCGGTATGCGGACTATCTCATCTCCCAGGGAGGAAAGGAATATCAGGAAAAGGTATTCACATACATTGAGCAGGAAGATTCTCCACGTTCTGTGACCTTCCAGCTTGAATTATTAAAGAAGGTCGGATTCCAGAAAACTGAGATTTTACACAAAAATTCATGCTTTGCCGCTTTCGGAGCCATCAAGGGCGAACAAGCAAGGGAAGCACCGGCGAACGCTGCGCCGCATTTTGACGTCGGCTGAGCGGAAAAGAATTTAAACCGCTGATGCACACCGATGAACACGGTTACCAGTGCATCCGGACAAACGCCGCAACCAGAAAAGTGAACGGCATGATGGGCGGAAGCAAACTCGCCCCCCCCCATCCCCTCTCCACCAGAAAAATCACCGAGAATAGCGATTGCCACCGGGCCTTGACTCAACCCGGGGCGGAGCGAGGTGTTCCGGAGAACAAACCCTGAACCCTCTCACACGTCAGATCCGAAATGCCATCAGCACACCCGCCCTCTCCCATTCAGATCCACTGCTGACCATCCAGCCGGCGGGACTTTTCGTCCTTTCCACTGCAATTCCCCCGGGAAATACGCACCAGTATCCCCACCATGGCGGCCATAAACACCAGGCTGGATCCCCCATAACTCACAAAAGGCAATGGCAACCCTTTGGTGGGCATGGAGCCGGTTACCACGCCGACATTAATGACCGACTGCAAAAAGATCAGAATGGTAATGCCAAAACCCAACAGACGGGAAAAACTATCCTTACAACGCATGGAAATCATCATACCGCAGGCAAAAATTGTCAGATAGAGCAACATCACTGTACAGGTCCCCACCAGCCCCAGCTCTTCGGCCAAAATGGCCAAAATAAAATCCGTATGGGCTTCAGGAAGATAATCAAATTTTTGCAGACTTCTCCCAATTCCATCTCCGGTTAACCCGCCTTTGATGAAGGCCAACAAGGATGCCATGAGCTGATACGCATCATCCGCAGCATATTTCTCCGGCTGGGTAAAAGAGGTGATACGACTCAGGCGCTCTTTGTCCTGCATGATCAATGCCCCCAAACCCGTTAGTGCAATGATCGCAGAACCCAATAAATAGATGATCCGGGTGCCTCCGATATACATCACCAAAATACCGGTTCCCCCAATCAACATGGTGGTGCCGAAATCGGGACCGATCAATACCATCATACACAAAACCCCCAGCCCGGCGGCCGGTAACAAAAAGCCTCTGACAAATTCAGATGCCCGTCTGCGATACACACTCAACCAGGTGGACACCCAGAGAATGGCACTTAATTTGGCCAATTCCGAGGGTTGAAAATTGACCGGACCTAAACTTAACCAACGATGTGCACCCGCAATGTCCCTTCCCGCAAACCGCGCCATCAACAGGAGAATAATCGTCATCACACAAAGCAACGGCATCAGCTTCTTCCAGTAGAGCGGCGGAACAAAGGCCGTAAACACACATCCCCCCGCGGCCACCACCGCGTAGGCCAATTGGCGCAGGGGATAATGCAACGGATTTTTCTGCCCGATACCGATACTGAACAGCATGGTGATGCTGAAGGCAAACAGCACCAGCACACACAGAATCAGTAACCTCGCCGCACCGGGAGAGGCACTACCCTCTTCCGATCCGGAAGAGGGTTTCCGTTGGCGCGACTGAGATCCCGACATACGAATGCCGTGGATTAATAGACGCTGCTGGAGGGGATTTTCAATTTCTGACCGGCTTTCACTTCCGCGTTGGCCGGCAGCTTGTTAAGCTTACGAATATCTTCCACACTTACAATGTAGCTGTCTGCAATGCTCTGAAGGGTATCTCCATCTTGCACGATAATTGGAAAAGCTTTGGTGTCCACAGGGTCCACCTCCGTCAGGTTTTGTTCACTCATCTCTACCGGCGCAACCACCTCAGGTTCAACAAAAGGAATGGGCGTCGGTACCGGACGGGAAGGCATCGGACGGGAAGGTACCGCAGTCGGACGCGGAGCGGGCGCTGACATTTCAATGGCCGGTTGTGGAGCGGGAGCCGCAGATTCACTGGGCAGTTTGAGAACTTGCCCAACCAATAAACGGTCACTGTTGAGCCCGTTGACTGCTTTTAAATTTTTCACCGAAGTTCCATAACGCCGGGCCACCACACTCAGTGAATCTCCGGATTGAACCACATACGTTTTCCCATTGCTGGAGATCGCGGGTTTCGAAGGCGTCGGCGCAACCGGACGCGGAGCCGTGGCCGCTGGAACACCACGGGTCGGAATCAGAATCACCTGACCCGCACGAACGTGGTTCGGGTCGGTAATGTAATTGTAATCCGCAAGTTCACGCCAGCTCATTTTGTTCCGGGCCGCGATGGCGGAGAGGGATTCCCCCTTCCGAATGGTGTAAGATGTGCCATTCCGTGGTTTTAATTGAGGTGCAGGCGCGGGCACAGGGGCAGCCGGCATGACAAGTTCTGCCGGCTGCGGCGCGGGAATGTTCAGGAGCGGCTCCTCCACAATCATCACTTCCGTCGGCAGTTCCGTCTGCCTGATGCCCTGCACCTGAGGTGGCATAATCGGCTCCTCAGGTGGCCCCACTTGGCGGGGAGGACGGGAAGTGGCACAGCCGGCCAGCATCACCGCGGCCAAACCAAAAGTTAACGATGCAGGGTGGATCGAAATTAGATTTTTCATAACATTTCCTTCACGATAAGATTCATGATAGTGGGTTTTGAGCTGCCAGTCGGCTGACCAGCTTTTGAAAAGTTTGCCCCCGGACAGCATAACCCGGGAACTGATCAAAACTTGCACATCCGGGAGAAAATAACAAGGTTTGAGCGTCAGTTCTTGCCTTCCAGAGTTCAGGAAGCAACACATCCAGCGTATCGTATACGTAGCATTCGTCAACGGTATCCTTCCAGGCCTCCTCCATTTTTTTTGCGGCGTGCCCAAACAAATATAATTGAGGCGACCTCCGCTGGAAAATTTCAGAAAGGCGGTCCAGGGATTCCGCCTTGTCCAGCCCCCCCATCACCAGCTGCACCTCCCCGGGAATCCCTTCCAATGCAGCCCGGGTCGCCTCTAAACAGGTACTTTTGCTGTCATCCACCACCCGACCCGCTCCGGCAATCTCCAAACGCTGCATCCGATGAGCGGGAAACTGAAAATTCCGGACCATCCTCTCCTGTTTCTCCGCATCTATCCCCGGAATGCCTGTCAGCAAAGCCATCACCCCCTGAAGGTTTTTCCGTAACGCGGAAGCGGCAAACACCGTATTTCCCAAGGCCGGAAGGTTTACATCTTCGGCATATTCCCGCCGGGCGGCGGTTTGCACCTCCACCGGATACGCACGCGGCCATACCGCAAGATCGTCCGTTTCTTGAAACGCGAACAACCGGCTTTTCGCAGTGGCGTAATTTTCCAAATCCCGGTGACGGTCCAAATGGTTCGGAAAAAGATTCAGGCAAAGTGCGCGTTCCGGCCGATACCCTTGGCTGGCTTCCAATTGAAAGGAACTGAGTTCTATCACATGAAAGTCCGCCCGGGGATGAAGGCGCGCCACCTCACTGACCGGTGGCGAAACGTTTCCGGATACCGTCACCGAATACCCCGCATCACGCAGCAAGTCCGCCATCAGCAGCACCATACTGGTTTTCCCTAACGATCCGGTCACCGCAATTTGTGTTCCTTGTAGACGGCGGGCCGCCCATTCAAATTCCGGAAGAAATCCCTGTTTTCTCTCACGGAGCGTTTTTAACCAGAGATGATCGATAGAGATTCCGGGCGAAATCACCACTTCCGCATCCTGGTCCTCCGGAAGTCCGGCCTGCCAGCAAAAGCCCAGGGCTTCGATTTTCTCCAAAACATCCTTCGCCGGTGGGGTTTCAGATACCAAGACGCCGCGCCTGCCCTCTTGGGCTCCCAGGCGGGCGGCCGCCAGCCCACTGGCACCGGCACCCAAAAGTATCAAAGGCACAGACATCCGGATTACCTGACTTTCAGAGTCGCAATCCCCAGAATAGCGAAAATAATCGCCAGCACCCAAAAGCGGATGGTTACCAGGGTTTCGACCACTTCCACATCCCGTCCTTCGGCCTCGGCCGCTTCTTTGGCCACAATTTCGAAATGATGATGAATGGGCGCGCAGCGGAAAATCCGTTTCCCGGTCAGTTTAAACGAAGCCACCTGTAAAACCACACTCATGGCTTCCATTACAAAAACGCCCCCCACAAACACCAGGGTGATTTCCTGTTTAATCATGATGGCGGCGGTGGCAATCGCCCCTCCCAAAGCCAAACTGCCGGTGTCCCCCATAAACACCCGGGCAGGATGCGCATTGAACCACAGAAATCCCAGTCCACTCCCCAAAAGACATCCGAAAAATACCGCCAGCTCTTCGGAACCGGGGATATAAGGAATTTGCAAATGCTCTGCAAAAATCACGTGGCCGGCACAATAACTCATCACCAGATACGACACCGCCACCGCATTGCTGCACCCAATGGCCAAACCGTCCAATCCGTCGGTTAAGTTCACCGCATTGCTTGCCCCCAACACCACCACAATCACAAAAACAAGCGCCAAAAGCCAGGGCATCCCCACCCAAACCGGATCTTTCATAAACGGCAGCATCAAGTTTCGACTCAACAAACGGGTTCCCGGATTCACTTGATCCAAGGTATAAAACAACACAACCGCCCAGCCCAGTTGACCCAGAAGTTTCCAGCGCCCCGACAGGCCTTTGGCGTTCTTCAATTTTACTTTTTTATAATCGTCAATAAATCCGATTGCGCCCATCCAGACTGCGCCCAGCAAGGCCATAGAGGCGAAAATATTACCCGGTTTACACCACAGCAAAAC
Source organism: Kiritimatiellaeota bacterium B1221 (assembly GCA_029269125.1). Taxonomy (GTDB): domain Bacteria; phylum Verrucomicrobiota; class Kiritimatiellia; order SS1-B-03-39; family UBA6053; genus UBA6053. The sequence continues at coordinate 38,308 of JARHXX010000025.1, read as the reverse complement.
GCCCACCATCAGCGTAAATAATATCAGCAGTCCGCCCATGGTCGGCGTCCCCGCTTTTTTGCGCTGCTCCTTGAGAACTTCATCATCACGAACCGGTTGACCGATTTTAAATTCAAGCAACCAACGAATCACCTTGGGGCCCAGCATCAGACTCAGGAGAAATGCCGTGGCTGATCCCGCCATGGTACGAAAGGTCACATAGCCCAAAATCCGTAAAGGACTCAATGCATCCTTTAAGGCCGGATCTTCCAGATTCTGCCACCAATCAAACAGCCAATACATCATACCGTGTTTTCCTCATTTTTTTGTAATGCTTGTAAAATCAATTCCAATTGCTCCGACCGTGACGCCTTCAGCAGCAACACCGCATCATCCCCCACGCAGGCTGTCAGTTCCCGAACCGCTTCTTCACGGCTTCCCGCCAAAATGACCGGTGTTTTTTGAATCCCCTTCTGCATCCACGACGCCCGCTCCCCCACCAGAACCACGCCGGTAAACCCAAACGCGTCCAATTCCTTGCCAATCACCCAATGCAATTCTTTTTCCGCTTCGCCGAGCTCCCCCATACCTCCCAGCACCAACCATTTTTCGCCGGGTTCAGACAGCTCTGAAAAAGTCCGGATCGATTTCCGCATGCTCAATGGATTTGCATTGTAAGCATCATTGATCACTTGCCACTTTTTCAACTGCACCCTTTGCCAGCGCATGGGCGCGGGGGCATACTTTTCCAATCCGCGAACCATCATCTCCGCACTCAATCCACATTCCCGCACCATCGCCACCGCTTGCAATAAATTCATCAGCATATGATCCCCCGGAAAAGGCACCGGCAAATCGATAGACTCTCCGCGCTGACGGTCTTTCACCCGCAAACCGTGTTCCAAAACCTCGCCCTCATAATCGGCACTCCCTTTCATGGAGACCGTGGCAATCCGACATCCGCAACGCGTTTTGGCAAATTCAAACCAGCGGCTGTCCGCATCTAACACCGCCAACCCATTCGCCGGCAATGCCGCCAACAAACTGGTTTTCTCTGCCGCAACCGCTTCAACAGACCCGAGTCTTTCCAAATGAGCTTCTCCTATCGAAGTAATCAGGCCGGCATCCGGCTGCAAAATTTCCGACAAACCGGCAATTTCCCCCGGGTTGCTCATTCCCAATTCAAATACCCCGAATTTATCCTGGGGTTCCATTGCCAACAGACTCAGGGGAAGCCCGACAAAGTTGTTCCAGTTTCCCTGGGTGCACCGGGTATGTCCGGCTTCCGATAACATGGCGGCCAGAAAATCTTTGACCGTTGTTTTCCCTGCAGATCCCGTCACCCCAATCATTTGTTTGGGGTTCAGAAGTTTCCGATACCCCCGGGCCAGGCGTTCAAGCGCTTTACCGGTATCCGAAACCTCTAAACAGGCGATCTCCGGCTGCGCTCTCCCCTTCAAGCATAATACGGCCATCGCTCCCGCCTCTACCGCCTGGCCGATTAAATCATGTCCGTCCACCCGTTCACCCGGCATGGCCACGTACATGGCACCCGGCTGTAATTTTCGGGTATCATGATAAACCGAGCGAATGTTTTCTTCGGGAAGTCGGGTCCAGGTTCCCCCGGTCCACTCGGCAAAATTCTTCGCGTCAAATAGCGGCATCTCAACATTTTCCTGTTTTAGAATGTTCCCGTTTCGCAATGAACTCCCCGGCAACAACCCGATCATCAAAGGGCAGTTGCATCGCGCCGATGCTCTGAACCGTTTCATGTCCCTTTCCCGCAATCAGCAACACATCCCCACCCCTTAACAAATTCACTCCTGTTTCAATCGCCTTCCGCCGGTCTTCAATCACCTGATACGAATCCCCCGCCTCCAGGCCTGTTTTCATATCGGAAAAAATTTGGGCAGGATCTTCGGTGCGTGGATTGTCATGGGTCAGAATCATTTCATCCGCCAATGCACAGGCACGAACCATCAGCGGACGTTTACTGCGGTCACGATCGCCCCCACAGCCAAACACCACAATCAATTTTCCGCCCGTCAAAGGTTTTAACAGTGACAGGATATTCTCCAGCGCATCCGGGGTGTGTGCATAATCAACCAAAACCGTTCCACATCCGGAAGGCACCCTTTCCAATCGCCCGGGTGCGGCTTTCAAACGGGATACGGCCGTCAACAGTTCATCGAAAGGCAGACCATAACCCGCGGTCACCGCCAACGCCTGTAAGACATTGCGTAAATTATGCTCTCCGGGCTGGGGCAATTGGAACACCCCACGTCCCCAAGGGGTCCGGACTTCCGCTTTGATCCCGTTCAAATCCGAATGAAGCATCGTCGCATTCACCTCACAGTCATCCGAAAACCCACACCGCAACACCGGGTGCCCGCAGGCCTCCGATAAGCGGCGGCTCCATTCATCATCACCGGCAATCCGATGTTGAAGCGAAGAATTACGGAACAAAGTCACCTTGGCCTGAAAATAGGATTCCATGTCCTGATGATAATCCAAATGATCCTGACTCAAATTGGTAAACACCGCGGCATCAAAGGACAGCTTGTCCACCCGACGTTGATCCAACGCGTGGGACGACACCTCCATCACGCAATCCCCACAACCTGCATCCGCCATGGATTTTAAATATTCATGCAGTTCCGGAGCACCCGGGGTGGTGCGGCGCGCAGGAATTTCGCGCTCACCAAAGCGGTATGAAACAGTCCCGAGTTGACCGCATTTATGTCCGCACTGCTCCAGCAATTGATAAATATAACCCACCACCGAGGTTTTCCCATTGGTCCCCGTGACCCCGGTAAGCCGAAGTTTTTCATCCGCATATCCATAGAGATGACGCGAAAGCCGGGTGAGCACGGCCCGGGGATCATCAACCAACACCACCGGAACGCTTACGCGGACCGGAAGCGCATGTGCCGCCACAATTCCCGCCGCGCCTTTACGAATGGCATCGGTGACAAAGCGGTGCCCGTCTCCTTCAAACCCCTCAATGGCAATAAACAAATCACCCGACCGGATCCGTCGGGAATCCGGTTGAACGCCGGTAAGTTCAGCCGGCCAAAGGTCGGGTACCTTTTCCCCCAACAACGCCACCCATTCCGGAGTGGTTAAACGTACCGGCTTGGGACTCATGGCTCAAAATCCCTCCTCGGGTATAGCCAAGTATCCGGCAGCATAGCTTGCGATATCCGCAAATACCGGTGCTGCCACAGAACCGCCCGTCCGCTTTTCACCCTTGGGTTCATCCACACTCACCACAATGGTCAGCACCGGATTCTCCGCCGGAAAAAAACCCGCAAAACTTGCAATGTTCTGATCTTTCGAATAGCCGCCGCCCGGCAATATCTTCTCCGCCGTTCCGGTTTTACCCGCAACCGAATATTCCCCGAAGCGGGCGCGCCGACCCGTTCCGCCCTGTTCGGTAATCCGGGCCATCAATCCGCGCATCTTTTGCGCGACTTCCGGACGTAATACCCGTTCTCCGCGGGGATCGGGTTTACGCTGATAAAGCAAATCACCGGAATGATCCCGGACTTCGGATACAATATATGGCTGCAATAAATAGCCATCGTTGGCAATGACATTGATTGCCGACGCCATTTGCAGGGCGGTCACCGTGATCGCGTGGCCAAAAGAAATGCGGCTTTGGGTAAGCGAATCCCAATTGCGGGGACTGCGGGAGATCCCGGTCTCTTCCCCCGGCAACTCAATCCCGGTTTTCCGTCCAAATCCAAATTTCACCAAATAATCGTAAAACAGTTTTTCGTTCATCCGCAAACCGATTTTGGCGGTTCCAATATTACTGGACTTCTTTAATACATCCGCCGCGGATAATTCGTCGTATGCGTGATAATCACGAATCGGGCGGCGGTTATAATACCAGGTCCCCCACTCGCAATCGATCATTTCATCCGGGATCACCAAGCCTTCATTCATCGCGGCGGCAAAGACCAGCGGTTTGATAATCGAACCGGGCTCGTAAGTGGCACCCAAAGCCTGATTGCGGAGCAGTTCCTGATCCGCTTTATAAAATTCATTCAGATTATAATCCGGCTTGCTGGCCAACGCCAAAATCGCACCGGTACGGGAATCCATCACCACCGCCCAGGCCCCATCCGCATTGTACAAGGACATCGCTTTTTCCAAAGCCTCCTCCACCCCGTATTGCAGATATTGATCCACCGTCAATTTCACATCCGCTCCGGCATCCGGATCGATCTGAATTTTTCGCCGGTCCACCATTTCATGACGGCGACCGTCCTTCTCCCCGACCCGCAAGCCTTCTTTCCCTTTCAGGAAACGGTTCATTTCCAATTCGATGCCGGCCGCTCCAACGCCTTCACGGTTTTGGAAACCAATCACATGGGAAAGCAAATTGTCATGCGGATACGTCCGGGTTTTGATCTTTTCAAAGACCACGCCCTTGCTGATTTCATTTTCAGACAAATACGCATTCAGTTCGGAAGCCCGATGGTCTTCCACGTATTTTTCCAAATAGGCGAACCGCCGGCCGGTGTCCGCCAGACGGGTACCGATCAACGCCGGCTCCACATTCAAAAATTGCGTCAATGCCGCCTGCACCCGCTTCGGGTTATTGTGATCCTTAATAAACTTCGGATCCACCGCGATATTTTTGCGGACTTCATCCAATGCCAGCACCCGGCCATTTCGGTCCAGCACACGTCCCCGGGTTCCCTGCAACTGGGTTTGAAAAACCACTTTGCGCTGATAAGATTGACGCAAACGGGTATGATCCCCTAATTGCAGATTCACGACCCGGGCCGTGAGTGCCACAAAAAGCGAAAATAATAAAAGTCCAACAACACTGGACCGGATACATACCGCCTGCATTTTCATCAGTAGCGAACGCCTCTCTCATTGCGGTCCAGACTGCCCAGGACATTTAATTCACCCGCCGTGCTTTCCCACAAAGCCATGTCACGAATGTGCATGACCTGATCCGGACGCGGCCAGTTCATATTCAACTTGTGGGTTTTCAATGCGGCACGGAGGTTTCGCGGACCAATCAATCCGTTCCAACGCACTTCCTCACCCGCCACCTGACGCCGCAAATCTTCCAGCGCCTGCTCTTCCGATTTGATCTGGCGCCCCAGCGCTTCCGTCCGGCTGCAGCACCACAAATACAAAAGTCCCACGCCGAAAACCATCACCACCAACAAAGAAACGCTGGCGGGCATGCGGAATCCTTCCGCCTGCAGCTTCTTATTCCGTTTACCGGGTGCACGTCGTGTTTTTTTTCTCGCTGTTGTTTTTTTCTTCATGAGATTTCCTTCTTTTCAATCACTCGTAATTTTGCGGAACGCGCACGTGGATTCCGGGATTGCTCCTCTTCGGTTGCCACGCGTGCTTTTCTCCAAACACTTTCAACTTTGGGCAGTTCTCCCTGCCATTCGCTCCCCCCCTGATAAAGGGACACTTCTTTTCCTTCATGCCGGCGAAACTTTTTCTTCACCGCCCGATCCTCAAGCGAATGAAAGGTAATCACCGCCATCCGGCCGCCAGGCTTCAATAATTTGATGGCGGCATCCAAACCCTCTTCCAACACCTCCATTTCCCGGTTCACCGCCATGCGGAGCGCCTGAAAACTTTTGGTCGCGGGATGAATCCGACTGCCTTTGCGTCCACCCACCGCCTTTTCGATCACATCAGCCAAGGCCAATGTGTCCGGCAACAGGTCCTCATCACGCGCTTTGACAATCGCGCGGGCAATGCGTCGGGCCTGACGCTCCTCCCCCAACCGGCGCAAGGTGTCGGTCAGCTCATCCAGCCCCACCGAACCCAACCAGTCTGACACCGAAATGCCGGAGGTCGGATCCATTCGCATGTCCAAAGGTCCTTCAAACCGGAAACTGAAACCGCGTTCGGGTGTATCCAACTGATCAGAGCTCACCCCCAAATCCATAAGAATACCATCCGGTTGCGAAAAACCGTTCTCTTCCGCCAACCGGGCGATGTCAGAAAAATTGCCGTGTACCGCCTGAAAGCGGTCACCATAGCTCTCCAGAAATCGACGGGTCCGTGCCAATGCATCCGGATCCTGATCAATGCCCATCACACAACCGTCCGGACCGCAGGCCTCCAGGATCGCGCGGGTATGTCCCCCGCCACCCAGAGTGCCATCAATATAACGGCCACCTGATTGAATTCCGAGTCCCTCGAGCACCTCTGCTTTTAGAACCGGTTCATGTACTGTTCCTGTCATGAGCCGCCCTCCTAAATGCCAAGGGCCTTGGCTGCACCAGCCAGACCGGGGGATTGCGGTTTGCGGGCTTCCCAATTTTCGGGACTCCACAACTCGATGCGATTGAACGCACTGGCGAGTATCACTTCCCCGGAAAGCCCGGCGTAAGCGAGGTGCTCGTCTTTGACGCGAATGCGTCCCTGCACGTCGAAATTCAAATGATCCGACTCCGAAGCCAAAGTCAGCATTAACTCCATTTCCTCGGGATTGGATAACATCAATCCCTGCAATTTCTGCATAAACTGGGTCATGACCGGAGCAGACATCAGCGTCAAACAGGCCCGATTGATGCCCGGCATCAGAAAAACCCCGCCCTCCCCCATCAACGTCCGCCAACCCGAGGGGACGGTCAACCGCTTCTTCGGATCCAACTTGTGGACGTGCTTCCCCATAAACGGAGCTTGCGCACCGCCGGCAGCAGATAGTAGTTGGGTGATTTCGGAAGACATTGTTTGACACTCTGCCCCACCTTATGACACTTGCCCCCACCCTCGCAATAGTTAAAATCAAAAAAAGGGTATTAAATGTTTATGCACAAGACTTTGGACATCCGTATAGTTCACTGAAAACAACTCAGGTATGCTGCCTGAAGGGACCGGGGCTTCAGCCTGCCCGCATCAAATATTCCGTTCTCCCCACTCCGCCCGTCTTCCCCGCCCAACATGCTACGAAAAAGGGAGTCCCGCTTGCGGGGCGATCCTGATATCTAGACCACAAACCCCAATCCCCCCTCCCACCGGAGTCCCGCTTGCGGGGCGAACGGAATATCGACAGAGACCCCCTCTCTGCTATCCGCAATCGTTCCCCTACCAGCCCCAACGGGGCGACATTCCAAAGCCCAGTCCGTTAGGGCTGGGATTTTAGGCAAAAAACTACATGAGCCCTGAAAGCGGCGACATTCAATTCAGATCCTTTTGCCGCGCTCCATCCGCCATCCCTAGTCATCCCGGCTCGGGCGTCCCCGAAGCTTCTTCACTTCCCCGCGCACCCGCTTGTTGCCAATCCGTTTGGCCTGTTGCCGCGCACTGGGTTTCCGCTTCTGATGCCGCATCTTTGCACGGCGGGCATCCCGCTCCAGCTTCTGCTGCCGCCGTTGCGCCTCCATTTTTTCACACAAGCGCTCGCGGGCCTTGAGCCGGTTCATATGTTGAGAACGGCCCTCCGCACATTTCACCATGGTTCCGGAAGGCACATGGATCAACTGCACCGCCGAAGCGGTTTTGTTGACCTTCTGTCCTCCGCTCCCGCCGGCAAGCACAAAGGATTCGTCCAGGTCCGCTTCCGCGAGGCCTAACTGCTGCATGCGGTGCTGCACGCGCTCCCAGGGTGATTCTGATGCTTGCATTCAAAGCATTCGTGGCGTACACAACCGGAAATTGCAACCCCGGAAATCATTTTGAAAGACGCCTACTCCCCCCTTTTCCTCGCCGCCTCCGGCGGTGACCTCGAAACCATCCAGGAACTCAGCCCCAACGCCAGCCAGGAGGATTTAAACAAATCCCTCTCCCAAGCCGCCGCCCTGAGTCACTTTGAAGCCGCCGATGCCCTGATCATGGCCGGTGCGGAGGCCGATGGCGATTACGATCCTCTTTACGGGACCGTGCTCTTCCCTGCCTGCGAATACATGAACCCGGAAGGCATTGAATGGCTGATCGAACGCGGAGCAGATCCCGCCCGGGAAGTGTTACGCCTGGAAGGCCGCCGCAACGCCCTGCAGCATTTGCTCCACAGCCACCACCGCTCCCCCCTTAAAGGCCGTTGCATTCAATTGCTCATCCAAGCCGGTGCCCCCCATCCAAAAGATGCCATCATGGCGATTCACCAGGGATCTCTGTCCCAGTTAAAAGACGCACTCGACCGGGATCCGGAAGCGCTCAAGCAAACCCTGGACCTCAGCTATGGACACTTTCCTCTCGAAGGCGGCAGTCTGCTCCACATGGCGGTCGAATTTAATCATGCAGACCTGGTCAAGGAACTCCTTGCCCGCGGCCTCGACATCAATCAGCAGGCGGCCGCAATTCCCGGCACCGCCAACACCACCCCCGTCTGGCCCACTGATCTGGTGTCTCTCGGTGAACAAACCCCGCTGTTCCATGCCAAAGGTCACAGCAAAGACATGCTCAAGCTGCTACTCAAGCATGGCGCTGCCCCCAAAATCCCCGCACTCTTTCTGCGCGACGGCCAGGAGCTCTCCCTCACCCCTCTCGAATTCTTCGAAGAAATCGACAGGATTGAATGCAATCTTTTGGAGGAAGTTCTGACCCTGAAGATGCTTTAAACCCTCAGAAAGACCGGAAAATAAAATCCAATCGAATGGTGTCAAAATCCGGGGTGCCTGAAGTGTTGTCGAGCTCCACCCAGGATTTGTTGTAGCTCAACTGAAGGCTGACACTGTCCGATACATCAAAGCGGAAACCAATTCCCAAAGAATAACTGAATCCATCCTCGGTGCGGGTGGGAACGTACCCATTGCAGATATATCCCCACCAGGGATCGTAATAACAGTAAACGTCACTCGGACCATTTTGAATATTGGTATCCATAAAGGTGTAGCCCAAAGATCCGGTGATAAAGGGGGTCGCAGGTCCTTCCAGGATAAAATACGTGGCACTGCCACCCAAAGCCGTGGTTTCCAGACTATTGGTGTATCGATAATCACCACCATCATCTTTGGGACCTTTGGCTTCGTATCCCCGGTAACTCCAATTAAAAAATCCTCCAAAGCTCAGCTGATTGCTTACATTATACGCCGCGGCAAAACCAAAACCTATATCATCATCCAAATCTACACGGGATCCCCCGTCTCCATCTATGGTGGCGTCAAAGGCATAAATTAATGGAATTGAAAATTCCCAACTGCCTATGCGGTCCCTCACGGGAGCTTTTTCATTCATTTGCGCCTGCAGCGGTAAAACTACCCAGATCCATCCAAAGATAAACAGGTGGGATTTATAAATTATTTTCATGCGGGGGCTCCTCGGGTTTAATGGTCTAAAACAAGTTATACGCTATCCCAGGACAGCCCCGCCAGATTAAATCTTTGAAACTTAGAAGTTTTATCTCCAGGCGCAGGTCCGGGATGAACCTCTCAGCATAATTTTCAGGTTCAAACGAGCTGCAGCACACCCAAATGCCATCGGCACACCCAGTTGGATGACACGGTTTGCTTTGAAAGAAATTTTCACCCGCGGGTGATCCTATTCACAGAAACGTTCCTGCAAAAAGTTCCCCGTCCGCTTCGCCCGGAATCCGTCATCCTGTCACCGCCCCCTTTCCCACTTAAGGCAGGCGGTTTTCCGCCGCGCGGTAGATTTCATACCATTCCGGACGGCTAAGTTTAAACTCACAAGCCTCCGCCATGTCTTTGATTCGCTGAGGATTCATACTGCCCAAAATCGGTTGCATTTTCGCGGGGTGACGCAGCAGCCAGGCAATCGCCACGGCTGAAACCGGCACATCCCTTTCCATGGCAATGCGTTTCAAAACTTCGTTCAATTCCGCGTAATCCGGATGATCCAGAAAGACCCCGCCAAAAAAACCGGCCTGCAGGGGGGACCAGGGTTGCACCGTAATCTTGTGCAGCTGGCAATAATCCAGCACCCCGCCATCCCGGTTTACCGCCGGTTCATCCGCCATATTCACATTCAGGCCCTGATCGATCATCGGGGTATGCGCGATGCTGAATTGCATTTGGTTGGCAACCAGCGGCATCTCCAATGCCTGCTGCAGAAAGGCAATCTGTGTGGGATTCTGATTGCTCACCCCAAAATGCCTCACTTTCCCTGCCGATTTTAATTCAGCAAATGCTTCCGCAATCTCCTCCGGTTCCATCAAGGCATCCGGACGGTGTAACAGCAACACATCCAAATACGCCGTTTCCAACCGGGAGAGAATCCCGTCCACCGAATTCAAAATATGTTTTTTGGAAAAATCAAAGAATCCTTTACGAATCCCGCATTTCGATTGCACATGAATGTCCTCCCGGCGAAGGCCCATCTCCTTGACCGCCCCCGCAAAAACTTTTTCCGATCCGCCTTGGTTATAAATATCCGCATGGTCGAAAAAGGTAATCCCCACATCCCGTGCCGCCTGCAACACGTCACAGGCATCAGGTATATTCAAGGGGCCCATGCGCATGCAGCCCAAGGCAAGCGAAGAAACTTCAAGCGAACTTAAGCCAAGCGGTATTGTTTTCATAAGCAGTGTTTTGCCATATCCTCCGACTCCTCAGCAAGCGAAATATAGAATCTCCATTGCAAATCCGTCAGGATGAAGAATACTTTCTGCTCGCATCCCGCCTCATCTGGTTGCTAAACACCCAAATATGAAAATATTTCTCATGATCATGCTGACTATCCCCTTCGCCCTGATCCGGGCCGAAGACAATTTTGCCTGGGGCCGCGCCCAAAGCCAAGATCGATATTTAGAGCTCTATGGCGGTTACGGAGATATGAATTCTCTGGAAGGTCGCGTGCAGGAAACCCAAAATGGCTCCCTCATCAGTGGCGGACTGGATACCAGCCTGGTGGATTTAAATATCGATAGCGGCTCCGAAGTGGTTTCCTTTGGCGGTCAAATCACCGGCAGATGGTTCAGCCTGCTGGTCGATTACCGCCAAAGCGCCGTCAACGCCAGTGGCACCGCCCAATCTGAAATCCGCTTAAGCGTCGATGATCTCGCCTTTAACGGTCAACAACTCGATTACCTCCTCATCCCCGTGGGATCAGATTACGCAGTCTCGGCCGACACCACGTGGTTGGGTTTCGGATTGCGCCTCACCCCCTTTACCCTCAACCCCAAAGGCAATGTTCGCTTCACCCCCTGGCTCCATGTGGGCGCACAATATATTGTCAGCGATTTTTCCATTGATGCCGGAAGTACCGGCAGCGTGGAAGTTTCCGGCTTCGAGAACCGGACATATGCCGTCAATGGAAATGCTTCCGGTGAAGCACAGCTGATCGTGCCAGAATACGGCCTGGGTGGAGAAGTAAGAATCCTTTTCCATGAAGCAGAGGCCTCCGGACCCGAAATGGTCATTTATGGAACTTATAAAATCCTCGATTATGACGGCGCCCTTGAAGACATCGGCGTGGAAGACGACACCTTTGACAATATGACCATTTCCTATACGTTTCTGGAAATAGGCAGCAATGTCTACTTCCCGGTTAGTGACAGCCTGGATCTCCTCGTCGGCCTGTACTACGAACAGGTCGACAGCAACACAGTCCTTCAATCCGAATCAAACTATCAACGGGAAGTTGACTTAAATTATTCAATGTTCGGTCTCCGCGCCGGACTGAGGTTCTAAACATGCAGATTCAAATTATTCCCACCGGAATGATCCAAACCAATTGTATCATTCTCTCCAACCAGGAAAAACAAGCGCTGGTCATTGACCCGGGTGCGGATGCCGGGGGGCTGCAGGAAACCCTCTCCGCCAACGGCCTCACCGTTATTGGCTACCCTTTCACCCACGGACATTACGATCACGTCTGCGCCATCGGCGAACTGCATGCCGCCTGCCCCGCCCCCTGCTGGATGCACCCCCTGGATCTAAGCTGGGCCTTCACCTCCCGCAATCAAAACCTGCCCTGGTACCGCCAACCGGATCCCGCATCCGTCCCCGAAATTCAAACCGCCTGGGAGAAAGACGGTACTTTTAACATCGGACCCTTCACCTTTGAAACTCTTTTCCTCCCCGGGCACTCTCCCGGTTCCGTGGCCTTCCATTTTCCCGAAGAGAAACTGCTCATCGGCGGAGACGTTCTGTTCAAAGGCAGTGTCGGGCGCACCGACCTCCCAGGGGGAAACACCGCCGTGCTTATGAACTCCCTCCGCCGACTGGCCGAATTGCCGGATGACACCCGTGTCATTCCCGGACATGGTCCCGCCACCACCATCGGCACAGAGAAGCGAAGCAACCCCTACATGCACCAGGCCCTTTGCTGACATGAAAAGTTTGTTTTCCTGGTGGGTGCTATGCCTGCTGGCAGCGCTACCGCATGCCCGTGCCACCCACATGCAAACCGTAATTCAGTTTGCCAAAGAATCCAGTAGAGATTGGCAAAGCGGAGTTCAACCTGCGAAGATTCGTCCCCAAAAAAATCATGCCGAACTGGCATTGAATTTCACCCGGGACGACCGTCAGATCACCCTCTCCCGAAAACAGCGGCTGGATTTGAGCGCGCTCACCAGCTTTAGACTCCGGACCGGTATTCAAAACCCCAGATTTCTGCTCGAAGGCAGCCTTTCCTTCAAATCCGGAAACGGGTGGTATATTCACACCTTCACCCTGCACGAAGCGGGCTACAATCATTTGTTGTTCAATAAACAGGATTTCAAACCGGAAGGGTCCCCGTCCGGCTGGAACCGCATCGAAGAAATTCGTTTCAGCTTCTGGCCGCGACAAAAAGGATCCAGTACGCTTCAACTTGTCAGTCTAGACGGTTTCATCGATACCCTCTGGCTGATCAACCCTGAATCCCTGGCTGTCACCGCCGACGAGACCTACACCAGTCGCGTAAGCTTCAGACATTTTGGCAGGCTGCTCAATGGTATTGGAATGCCCCACGCCGTAAAGAGCATCGAAGATCTCCACAAGAACGCCCCCACCCCTTCGCTCATCATTCTGCCATACCTCCCGAAACTTCCTGCCCCACAATATCAGCAGCTGAACCGCCTGATCGACCTGGGAACCAAAGTTATTGTTTTTGAGGGAGAGCATCAGGGATTCGCACGGAAACTGGGAGTAGATTTAGGCACCCCCATCAGCTCCTCAACGGTCGGACAATTTGACCATTGGAACAGCTCCCGGGAAAATTTCCCCACCCGGATTTATCAACACGCCTGGTCACTCAGAACGATCCGTCCCCTCGCAGGGTCCACCGTAACCGCCAGCTGGCAAAATGCGCTGGATCGTGACACCCGCCAACCCGCCTGCATTGAAAGCAGCAGAGGCGTCTGGTCCAATGTAGCCTGGCGGTCCGGAGACCTGGCCGCCAAACAACAGGCCCTCATCGAATGGATCGGCCGCCTGGATCCAGATCTTATTACGGAACCCATCCGCTATTATGTCGAGACCCGTTCTCCGCAACAATTTGAAATACGCTACGGACCCGTTTCGACAAAACCGGGTCCCGCGCAACATCTGAAATCCATGGCCCTTGACATCTACAGAAAAGCGCTCCTCAGCAGCACCTTCAAAATAAAAACGCTCCGCGATCTACAGGAAAGCAATCTGCTCATGCAACGGGCTTTTGCCAGCAGTCAGCCGGAATGGGATGCCGAAATAAAAGGCATCTGGGATCAAAACGGCACCGGATTTTTCGTCGGCAGCTGGGATCTGACTTGCCAACATTTGAAAGCCGCAGGATTCAACGCGGTCTTTCCCAACATGGCCAGCGCCGGACGTGCCCACTACCCTTCCCGACTCATTCCTCCTTCCAAGTCTCTGGAAAAATACGGCGATCAACTCCGCGCTTTCACCGCCGCCGCCCACAAGCACGGTTTGCAGGCACACCCCTGGAAAATCTGTTGGAAACTCAACACCCGCCTGCCCGCCTTCCATGAAAAAATGCGGAGGGAAGGCCGATTGATGCAGGATGCCAACGGTAAAGAAATCCCCTGGCTTTCTTTTTCCCATCCCGACAATGTACAATTTGAAATCGACAGCCTCTTGGAAATGGCCCGTCACGCACCCATCGACGGCATTCATCTGGATTATATGCGCTATCCCGGAAAAGAGGCGGATTACGGCCCCGCCGCCCGCGCCGCATTTGAAAAACGAATAGGGCGCCGCCTACAGAACTGGCCCAGAGAAGTTTTAACTCCCGGCGGACTCAAAGACGAATTTCAACGCTTCCGCCAACAGGAATTGCACCAGGCCATGCAAAAAATTTCGGAAGCCCTAAAAAGCGAATTTCCCCAACTCAAACTCAGCGTGGCCGTTTGGGGCGCCTGGCCCGATTGTGCCGATGCCCAGGGACAGGATTGGCCGGTGTGGGCAAAATACAATTGGGTCGATTGGATCATCCCCATGAATTACACCGATAACCCGGATCAGTTTGACGGCTGGCTGGATTTACAGCGCGCCCAACCCGGCGTCTCTGAAAAACTCCTCCCCGGCATCGGCCTCATCTCCAGCAATGCCGAACTCTCCCCCTCTCAAGTGCTGATCCAACTCGATTCAGTTAAAGCCCGAAAACTCAAAGGCGCGGTTCTCTACCGCCTCGACCCCTCTCTCGAAACCCGCCTCTTTCCCTATCTGAAAATTTGGAAATAACTACCCAGTTCCCCGTTCACGGGGGGGCTCACAAAGCGTTTACGCGAAGGGTCACGCCAAACCAAAGTTCCCGTCTTCCCGCGCTACGGCTTTAACTGTTGTGGAGTACGACCGCTTGCTGCTCCACGCCACAACTGTTATTCAAAACTCTTTTGCATCAACGAATAAGCCAACACCGCCGCCGCCGCATTGATCGAATACGAATCCACCCCTTCCGGCATGGGGATGGTCACCCGACGCTGCATCCGCATCGCCAGCGCATCCGGTAAACCAAAAGCCTCACTGCCCAACACCAGTGCGGTGCGTAAACCTGTTAATTTAAGATCCGGCAACATCTCCGCATCCCGACAAACGGTGGCCACCGTTTCAAAATTCCGCTGATGCAAATTCTCCAGCCACGCATCATCATCCCCCACCTTCAGAATCGGCAGCGCAAACAAAGACCCCATGCTGGTGCGCACCGATTTGGGATGCCAGGGGTCCGTGGTCCCCACCGCCAGGAAACCGGAACATCCCGAAGCCAAAGCCGAACGAATCACCGCCCCCGTATTTCCGGGATCTCCCAAATTCCATCCCACCATCAATAAACATCTTCCTTGCGGCTGCACAAAACATTCCCAATCCGGCTCCTCCGGAATGGGCATTACGGCAAACACCTCTCCGATTCCCCTTCCCGCATTTAACTCGGCAAAATCTTCATCCGGTGCAATCCGAAGCGGCACCCCCCTGCGTGACACCTCCGCTAAAATAGACGTTTCGCGGGACGTATCCGCCTCTGCAAATTTTCGGGAGACCAATACTTCACGTATCGGCGCATCATTCCGCAACGCCCTCTCCATACTTCGATATCCCTCCAGCGAAAACAAACCCGTGGCACTTCGCCCGCGGGGAATCGCAATTTGCTTAAGCAGCTGCAACAAGATTCTCCACTCAGGCGCGGCCACAAGCTTCTCCTTTCGCGGCCGCCAACCCCAGGGCAGCAATACAGGCAGTGTCAGATCTTAATATTTTATCAAACAAAGACAGGGGTTGAAAATGAAGCATCTCAAATTGATTCAGCTCCCGCTCCCGCCACCCCCCTTCCGGACCAATCGCAAGCACACTTCGTCCCTGAACCATTTCCACATTCAACAAACTTTCCGCAGCCCCCGGATGCAACAACCAGCGGTTTTCAGGAAATGGAGTCTTATCAAGAAATGACGGCAGGTGCCGAACCACCTCCACTTCCGGCAAACAGGTATCTCCGCTTTGCGTCAAGCCTTCGACCAAAACCTTATGCAGAAAACCAGGTTCAAGCACGTGGGTATCAAAATAGTATTTCTCCACCCGCTCCGCATTGCACAGATAAAGATGATCCACTCCCATGGCCGCAATTTGAGGCAGTAAGCGCTTCAGCACTTTAGGCCGCGGCAAGGCCAAAAGCAAATCAAGGGTCGGACGTGCGGGCATTTCCAAATCAGTAATTTTCAAAATGACTTTTTGCGGGTCGAGTTTCAGCACTTCCGCCTCTGACAAAGGACCATCAATCTCCCCGGTCCGCAACCGATCCCCCACCACCGGTTTCAGCACCTGCAAAATATGGGTCGCACGGGCATCGGTCAGCAGAAGCTGATCATGAGCGAGCTCGGTCTTTTTATAGAGGATTCGATTCATGAGTCCTCATAATGCTCAATTCCCCGGTCATGATCCCTGTCCATTTCAGTTTTCGGATCATACGCCCCCGTCTTGGCAAATTCATGAGGATCTCCATAACGCCGCAGTTCATCCGGCAACACATCGGCATATCGCAACAGACGTTCCCGCACTTCCGCCATCGAATTCACCTGGCTGATTTCAGCCCGAAGCGCCCGGCTCCCCGGATACCCACTCACATACCACAGTAAATGCTTCCGGAAACGAATGGCCGCGTAATGCCCTTCGGTGTAAAATTCCCGGTGATACTCCACATGGCGCAACACCACATCCAGCCATTCACTTACGGTGGGTTGGCGTTCATGCTCATTCAAAATCTGATCGAAAATCCACGGATTCCCTAAACATCCCCGACTAATCATCACTCCGTCACAACCGGTTTTATCCACCATTTCTTTGGCCGTTTTTAAATCGAAAATATTCCCATTGCCAACCAACTGAATCTTCCGGTCTCCCGCCGCATTCCGAGCCGCCTCAAACCCGTCTTTAATGCGGTCATACTGAACCGGATCACTGTAGCCACAGTCCCGGGTGCGCCCGTGAATCACCAGCATCTCGCTGCCGGCTTTGGCCAGTGCAGCACTCACATCCTCCACCGTCTGCTCGCTTTTGGTAAAACCCAAGCGGATCTTGGTGGTCACCGGAATGTCCACCGCCTCGATGGTCGCCTGTAAAATTTCTCCCGCCAATTTCGGATCCCTGACAATCGCCGATCCGCATCCCCGCCCCACAATTTTTTTTACCGGACAGCCCATATTGATATCCAGCGTATCCACCGCCACCCCCTTTTCCATCAGGATCTTCGCCCCCAAGGCCATAATTTCCGGCTTGGCCCCGGTCATTTGCGCCCCCAAAACCGGTTCTGACGCATCCCGGGCAATCAACTCTCCCGCTTTGCGGTTGTGATGAGGCATCCCCGCCGCCGACAGCATTTCAATATAAGTCAGCCCCGCCCCCAGCTCCTGACAAATCCGGCGAAAAGGCACATCACTCACCCCCGCCAAAGGCGCCAGTAAAACGCCATTGGGGATTTCTAAATTTCCAAGCTGAAAAGGTTTGTTTAACATAGGTTCCCCTTACGCATTTCCATCCACTCTGGCAAAGACAAAAAGAAACGCCGAATCCTATGATCCGGCGTAAATGTTATCAAATATTGATTACTCAGTACTTCACACTGCATCCATAAGGGGTGGATTTGGTGACCTCCACCGCTTCGCCGGCCAATACGGCATCCAAAGCTGCGGAAACGTAGTTTTTGGAAGTGGCAATGTCTGCGGGATTGGTGGAGCGCTTGTCGTCGATCGCGCCCTGATAAACCAGTTCACCTTCGGCATTGATCACAAACATATGCGGGGTGGTTTTGGCGCCGTAGGCTTTACCCACGGTTCCGTCCGTATCCATCAAAATGGCGGTGGCATTGGTGCCCTTTTCTTTGGCGGTTTTGTTGTGACCTTCGGCGGTGTCAGATCCTTGCTTTCCTTCCGCAGAAGAAACAATCGCCAGCCAGACCACGCCTTTGTCAGTGTAGGTTTTTTGCAGCGCCTGCATGTTGCCTTTGCTATAATGTTTTTTCACAAAGGGGCAGCCATGATTGAACCACTCAAGCACCACCACTTTACCTTTGAAATCGGACAGGGAATGTTCATTGCCATTGGTATCAGTGAGGGTGAAAGCCGGTGCTTCGGCCGCCTGAGCCAAGCCAAGCAGGGTGAACAGTGAGAGAGCGAATATACAGATTTTTTTCATAGGATTTCCTGGGGTTGATTTTATTTTTGAATGGAACCGGTCACTAGACCGGGAGTCAGGGTTTCAGACAGCAATGTCCATTCCCCCTGCTGATTATAGACAATATAAGTGGGAACGCCACGCCGTCCATAGGACGCCAGTGCTTCTTTCAAAATCGGATCATCTTTGGTCAGGTCCGCAGCCAAGGTGATGACACCGGCATCCTGCAATGCCCTGAGCACTTCCGGCTTATACAAACTGCTGCGCTTGTTGGCCTGACAGGTCAAACACCACTTGGCCGTAAAATCAATAAAGACAGGTTTTTGGGCCGCGAGCAATGCATCTAATTTTTCCGGTGTAAACGGCGTCCAGTGCACCGGCACCTCTTCTGCCTGAAGCTTCTCCACCAATTCGGGTTCCAATTCATGATACATAATCGGATCTGCGGCATCAATCCGCGCCTGGAGTTCCGGATTGAGTTCATCAATCGGGGCCTGGTAAGAAAAGCTCAGCATGAACGCGAGCACAATGAGCACTACGCCCAGTAATTTACCAATCCGTTTACTCTTCTTCGAACGGTGGATAGCCCCCCATTTTCCCAGGATCCATGCGGCCAGAGTCATCAAACAAACTGCGCCCAACACCCGGTTCAGCACTGCCACCGGCACCAGTTCACTCAGCACCCAGAACAGCACCCATACAAACGCCAACATAAAAAAGGCGGATCCCTGCTTAAAGGTTTCCATCCACGCCCCCGGTCGGGGCATTTTACCCATTAATTTAGGTGAAAAGGACAGAATCACATAAGGGGCGGCAATCCCCAAACCCAATGCCGTGAATACGATAAAAGCTAAAATCGCGGGCTGGGTGAGCGCCCAACTGATCGCGCCACCCATAAAGGGCGCAGTACAAGGCGTCGCAATCACAGTCACCAGTGTCCCACTGAAAAAGGAACCGGCATATCCTTTTTTCTGCGAAGCGCCACCACCCAATCGGGTGAAAAAGTAACCTATTTCAAAGACACCAAACAGGTTGAGCGTAAACAAACTCAGCAGGAGAATAAGCACAATCACCGTGGTGGGATCTCCCAACTGTCCTCCCCAAGCCAAATTCAGAGAACTGACGATTCCGGCCAAAATCCACAGTGAAACCAATATGCCCAATGAGAAGACCAGCGAATGCAATTTGGCCTGTTTGAGATCCCCGTGCGCCTGCTCCAGAAATCCTGAGACCTTCAGTCCCAACACCGGAAACACACAAGGCAGTAAGTTAAGGATCACACCGCCAAAAAACGCCATCAGCAACACCGGAAGGAAATGATAGGTGGGAGCGGCCTGAACATCCGCAGATGGCACGGCCGCCACCTCCTCGCTTGCTGACGACAGCGTATTGATGCTGAACCCCCAGCCTTTTTCATTTACCAGCAATCCTTCCGGCACCGCTTCGGGGTCAATCGCGGCAGGGTTACGGGTTAAACGAATTTCAATCCCGTCCGCCGTTTTTTCAATCACCGGTTCAGGCTCCAACATCCATGCACCCTCCTCAAAAGGAAAGAAATGAACAAAGGGACCGTCAGTTTCAGCGGCATTCACCCGCAGCACAACCTGATCACCATTTTCCTCAAAGGATCCCACCCAATCGGTTTCCCGGTAGAGCTTTTCAATCCCTTCAAGAAACTCAGGATTGGCTTCCCCCGCATCCTCCGCCGCCAAAAGGTTTAACGAAACGTCACCGCTGCCCGGGATACAGGCCTCTTTACACTCCAGCCACGTGGCCTCCCCGGTGATCGCAAGCGTTTCTCCAAGCGGGAAATCTGCAGGCGTTTCAATCATCATTCGCAGAATGACTTTCTCTTCATATCCCAGACTCACCAGTCCCTCGACCACGAAACGTTCGGGGGCGGGCCAGAGAATTTCACCCTGGGTAAAGCCGTCGGGAAGATCCAGACTGACCATGGTGGGCATACCCGCGTCCCCGGGATTGCTCCAGTAGGTGTGCCAATGATCGTTCATCTCCATGACCAAACCCACCATCAGCGTTTCGCCGGGAACAAAATTTTCAGCATCGGCAATCAACCGGACTTGAGTATTGGTTTCAGCTTCCGCCAAAAAACCGGGAAGAGAAGAGCCAAAATTCTGCCCGAAAGCGAGGCTCCACATGGAAAGGATCAATATAACAAATTTTTTCATATACAACTCAGACGGAACAGGCGGCAAAACATTACGTATCAATTTCATAAAAAGCGTTGGCGATATCCGCCGCTACCCGGGCATTGTTGCAGAGCAGCGCCCGATTTGCGGCCAGACTGCGCCCTTGCGTGGCCTCCGCCAATCGGTTTAAAAGAAAGGGAGTCAAAGCTTTACCCATGATCCCTTGCGAAACCGCCTCCCTCTCCGCAGCCGCAATGGCCTCTTCCATTTCTTCCCGGGGCAGTGCAGATTTTTCCGGACAGGGAACCGCCACCAGGATGCTTTGCCGCAGCCCCAGGCGGTCGCGTTCCTGCATCATCGACGCCACCTCCGCTGCCGATTCCACCCGCTGATCCACCTCCATGCCGCTTTCACGGGAATAAAATGCGGGAAACGCATCACACTGCCAACCCAACACCGTCACCCCATCCGTTTCCAGACGCTCCCGGGTGCGGGGAAGATCCAATATCGACTTTGCCCCTGCGCATACCACCGTTCCCGGAAACTGCGCCAGGGCCGGTAAATCCGCCGAAATATCCATGGCCTCCCCCCGATGCACGCCGCCAATCCCCCCGGTGGCAAAAACCGGAATTCCCGCACGCAGCGCCAAATACAAGGTGGCCGAAACCGTGGTCCCTCCGTACTCCCCGGTCTGCGCGACAATCGGCAAGTCCCGCAGACTGCATTTACGCACATTCTCCCGGGCCGCCAAATCCTCCAGCTGCGCCTCTGAGAGGCCCACTTGAATTTCTCCGGCCAAAATCGCCATCATCAACGGCTCCGCGCCCCCCTGCCTCACCGCCTCCTGCATTTCCTGGGCAATCTCCAAATTGACCGGACGTGGCAAGCCATGGGTGATCACCGTACTTTCAAGCGCAACTTTAGATTTCATACCGAAACTGTAAGAGCTACAGAACATGAAATCAAAAACAAACGCATTTTCCCTTGCAGGTCTGTAAGGTTCTGTTGATGATACCGAAGGATATGCTCACACCTTGAACAACCATTAAAAATATTATGACACAAACAACTGAAACAACCTTTCCCACCTTGCAGGGTGATCGGACCTTTCCCGCCTTCGATCTCGCAAAACTTTTGTCCACCGTGTTCGATCCCATTGACGGATGCAAAATGTGCATGCTCATCGATCTGGATGATCCTGAAAAAGTGAAAGACTTCGCCTTCCTGAAAGAAGACGGATACCCGGTTCAGAAAAAAGCCCATGAAGTCTTTTACCAGGCCTTTCACGGGCAGGGACTGCTGGAGAAACTCGGACTGAGCGGCGGCGAATTCTACGCATATAAAACCACCGGTGGCAGCAACCTGGAATTGCCCGAAACCGCTGTCGACGTCAACGGCAATGAAATCAATCTGGTGGAAGACGTTTACAAACCCTATGATTTAATTCTCTGCACCAGCGATTACTCCGCCACCGCTCCGCTCACCGCCCACGCCAAAAAGTACGGCTTCCGCGGATCCACCATGCACGGACTCAATGACATCATCGTGCAAAGCGGTCTTTCCGTCGACTACAACACCGTCAGTGCGGAAGCTGAAAAAATGCGCCTTGGACTCACCCGGGCCGACAAAGTGGAAATTGATTACAACATTGCCGGAAAAACCTATACCCTGACGCTTATTCTCAACGGACAGGAAGCGCAAAAAAGTCACGGACTCTGCCACGGCCGTGATCCCGACATTGCCAATCTCCCCGCCGGCGAAGTGTACTTTGTCCCCGAAGGCGCTGAAGGCGTTTTCCCCATGCAATACGAAGAAGATCCTGACACCATCGCCCTGCAGCATGTCAAAGGCGGCCGGATCGTGGATGTGGAATTTCTTTCCGGAAATCCTGAAACCGTAGAAGCGCACAAAGCAAAATTAATTTCCGACCCCGTCACCGGTGAAATCGGCGAACTCGGACTCGGCACCCAGATCCTCCCCTTCTGCGGGGCGGATATTCAAGACGAAAAAACCCTCGGCACCGTGCACGTGGCCACGGGACGCAGTGACCATCTCGGCGGACACCTGGTCCCCGAAATGTTTGCCGAAGCTCAAAACGCCTCCCACGATGACATCCTCTTTCACCCCAAGAAAACCACCAGTATTGATGTCACCCAAGTCCGCTGGTTCAAAGGAGATCGACAGGAAGTCATCATCGAAAACTATCAGCCCTCCGCCTTCCTCAAGGGTCTCTTTGCCTGACTCCTACGAATCCGAAACCCTGCTCCGTCAGTATCTTGACTTCCATTACCGGAGTCAGGAACCGGACTACCTCCCCCACCACCCGCTCCCCGCGGGGGTGGTGGGTTACCCTGAACGCTGCGCCGCGAAACTGATCGGACACTCTGAACACTTCGGTTCCGCCCTCGACCTGGGCTGCGCCGTGGGCGGATCCAGCTTTGCCTTGGCCCGCGAATTCCATCAGGTGCTGGGCATCGACTTTTCCGCGTCCTTTATCCGCGCCGCAAATCAACTCGCAGCCAAGGGCCAGTTCCGAAGTTCGGAACACATCTATACCCCCTCTTCCGAACCTCGGAAAAATCCTCCAAGGTTTCAAACCGGTGATGCCTGTCATCTGCCGGATGACTTAGGAAGTTTTGATGCGGTTTTGATGGCAAATCTCTTGTGCCGACTCCCCGATCCCGCGGCTTGCCTGGAACAACTCAAAAAGATTACCCGCCCTGGGTCCGTGCTCCTCTTCACCACCCCCTGCAGCTGGGATGAAGCCTTTACTCCCCGGGATAAATGGCTGTGGCCCACCCTCGAAGGTCTGCATCAACACCTGAATCCCTGGTGCACAAATCTCGAAGTGCTGGAAATGCCCTTCGTGCTCAGAGACCACGAACGCCGCGCCCAGTTTACGGTCGCCCAGGCCAGCGTTTGGAAAGTATCCTAGGCTTTCAGCTTATCCCACCCACTTAAAAGCAGAAAGACCTTACAAAATCACCCCGGCTCCAACATAGACACAGACTATCCAACTCTCATTTTTCATAAGGCTAAACCGCCAGTCCTGCTTGACGGGCCCTGTATATATGCTTAGGGGATTTCCGCGTAATGCAGCTGTCCTCTCATCAATTAACGGTCTATTGCAGAGCCTCCGAAGAATTTCTCAAGCCGGATATTGGCCTGGGAAACTATGCAGAGCGGGCTTTTGCTTTTCTTGAGAAAATCGCGCCGTGTGAGTTTGTATTTTTCGGTACCTTCAAAGTAGGTACGGATGTGCTGGAAACCAGGCTCAGTCAAATGGCTCCGGGATTTGAACAGGCCATGGAAGCCTATTCCGCACTGATGTCAAAGTATCCGCTCTATAATTGGGATCACACCGTAAACGGCGGAAAACCCTTTACACGCAGTGATTTTTTCTCCCGCCGCCAATTCCATCAGATGGATATTTTTGCAGAAGTTTATAAACCTTTGGGTATCGATGATCACTGTGCCATCTATGTGCCCGGGGTTGAGGGTGAAATTTCATTCTTTGGCATTGAGCGCTCCAGAGCTGCGGACTACACCGTGGAAGAGCGAAATCTGCTGACGCTTGCCCAATCTCTGCTGGGCAGTGCCCGAAATTTAGCCAAATCCCGCAGCCGGCTTGCGGATCCTCTGCCGGATCCGGCCTCCCTTTGCCGTGGCGGCTTGAGTATCCGTGAATCCGAAGTCCTGGCCCTGATGACCCATGGGAAAACGAATGAGGAAATCGGGATGATTCTGAATATTCAACTCAACACCGTCAAAGAACACGTAAAGCGGATTTTGGCCAAAACCAATTCACCCAACCGGCTGTCCGCCTCCCTCTGGGCCATGTGTAGGGCCCGGAAGGATCAGACCCGCCCCCTCAAGCGGGATTTACCCTACAAACAGATTTCCATGCGGGGAGTGCTCCCCCAGCCTGAAAAGGTCTGAGCCCCCCCGAAAGAGGTATTGCGGATATAATTGCAGTTATCATATATTCGCAGCCTATGAACACTTCAGGTAAAAAAATTGTATGTAGTCTCCTTTTCCTTGTCGGCCTGCCGATTTTCGGAAATATTTTAATCAGTAACAGCGGGAACCTCTTCACCTTCGAAGTTCTACCCGGGCAAAGCACCCCGTTATCTCCAGGGGCTGCCCATTACAGCTCCGGAAATGTTTCGGATTTTCACGGCATCTTTTTTACGGGTGCCGCCTCTGGGCAACCCACCAGCGCAGTGGTCTCAAACACCCTTTTTGACCAAACGGGTGCCGCCATTTCGGACAGTCTGGTGAACCGGCTCTTTACCGACAGTGGCACCCCGAATGTCGGAAATATTGTCGGTTTCGGAAATAAAAACGGATTCAGCAACGAATACGGATTTACGGTGGCGGGCGGCACACTGGTTCTCGATGCCTTTGGATACGATAACTTCACCTTGCCCGAGACGCCTGTCTCGGGGTTGATTTACGATACATCCTTTCATGCGAATACAAGTGGCTACACGGTGGACCTCACCCCCGTGGCTATCCCCGAAGCCACCAGTTTTTTGACCATGCTCTTCGGTTTGGGAGTCCTTTTTCTGATTCGGGGGAAACGTCGGCAAAAGTAATTTCTTTCACCTTTTAAGCGAAGGGGAGGCAAAACGTTTCTGAAGAAACGACGCCTCCCCTTTTTTGTATCTCGGTGCTGTTGGAAAAGATACAACCGCGGGATTTCCGTTGCCCCCTCCGGTTGAGAGCCGCGTTAAAACGCTGCTCTATCACAGACACAATTCTCTGTGTTACGCTTGACTCTTTCTTTCCACAGAACTATGGGAAACGCATCCATGGGGTGACCTGACTGAAGGTCTGAGACTGCAATAGCTTGCTAAACCCACGAACCTGATCCGGATGATACCGGCGTAGGAATGGGTGCCAGCAATCGCATTTTCATTTTTTTCGTCGTGCCGGGCATTAACCTGAAAACGAAAATCCAACATGAAAAAACGACTCTTAGTTTTGGCGCTTACTCTTCCCCTGCTCTTGCAGGCACAGCAAACGGAAACCACAGAAATGGCCCCCTTGGTGGTTTCCAGCGATCCTACTGACAATAGCCTCCCCACCTTCAGCACCAGCAACACCCGCCTGTCCGTGGAAGACTTTGAAGATGCTCAGGCCCATCACCTGCAGGACAGTTTGGGCATGGTTCCCAATTTGACCTATGCGGGTGCCACCTCCCGCCCCCGTTACCTGCAACTCCGCGGCGTGGGTGAACGCAGCCAATTTTCCGGTGAAGGTCCTCCCAACTTTTCCGTGGGCGTGTTCATGGATGACATTGACCTTTCCGGTCTCGCGGGAGCCGTCAGCTTATTTGACGTTCAGTCCGTAGACGTGCTTCGGGGTCCCCAGGCCACCCTTTATGGCAGCCGCGCTCTGGCCGGTGCCATGATTATCAACAGCGCCCCGCCCGCCCCGCTTCCTGAAAACCGTTTTCAGTTTAGCGTGGGAACCGACGACCTTTTTGAAGCAGGTTTCGCAACGGGCGGACCCTGGAGCCTCATGAATGACGAACTTTTTTACCGGGCCAGCTTTTTCATGAGCCGACAAAACGGCTACCGGGAAAATGTTTACCTGGAGGAAGACAACACCAACCGCCGTCAGGAAGCTTTTGGCCGCATTCAGTTTTTGTATACCCCCATGACCAGTCAAAGTCATCAGTTTACCCTTATGGGCAGTGACCAGCGCAATGGCTACGACACCTTTGCCACCACTGGCGACGGCTTCACCACTTATACAGATGAACCGGGTGAAGACACCCTGTCTTTGCTGGGAGCCTCTTTACGTTCCACCTATGAAAACTTCGACAGCTTCGACCTTATCAGCATCACTTCAGGCAGCATGGCCAGCAGCGGATACGGATATGATGCCGACTGGGGAAATGATGAATTTTGGGCCGCCGCCCCCTATTATTTTGATCCCAGCGTTGAAGGATACCGCTACTCCTTCACCGAACAGCTGGATCGCGATCGCGATCAAATTGGACAGGAATTCCGCTTCCAAAACAAAAAGGGAGAAGGATTGTGGGGAGGCAAAAGCGACTGGAGCACCGGTCTCGTGGTCAACTGGTTGGAAGAAAAAGATGAATACGTCGGCTTCAGCAGTTTAAACAGTGATTACGAGGCGCTGACCCTCGGTGGCTACGGACAACTCACCACCGCGATCGATCAGCATATTGATCTGGTCACCTCCCTGCGCATTGAAAATCGCTCCAGCGATTACAGTGACAGTGATGGCGTTTCGGATGATGTTTCCGACTGGATGTACGGCGGACGGGTCGCCTTGGAAGCGGAACTGGATCAGGACCGACGGGTATTCATTGGCGCCAGTCGCGGATTCAAAGGCGGCGGGGTCAATTCCAATCCCAACCTGAGTGCGGACCAACGGATTTATGATCCGGAAACTTTATGGAACCTGGAAACCGGCTTACGTCAGAACTGGGCGGAAGGACGCGGATACCTGAACCTGACCGTTTTCTACATGTGGCGACGGGATCTGCAGATCGGCACCTCCATTCAGCCCAACCCCGCCGACCCCACCAGCTTCACTTTCTACACCGACAATGCCGCAGAAGGCAGTAACTACGGTGCGGAAATTGAACTGCAAGCGCCCCTCAGCCAACAGCTCGAACTCTTTGCCAGCCTCGGACTGCTGGAAACCGAATACTCGGATTTCGAAGACGCCGGAGGGAATTTAAATGTGGAGGGACGCGAACAACCCTACGCCCCGAACTACACGTATCGAACCGGCTTGCGGATGAACTGGACGGAAAAATGGTTCACCCAGGTGGCGATTGAAGGCGTGGATTCCTACTACTTCTCCGACAGCCACAACATCACTTCAAACCCCTACGAATTGGTGAACCTCACCCTTGCCTACCGCACGGAAAAATGGACCCTCAGCCTGTGGGGACGGAATATCTTTGATACCGATTACGATACCCGCGGATATTACTTCGGAAACGAGCCACCGGATTACCCCAGTAAGCTCTGGACCACCAAAGGCGATCCCGCCCAGTTTGGCATCACCTGGGAATGGCTTTACTAAAGCGCCTCCAAACAAAACCCCGATCTGAAAGGATCGGGGTTTTTGGGTATCCGGTTCTCCTGCATGCGGCCCACACGCCCTCATTTGAAACGGAATTCCAAAGGGGGTTTGGGGGTGGTGTTCCTTTCCGTGGTTTTCGTGACAAACTTCTGTTCGCACAAATCATCGATGCATCTGAAATTCTCTCAAAAACGTGTAGCAAGCCCTCTCCCGAACCGCACGCGAAGGCAGGGGGGTGACAGGACCGAAGCGGTCTGGGCATCCTTCTTTTTAAAAGCAAAAAAACTCAACCATGTCGGGCAGGGATGCCCTCAGCCCTCTTATCCAATGGCAGCCATTTACACCATCGGAAAACAGATGTGGACCACCAGATCTTTCTCCTCTGTCTTCCGGGGATCATTCATATAAAGTTCAAAGGGGTATGCGCCTTTGCGCGGTTGAAACTTTTTAGTGCGGCTTAAGATCATGCCTAAAGCCCAGGCATTTCCAAGATGGCGATACGGACCGGTGTGCCTGATCACAAAAATTTTGCCTTCGGGAATTTGTCCTGAAATAAATCCATCCGGCAAATCTGCAGGGACCTCAGGGACGGCCACTCCCACGCTATATTGAACATCCGACTTACGCATATTCCATTTTTCGTAAATGGAAAACGGCGGGTTGGATTCATCCACCTCATACTGGCTGACCAGGGGTTCAATTTTCGCGAAATCCGCCCCCATTTTTATCCCGATTTCAGGGATCTTACACTCCGTCGTGACCCCCACATAGCTCCGGCCCGCAAACGCTTCTTCCCCCAAGGCTTCGATGGCTGAAGGAACACTCCCGGTTTCGCAGAGCTCCTTCAACATGGTCAAACCTCGCATATAATCCATGCCGACCAAGGTTTCCATCATCCCCTTCATCCAAAACATGACCAAAGGCAATTTGCCATTCATGATCCAGGTCACCTCGCAGCCCCCTTCAACAGCTTTACATTGAAAAAACACTTCCGATACACTTTTCCAGGGTTTGGAAATCTCAAGTTTACACTCTAAACGATCGGGAACAGACGACGCCACTTTGGTAATACGCCCCGCACCAATCAACTCCCCTTTCCATTCATAAGAATTCCCACCCTCCGGGAAAGTCAGCTTTGTCTCCGGTTCCACGATAATCCAAGGAGACCAGGCGGGCCACTGACGGAAATCTAAAATTTTCGCGAATACGTCTTCCGGGGCTGCGGCGATGTGAATGGTTCTTGAAATATGGGTTGCGGGCATAATGGATCTCCAGTTTAAACAGAAAATTCAGGTTGCGGAATATTGTTCCATGTAATTTTTCCGAACCATTTCATAAAAATGGGCGGAGGACGCCTGGATATAAGGGAAGACCCAAAACAGTCCGACCCCCAGAGTGAAAATCACACTCAGGATGGACCAACCCAAAAACCGAAGATACAGGCAGAAGAATTGCCACTTATATCCCTGCATCATGTCTTTACTTAAAGACAACACATCCCCGGGCTCCCTTTTCGGATCATCCACCAGAATAAAGTAGATCATACTGTAGGACATGCTGGCAATGATTCCGGGAATCAGGAACAGAAGACTCCACAGAAAAATAAAAATCGTACTGACCAAATACGTTCCAATCGCGTTTCCAAAACACTGAAACCCGTCAAACATTTTGCCCACTTCTGTCCGCTGCTTGCGGGCCATCGACAAAAAGACTTTTGAAACGCCCACCATAAAAGGACCCGACAAAACCATACCGGCAATGACAGGAATGATATTATTTGCCAGTCCCACCAACAAAATCTGCAATAACACGACGGCAATTCCCAATCCCCATAACCCCTTTAATGAGGCGCGGGCCCGACGGGTAATCTCAGCATTTTCAAGTCGGCCTTCGGAAGGCTCGTCCATCAGAGTCACTTGGGGTTCCCGTACAGGTTCTGGTTCAGCAGGCTGTGAATCTGCAGGCACGAAGCTCGATGGAGGCCTCGGTGCAGGTGTTGAGCGTATCTGTAGCTCAGGCACCCTTCTCACTTCCTGCCACTGTTCCCCCATTCCGGCATGCCAAACCAAATCATCTTCCTTTAATTTCCCCTCGGAAACCATTTTCAACAATGCAGAGAGCTCAACCGGTCCAAATTGTTGTCCGCCAATTCCATAAAACCAATTCATGAAGACAGCTCCAGGTGAGTGGAGGAAAAAGACCAAGGTTCTGCCGGTTGATTCGGATGGGTCATACAAACCCGTACATGTTCCATATTCATAGATTTTAAAGTAAGACGAATACAGGATTCGGCAAGTGCGACCTGATTGCAATCCGAACTTAAATGAGCCAAATACACCCGCTGCAATTCCGGTCCCGCCACTTCTTTTAACAAATCCGCCGCTTCTTCATTTGAGAGATGGCCCTGCCTTCCGCTGATCCGCTGCTTTAAGGACCAGGGACGTTCCGATTCCTCCAATAAAATCCGGTCATGATTGGTTTCCAAAATCAATGCATGGCAGCCTTTCAATTGATGTCTCACCAGGCGGGTCGCCAAACCAATATCGGTAGCAAACCCTACACGAATGTCCCCGCAAGTGACCACATAGCTGACGGGGTCATAGGCATCATGCGGAATGCTAAAAGGGTGAAAACTAAAATCGCCAATGTCAAAATCCTGCCCATTGGTGAAGACCCGCCACTTTAAATCTTCAAACTTTTTCTTGTGGGCCAAGGACTGGATCGTCCCCGCATTTCCATACAGTGGAACTTCATGCTTGCGGTTTAATATCGGCAAAGCCTGGATGTGATCACTGTGTTCATGGGTCACGCAGACCCCGTCCAATTGATCCACATCCATCTCCAGTTCCTGAAGATGGGTTCGAATCCGTTTGGTACTGATCCCCGCATCGATCAGTACGCGGGTATTTTCTGTCGCCAGTAACGTACAGTTTCCTGTACTGCCACTGGCGAAGTTAACGAGTGTAACTTGGGGCATCCGGGTTTCCCCGGTTATTCCGTCACACTGTTACGGTCGATGACAATCATCACCCGGCGGTTTTTCTGCATGTTTTCTTCAGTGTCATTGGGCGCGATCGGTTGATCGAACCCAAAACCTTTGGCAGTAATCCGTTCAGGGGCAATGCCTTCACCATTGGACAGCAAGTACTGACGTACAGTGTTGGCCCGGCGCTGAGACAGGTCGAGATTGTATTTCCGTTTCGAGGTTTTACGTTTATCCGCATGACCTTCCACCACCACAGTGGAGGTGGGAACGCTTTTGATGAGCGCAATGACTTCAGCCAACTCATCATAATCCGCGGAACGGATGGTCGCTTTATCCGTATCAAATTCAATATTCAGTTGAATGCGGATGAAATCATCTTTCGGATCCAATGGATTGGTTTTGTCCTGGAGGACTTCAATCGCGTCATTTACGCCGCCTTCATCTGTATCGGGATTCAGCGGATCGGTTTTGTATTTGCTCACCTCATCCCCATCAGTGAGTCCCTCTCCATCCGTATCCGGGTTCAAGGGGTCAGTGGTGTAGGTTTTTACTTCCGCACCGTCTTTAAGCCCGTCTCCATCCGTGTCGGGATTCAGGGGATCGGTTTTATGTTCAAGCACCTCTTCCCCGTCTTTGAGTCCGTCACCATCAGAATCCGGGTTTAAGGGATGGGTCAGATAGACTTTCACCTCGTCACCATCGGTGAGCCCGTCACCATCACTATCAGGATTCAAAGGATCGGTTTTATATTTCAAAACCTCTTCGCCGTCAGTGAGTCCATCCCCATCGGTATCCGGATTATTGGGATCGGTGCCGATTTCACGTTCATAGCCGTCATTCAGTCCGTCACCATCGGTATCAATATTCTGAGGAATCCCCCCTACCCGATACTCATCAGGCAGCTTTGTATTGGGGCGGTAATTCACACCAATACTGTACATAGCACTCAATTGGGCTTCATCTCCCCCTCCAAAAACCATACTTTGAATGTCACCCCGCATCGCCCAGGTATCGTTAAAGTGATACATCAATCCGCCACCGGCATACCCCTGAACACTGGAAGCGCCGGAAGCGGTGTCTTCATCAAAATAAAGATACGCAACCCCCACGCTCAGGTAAGGGTCCCACCGAAGGTTCTCGATGTTCCGCAAATGGTAGTTTCCGTCAACGCCGAAACGGAAGCCCCAGGTGTCCGCGACACTTGGCTCGGTACCCGTGTTCCCCCCCAACCGCACACGATCCGGATTTTCTCCGCTTGAACCATCCAGTTGCGGCATAAGATCTAAAATGATTTCATATCCCCAGTGGGCATTCAAGTTCTTCATTGCCCGCAAAGTAATGAAAGGCCCGTCATCCAGCTCGTGGTCTCCTTCAAAATTAATCTGCCCGATTCCGGCACTGTAACTCCAGGGGGCTCTTTCGAACAGACTGTCTTCCGCTCCAAGGAACGGCAAAACAAGGAGACTGAGTGCAAAGAATATAAACGATTTTAACAAGCGGGTCATGTGAGATTCTCCGAGGAGTTGATTCAATTAAAAGGTGTGTAGAGTATGGATACGACTTCTGGGAAAGGTACGCAACCGAAAAAATCAAACTTAGACGGCAAAAGCGCCTCCAAGCAGTAAAAACAAACAGACAAGCTGCAGGAGACAGAGACTGTACCCCACCCGTAAATACCAGGGGGAGGGTGCCGGATGTTTGCGCAGTTGCCGGCAAGCGAGGGACGTAAAGAGGAACGCCGAAACCAATACTGCGAGCACCGTGATAAAATTTTCGCGGGATTGAGGGCTTTGACTCCCCGCTTTTCCCACCAAAGGAATCAGCATACACCACAAATACAACAGGCCGACGGCACTCCCCATAAACACCCGGGTTAACAGGGGAAGCACGGGCTGGGGAGTGGGAGATCTTCGGGATTTACTCATAATATTTCATACTGCAGAAACTTTTAGGTTGAAGTGAAGGCCATTCCATCTATTCTTCTCTTTCTGGATTATCTAATTTCTAACCCAAAATCAAACTACATGAAGAAATCTTTGCTTGCCCTCTTTTTAACGTCATTTTGCCTGACCTCTTTTTCTGTATATGCCCAATCCGCCCTGCGCGGTGGATTTGTGGAAAATGCAGACGTCTTTGTCTATGTAGACATTGCCAAAATGAACGAATCCCCTTTTTCTAAAGCAATTGAAGCACAACAGTCTCCTGAAGAGAAAGCACTTGCTGATGAAAAAACCGCCGCCTTCACCGCCGCGACCGGTCTTACCGAAGATGATGTACGCAGCATGGCCTTTTCCATGGATATCGACAACATTGATTTTGAAGCCGCAGACCCTGATGAATTGGAAGATGCGCAGGCGGTTGTGGCCATTGAACTGGCAAAACCTATCACCCTTGAACAGGCCAAAGCCGGCCTCGAAAGCATGGGTGATGAAGAGATCGATGCCAAAATCACCATCACACAGGAAGATGGATTGGACGTCATCAAACTGGAATCCAACAACACCGAAGACGGTCCCGACAAAGCCTACGGCACCCTCAGCCCGGACGGAAAAACCTTCTTAATGGCCTTCAACACTCTTTCTTTAAAAGACAGCCTGAGCCGAATCACTGAAGGCAAAACCGCGGCACCTACCGCAGATATGGCCGCCGCCATGCAGGCCATGGGAAATCGCCAGGCCCGTATCGTTTTGGTCCTCCCTGCGGCTGCCCGTCAGAAAATTCAGGAAGGCATACAAGCCACTGCCGCGCAAGGCGGAATGGGCGCGATGATCATGCCTTTCTCCACAGCCAAATCTTTGCTTATCAGTGCGGATACCGCTGAGTCTCTCGACTTTTACTTAAGTCTGGATCTGGGAAATGCCGGAAATGCACAACAAGCCACCGGCATGGTTCAAAGTATGCTGCCCATGCTGATGATGAGCTTGGGTCCTCAGGCGGCTGAACTCTCGCAGAAAATCAAAATCGCAGCCCAGGATTCAGTCGTCACTCTGAGTGTGAATATGACCCCGGAAGACATCAAAAAGATGACCGACGCCACTGCGGGTGCCACCGGTGGTGAAACCATGATCATGGAATAAGGACAAAACCATGTCCACGCGCATTTTTCTGATCGTCATGGATTCCGTCGGAATCGGCCAAGCCCCGGATGCCGGGGATTATGGCGATCGGGGAAGTGCCACCCTTCAACATACCGCCCAAGCCATGGGCGGTCTTTCTTTGCCAACCTTTGAAAAACTCGGCTTGGCAAATATCCTCTCCTTATTGGGAGATCAGGGCCCCATCACCGGCATCCAACCCGTTCAAAATCCCCTGGCCAGCTGGGGCGCCATGCGTGAGCTGTCCGAAGGCAAAGACACCATCACCGGCCACTGGGAAATTGCCGGTCTGCTCCTTCAACCGGGATTTCATGTCTTCCCTAAACAGGACGCCGCCTTTCCTGACGAATTAACCCGATCATTTGCAGAAGCGGTAAAACGACCCTTCCTTGGCAATTGCCACGCCAGCGGCACCCAAATCATTGAACGACTCGGGGAACAGGCCTTACGCGAAAAGGCCTATATCATTTATACCTCTGCCGATTCCGTTTTCCAAATCGCCGCCCATGTGGATGCCATCCCCTTGGAAGAACTATACGAAGCTTGCGAAGCAGCCCGTAAACTCTGTGACCCCTACCGGGTGGGTCGCGTCATTGCCCGCCCATTTAAAGGGAAACCCGGCGCATTTGAACGCACCCCCGATCGGGTGGACTACGCTTACGAAACCGAAGAGCCCACCCTCCTCCAACATCTTCAGTCCCACAACGTACCGGTATATAGCGTGGGGAAAATTGAGGATATCTTTGCCCACCGGGGGATCGATCAGGGCTGGCATACCGGCGATAATCTTTCGTCGATGGCGCAAACCGAATCTCTCATAAAAGAGCTGGATCACGGCTTTGTCTTTGCCAATTTTATTGATTTTGATATGAAATACGGACACCGGCGGGATGTCAAAGGCTATGCAGGCTGCCTGGAACAAATGGATAACTGGTTAGCCAAAATCCTCCCCCAGCTTCGGGAAGATGACACCCTCATTCTCACTGCGGATCATGGGAATGATCCCATTTTTCATGGCAGCGACCATACCCGTGAACATGTGCCTCTTTTAGTGTACCGCCCCGGAGCTCCCCCAGAGGAATTGGGTATACGGGAAGGCTTTTTTGATCTGGCACAGACCATCTCTCATCGCTTCCGGACCCCGAAAATGATCCGAGGCAAAGCTTTTTAGTGAGAGGCCGGCCCCCTTCGACAAAACGTATTTAAACCCGGCTGATGCTGCCTTTTTCTTCCCCCCGTTTTATCTCCCGTACCTGTGCCTTTGCCTGCGTCGCGCTCTTATTGGGGCAAAGCCCTGCCGACACCGTCCTCTTGAAAAACGGCGATCGGATCAGCGGGACCGTCTCGAGAATGAAAGACGGTTCTGTGCAGATAAAAACTTCCTATGCCGGCTCAGTCAACATCGCCATTTCACAGGTTCAGCGGATCGTTTTGGATTCCCCTGCCCCCCTGCTCAACCAAGAGGGGAAACTTACGACCCAAAAAATTTTCGGAGCAAAAACGGATGTGGACCCTACCCCCCCCTACCCGATTGCCGATGTGAAAATTCTGTTTCCCACCGTAGTAGATTTAGGAGAAAAGGGATCTTTCAGCGGACATGTAAACCTCGCCCTTAAACTGGAAAGCGGAAACAGTCCCAAAAATGAACTGGATACCGATTTCAATATCGAATACCTTTTTCTGAAACATAAGTTTTCTTCCCAATTGCAGTTTGAATATGACTACAACAAAAGCGCCTCCACCAAACAGGATTGGACAAGCGGAAACAAATACTCCTATTTTTATACTCCAAAGTATTTTCTGAGTTATTGGTACGCCCTTAAACAGGAAAAATATGATGGATTGGAACTGAGACAAACCACCGGACCCGGATGGGGCTATAAATTCCAGACCTCACCACGGACCTATTCCACCACAGAATATGGTCTGTACTATGTGCACGAAAATTATACCGGGGAATCCAGTACCGAATACATCAGCGCGAACTGGATCTTAAATTATGAGACCTTGATTTTGGAAGACAAACTGCGTTTTTATCACCGGCACCAGGCCGGTCTGAGTCTTGAAGATTTAGACAAACAGCTTTGGCACTCCTGGACCGGCTTCCGCATTCCCCTTCTTCGACAATTTATCACCAGCATCGAGTATGAAATCGACTTCGACAGCAGTCCGGATGTGAACGAATCCAGAACCAAAAACACCTTGCGAATTAAGCTGGGAAAAGAGTGGTAGCTCTCTCCGACATGCCGGCGCGGGTCATCCCGCTCTTGCGACGGCAAAAAAAAACGGCAGATGCTTATGCGACCTGCCGTTTTACTTTGGATATAGAAGACTTACTCTTCGTCTTTTCCATCCATCACAGTTTGGTATGCAATTTCCCGGAGGGAAGCCGCCTGTTCTTCGCTTAGTGTATCCGGTTTATAGGTGATTCCCCGGGGATCCTTATTAAAAAAGAAAGCATACCAGACCAATCCACCCAGGTATTCGCCTTTATGGCCCGCATGGTATCCATCATTCCCCACATACCATTCCCCATCCTTATTTTTTTTCCAGTAAAAGACCCGATTCAGGCTGTTTTCCAATTTGGGCAATTCATCTTTATCTTCGGGGTAAACCAGTGCTTTCACATCCACAGAGGTCAACTGTTCATCCCACATTTCAGTTGCCCGGGCATTTTGAAAAGCGGTTCCTACGGGAATCACTTCAAGATCAAATTCATCAGAAATAGCCCCATAGGCGGCATGTAATTTTTCATACATGTCTTCCGGATCCAATTTCCAGTTCGTTGCCCTGTAACTATTCACGCTGTGAGACCAGGTTTCATGGATGACGATTTCCGCCTGAGGAGCATATGTCTTGATATAGTCGATGAGTTCTCCCGTATATGGGGTATAGGTTTCCGGTTTATAGCTTTTGGTACTCAGCTGCTGAATCGTCACGTAATCCCATTTTTTGTCCTCCAGAATCTCTTTGAGAGCCACTTTATTGGATTTATTTTTTCCATCCAGGGTATACCGGTACGCTTTCCCCTTTGATGCGTCCGCTTCATGTGCTTTGGCCAAAGCAACATGTTTATCCAAGGGACAGCCCCCAATAATCGCACCCGCGATTTCCGCTTTAATTCCGGGGTCATTGGCCACGATTTGCGGAAGGAATTTTTCAGAATTTACCGTAAAGCTATTCCCCACTCCAAGGAT
This sequence comes from Kiritimatiellaeota bacterium B1221, assembly GCA_029269125.1. Classification (GTDB taxonomy): domain Bacteria; phylum Verrucomicrobiota; class Kiritimatiellia; order SS1-B-03-39; family UBA6053; genus UBA6053. The sequence goes on along the minus strand of JARHXX010000025.1, from coordinate 1,855 downwards.
CCGCACCACGCCATCCTCGCCACACCAGGCGAAGGATAAAAAGGTGAAAGCAAAAATAGTTAGAACGTTTCGTATTTGTCGTATCATTGTCATCTAATGTTAGCTTGGGTTTATATTGTTACATCAGTCTTAAAAACTGCATAAGGCTTATAGCTCTAATTCATTTTAATAAAAAGAGCTTTTTCATATTCTAAATAACATGGGTTCACGTTTTCGTGGCGCACGCAGCGAAAAAGCCCTGAAAAATATGATTATAAGTGAAGATCACCCGCGGCTTCAGGTTGATAGAGAATCTTTTCAATCAATATACGCCTGCTCCCCCCGGGGACCTCCCATTCAATTTCATCCCCTTCCGCATAACCCAGTAAAGCCGTGCCGATCGGAGAAAGAATAGAGAGTTTACCCTCTGCGATATTTGCATTTGCGGGGAAAACCAGGGTCACTTCAGATTTCTCATTGTCTTCCAAATCCATAAACTGCAGACGACTGTTCATGGTCACCACGTTTTCCGGAATTTTTTTGGAATCCACCACTTTGGCCCGCTCCAGTTCGCTCTGAATCATTTTAAGATCATTCCGGTCTTTAAAATCAAATTCCTGAGCGACATCCATCAATTCCGTCAGCCGTTTTTTGTCAAATTCCGTCATAAAAATTTTTCTTTTTCTCATAGTGTTGATCCTGAATAATTAAAAATTCAATCCTTTGGATTGAATGAAGGGGTTCATAAATATGAATGACTAATCTTGGATGATGCGCTGAAAAAACTTCTAGTCAAGCCTCTCAATCCGGAATAGGTGAATATATTTATCGATTAGATTCTCCCCCCCCTCGAACAACCATTCACAGATTCGGTGAATCAGGCTTTTTCGCAGTCCCCCACCCATCAAATTCCTGCAGAACCCTTTATCCTGAAGCCGCATATTCTCCTGCTCTGGCATCACCTCCCCTGAACACGGCTTTTATACTTTCCGCTTCAGAAAACGTACGGAAGATACACCCAGGATACATTTGTTCTGCATGCGTATTTCCCCACGGTTCGGGGTGCTGGGACGGCCATCCCCCCCCCGTGCGGCAATGAAATACTCCTGGGCAATTTCACGTCGGCCTATTCCCCAGGCATAGGCCATAACCAGACAACGGTTGCCTTTTAATTTTCCTTCCAGCGCCTCAATTGCTTTTCGATAATCCTCTCTTTCATCGGCTTCGCTGCGATCATCTGCCGGTTTCCCGGGTTTGTAGGAATGTGCCTGTACATCGTGACCTGCATCCAAAACGCTTTGCCAGCCCTCCCAGGTTCCATAATTGCTGGCTCCCTTGCCCTGTTCAAGCGGAACGACAATCAAGAAAAACGTGAATTTAACCCCATACTTCTCCCCCATTTCCATCCCAAAAGAGGCATCCCTCAATTATTATCGCTAATCCCGATACTCACTGCCGCTCGTTTATCATCTTTCCAAAAACATATCGTGGCCTCTCTGATTTCTTCAGGCCAAATCTGTGTGACCTGAATCGGTCTATCCGCTTCAGCTTTACCCAAATTAAATTGCTGAAAAGGATTTTGGACAACATATGGCAATGCCATCATCGCGTCACGGGCACCGTCAAGGGTTCTGTAGTTGCCCCCTAAAGCGCTCAATCACATAAACAGAACCCACCCTTTTGAACCCACCGTCTTATCACAAAGTTTTAGAATCATCTTTCAGCCAAATTTGGAAACGCCAAACCTAATACCCCACAAAAAATCAAATGTGATATTCTAAGTAAAGCCCTCAATTCAATCGTAACCCGTGTAAAACCGATCTTCCCCCCCCCGGTTTACGTGATGAAGTTTCATCCGGAATCCGTATCGTACAAT
>JARHXX010000024.1 GCA_029269125.1 Kiritimatiellaeota bacterium B1221 | reverse complement strand
GAACTGCTGGGACACGCGGATGTGAAAACCACCATGATTTATACCCACGTGCTCAATCAGGGGCCGCTGGGCGTGGCGAGTCCGCTGGATACGTTGTAAGTATTTGGTCTGTGGTCAGGGGCTGTAATTATGGGTCAGTAGTCAATGGGGTCTTGTAAAAGGCCTGTTGATTTATTCGGGTTGGTTCTTCGGGCAGGGATGCCCTCGCTCCATTTTGTACACAATGAGGAGTCTGGTCTTGGAAAATATGGGGGAGGGAGGGCATCCTTGCCAGATATTTTTTAATAAAGCAACAGACTCTGAAGATGGTTTTGAAATCGCAATCGACATCTTAATCGAATTGCCTAAGGATGAGGAATATGATTTGGAACGTCTGAACTTTAAGGAAAACCTATGAAACCAACTTTACTTGTACTCGCCGCCGGAATGGGAAGCCGTTATGGAGGCTTAAAACAACTGGATCCGGTGGGGCCTTCCGGAGAAGTGATTCTGGATTACTCGGTGTTTGATGCTCATCGCGCGGGCTTCGGGAAAATTGTGTTTGTGATCCGCCGCGATATTGAGGAGGCGTTTAAGGCGCAGGTGGGAAGTAAATACGAGAATCATATTCAGGTGGAATATGCCTATCAGGAACTGTCTGATTTACCGGAGGGGTTTGAGGTGCCGGAAGGGCGGGTGAAGCCCTGGGGAACCATTCATGCGATGCTGTCGGCCCGGGAGATTGTGAAGGAGCCTTTCGGGGTGATAAACGCGGATGATTTTTATGGGCCGGGCTCCTTCAGGCTGCTGGCAGCTGCGCTGCAGGCGAGAGAGAATTCTCAAGGGGATTATGTGTTGGTGGCGTACCCTCTGAAAAATACGGTGAGTGAACACGGCACGGTTTCGCGCGGGGTATGCGAGGTAGCGGCCGGAAAATTGGCCGGGGTGGAGGAATGTCATGAAATTCATCCGGTTGCTGACGGGATTGAAGTGAATCGGGGCGGTGAATTGGAAGTGATGGATGGCAGTCAGTTGGTGTCGATGAATACCTGGGGCTTCACCCCGGAGTTGTTTGCGCATGCCCAAGCAGGATTTAAAGACTTCCTGGGGACGTTGCCGGATCCGATGAAGTCTGAGTATTATATCCCGACCCTGGTGCAGCAATTGATCGATCGCCAACAGGCATCGGTGGAGGTGTTGCATTCGGATGACCACTGGTTGGGGGTGACCTATCCCGAAGACAAACCGGCGGTGCAAGCCGGCTTAAAAGCCTTGCTTGCAGAGGGGGTTTATTCCGATCCGCTTTGGAGTTGAGGAGGAATGCCGGATCCGCGCTGCATCCTGCATGTGGACATGGACGCCTTTTTTGCGTCGGTGGAGCAGCGTGATTTTCCGGAATTAAAAGGCAAGCCGGTGATTATCGGCGGAAAACCGGATCAGCGCGGGGTGGTGTCGGCAGCCAGTTATGAGGCCCGGAAATTCGGGGTGCATTCGGCCATGCCCCTGCGGGAGGCGGGGCGGCGTTGTCCGGAGGGAATTTTCCGTCCGGGCCGCATGCAGGCCTACCGGCAGGCCTCCAGGCATATCTTTGAAATCTTTGACCGGTTTTCGCCTTATGTGCAGGGGCTATCGGTGGATGAAGCCTTTTTGGATGTGACGGGAAGTTTGCATTTATGGGGGGACGACGAAGTGAAAATGGGCGAGGCCCTGCGGGCGGAAATTTTTGAAAAATGTCAGCTGACCGCATCGGTGGGGATTGCGGGGAACAAGTTTTTGGCCAAGTTGGCATCGGACATGGACAAGCCGAATGGGCTGACGGTGGTCCCGCGGGAGGCGGAGGAGATCCGGACATTTTTGGCGCCGCTGGATGTGGGTCGGATCTGGGGGGTGGGGAAAAAGACGAAGCAACGTTTGGCCCAACAGGGCATACGTTTGGTTGGGGATTTACAGAATGCGGGAAAACCCCAGTTGGTGAAATGGTTTGGTCAGTCCTCAGGGGAGCATCTTTATGCCTTGGCCAACGGGTTGGATGCGCGGCCGGTGCATGACCGGGAACCGGAAAAAAGTATTTCCAATGAACACACCTATACGGTGAACCAGGATGCGCGGGAGGTCCACCATCAAACCCTGTTGCGATTGTCGGAGAAGGTGGGCCGTCGATTGCGGGCTTCCGGCTACTGGGCTTCTTGTGTGCAGATCAAAATCAGGAGTGATCAATTTCAAACCTACACGCGACAAAAACAGTTGGCCGTCTCCACGAGATCGGATCAGGAAATTTTTGATACCGTTTTGGATTTGTTTGAGAAGTTTGATCCTCCATGGCCAGTGCGTTTGTTGGGGGTAGGGGTTTCTCAGTTAAGTGATGTGCCGGTAGGCGGGGATGCGCAGTTGGATTTGTTTAGTCCGCCACCGCAGCCGAAAGAACGTAAATTGGATGCGGTGGTGGACGGTTTACGGAATAAATACGGGGTGACATCGGTTAAACGGGGACGTTGGGATTTGGAGACCTGACTGATGAGGGCCTTTTTTCCTCCCCCCCGGCCCTGAGGGACCGGGCTGTGGAGGGTCGCCCTGTTGGGGCTGAAGAGTTTTGGACGATCAGTATTCGGGGCAATGTTTACTACTTGGTTGGTATATTGGTTGGGGCCGTAGCGTTGCTACAATTTGTTGAAAAAGAAAAAATCAACCCGCCCGTTCACAGGGATGTATGTCAAGGAGAGTCTATTTGCCCCCACACGGTCCTGCTACCATATTTTTGCTTTTGCCTGAGTAAAAAGATGAATTCTATCCTATATATCGTAAACCTATTACATGTATTCAATGTTATAGGAAATAGGCTTGACGGTCTGAAATGTTCGTAACATATACATTTCAATTATGACCAATATTACCAAAACCGGTATTGAAACACTTGGTGTTAAATCTATTGGGTATGCCCATATAAGCATCGTTAAGTTTGTTGGTATGCTTATTGCGAGTTTATGGCTGAGCCCACTGTCAGCTGATCCGGTACAGGTTCAGGAGTTGGAACTGGCTCCGGGCTGGAATGCGGTCTGGTTGGCGGTTGCCCCGCAAACGGCAGAAGGCAAAGCGGCGGATCCGATGACGGTTTTCGGCAGTGAGCCGGACCTTACGACCGTTTCCCGCTTTCTTCCTGCCCGTGCGCCGGTTCAGTTTATTGACGATCCCTCCGGGGCTGCTCCGGGAGGGGACTTTTGGTTGACCTGGCGGCGCAACACGACGGTGGGTGAAAACACATTGGGGAGTATTACGGGAAACGCCGCCTATCTGATCGAAAATTCCGGAGACCAGCCGGTTACGATCCAGGTCACGGGTGAAGTCGCTTTTCACCGTTTTACCTGGGTGCCTGACGCGTTTAATTTCATCGGTGTGCCCACCGGAAGCACGCCGCCCACTTTTGCAGATTTTTTTGGACCCTCTCCGGCCCATGATTTGGGTCAGGTGTTTCGTCTGGAGCTTGGTTCCTGGGTAGCGGTCAACCCCAATGAGCGCATGCGGGAGAACGAAGCGTATTGGGTCTTTTGCTCGGAAGGCTCCTCTTATCAGGGGCCGCTCCCTTTTATATTTCAATCCGCGGACGGACTGTTGGATTTTGGGACGGAACGTGAAACCATGGATGTGGCTGCGGGGAATCTCCTGGATGATCCCGCCGGACTTCATTTGGTCCGGGTTTTTCAGGATGGATTTGATGTGTTCGACGCGGTCAGTGCCGGGCGCATTGTGGATTATGCCATAACCCAAACGGGCGCAGGATCCGGGACCCTGCCTTCCCGGACCTCCGCACCGATCCGCCTGGAGGTGCGCAGGGACTGGACGGGTGGGGAGGACACCCGCAGCAACCTGTATCGTGTGGAGGCCCGGCTTCCGGATGGCAGCAGTTACTATCAGTTTCTTCCCGTGCGCGCATCTGTCCCGACCGGCCTGCCAACCGCAGGGGAGAGCGGCGATCCCTTGCCCGGTCTGTGGGTGGGGGATGTGCTGCTCACGCAAAGTACAAGTGTGGTGGATGGAAAAACCGATAGCGGGACAACGGTCGGTCCCCGGTTGGAAGCGGTTCGCCGTCCTCTCCGCTACCGGCTTCTCCTGCATGTGGATGATACCGGAACCGTTCGTCTGCTCAGCGATGCCACCATCCTTCAGCGGACGATTGTGGATGAAGGAATTCCTCCGGAGTACATCATCGTTCTGGATGAAAACGATATCCCCAATTTTGTGGGGATTGAGGAGAGGGGAGGCCGTCTGGTGGGGCAGCGTTTTGATACCGCAGCCTATGATCTTCCCCGCTCCGTCATTCCTCCGGTTTCTGCCGACAGCACGGTCAACTTTGACCCCGCCACCCTATCGTCTGAGTATTTGGAAAGTCTGGAGCTCGATGGGGAACTGGTGCCGGGGGGGCTGATCTCCACAGTGGAAGGCAGCTTTACGCTGGATCCCTGGCACCGCACCAATCCCTACCGCCATGCCTTCCATCCGGAGCATCAACGGGGGTTCCGGGTGACGCGTGAATGGACGTTGCATGTTGATGAGGTGAACAGCGAGGAGGCGCAGACACTCACCGGATTCGGCTCCACTCTTTTCAGCGGTGTATTTACCGAAACCATCACCGGACTCGGCCGGACCTCACCCGTCGGCTCTGAAGTCAATCCCCCCGGGGAAGCCCTGCAGGCGCGAGGTCGATTCAGCCTCCGGCGGGTGAACAGTATTTCCACACTCGAGTAAGCGACTCATTGATGAAAACCCGAACTCTTCTCTTCACTTTTTCCCTCCTTCTCAGTGCGGCCGGTATGCTGTTTCCTTTACAGAAAGCGGCGGCGGCACCCGTCAACATCACCGTGGCCGAAACGGAGGCGGGCAGCGGCGGTCAGCTGCTCCACATGAACAGTGCGTATGCCGACGACATTGAAACCGGTCCCTATGCCATCGGGTTCTGGTTTAAAACGCATGAGGATGCCAACGGGACTTTGCTCCAGCTTGGCCGGCAGGTGATTAATAAAGTGGGAAATACTATTTCCGGCTATCAGGATTTTCTGATCACCCAACGGCATTACGTGGCGCTGAACAACAACAAATTATCCTACAAAGTTCAGTCTGCATCCGGAACCGTATCTCAGAATTTAAGTGGTTTGGCCCTTCAGCCGAATACCTGGTATTACTTTCTGCTCACCCACGATCCCGAGAATGAAGATTTAGTGATTTACCTGGACGGCATTCAGCGACTTCAGACCGACACCGGAGATCTCTACTCCGGAAACATTCCCGCCGATGGGAAATCCGTGTATATCGAGTTGGGCGGGTCGAGCCGAACCGAACAGACCAATAATGGTAATCCAACCCCATCGGAGTTTACTCCGGATCTGGATGCCTATTTTCATTCGTTTTCCGTATGGGATGATGTCACCTCCGAGATTATTGAGTTTCATCATGAGAAGGTCCTTGGTTTTGGACCCGAAGCCTATGAGGCTGCGATCTTCAGCCCCTTGCCCAACGAGATTAAAAATGCGTTGTTATATTATGCACCTTTTAACGGTGATGCAAACAGTGTGAGTCCGGGGACGGCGATTCCCGGAACCAACAGCGGCCCTTTCTTTTCATTTTATGAAGGTACGTCATCGACCACGGCGGTTTTCTCCAACGATGAACAGGAATTCCAAACCCTTAAGCGTGATTTGAATATCAGCATCAACCACGCAGAAGCCCTGGAAGCCTACACCGGATTTTTGGCGCCTCCATTGAATACCGCATCGGTGGTCGAAGGTGCGGTGATCCCGTTCCGTGCGCCGGCGTATGTCTACATCGATCGTCAAGGGCAGGCGTTGCCGGTTCCCCCGGGGCAGGAAACGCCTCTGGACAGTGATATTCGCAACTTGGCGGTTGCCCGGTGGAAGACAGTAGGGTTCACCGTTCCCGGGACGACAATTTCCGGCACCGATCTGGCCGCCGATATCGAAGTGACCGATGATCTGACCTTTGAATGGCAAGTGGTCAAAGAAGTGGCACTGATCATGGAATCGGCAATTCCGGAGGGGCTGGAATCTGTGTCGGCAGGTAATCCGGATCCGGCTGTGCAGAAAGTATGGGTGCCGGAAGGTTCGGGCGAAATTGCCACCATCGACGGCTTTGTGTTCGCCCCGGACAGCGCGAATGACATCCGCTACCGCATCAATGGATACGAGTTACAGAATCATCCCGTTGCCCGTGCCGCGGCTTCGGGCTCCTTTTTGGTGCATCCCGCATCTGCCGATCCTTACGAAGGGAGTGCCAGTTTTGCCGCACAGAGTGGAAACGGATGGACGATTGCGTTCTGGCTCCGTATGAATGACATCCGCTCTACCCCCTCCAGAATTTTTGAGGCCAATAATATCCGTCTCCGGCTGGGCGAAGAGGGACGGGTCCAGCTGTTGCGGTCCGGCGGAGCGCAAATCACTGCGCCGGGGGAGGGAACCCGACAAGACATCTGGAATCACTGGGCTTTCACCTATGATCCCGCGGACGGCATCACGACGCTCTATCTCAATGGTCGGGCGGTGGGGCAGGACGCTTTTGATTTTGCGCCATCCGGGACATGGCGATTGGGCAGTCCTGACAGCGATTTTGATGTGGATGACCTTCGGGTGTGGAGCCGGCCATTATCGGGTTCTGAAATCAATAAAACCCGCCAGATCTCCGGCGGGATCACTTCCTCCGGACTGGTGGCGGGTTATGACTTCAATGATGCACCGGTGTTTGACGGGACAGACTACATCCTGTCACAGACCAACCCCGCCAGCTCTTTGAACATGGGACCGGTTGAACCGTCCCGGCAGGCGGAAGACCGAGCGTTCTTTCCCACAGAGCTGGATAATTCCCAGCAGGTTCCTGAAATCGTTCTGAACGACTACACGATGATTCGCTGGTCCTGGGAAAAGGAATATAAGATTGAGAGTCTGACAGCAAATGGCGGTTTCGATCCCGCCACGTCCATAAGCAGTGGAGATGGCGGGGTGCAGGCGGGTGCGGGGGCACTCTGGGTGCGGGAAGGGGATTCCGTGGAGATTCTGGTGGATACCGAAATCAACAATTCTCCTTTGCAGAGTCTGATCGGGCTGCCGACCGGTTTGTTTGAAAATGTGACCCTGGAGGGGGAGACGCTGGATGCCGCCAACAATCCCGCCGGACTTACGGCTGCATTTCTGTCCGGTTCAAACCAATATCGGCTCTCCACAGATTTTGTCGACCGCCCCGGCCGGATCCTCTGGAATTTTGGTGAACCTGTTTATGTGGTCCGGGTACCGCTGGGCGAAAGCCTGGATCCCGCCACCGGGACCGAACTCGACGGGAGCCCGCTGGCGCCGCTACAGTTAGCCGCCACCTTTGCGCAGCCCTTTTCGGTCACGCAGCTGATCCGTGAAACCCCGAATGATGCCAGCGTGGATAATGTAATCCGCTGGGACGGTGCCGGCCGTGTTTTATGGCCGGTGCGCCCGGGGCAGTTTCTGCTGGAATGGCCGACAGCCGATGGACAGCAAACCCGACTGGTACAAATTGTGGCCGGGTTTGCCGGGGATCCGTATCAGGTGTCGGCTTCCCTGAGCGGAACTTTTCCCGATGTGGATTCCGCTTTCCCCGGGGCTCCGCATGCCATGTACCAAATGCTCCACAATGCGCATGTGGAAGGGGAGCAAAATGGCGAGATCCCGCTGGTGGCACTTGATCCGGATGCTTCGGACCGGTTCTTTTTTAATGAAACCGACGGTCTGGCTTACAGTGAGCGCATTGTCCGTGACGGCTCCACCGGCGACGTGACCGAACGGAGTTTGGCGGGCACTTTATTGCGGGGCGGGAAACAGCTGCAGATTACCGAAACCTCCCGCAGTGTGCTGGTGTTCAGCGTGCGGGCTGACCCTGATGAATCGGCCACCGGAGATCTGCAGCGGGAATCCCTGCTGGTCCGCACGGTTGAATCCACACCCTTCACCGAAGTCACGATCAATTCCGAAGATGTTTCCATCAGAGACGGGTTTGTTGCCCGGTTTAACGGATCCACTTCTCTGGATATCGAACTCGGCTCTCCCATTATTCAAAACAGTACGGACGGGAGAGTGCCGATCAGTTTTGATTTCTGGGCCTTCCCCGAAATTTCATCCACAAGTCCCGAAATGACGCTGTTGGTTCTGGAAAGCGATACAGGTTTTGACGATTTCCGGATAGGGTTCAAGGCCGGGGCGGATGGGGGAAACCTTTTTGTGAACTGTGGGGGGCAGACCCTGGAGGCCCCTCAGGATTTGACTGCCGCCGGATGGGATCACTGGGCGGTCGTGCTCAGCGATAACAGAGAACTGACTCTCTATCGCAACGGAACACTGGTTGCAGGTCCGCTGACGATTACCGAACCCGGCATCCGCAGCAACATGTGGCGCATCGGGTTTGATCCCGGCACCTCTACAGGATTTCAGGGTTATCTGGATAACTTTCGAAGTCATATTGCCGTATTGTCCGCATCCGCGCTTCAGGATCTTGCGTGGAAAGCGGATCAACCCGATCCGACGGTCATGATCAATTTCACGTTCGATTCCCCGCCGGTGAGCGGGTTGACCGTCTCAAACGAAGGCTCCGGATATTTGCTGGCTTACATCCATGCGGAACTTCAAAATATTTTATCCGCGGATGTGCGTGATCAGTTTTATACCTACGGACCCGATTCTGTACCGGAGGTTGCCACCCGGGTGACCAGCCGTTTTGACCAGGCGGATTATGGCGCTCCGTTCCTGATCCCCGCGGTTTCAAATTACAATGCCAACCTCTATGACCGTGCCGCGAATCCCGGAGAGTGGGGGGCGTTCTATCCTGTCAATGCTTCGGATGCCGATGTGGCGGGCACAGCCACTCCCATCGGAATCTGGTACCGAAACGACAGCCGGGAAAATGATCCGGAACGGCCCAATGTGGCCTGGCCCTATCTGTCGATTGAATATAACCGGATTCAGTTCCCGGAACAGGGTCCGCATCGGGATCAGCGCATCTACATCGCAAGCCGGATCGGAAGTGAAGGGGTGGATGAACAGGGAAATGATCAGGAGGTGTTTTCGTCTGCGGCCTTCACCGGGTTGTCGGTATACAATCAGCCCGACCCGGAACAGGCCGGATGGAATCCAAACGAAGAACACGCCCTGGTCGCCATTTCGCAGCGTGCGGGAATCGGTGGGGTCACTCCCACGAATCCTGCACCGGATGCGGTGTTCGCGTTGCGCAATGATCTGAACCGGGTTACCGGATCGGCCTACACCTCGGAACCCTGGGTGCTGGCGGAGGTAACCGATCTTGAAACCGGCGTTTCTACCATGCGGGCCTGGAAAGTGGAGCAGACCCGGAATGAAGCTCTGGATGCCGGGCTGAATCTGGAGCGCCGCTCCGGCCTGTATCCCAGCCTGAGTTATGATGCGGAGAATCCGGATGGATTTCTTCAGCCCCTTGAGGTTCAGCCCGCCAACCCCAGCTATGATTTTCACTATGCGGCTTTTGCAGGAGAGCTGTTGCCGCTTCCTTATCCACTGGGTGAGGTGATGGGCGCGGTGCTCCCAGAAGAAACCACGGCCACCCAGCTCGATGACCGCCGTGTGTTCTGGAAGGATCACAAAGGAACCCCCTGGATTGTGTCTGGACGTACGCCCGCAGCTGCCGCGGCTCCGGATGTGGAAGCACGGTTTGATGCACGGTTTTGGTATCCGCTGTTGTCGGGATTCTGGTTTGATTTGGATGCGGATGGGCAAAACGATGTGGCTTACGGAACGGCGATTCCCTGGCTGCCGACCAATGGGGTCTTTTACCGTGGACAGGATGCCTTCGAACCGGAACCGGTTGCGGTGCGGTATGAAGGATTCTGGAAAAATGATTATCCGGTTTTAAAAACCGGGGAGACCCTGACTTTTGCCGGCGGGGAGTATCAAGCGGATTTCCCCCTGGCTTCCGGTCTGCCCGCGGTGGTGGGCTGGTCTGCTGCGCAGCTGGTGTTCGACAGTTCCCGCCCTGAAATGGACAATGTAATTCAGGAGACGGATGTGCCCGAATCGTACGCCGCCCGGTTGATCCGTCCGCTGGACGAAATTCGTGTCGACCTGGAGAGTCTGCCGCTGCAGCTGAATCCGGCCAATGGCAATGTCCTGGCTCAGGGTACCGACTGGTTTTTCAGTGAGCTCTCTGCCTCTTTGCAGAAGCGGGTGTTTTACGACACCTTGACGGGGGAGCTGGTGCTGCGGGGACTGCTCAATGACCGGGCCGTGGGGGATGCGGACCTCACGGCTCCGCCCATTTCGCTTTATGTACTTGAGCCCAATGTCTTGACCCAGGCGGAACGGCAGTCTCTTCGCGATTTGGATGCGGACACCGACTGGCAAACCGCCGTCGATACCCTGTACAGCCGGTCACGGAATCCGGATCAACTGGACCTGGATGGCAGCCCCGGAGCGGATATCACCACCGCATATTATCCCGGACTGATGCGGGGGATTGACCGGGATGAAGCTGGGAATTTCAAGTTTGAAACGGATTCAGAGACCGGGTTGCAGGTGCTGAGCCGGGATGATCAAGTTGCGGAACCCCTGCTTTCCCTGGGCACCGGTTCCGCGTTGATAACCTCGCCACACCTTCTGAACGGAACCGCCGCGGCGTTTGCTGAACCGCTGTATGTCACTCTGGCGGAAAACAATCATCCTTCTCTGGGTGCGGCACCGGTCAGTGTGCATGTGATTCGTATTTCACCCCGGCGGTACCGGGGAGGGGTCAAGCTGGTGGAGGCGCCCAATGCCTTTGATGAAAAAATCACACTCCGCCACACGGCCGACTTTGGGGGTGCGGTGGAAAATGTGGTCTTCGACTGGCACAGTCAGGAAGTGAGCGGCTCCATTCCGGAAGAGGCCCCGGATCAAGCACCCTCGGAATGGTTCAATCACACAGACACGGCTCCCACCCTGGACCTGGCCGGCCTGCCGGACAAACTCCTTGCTGATCAGTGGATCTATTCCCGCTACCGGCTATCGGACGAAAGTGGATTTGAATCAGATGCCACCGCCCTGCAGGGGGCTGTGGAAGCGGACTGGATCAAAGACGATTCCTCCGATCCGGCGCCCTATCAGTGGGCCGGGGCCCACAATTCTCCGCAGGTGCAGTCCGACGGAAGCTTTGGTTACGTTCCCGCCCTGGCGTTCGGCTGGGTGAAACGGGTGCTTGACCGGATCAATGCGTATGAAGCGCGAATAACCGATTTCTACAACAACGGAAGTCCCGCGACCTACACCAGTATGATTCAGCAGGCGGGGACCCGTCCGCTGGGACCGGTTTCGCTGAGTTCGGATAAAGATGTGATCGAAAATGTGGGCCTGATCGCGCTGTATCAAACAGTGCTTGACCGGGCACTCACCCTGGTGGAGGGCACGGTGGCCACGGACGGGGTACAACAGGCCCTCCTGCTTGCCGCCACCCGGATCAGCGATTTTTATATGCTGCTGGGCAATGAAGCTTACAGTGACGCCCTCGACCCGACCATCGGTCTGGGGACGGGAAGTGTGGAATATGGGAACTATGCGCCGACGGTATGGTCTTTTCAAAATCAGGAGGCCAGTCTGCTGCATGAGGAGCTCGCTTTACTGCGCGGAACCGATTTCGCCAAAGCGTGGCCGGTGGACAACCGGCTGTTCTGGAACTTCACCAAAGGAGACGGGGAGGCCGCCTATGCGAATAACTATCAGATCAGTGATGTAAATGCTGATGGCTTTATCAATGAGTACGATGCGGCGGAGCTTTATCCCCAGGGGCATGGCGATGCCTGGGGGCATTACACCAGTTCGTTGCGAACCCATTACCGCTTATTGCAGTCTGACAGTTTTGCCTGGATCACCCGCTCCGAATTTTATGCCCTGGCAGATAATGTGCTGGAAGTGGATTATCTGGACGAATCAAAGTTTGCGCATGCGGCCGCCGCCCGGGCCCGCGCGGGAAGCGACATTGTTCGTCAGACCTATCGACAGTCCTACACCGCGGATCCTGCCGGACAGTGGCAGGGATACACCGATACCAATCCGGACCGGGCATGGGGGTTGCAGGGGTGGTCCAAACGGGCCGGGCAGGGAGCCTACTTTGACTGGCTGACCGCAAATGCTTTACTTCCGGCGGAGGCCCCCGATCCGGTTTCCGGCCAGCCCGCAGAAAATCTGGAGGATCTCGACCGTCAGGCCGTGACCGCTCCCGGCGAAATTGCGGCTTCTCTGGGAGAAATTCAGAGCGTGCTGGATGACGCGGCCCGGGGCTTGACCCCCATTGGGGTGGCGGAGAATGCGGTCCCCTTTGATATTGATCCCGCCCGTCTCGAAAGAGGACAGGAAATTACCGCCTCCCATTTCGAACAGATATATGAACGGGCTGTAACCGCATTGCAGAACACGGTAACCGCCTTTGATTATGCGAACCAGGTGGATCAGCGTATCCGTCAGGTGGTCGCCACCACGGAGGAGCTCACCCGCCAGGCTGTGGATCAGGATCTTGCTTTCCGCAACCGGCTGAAACAGGTATTCGGCACGCCCTACGCCGGGACGGTCGGAGCGGGTCAGCTCTATCCGGAAGGCTACGTTGGTCCGGATTTGTTTCTATGGCTGTATGTGGATGGAAACAATTTCCAGAGCTATCTGCCTCTGGAAAGTGAAGAATTTATCGGGCTGATTGAACAGGACCGGAGCGATCAGGTGTCCGAAGTGCCGGGGCTGTTGCTATCGGTGAACCGTGTCCCCGCAGCCTCCACGCGCCTGGCTGAGTTTTTCAGTTCATATCTTGAGGATAGTTTTACTGATTTTACCGGATATGACATCACGAATCTTGCCTCGGCCTTACTGGATTTCATCGTGGATCCGGAGCAGGAACTGTCCCTCACTGCGGATTTCGCCCTGCCCATTACCTCGGGGGATACCTATGGGTTCCTGGCGCCGGAATCATGGGGGGAGCGGGAGGTCACCGGTTCCATTCAAACCGCAATTCTCCGTCAGGTCACGGCACAGAATGAACTGGCCAAGGCGGTGAATGAGTATGAAATCTTTCTCAACGAACTCTCTGTGGATATCGAGGTGCTGTTTTTGAAACAGGAAACCCTGCTAGTCTCGACCGAAACGGCTGCCGAGCTTGTGGAGGCACAGAAAAAATTACGGTCGGCGTTTATGGCCCTGGAAATTTCCAAGAGAGCGGCCAGTCTGGCCACGGAGACCACGGACCGGGCGGCAGATATTATTGTTCAAAGTCTGCCCACGGTCGTGGGGACATCCAATGATGTGTCGAGTATTGCGCGGTCCGGAATTTTTGCCACCACTCTGGGTGTGTCCACGGGTTTCGATGTGCTGGCGAATGCGCTCGAAGTTTCCCAGTTATATGCACAATTCGATTATGACATCGAGGAGTCCGAGGTGCGGGTCACGGGAGAATCCAGAACCTTGCAAAATGATCTGCGGGCTGAAGTTCAGGCCGTTCAGGAGAATCTGAATAATGAATCGTCTTTGCGATATGCCATTTCATCGGCTCTGCTTTCTCTGGAAGAGGCTGAGCAGGCTTTCCTCCGTGAAGTGGATCTTGGCACTGCGTTGTTGGAAGAACGTCAAACCCAGAACCGGAGTCTGGCCGCGGCCGTTCAACGCGAACGGTATAACGACATGACCCTGCGGGTGACGCACAACGACGCGTTGCAGAAATACCGACACTCCTTTGATCTGGCTGCGCAGTATGCCTACCTGGCGGCCAAAGCGTATGCGTTTGAAACCAATCTGGATGACAGTGATCCGGCAAATGCCCGGGGCGCGCTCACCGATATCGTCGCCACCCGCCTGCCGGGACGCATGACAGACGGCCATCCCCAGATGGACGGGGATGGGCTGGCCGGAATTCTGGCCCGGCTGAAAATCAATTATGACACCCTGGAGGGGCAGTTGGGCTTTAACAATCCGGAAGCGGAAACCGGACGTTTCTCTTTGCGCCGGGAACTCTTCCGGGTGCAGAAATTTGAATCGGGAGACCCCTCACAGCCGGCAGTGGAAAGTGACCGTGCCTGGAGGCAATCCCTCTCCCGGCATCAAGTGGCCAACCTGTGGGATGTCCCTGAATTCCGTACCCACTGCCGTCCGCCCTGGCCGGAGTCGGACGGCGCGCAGCCCGGGATTGTGATTCCCTTTTCTTCCGAGATTTTTGAAGGGCGGAACTTCTTTGGCTGGCCCTTGGGGGGAGGGGATCAAAGCTATGACGCTTCCCGCTTCTCCACCAAGATCCGGTCGGCCGGGGTTTGGTTCGAAGGATACGACGGCACCAACCTTGCCGTGGCGCCCCGGGTGTGGCTGGTTCCGGCCGGGAATGATGTGATTCGCATTCCGGACAGTCCCGATTTGAAGACCCGGACCTGGAATATTCTGGATCAGGCGATTCCCGCTCCCTATGCGCTGACCTCTGAAGATCTCGAAGATGACCGCTTCCTGACTTCGGACGGCACCCTGGCCGAACCCTACGCGGCCGCCCGCCAGTTCTCACGGTTCCGTGCCTACCACGATGATGGCGACGAATTGTTCGCCAATGATGAATTGATCTGGAACAGCCGTCTGGCCGGCCGGTCCGTCTGGAACACCCGCTGGTTGTTAATTATTCCCGGCAGTACACTCGGTGCCAGTCCGGATGACGCGCTGCGGAAACTGATCGGAAGTGAAAACCAGCAGGGCATCCGGGATATACGCCTCTTATTTGAAACCTACTCTGCTTCGGGGAACTGATCATGCGCTCTTTTCTTTTCTCTCTGTTCTTTTCCCTGTCCGCCGCTCTGTCGGTATCCGCCTCGCCCGGATTCACGGATCCGTCGATGCTGCTCTACGGCCGGGTTGTCCAGCCCGCCGGTGGAAGTCCCTATCTGGTTCAAAGCGGTGAAATGGTGCTGGTGCTGCGTAACACGGAGCGACCGGAAAATACGGTTACGCTTACGGTGCCCCTGGCGCCCGCCGGAGTGGGCAATCCGCAGCCCTATTCGTTTGCGGTGGCGCTGCCGCTTAAAAATGATCCCCCGGCGTATGAACTGGATGAATATATTGATGTCGAGTCGGAAGGCGTTCTGATCGACGTGGTTTCGATCCTGGTCAATGGCGAACCCTCCACGGTGGCCAGTGAAACCGATCTTCAGCTGTTCGTGTCGCCGGGAGACCGCGGACTGGAGCGGCGTCTGGATATTCTCGCCGGAGGGGAGCCCGAAGACCGTAACGGCGACGGTGTGCCCGATGCCTGGCTGGATCTGCATGAACTCACGGGGCTGGACCGTCTGGGATCTGCGGATCCGGATAACGACGGCTTGAACAACAAAGAAGAATTTGAATTGGGAACCGACCCCAACCTTGCCAATACCGATCCCCAGATTCTCAGCCGGGAGATCACAGTCACACAGGAAGGGGTGGCGGGGCTGGCGCTGCGAATCGTGGATGCGGATACCACTCCGGAAAATGTGTCCATTACCGTGCGCTCGCTGCCTGCGGGGATTGAGCTACAACGTGATGGGACCGCTCTCGGGCTGAGTGATACCTTTACCGCCGCCGATCTGAATGCCGGCAGGCTGACCCTGGTTCATTCCGCCGGAACCGGAGGCCTGCTCGGTCTCAGTATTGAGGATGAAACTCCCGGGCCGGAGGATGTGGATATTCAGGTCAGCGTTTTTCATCCCAGTCCGGCAGGTGCGCAACAGGCCGCCCTCTGGCTGGATGCGCAATCGTTGCCGGATTCTCCCGGAGACCCTGTGGGTTCCTGGAGTGACCGTTCGGGTCGGTTGGACGGTTCAGGAACTCCATATGCCTTTATGCAGGGGGATGCGGGAAGTCAGCCCACGCTGGTTTCAACCGCGGATGGAAAAGCCGTCCGTTTTGGAGAAGGCGCACATCTGCTGGCCAGTGATGTCTCGCTCCCCGGCTCAACCCGTGCCCTCTATCTGCTGCATGCGGTGCCACAGACTGAAACCGAAGTGCAGACCCTGTTTAAATCAAATGCCCTGACCCTGGATCTGGCACCTTTCGATGCCCCGGTCGGATATCCCGGAGCGGCCTCGCTCACTGTGCAGGATCTGCAGCTCATGGGCTTCCGCACTCCTCTGGATTCCGCCAGTCTCCAGGCCTGGAAACTGACCGAGAGTGGGGGATATGCCCTTTCCAAAGGACTGTATGACGGAACCGCGCAGTCCGGTACGAGCGAATTCAGTCCGGTGATTCCCGCCTTGGGGGCCTCTGTGGAACTGGACCCCTTCAATCCCGCACAGCGCAGGGTGAGTCATTCCTATCAGGGGGATGTCTACGAGGCGTTGGTGTATGACCGGATGCTGCCAACGCCGTTTGCGGAAAATGTGGAGAATTATCTGCTGTCCCGGTGGAAAGGAGCGGTGGTTTGGAATCTGTCCGAATCCCTGACCGGACTCACGGTGTCCGGAAGCACTGCTCCCGATATGATGATCGGCGGATTCGGTCCGGACACTTTTGATGGGGGAGACGGACCGGATATTCTCAGTGGCGGTCCCGGATCCAACCACATGACGGGAGGAGCGGGACCCGATATTTTCCGCTACCGGGCCAAAGACACAGGAAATGATATTCTTACGGATTTTGACGTGGAGGAGGATTTTCTCGATCTCAGTGGACGCTTTGCCGGGATCAGCGGAAATGTGGCAGACCACATCACCCTGAATCCGAGAGTGGAGATCCAGGGGACCACGGTTGTGGTGTCTACGGAACTGGGGCTGCATATTGATGGAAATACCGGTACCGATCCTGATCAACTTCTGATCCTGCAGGGGATCGCGCTGAACGGATCGAGTCTGGGGCTGCTGGTTGGGGAAGGGGCCCTGGTGGTTGGGGACCTGTTGGTGCCCGAACAGATGTCGCTGGGCGAACTGGCTGTCACGGTCCGGGATGCACCGGGCAACCGGGTGGAGGTTGTGCTCACCCGCAGCGGAAACAGTACCCATCGGGAGGAAGTCCCGCTTCAGCTTACGGGGACTGCCGAAAAGGGTATCGACTTCCGATTGCTGGGGACCGAAGGCACTCCTAACCGGCCGGTGGCGGTTTTTGAACGTGGGCAGTCCACAGCCTTTTTCCGGGTGGCGGTTACGCCGGACACGCTGGACGAAGCCCCGGAATCCCTTGATGTCGCACTGGTTTCACGTCCCCGGAACTATCAGGTTTCCGGCGGTCCGACCTCCATTTCAATTGAGGAAGCGCCTCTGGTCACTCTCACCGCGTCCGACCCCCTGATCGAAACGGTATCCGGAGGCACCGGCACCCTTCGCATTGAACGAAGCGGCTCGGTGGCCGAAGCGCTTGAAGTGAAGTTGGTGGTTCAGGGCACCGCAGTGGAGGGAAGTGATTTTCAACCGCTTCCCGATCCGGCCTGGATTCCTGTGGGGCACTCGTTTGTGGAGATTGAGATTCTGCCTCTGGAAACCGCCACTGCAGGTAAACAACTGAGGGTGAGCCTGGATCCTCTTTCCACCGACAGCAGTCCGGCGCTGCCCGCTTCTGCATCCTTCCACTTTGTGGAGGGCAGTTTTGAGGACTGGATCGCAGTGAATGATCCTGCTTCTGCGGGGAGGTCCCCGGCAGAAGTCGCATCCGAGGATCATAACCACGATGGCATTACCAACTTTCAGGCGTATGTGGGCGGGGAACTTCAACTGGAAGTGGATCCGGCATCCAATGGAAGGGATTTTCATGTCGTCTTGCCTCACAATCTTCCCGATCTGAACATTACCCTGCTGAGCGCAACGGATCCAGGTGGACCCTGGACACCCGATCCGGATACGGTAGCCGCTGGATCGGATCCCGCTCATCCGCAGGGAATTGCTTTCATTTTACAGCGCACACCTGCCGGTCCGGAACCCGGGGTTCAGTTTTTCAGGGGAACCGCGACCTTCAGGGATCCACTGCCTGATTTGACGCCCCCCTCCGACCTGTTTGCATCCGACTCCTTTGCCGGAGTCACCGGGGGAGATGCTGCTTGGGTACCGCAGGCGGGTGAAGGGGTTGGCATATCCGGTCTGCCTGCGAATGGCGAATCCACATTTTCGGTCACGGCGGAAGGTCCGGGGGATTTCATTTTTGAATGGCGGCATGATGGCGCCGCGGATACGGTGTTCGGTGTTCACTTAAATGGTCGGGAGATCTCCGAACTCCTGTTGCCAACTGCATGGACGCAAGTCACGATTCCGCTGTCTTCCGGAAGCCAGGTCATTTCCTGGACCCTTACGAACTCGGGCTCCGAACCGGGTGGGGATGCCGCTGTACGGAGGATCAGAGTGGAGGCACCGTGATCCGGTATCTCCTGTTATTATGGGTCGCGGTTTGGGTCGGCTGCGGGGGACCCGCACCGGTGGAGGAAACGACGGCTCCGTATTCCCGGGAGGAACTGGCGCTTCAACTCGCCCGTACCGCACCCGGACCTGATCAACGGCAACAGGCTGAACAGGCAATGCTGGACCGGAAACGGATGGTGGCGGATGCCCGCGCGAAAGGACTCGATCAGGATGCTGTGGTGCAGCGGGCGCTTGACACCGTGGTCATCCAGGCCTGGCAGGAAAAGCAGATTGATGCCGAAGTGTCCGCTCTCACGGTCAGCGATGAAGAAATCCGTGAGGTTTATGAGGCGGAAACCGCACGCTGGACGATTCCGGAAACCCTAACGGTAGCGCATATTCTCCGCCGCTCGAGCCCGGAAAATACGGCCCGTCGGACCCGGGACAGAGAATGGCTTCAGCGGATGTATGCCGAGGGGATCGACTTACCTGCCGGAGAGGGATTCGGGAGGGCCGCGGCCGCGCATTCTCAGGATCAGGCCTCCCGATACCGCGGAGGGATACTGGCCCCCATGAATCCCGAAGGGGCCTATGACGCATGGAGACGGGAATTACTTGCGGCCGCGGGAGATGCTGAACCGGGTGAACTGCTGCCCGTGATCGAAACAAAACTCGGGGTTCATTTGCTGCGGCTGGTTGAACGGCATCCCGCCCGCACCCGGTCTATTGATGCTGTGCGGGAGACGATCCGGTCTGAATTACTTGCCGAAAAAGAGGAACGCCTCCGGGCGCAAGTGATGCAGGACCTTCGGGAGCGCTATCCCTTGCCAACGGATCGCGGACAGTAACCTGTTGCATTGATCGCCCGATTGTCTCCCTAACCCCAAACACCGCGGGGTGATAAAAATTTTGTACTCCTTTGTAATGAGATTCGATTTGATCCGTCTAATAAAAGGGCACATTGCCCGTAACCACTTACAAGGAGATGAACATGAACATCAAGAAATATGCAGTATACCTCGCCCTGATTCCGTTTTTCGCTTCGGCGGAAGTTTTGGAAGTAGACAAGTCCCATTCGGAAGTCCATTTTTCGGTTTCCCACATGGTGGTATCGAAGACCAAAGGCGAATTCTCGGAATTTGATGCGGAAGTGGAGGTGGTGGATGACAAATTGGTGAGTGTGAAAGCAACCATTCCGGTGTCCAGTATTGATACGGACAACGAGAAGCGGGACAATCACCTGAAGAGTGCGGATTTCTTTAATGCGGAAAAGTATCCCGACATCCTTTTTGAATCCACCGCGGTCAAAGACGGAAAGCTTCACGGAAAATTGACGATTATGGAAACCACTCAAGAGATCGTTCTGGATCTGGAATTCCTGGGACCGGTGAAAAACCCCTGGGGAAAAATGGTTTACGGACTGAATCTCGAAGGAGAGATTGACCGTAATGATTTTGGATTAACCTGGAACAAAGCGCTCGAAACCGGCGGAGTCGTGGTCGGTGACAAAGTGAAAATCAGTATCAGTGTTGAATTGAACAAATAAACCTGTTCAGTTTGTTGCGTGAGGGATGTAGCTTCGGCTGCATCCCTCTTTTTTATTCAGCTTTCGGGCATGGCATTTTCAAGTGACTGCATGAACACTTCGGGAGACATCTCAGGATCGTAGGAGATTTCTTTGATGAGGGTGCCGTCTTTTTCCACCAGAAACAGGGTGGGGAAGACTTTGAGTCCGTAGTGTTTACCGAGTTGTTCATTTTGCAGGTCGATGTGGGCCGGCTGTTTGGAGTCCATGGGGAAATCCGCTTTAAACAGCACGACTTTTTCGCGGGCAAACTTTTTAAATGCTTCGGTGCTTGCGATCTTCTGATTAAAGATTTTGCAATTGATACACCAACCGGTTCCGGTGAATTCTATCAAGATGGGGCGGTCCAGTTTAGCGGAGAGTGCTTTGGCTTCCGGGAACTCCATTTGCCAAACCAAGGCGTCGTCTTGTTCATCTTCCGCCTGGGTCCATTGGGTGAGGAGCAAGCAAAGGATGCATCCGAAAGAGAGAAAGGTTTTCAGGGTCATGGTAATTTATATTCGATGTTGCTGGTTTTTCCACCCTGCTTAACGGTGAGTTCCACTTTATCACCGGATTCAAAATTCATACGGAACCAGGTGAGAAACTCCCGGGAATTCATATCCTCATTCATGCCATTGACTCCGACCACCACTTGGTTGGGTTTTAAGCCGGCTTTGACTGCCGGATGCTGTTCTTTCCCTTTGGTGAAGGCTCTGAGCGAGAGGCTCCCTTTTCCCATCTCCGGACCTTTAAGCGGGAAAAAGCCGGGGGTGGCACCCAGTACGCCATCATAAATTGATTTCCGCCAGTAGAGCACGGTTCGTTTCCAGTCTTCTGCGGTTTGGATCACGGCTTGGGCGGGTTGGCCGTTTCGATTGACATAGAGGGTGATGACCGCGGGTCCGCTGGGAGAGCGGTGGAGGACGCCGCGCAGGTCGGCTTCGCTGAAAAGCAATTGTCCGTTGGCGACCTTGAGTTGATCTCCGACTTTTACTCCCGCAGTGTCGGCCGGGCTGCCGGGTTCGATGGATGCCACCAGCAGACCGTCTTCGGCATCCACTTTGAATCCGAGGTTTTCGGGGTAGGGCCAGGGAACGATATCCCTGGTTTTATCAAATCCGGGCGCTTCCATTTTTCCGCGGTAGATCATGTCATTTACTTGATGGCAATGGATGCATCCTTGCGAGGAAAGGTCTTTTCGGTCTTTCATATACAAGGCGGCGCCGGGGAGGTCGGTTGCCCGTTCGGGTTGTCCCTGCAGATTGGGGGCCGGGGGTTCCAAATCCCAGATGGCGCGCCGGGGATCGTAGTGATGGGCGAGAACCCGCTGCATGGTTTTGACCAGGCTTTCTTCATTAATACGGGTTTTATCGGATAGGTGGTCCTTTCCGCCATAGACTCCGTAAATGCGGCCCTCCGGAGAAAGGAAATATCCCCACCAGGAAACATCCAGATCCTGATAGTCTGTGAACGGAAGGATGCGATGATCCATTTCCGCCGCATTGGTGATCCGCACCGTGACAAACTGTTTAAACAAGGGGGTCATGGCTGCGGATCCCCGCAAGACCAAGGCATCGAAGAAGGAGCATTGTTTGCAGGGAGGACAGCGCAGGGTGATGAAAATGGGTAAATTTTTGTGTTGAGCTTCCTGGAGAGCCGCAGTTAAATCGTCTCTCCATTCGACGTCGCTAAAAGCGGGACCAGGAATACTTCCTTGTGAGGGGCCCATGACCTCACGCCAATTGGGACTTGCATAGAGGGTGCTACAAGAAATGAGAAATACCCAAAGGGGTATGAAGTTGCGATGGATCTTATTCATATATCTATTCCGTAAAAGGGGTTTCTTTGTTCATAATAAACTCTCAGGGTTAAATGCAAGAGCGAAAAAGGTTTGATCAGGATTTTATGGGAAAAAGTTCTAGATTGAACTGCGGGTTGACTTTCCCCTGAAATCGGGCAAAAGTTACGCATGTATTCTTCTTTCACTCTATTTATTTTCGGCAGCTTATTGATGCTTCTTGTGGGCTGTCGCGGATTAGCGGAAAATTCAGGGGTGGCGGAGAAGTTGCGGGATGCGCGGGTGGAAGTGACGGTGGCCGAAGGTGCGTATCAACGGGTGGAGGCACAATTCAAAGAAATGCAGAAAGATCCTGCGGCTTCTCCTGAAGAAATATTAGCGATGGAAGCGTATGTGAATGAATTGGATGAAATGCTTCAATTGCGCAAAAGCACTTTGGAAGATTTACAGCGGATGAGCGGGGAAAAACCGCCGGAAGTTGATCCGGCGGTTACCGAAGGAATGGCGGAATTTCATGAAGCGATCGATCAGGTGCCCGATACGGCCGGACCCGAATCTGAAGAGGCAAAGTTGGAGCGTGAATTCCTGGCGTCCTTGCAGGAATTTGACGGGATGATTTTAAATTACAATGAGAAATTAGAAGCGCAGATGGACGCCCGCATTACTCAAGGGGAAGTGGCGGCGGGCAAACAGCAAAGTGCGGTGGAGGAAGCGGAGGCGTTGCTGCAATCGATGGGGGTTGAAACGGGAATTGGCCCCAAAGGGAAAGGGGAGCCGCCTTCGGGGGCCGCGCATCCCGGTGGGTCGTCCGGTGGTCCCCAGGGGGAACCCGGGATGGAAGCCGGGGGTGAACCGGGAACTGAAGCCACGGGTGGGGGGGCACAGGTGGCGGCGCAAGGAGGAAAAGGGAGTGCATCGGGAGGATCGGGAGACCGGGCCCCGGTGGAGGATGAAGATATTGTGGCGCGGCAATTACGTGAGGCCGCTGAAAAAGAAACCGATCCGGTATTAAGAGAGAAATTGTGGAAAGAATACGAAGCTTATTTAGATGGTCAATCCTAGGCGCAGGTCTGCTTCTGTTGCTGTTGAATGGTTGTGCCAGTCCGGGGCGTAATCTGGTGGGGCCGACGACGATGCAGATTGCACAGTCGCCGTATCCATCTGATGAACTGCTAAGTGTGGGGATTGAAATCTTTGATGCGGGGAATGTGGACCCGAAGGTGCTTGAAGAGCAGCACAGCAGTCAGCAGATCCGTGACACGGAAGTGCAGTTTATGCCCTATCACTTAAAGACCACTTTGGAACAAAGCGGATTCTGGGGGGAGGTGCGGGTGGTTCCGAAAGGCGCAAAGGGGCTGGATGTGAAAGTGTCGGGAACGGTACTTGAATCGCATGGTGAAGAATTAGCGCTGGAAGTGTATGTGGAGGATGCACAGGGGTATGTATGGATTGACCGGGTTTATCGGGACCGGCTGGCGAAGGAGGATTATGAACAAATTCTGATTGGCAAGCGGGGACCTTTTCAGAATATTTATAATGCCATTGCCAATGATATTGCCACGGTTCGACGGCGGATGGATCCATTGGCGGTGAAGCAATTGCGGCGGACAACCCAGTTGCTGTTTGCCGCGGATTTGGTGCCGGGGGCTTATGACGATTATGTGATAGAAAATGATCAGGGCAAAAGGGAGGTGGTTCGCCTGCCGGCCGAGGATGATCCGATGTGGCAAAGGGTGAACCAAATCTCGGTGCGCAATGCCATGTTTTTTGATGCATTGAATAATACATATGACCCTTTTTATCGGAAAATGTGGACCCCGTATGTGGATTGGCGGCGCTACAATTTGGTGGAGCAAATTTCGATCCGTGAGGCGAGGGGGGAGAGTATAAAAAAAGCGGTGGCGGGTTTGGCGATGATTGCGGCGGCGGTTTTATTGGAAGTGTATGATGTGGACGATGCCAGTACGATTCGGGATGTACTGATTATAGGGGGAACCCAGGTGGTGATTAACGGGGTCAATATTTCACAACGTGCGGATATTCACCGGGAGACTTTAAAAGAATTATCCGATTCCTTTAGTTCGGATGCAAAAACGATCCTGATTGAGCTGGAGGGGCAAACCGTGGCTTTAACCGGTACCGTGGGGCAGCAGATGGCCCAATGGCAGGATCTCCTTCGTCAGATGTACCAAAAAGAACAAACCTTCCCGGACACGGACCTTTCGGATGAATGATGAATTTCTGCAGCCGATTTCGTTGGATGAACCGCCTCCCGCTCCGGGTAAAACGAAAACAGGAAAGAAGAAGCCTTCCGGGCTTTGGCTCGTCGCTTTATTATTGATCGCGGGTTTGATGGCTCTTTGGATGTTGCGTGAACCTCCTGTGGAAACTGTGACGGTGGTTCCGGCTGCGACTGCGATCCCCGCGCCTACAGCCACGCCGGATCCGGCTCAAAGACTGGCCGCTGAAGCGGCGCTGGAAAAAGTATTGGAATTGATGCGGGCCTTGCGGCCGGCTGAGCCCGGGAGGTGGGCGAAGGAGGCGTGGACACAGTTGGAGTCGGATATTTCGGTAGCCGATGGGTTCATGGCAGATTTAAAGTATCGGGAGGCCGCTGAGCAGTATACAGCGGTGATTCCGGCGCTGGAAAAATTAAAAGATCAATTGCCGGCCCTGCCTGAATCGTTGATGCCGCAGGCCTTTGAGGCGTATGCCGCGGGGCAGAAGATCGACGCGGTGGCTTTGGTTCAAATTGTATTGTTTCTGGATCCGGAAAATGAGGACGCAAAGGATTTGCTTCCCCGGGCTGAGAACGCGGATGTTAGTTTCGCGCATCTGAAAAAAGCCGGAAACCTTTTGGAATCCTCCAAATGGGATTTGGCTTATGCCGAGTTAAGCCGTCTGAAAACCATAGATGATCAGTTTCCCGGTGCGGAAGAATTAGGTGTGAAGGTGGAGGAAATTCTTTCGGCGGAGGCATATAAAAAATGGATGTCTCAAGCCTTGGTGGCTTTGGGGAATGATGATTTGATTTCGGCTGAGGCCTGGGTGAAGAAAGCACTGGATTTAGATCCGGTAAATCAGGCGGCCCTTGATTTACACCAGCAAATTAATGACCGGATGGTGCAGCAAAAAGTGTTGCTTCTGAAACGGGAAGCAGAGGTGTTCGCCCATGAAGAGAAATGGGGGGAGGCACATAAAAAATGGTTGGAGATGAAAGCCCTGGATTCGGGGGCTCCCTGGATTGAGGAAGGATTGGCGCAAAGTTTGAAGTGGAAAGTGATTTCGGAAAAAATTCGGAAAGGGTTGGCGGATCCGGGATCGGATCAGACGGGGGCATGGGTCAAAGAAATGCAGGAGCGGGAAGGGTGGCCCGCCAAACTTTCTGCGCAAGCGGATGAATTGACCGCAGGGTGGCAGTTGGCGGTATCGCCGGTGAAGGTGGAAATTGTTTCTGATTATGAGACCCAGGTGGAGATAACAAAAGTGGGCCGCTGGAAGCCTTTTGCGCGTAAAGAACTTTCTTTGAAGCCCGGCAGGTATACCGCGAAAGGATGGCGGTATGGCTACCGGGATGTCCGGGTGCCTTTTGAAGTGAAACCGGGTCAAAAAGATTTGGTGGTTGAGGTGAAGTGTGTGGAGGGCATTTAGTGGTGGGCGGTCGACCTCTTCACAATGAAGTTTTACAGGCGGCGGACCTGTCGGCTTCAGCAACAGGTGTCCGCAAAGGGACATCTGGAGTGGGGAAATCTTTCCTGTTGGCAGGCTGCTTATTTATCTGGAGTTTTGGCGTCACTGTTTTTTTCAGCAGAGAATCCCGTACGCAAGACCCGGAAGATGGCGGGACGGAAATTGTGGGGGTGACACCGACTCCTGCGCAAAAGTTTCCTGCACCCACAGCGGAAATTCTGCTTAAACCGAGTCCCACGCCTCCACCACAGAAAAAGGTGGTGCAAGTGGAAAGCAGGCCGGCGGGAGCCCGGGTGTTATTGGAGAATACTTTTGTAGGAGAAACACCGTTTCAATTGGAAAATCCGGGGAGCGGGAAGACATTGTGGTTTCAGTTGAGTGGCTATGAAAGTTTGCGGATCCCTCTTGGGGAGGATGGCAAAATTGTGGTGGATTTGGTACCGATTCAGGCAAGGGTGTGGCTTGAAATATATCCCCCGGAAAGCCGATTGTTTTTGAATGGCGCCTTAAAGGAAATCCCGAAGGAAGGCTTTTGGGATTTGCCGGTCCGCAGCCATGAATTGCGCGTGGAAGCCAAAGGGTTCGAAACCCGGACCCTCCGGTTTACACCGGCAGAAGCGTACGAACGAAAAATTCAAGTCAGGCTATCTCCTGTGGCGGTGCCCCCTGCTGAAGCAAGCAAGCAGGAAGAGGAAGTGGTGGAGGTCTCCACGGTGCAGGGACTCGAGATGGTTTTGCCGGAATTACCGTTGGAAGCGACCTTGGGAAGTGCCAGAGGCACCGCGGGCAGGCAAAGTAACGAATTGCAAATCAACGTGAAGTTGACCCGGGCATTTCGAATTTCAAAAATGGAAATTTCCAACAAACAGTTTCGGGCCTTTAAACCTGCGCACAACAGCGGACGGTGGAAAAGGGTTGATTTAAATGGGGATTCTCTGCCGGTAAGTGGCGTTTCCTGGGAGGAGGCCGTGGCCTATTGCAATTGGTTGAGCGGACAGGAGGGGTTGCCGCCCGCCTACGCATTAAAGGAAGGTGGCTGGGAATTTCAGGAGAAACCCGGAACGGGTTATCGGTTACCTACGGAAGCCGAATGGGAAAGTGTTGCCCGAATGAACCCGAAGCAGACTTTATTTGGCTGGGGAGATGAAATGCCGCCTCCGCAAGCAACGGTTAATGTGGCAGGAAAAGAAAGTGCAAAATTTCTGACGAATCATTTACAGGCCTATTCGGACCGTTTTGCCGGGCCCGCACCGGTGGATCAGGCGGGTGAAGGCCCCTTGGGCTTAATGGGACTTTATGGGAATGTATGTGAATGGGTACAGGATGGGTACAGTATCCCGCCGGTCAGCTCGCGGGTTTTCGAGAATCCTTTAAATACTGCGGCCGGGCAATTTCATGTGATGAAAGGGGCTTCCTGGCAGGATGCGGGAATTGGAGATCTGCGGATTGCCCGTCGACGCTATGGGAAACAAGCGGCAAATGATCTGGGGTTTCGGGTGGCGCGATATGTTGAAGCTCCCTCTGAATCCGTTCCCTGATTTTTTATGAACTTTTCAGTTCTTCAGTCTAGCGTTTTGGGAGGAACTGTTTTAGTTTTTTGGACATATGGATTCTCTCTCCTTACAAACTTCGAAGAAAAAGCTCTGTATTTTACTGGGCAGTAACTGGGTTTTGGTCACAGGGCTGGTCACGGTTTTGGTTGGAAGAAGTATGGGGTGGGGCTGGGGGGGCGCGGTAGCTCTGCTTTTATCACCCTTGTTTTTATCCGTATTGTTTTTAATCATGGGAGTGGGAGAGGCGCCCCGGCAAGAAGAGGTTTCGTCAATAGATCCGGATCCGCAGTTGCTCAAAGAGCTGGAGACGGTGAAACTGAAGGCGGAACGTGCCGAACTTTTGGCAGACGAATTGAAGTCCAGTGAAAAGGCGGCCCAACAGCAAACCCATCGTTTATGGGAAGTGTTTTATCAGTTGAATCATCCGGCCGGGTTTTTGGATGTGAAAGGGGTTATTCTGGATGTCAATGCCTCCGCCATTGCCTTGTTTCGTCAATCAGCGGAAACCCTGCGGGGGATCAATCTGGTGGATGTGGATGCGATGGGGGGGGAGCCGATGTTTGCGGATCCATTGGAGCGTGCATCCAAGGGAGAGACCGTTCAGTTTCAGATAGAGCTGCCGGACGAAGGCAATGAAACGCATTTGTTGGTGATGAGTCTGAAGCCGGTGTTGAATGATAAAAATTCGGTGGAACTATTGATTCTGGAGGGGCATGATATTACCGAGCGGATACGGGCGGAAGAAGCGCTTCAGGAAACGTTTAACCAGTTTCAGCAGAGTCAGAAGATGGAGGCGATCGGCCGTTTGGCGGGGGGAATTGCCCATGACTTTAATAATCTGCTTACTTCCATTTTGGGCTTCAGCAATATGGCTATCGAGCAGGTTGCGGAGGAAGATGATGTGTTCGGGGACTTACAGGAAGTGGTTCAGGCGGCAAACCGTGCGCAAAATTTGACCCAAAAGCTGTTGGCCCTGTCACGGAAAGATGTGCCGGACAGTCATCCGATTGATTTAAATCAGTTGCTGATGGGAATGGATAATCTGATTAAAGTGACGCTGCACGAAAACCTGGAAGTGATTGTGGAGCATGAACCCAGCCCCTGTATTATTCAGGTGGATCCCACCTCGATGGAACAAGTGATTTTAAACTTGGCCGTGAATGCCCGGGATGCCATGCCGCGAAGTGGACGCTTGTATATCAAAACCTCACTGGAAGAGATCAGGGAGGAGAAGACCACTGCCGAAGGTTTGGAAGCGGGGGAATATGTATTATTATCTATTCGGGATACGGGTTATGGCATGGATGCCGAGATCATGGAACATGCGTTTGAACCCTTTTTCACCACCAAAGAATCAGGTCAGGGAACCGGCTTGGGGCTATCCACGGTTTACGCAATTATTCAACAGTATCAGGGCGTGATCCGCTTGAATAGTGAACCGGGCGTGGGGACGGAATTTATGATTTTCCTCCCGCGGGTGGAATATGTTGAACAGATGATGTTGGATTTGCCGGCGCACACAAATTTACCTCCGTTGCCGAAAGGAACGGAAACCATTCTGTTGGTGGAAGATGAGGATGGGGTCAGGCGCATGGCCTGTAAGATGATTGAGTCCCTGGGCTACACGCTGATTACGGCCTCCGACGGGGAAGAGGGCGTTGAGGTGGCGGAAAGTTACGATGGAAAAATTGATTTAATAGTATCCGACGTGGTGATGCCCAATTTGAGTGGTCCCGAAATGATTGACCGTTTGCGCTTGTCTCTGGGGCACATTCCGCATTTGTATGTATCCGGTTTCACCATGGATAAACTCAAGGAGCACGGCGCGGACGAATCCGAACAGTTTTTGATTCGGAAGCCTTACAGCCGTGAAACGCTGGCCCGGCGAATCCGTGCGACTTTGGATATGGAAGGGTAAGCCGAATTCCGATATCTGATGAAGCCCGGCATTAAAAAGCGGTTGATTTTCTATCCTGTGCTTTACGTTCTGGTGGGGGTGTTTCTATATTTTCGGCAGCGTCAGATGATCTATTTTCCCACGGAGCCTGAACTGCACGGGTATGCGGAAGAGCATATTGAAAATGCGGGGGAATCCATCAGGGTCATTGTGTTGAACCCCGACAAAGAAAAGGCCATTATTTACTTTGGGGGAAATGCCGAAGAAGTTGTCAATAACGCCTATATTTTCCAGAAGATTTTTGCTGACTACAGCGTCTATCTTTTTACCTACCGAGGATACAGTGGGAGCAGTGGTAAACCGACGGAAGCGGGGATTTTCTCCGATGCACTGGCGCTGTATGATTTGATCAAAAGCCGGCATACCGCTATTTCCGTGATGGGTCGCAGTTTGGGCTCCGGGGTGGCGGCCTATATGGCTTCAGAACGGGAGATAGACAAGGTGGTGCTGATAACGCCGTTCGACAGTATTCTCGCGGTGGCTCAAAACCGTATCAAAATCTATCCGCTAAGTTTTATGCTTTTGGATCACTACAACAGCCTCAGTCGAGTCAAAAATATCAAAGCACCTACCTTGGTGCTGATGGCGGAGAATGACCGGGTCATTCCCCGTAAAAACTCGTTACGTTTCGTCCAGGCCTTTCCTGAAGAGCAAATCCGCACCCTCACGATGAAGGGTGCAGGGCACAATACGATTTCTGATGATCCGGGGTATT
This sequence comes from Kiritimatiellaeota bacterium B1221, assembly GCA_029269125.1. Taxonomy (GTDB): domain Bacteria; phylum Verrucomicrobiota; class Kiritimatiellia; order SS1-B-03-39; family UBA6053; genus UBA6053. The sequence goes on along the minus strand of JARHXX010000024.1, from coordinate 27,076 downwards.
ATTTGCAATTGAAGAAGTTTTTTTCCCCTGAAGGTGATTCAACGGGGTTGTAGCTATGTCGTCGCAGGGTAGATCCTGTGCATCTATCCACAATCGTAAATTTCAGGCTTTGGTTTAGGTCAGCCTAAATATAAATAGAAGTAATATTGACGATAGTCGATTCAATTGAGTAAGTCACAGGGAAATGACAAATCGTGTAAAAGTTTTTTTTCTGGTAATTCCCGCTGCATGTTACCTCTACTTCATCAGTGGCTGGTTTACGTCTCTCTTTTTTGAGGACAAGAATAAGGATGGGCAAGTGTCCACTCGCCTTCAGGTTGGAGAGGAGACCAGCCCTGATATAGATCCTCCTGTTGCATCCGATTTTACTCGGGAACCCAAGGGTGGAGGTGCTGTAAATAATCGCACTAACGCTTATGGCGAGCAGAGTGAAAGCATTTCCATGTCGTCAACTACAGGTGAAAAGTCACCGGAGAAAATAGAGAGGTCTGCCGTCGCGCCGCAAGGGAGAAATCGTCGTACTGAACACGATGTCTTTGCGTCCCCAAATGCGCAGGGCTGGTATGAAATGGCTCTGAAAGGTGGCGTAACCGTTCTTGAAAGCTTTACCCCTCGAGAAACGTCAAACATCACATATGTACGCACGGATTTGAAGTATCCTTGGATACGCCTCGAAACGAGTGAAATCAAAATAAACGGAGAAGTGGTTGAAAGATGGGAGGCCAGTGCTGGCAGTCACCTGATTTTGCGTAAGCATCCACAAGTAACCGAAGCAGAACTGGAAAAAGCGCTTCGGGAAAAATCTATCCACATCATATCGCAGTTGGATCTGGCAGATACATATTTAGTGGGAGCAGATATTGTTCAAGATGAAGACGGGTTGGATCAAACCATGCTGACCTTGCTTTCCATGGAAGATAGGGTGGTGTCAGTGGAGTTTGATTCATTGATTGCCAATGGAGGAAGCCCTGAAACGCAACCTGCTTTATTGGATGGTGACCAATGGCCCCTTCATAATACAGGGGCACATGGCGGGATTCCCGGTAGTGATATTGATGCGATCTCGGGTTGGGAGTTGTCTACAGATGCATCCGAAGTGGTGGTGGCGGTGGTTGATACAGGAATCGATTATTTGCACGAAGATCTATATGCAAACATCTGGTTAAATGCAGTTGAAATCCCTGACAATGGGGTTGATGATGATCTCAATGGTTATGTAGATGATATTTATGGGATTGATGCGGCCAATAATGATAGTGATCCCGCTGATGACAATGGACATGGAACTCATTGTGCGGGTATTATAGGAGCCGATGGGTTTAATGATGTGGGCATCTCAGGGGTTGCGCCCCGGGTAAAGCTTATGGGGGTAAAGTTTCTTTCTGATAAGGGGTTGGGATTTACCTCGGATGCTTTAGAGGGTATCAGTTACGCAAAAAACAATGGGGCGGATGTCTTAAATTTAAGCTGGGGAAGTCGATCTTATAGTGAATCCCTCTTCACGCTTTTACGGGATTGTTCAGAAACAGGAATGATCATCGTCGCATCGGCGGGAAATGATGCAGATAATATTGATAATCGATCTACCTATCCTGCTTCGTTTGAAATTAATCGCTTGTTGACTGTGTCATCAGTGGATGATTTTGATGCGTTGTCCGATTTTTCGAATTACGGAGCCGGAATCGTTGAATTGGCTGCACCCGGTACGAATGTTTTTTCTACCTGGACTGGCGCTGAAGGATCATATCGTACGTTGAGTGGTACCTCTATGGCTGCACCCCACGTCGCAGGTGTCGCCGCATTACTTTTGGCTGAATTTCCAGGTGATTCCATTGATGAAATACTCGCCCGTCTATTGAATGGATGTGAGCCACTCGGGAGCTTAGAGGGAAGGGTGCAATCGGGTAGGCGTTTAAGTTTGTATGGCGCATTAAATGCGACAACTACTCTTCATAATGACACGCAATCTGGTGCGGTTACTTCGAACCTGCATTCCGTTCGTTGGGTTGGATCTAATCGAAATGGGGAAACTGAAAGCGGAGATGAAACCCATGCCTCCAGTGTTTGGTATCAATGGACTCCGCCTGTAAGTGGCACCGGTCTTATTCGTTTTTCTACATCTGAAAACCTCTATTTTGATGTGCTTGCATCAGAGGCTGCAGGTGAAGTTTCCGTTTTGGAGGGGAAGGAGCCCGGGCAATATATATTTACGGCTCAAAAGGATACGTCTTATTCAATCCTGGTCTATGGGGAGCAGGCGGAATTCACAATCGATGTTTCCATCGCGCCTGCGAATGATAATCGGGCATATGCAAAATCTGTACATGGTTATCGATGGAACGTTACCGGATCGAATTTGGGTGCGACGGTGGAAGCGGGTGAAATTAATGTGGGTTTTGGGGATAAACATTCTGTGTGGTGGCGATGGGAATCTCTGGTTTCCGGTGCGATTCGTATTGATACAGCGGGCAGTGACTTTGATACCATGCTGGCTGTTTTTTCAGAAAATCCGCTTGAGGGGTTGGTTGAGGGCGATCAGCCCGAGATTATTTTTGTGGTAGACGTTTCGGGGAGTGCAAAGTGGGAGTTTATCGGAAGTCATATTCCTGATTTAAATAATGATGGATTCTCCAATACGGTACTCGACGCAGAAATTGCGGCTGTAAGTGCTCTTTTGGGACATATAAATCGATCTGATATTGTGAATTCCAATACTGTCCGGGTGATTAGATTTGATGGGCAGGCATTTGCATTAGACCTTGATCCCGTGGAACCGGGAATCCAAACGGCGGTGCCTTCGAATGCTGATCGGAATTTGAATGGCAGATTAGACATCCTGGAATCCATCGAAACGCTTACGGCGGGAGGAGGGACTAATTTTCTTGCGGCTTTGGATGAAGTCGAAATGGAGTTTGAAAACCTGGCCAGTGGGTCTGATCCTAATATGATATTCTTTTCAGATGGAAAACCTTCTGCAGGGGCGAGCTATACCGATGTGGTTCAGCGATTACGGGATAATGGAACCTTTATTCGCGCGTTTGGAGTTGGACGAAACGCCTCTTTAGGATCGCTCATTCAAATCGACCCTGCCGCCCGGATTTTCTCGAGCGAAGATGAGTTAGGACTCATGATTAGTGGGGCGGTTGCCTACAACGACGATGTAGGGACTGAATTGACAAGTGAAGTGAATCTGGCTGTCAAAGATGGAGAGACCTATTACATTAAAGTTTCCGGGTATGATGGGGAATCTGGCAGTATTCGGCTGAATGGTTCCACGTACAATGGCTTGGAAATCAAAGAACAACCGCAGTCGGTTTCAGTGGAATTTGGGGGAGGTTTAGAACTGTTTGCAGAAGTAAAAGGCGTTCCTCCTTTGACGTATCAATGGTTTTTAAATGGAGTGGCTATCGAGGGGGCTAACGAAGCGCTCTATGAGGTAGGGGAGGTTGATGATCTTCATGGAGGTGACTATCAACTCATGGTAAGCAACACTTTTGATCACTTAATGACAGATGTAGCTACGGTTGCCCTATATCGTGATCCGCCGAGTTTGCTTTATACTCCGGTGAGCCAAAAAGCGGTTGCGGGGGCCAATGTGTATTTCGATGTCGTCGTAAAAGGGACACCACCCTTTAACTATCAGTGGTACTTTGAGGATGAAATGATCCCAAATGCGACGGCAAAGCGTTATACCGTGTATGACTTTGCTGAAGAGCATTTGGGTCGATATTCAGTAAAGATATCCAATGCTGCTGGGGAAACACAGACTGCCCCCGCTTATCTTGAGTTTTCGGAAGCCCCTTTTAGCGATTGGCGTTTTCGGAACACCAGCGGCCCCAAAATGTATCCCGAACAAACCATAGGCTATGGAGAATACTTTTACATGTTTGAGGATAATCGCGTGGTTCGTACTCGCGATGGACTGACTTGGCAGTCTACAACTTTGCCCATAGACGAAGACACGTATAACCTTAATGGAAAAATTCAGGCTATATTTATAAGTCCTGAAGGGATGATTGCGGAATATTATGAATCTGGATATCTGAGCTATTATAAATCAGAAGACGGGTTAAATTGGACCTTTATTCAAACCCCTTCTTATTCAAGTGATTTATCAACGTTTAACGGGAAGTGGTATCTTAACGGTTACGAAGATTCAAAATCGGTGTTTTTAGAATCCGATGATCTAGAGAACTGGACGGTGGTGAATTTTGTAGATCCTTATCTTGAATTTACGGTAGTGGAGGCCGGGAGTTCGTGGCGATACCGTGTCGACAGTGAGCCTGAGGCGTCCAATTGGTATTCCAGTTCGTATGATTCGGGGGAATGGGCCACGGGATCTGCTGAATTTGGTTATGGGGAGGGTGATGAAGAGACAGTGCTTCCCTTGTCTTCTGATATACCCACCGCATATTTTTTACAACCTTTTGAAAATGAACCGGGTTATAATAGCTATACTATTTGGGGTCGGGTGAAGTATGACAGTACGGTAAAAGTGCGCTTTGTGGGCTACGAAGTGTACCTGGATAGCTCCTCCACTTCAGATGATCCCCAAGGGGATTGGGTTTCTATTCCTCGAAAAGAAAATATAAATCTACCTTACTATGGGGATCCACATCCTTCCTCAGTCGAAGTGGGGCGGGACAATGGAAACTTGAAAATGAGTTTTGATTTGGAACTTTTCGCTTCGGCCAGAGTGGGCCTTTATAAGGCAGTAAAAGGGGACGATCGGGTGATTGTTTTAAAGAGGAATGGGGATGTGTATGTTTCTCTGGATGGCGAAAACTGGACGGAACACAAGACGACAGGAATATTGGCAGCTGGTGTAGCGGGAGGGGTGTATCTGCCTCTTGATGAAGAACCCTTGTTTCTCCTGGGTAAATTTGTGGGTTGGGATGACGATCAAGATCTGATTTACCTTTCCGATGATGGCATTGATTGGAATGCTTATCCCTATCCGGAAGTAGAGGTGCCATATTATAACTCAACCTTAACCCAAAATGTGCCCTTTGACCGTGCACAAGATATCATAGAACACAATGGTCAAGTTCTGATAAATCATTCTTCAAATACGAGCTCTAACGTGCTTGCATCTTCCGATTTGCTCAATTGGACCTTGGTTGCAGTACCACATGAAAAGAGTAGTGATTACGCTGCGGGGCTGGGGAAACTGGCATCAAACGGGCAATATCTTTTTGCTTCATTAGGGGCGGCGGATGCGGGGGTCTTTGGCTCGATCAGTGATATATCTGTTCCTCAATCTTATCAGGGTTTGGATGTCTCCCGGCTGAGAATAATTGACGGAAAATTTGTTACTTTTCCTGCTATATATTCTGGAATATCTATGTTCTCTACAGATTCTGAAATCTGGTCTACCTTTCTTTATGGTGGCAGGGATGCGGTATATCACGATGGAAATTACTATGGATTGCAACGAAGGTACGATGGGTTGACTTCTATACGAAAAGATTCGGCCGTGATGGGGAATACGTCTATTGATTGGTATACGGGTGAAGAACCCAATCTCGTATTATGGCCATTCGCCTGGGAGCCTCTCAACCTCCGGTATTTCTCAGGCCAATTTGTAGCTGCCGGTCGAAATGGAGGTATTGCGAGCAGTACGGATGCCGTTAACTGGACCTTGCGGCGCAGCTCCTCGGAATTGTTGGGTACGATTTTACATGCTGAAGTCCTCAATGGCGTCTGGCTTGGGATGACAAATAATGGCTCAGTGCTTACGTCCACCAATGGTTTGGATTTTGATGAAATTCCGCTCGCCAATACGCCTGTTATCGGTTCAGCCCTAGGTGCTGTCGCTTCTGCCAGCTATGGCAATGGTGTCTACTTGGTATGCGTGGAGAATAATGGCATCTCAGAAATGTACCGTTCGGAAGATGCTGTTGACTGGGTGAAAGTCCAACCCAGCTACGGGGCATCTCCAACAGGAGTTGCTTTTGGCGAGGGTTGGTTCGTCGCCGTGGCTGAGGATAAAGTTTATTATTCACAAGATGGAGCTGCTTGGGGGGGCGGGTCTCTTGATGGAGGAAAGGGGGCTCATATCGTATATCATATGAATAGCTTTTGGATCTGTAGCCCGGATGGTGTTATCTGGAATACAAACATGGGCAGCTTAGCCGGGCTTCCAACAATTGAATTGAGCGAAATAGAGGAAACCTATCTTTTTAATTCTACTTTTAGCTTAGAGGCGAAAATTGGCACCACAGATTCAAGTTTGTCTAAGGTAGAGTTCCTCGTAGATGGTGAAAAAGTTTTTGAATCGACAACGGGACCTTTCTACTGGGAGAGCGCTGATTTATCTCTAGGCATCCACGAGATCGTCATCAAAGCCTATGATGAATATGGCAGGCCTACGATTCAGAGAGAAGAGGTGACCGTAGTGTTTTCGAAAACTGCCAATGTTATGCCCGGTGCATTTCAGCATCCAGATACCTTTTACCAAACAAAAGACGGTACCATTTATGGTCTGGGAAAAGAACAATATGGAAGCGTGGTTTATGGGGCATACCTCGCACGTTCATTAGATGGACGAAATTGGGTACAAGTACAATCCGTAGAGGCGATCCCAAATCAACGTGACTTAAACATATTTGCAGAATTAGATAATGGGGTGTTATTGGCGGGGGGACAGTCCGATGACCTCATCTATTCACAAGACGGATTGAACTGGGAAGCCGTAAATGATCTGAATGTGTATGGTAAGTTGATTAGTAATGGTGAAACGGCATTTATGCTTTCGAGGATTCAAGACGGCGCTAGCTTTCAATATAGTACGGATGGAGTTAATTGGGAGCAAGGAATCCTCTCACGAACGGGAGGTAGCCCTGGTAGTTACGATTGGGGACTCGCATCGGTAGAATATTGGAAAGGGCGTTTTGTGGTCTTAGGGAGTAATCGTGGTGCGGTAGCGGTATCTCCTGATGGATTTACCTGGACGGGCGACAACCCCTTCTCAACCTTTGGTCGGTTTGCGCGTTTAGTTGCAGGAGAAGAATATATTGTCAGTTTTTCCGCCACCCTGAACAATGGCTCCTATCCTGATTGGGAACCTGAGTATGGCATGACGGCCTATTTTTCGGAAGATGGACTGAACTGGTTGCCACTTTCTGAAAAGACGGATATGGAGTTCCGGAATCTTGGATCTGTTGATGGCGTGTTTTATGGAGTAAATCCTGATGGTGTCTGGCGCAGTACAAATCTAAGTGAATGGGACTTTCTCGCGGCATATGATGAAAACAATGACTTTTTGCTGCATGCCGAATTGTTTGAATCGTCAGAAGGGATCTTGGCAATTGATATTGAGGGTGCCGGTTCCCGTGAAGATGCACGAACCATTGCGGTGTCCTCGGATTTCGTTGATTGGGAGATTATACAAAGTTACCCAGAGAGCAGTCCCTCGGGTCTCGCATACAACAATGAAACGTTTGTGGCCAATGTTGGCGCCGGACTCTTGCGATCACAAAATGGACGCAACTGGGTAGAGATGAAGATCGATGCTGCAGATTTATTTTCCTCCATAGAGTATATCGACGAGAAATGGGTCGCGGTTGGGTATGATTCCAATACGCAATTGAAGCGGGTCTTATGGTCGACGGATCTTGAAAGTTGGAGTTATTCCGATCTCAAAGTGGTCGCAATCGGTGAATCCACAGGAGGATCCTTGCTTTATTTGGATGGCATTTGGGTATTTGTAGATGAAGAAGTTAGACGGTCGACAGACTTAGTGAATTGGACGCAATCAGATGCTCCTGTAGATGCGCCCTTCACGGAGGGGAGGGATAAAATTTTGGGTGGACGAGTCATGGGGGGGCGTTTTGTGCTCTTACACAGCAACGGATTCTTCAGTTCGGCGGATGGGGAAACATGGAATTATCTGTATCGATATAACTATTCTCCATACAGCTCCGATCCACTGTATCATACCTTTAATTTACGGTTTGTGGATGGCTTTTATGTGTATCCAAGCGACCCGGGGACATCCGGGCCGACAGCCACCCACATTCGTTCTCTGGATTTAACCTCGTGGGAAGAGGTGTCAGGTTTTCAGAAATGGGTAAATGAACCTTGGGCGACCATCGGAAATGTTGGTTTGGCCTATCTCGATCCTGAGCCTGATAATAACTACACGAGTTCCGGTACTTACATTACGTTTGATGGAGGAGAACACTATACGCTCTTGCCCTCGATTTATAGTGTTTCGGATATCGTGGCCACCGAGAATGCTTTTTATATATGCCAATATTCAGCGATCTCGGAAATGAGTCTGGTTGACTTGGCGGTGGAGAATACCTCGATCACTTATACCCAGACGCCAGGTCCGGATGTGCCGATTACGGTGGAATTTGATTTGAGAAATATTGGTTTGGCCGATTATACCCGAACGGGAGAACTGAAGGTATCCGTATTGCTGGCTCCAAGTGACTATTTGGATGGAAGCCGGAGTTATACGCTCTTTGAGACTTCACTTGAACCTCCGTTGGCGCAAGGGGAATCACTCCGTTTTCAACAAGAGGTTTTGGTGCCACGTAACTTGCCTGCTGGTGATTACCATCTAGGAGTTTTTGTTGATTCAGAGGACTTGTTGGCAGAGTTAAATGAAAGCAATAACCTCTTCTTTAGTCCGGCGAGTCTGATTGATATTCCTCACGTTACCTTGACGGTCAATGACGTTGTCGGGGGAGCTGTGGTTTCAGGATCAACCTTACCCGATGACCTTACTCAATCTATTGAGGATGCCGGAGGTGGAATCGGTGCTTTATCGGGGAACCTGGAGCTGCCATTTAATATACAACTGAATTTAATCGCAAAACCGATGAAGAACTACGTTTTTGCCGGGTGGGAGGAGTTTGAAAATCAAGGTGGGGATCTGCTTAATTTAAATTTAACTACGGATATAACATTGACCCCGATCTTCCGCGAAGTGATAAAATTCAATATTCAAAGCCAAGGTGGCGGCGTTATTCAATCCTCACCCCTAGATCTGTCAGACTTATTGGAAAACACAGATGTCACATTAAGTGCGATTGCCGATGAGGGATGGATCTTCCATAAATGGGAAGGGGATTTAGAATCTTCTGAAGCCAAGGTCACGATTCCTGCGAATTCAAGCAAACAAATTAGCGCTGTGTTTTATCGTGTTGAAATGAATTTCGAGGATTGGAAATCTGAGTATTTTACCGTATATGAACTGCCGGATGCCGGCGTTTCGAGTGATTCAGAAGATCCGGATGAAGATGGCTTTAGTAATTTGTATGAGTATCTTCTGGGGACCAACCCTAAAGATGCAGAAGATAAACCTGAAATCAAAATTCGTGTAGGTGAAAATTCAATCGACTTTGAATTTATGACCGATCCGCGGATTAAGGATTATAAAGCTGTGATTTACTCTTCATCCGATTTGAAGACTTGGTCGGATGAAACACCCATTGTAGATGAAACGACGCTTCATCGATATGATCAGGCCGAACGAAGGGTATGTGCCCCGCTGAACATCGAAAGTTACTCTGTGCGCTTTTTTCGTTTGCATTTCGATCCGAAAACAACGTCACCCTAATTGCGAACGTTTGGGAAGAGGCGGGACTAACGATCGGCCGACGGGTTTGCAATTGCCTTGAGCCCTTTGAGATCCAGTTTGCCGGTTCCAAGAACGGGAAGGGATTCCACCGGCATCCAGTTGCGGCTGTCGGGTTTCCAGAGGTTGGGAACCTTCATGTTGCGTACAGCTTCCTGAAAGCTTTCGGGTTCGCCGAGGCTTTGTTGGTAGATCACCACCAGTTTTTCGCCCTTGCGTTCGTCGGCAACACCGGTGACGGCCAGTTGATCCGGGGGGCAGCCGATGGCTTCCTGGAGTGCCTGTTCGACGGCGGAGTGGGAGATCATTTCTCCGGCCAGTTTGCTGAATCGGGTGAGGCGGTCGGTGATGGTAATGAATCCGTTTTCATCCTGTTTGACGATGTCCCCGGTGTTGTACCAGCCGTCGACCAATACTTCTTGGGTCTTTTCAGGATTCTTAACGTATCCCTGCATCACGCTGGGCCCTTTGACCCAAAGCAATCCCGGAGTGCCGAGAGGGACCGGTTCGCCAGTTTCCGGATCTACGATGCGGGTCAGCATATTGGGGAGGGCGCGTCCAACCGAGCCTTCGAGGGCGCCTTGTTGTTTCAATCCATCCAGATCGACATCCGGGACATTGACCGCAATCACCGGTGAACATTCGGTGGCGCCATATCCTTCGAGAGGACGGATGCCATAGCGTTTTTCGAACATGTCGGCGAGTTTGGGGCGAAGTTTTTCAGCACCCACAACCACCCAGCGTAATTGGGTAAAGGCTTCGGGTCGAATCTTGCGTACCCAGGCCATAAGAAAGGTGGGGGTGCCCATCAAAATAGTGGATTTGTGTTTTTCAGCGAGGTCTCCAATCGCATCGGTTTCCAAGGGATGATGATGATAGCCGACGTGCATGCCGATAGTGAGGGGAAACCAAAGGCCCACGGTAAATCCGAACGAGTGGAAAAAGGGCAGAACCGAGCAAATACTATCTGTTTTTTGCGGACGGGCCACCACGGAGAACCCATCAATATTGGATAGAATGTTATGGTGGGAGAGCAGAATCCCTTTGGGGTTGGCGGTGGAACCGGAACTGAATAGAATGGTAAGGGGATCTTCGGGTGCCCAGAAACGGTCACTGACCAATAACGGAAGGGGGAGAAATTTGGCTTTGAGCAGGGTGAGAACTTTTTGGAATCCGGAGAAGCCGGTGGCAAGATCTTCGGCGTACAGGACGCGTTCGGGAAGGGGGGTGTCCGGAAATTTCTCCAGAAATTTACGGGAGGTAATCAAGGTGCGGATGCCGGCCTGCTCCATGGCGGATTTTAAAGCGCGGTTCGAGGAAGTGTAATTTAAATTCACCGCCACCCGGCCTTCCAGAGTCAAGGCCAGGTTCATGAGGGCGCCCCCCACCGAAGGAGGAAGCAACAACCCGATTTCCTCCGGGTCGCCTGCGAGTATGCGACTGAATTTTTTGCGTAACAGCAAACTCGCGATTAAGGTTTTCCCAAAGGTTAAGTCTTTGCCGCTGGAGTCGGAGAGGGCGCGTCGCCCCCAATTTGTTCGCGCACAGCGTGCGAAACAACGTCCGGCGGATCCGCGGATGGGGGCATAGGCATCGGTCGCAGTGGCGGCGAGGTTTAAAACCGCATCGTGAACTTCGGAAGTTGAACTACGGGTTGGAATCGCTTCCCCAATGGCGACGGTAATTTGACGGCGGAAATCTTTGGGATGAAGGATTTGTGGTTCGCCATGGGCGAGGCTGGCGTAACTTTCGTATCCGCCGCCAATATACAGGGGGATGATGGGAGCATGGGTGCCTTTGACAATCTTTTCAAAACCGGGTTTAAAAGGGAGCATGTGTCCGGTGCGGCTTAAATGTCCTTCCGGAAATATGGCAACGATATATCCTTTTTCGATGATGCGGCGCGCTTCCTGCAGGGAACGCAAGATGGCTTTGGGGTTGTCTCCCTCATGAATGGGAATGACGCCGCCCAATTTCAGAAGCATCCACATCCATGGAGAGCAGTCTTCAATGTACTTGCGTGACATGACAAAGCGGATGCGGCGCTGTTGCACCGCGCCAATCCAAATGGCATCCATGAGGCTTACATGGTTGGCCACAATCAAAGCGCCGCCCTGGGCGGGTAGATTTTTGCTGCCGGAGACCCGCAGACGGTAGAAGCAGCGGGTGAGCACCATGACTACAAAACGCACAAAGAAATCAGGGAGGACCACAAAGGCCACAATGGCCATAAGGCTCATGAGGATGCCAATGAAAAGAAAGCTTTGGGCGGCGGTGAGGTGGAGGACTTGTGAACACAAGGGGAGCAAACCTGCCGCAACCAAAACCCCGATCCAGCTCAACCATCCGGAGGCGGCAATAATTTCCCCCATTTTCTCAGGAGGAGAGCGGAATTGGAGAAAGGACTGCACGGGGACAATAAAGAGCCCGGCACCCACGCCCATAAAGAAACAGTAAATATAGGCAATCAGGGTATTGTCGCGGGGGCTGAAACACAGGCCCGCACAGCTGAGAGCCAGGAGAAGGGTGCCGATGGGCACAATGCCGAATTCAATGCTGTTGCGACTGACTTTACCCGCAAGCAACGAACCCAGACCAATGCCAAAGGCGACCACTAAAAAGAGAAAGGTGGCCTCTTCCCGGTCGGCCATTCCCAAATGTTCCGGTCCGTATGAGAGCATATTAAACTGGATGAAAGCGGCCACCATGAGAAAAAAGGCGGAAGCCCAAACTGCCAAGGCGAGGAAACCGTCGGTATGAATATATTTGAGGGAGCGCCAAATGTCTTTGATAAAGAGGACACTTGCCCTGGATTCGCATTCGGTCTTTGGGGTTTCATTTATTTTTCGGGCGGCGAGTAATCCGAGAATGGCGATGACAATTGAGGCCATACCGGCGGCTTTGCCCAGGGTACGGCTGAACAAGGGTGCCAATGCGGTTCCGAAGATCATGGCAAGGTAAGTGGCGGCCTGCATTTGACTGTTGGCGCGGGAAATATTTCGACGGCCCACCAGTTCGGGGACGATGCCAAATTTTGTGGGGGAAAAGAGGGCGCTTTGCACGGACATCATAAACACCGCGGCGAGTAACATCCATTTGTTTGCAAAGAAAATGGCGGCTGCGCCAAAGGACATGACTCCGATTTCCATCCATTTTATGCCGTTGACAATGCGGTTTTTCCGAACCCGGTCGGCGAGGATCCCCGCCGCCCCGATGAACAGAATAAAGGGGATGGCAAAAATGGCGCCCACAATGCCATTGATTTGGTTGGTGTTCATTTCCGGCCAGGCGACGGCCATGGTATATATGACTGCAAGTTTAAAAAGGTTGTCGTTGAGGGCTCCCCCGAATTGGGCCGCATTGTGCCAGTGAAAGGTGCCTAAAGAGTCTGAAGTTTTTTTCATGGAGTTATACCTTGTTTGTTTAACCATACGACAAGCCTATCCGATTCGGCAAGCACATCCACATCCAAAGGGAGTACATGTCCGGCGGGTTCTTCAATGAACAGTATTTTATCGGGCGCTTCCAGATCGTTGAACCACCGTTGACTGCGTTCATTACTCACAACCCGATCTTTTCCGGGAAGGACCAGACGGACGGGCAGGGGACTTTGTGCGGGCTGAGCTTCGAACCGGTCCATTTCCGTATATAAGTGGTCGTAGATTTGTTTGGGGGTAAATGGATCGCGTTCGGTTTTGGGGCGGGGGGCATTTACCCGGGCATGATCCGGAAATACGCTTTCGATGATCATGTTGCGTGGAAGGATTTTTGATCCAATTTTATACCAGGTTCTGGTTTTGAATAGAGGGCTGCGTTCGCTGGAGACTTCCAACATGGGGGCGTAGAGGACGAGAGCATCCGCATTGAGGGTTCCCGCCTGGGCCATGACAGTGCTGATGCAAGCTCCCATCGAGTGTGCCATGACGGCGACATGGGGATGATCCTTGCGCAGGTGCCCGATTTCATTGCGGATGCAGTTTTCCCAATCTTCAATCTCAATTTGTCGTTTTACATCCAGCGGCTCTCCCCAGCCGGGTAAACGGATGGCGCTAACATAATATCCCTTTTCCGCCAAAGCGGGTGCGAGGGTTTTCCAAACATGCGGCCCGTCACCGAATCCATGGATGAGCACAAGGGCATTTTTACCCTCTCCATAGGTTTGCGCTTGAGAAAATGTAAGAATCCCTTCCGGGGTTCTGGTGACGGATTTATTCCATTTGTCATATCGGGCATTCATAATTGCACAGGAGCATAAAGGAAGGATGGTGAGTAATGCGAGGGGGCGGAGGATTCGAAATAAGGACTTTCCTTTCATGAGAGTATTTGTAGTAGATGACAATAAACATGTCAAATATGTTTTAACAATTAAATTGTCATGAATGTAAAATGGACTAAAAAGAATGTATGAAAGACACGAATGAACTTTATCAGGATTTATTTGAAGAGATTCGCAGGACCCACAATGTATTACGTTGGTTAGGGGATCAGGTGCATGAAAAAGTGGGGCAGACCAGTGCGAAACGCAGTTTGCTGTTCAGTATTTACCGGGAAGGAGCCTGTACGGTGCCAGATCTGGCCCGGGAGCGGTTGGTTTCCCGGCAAATCATTCAGACGCAAATCAATTTATTGTTGGATGAAGGGTTGGTGGCGAGTCAGGATAATCCCAAGCATAAGCGGTCCAAACAAATGGTTTTAACCAAAAAGGGAAAGAAGTTGGTGGAAAAGATGTTGGAACGGGAGGGGCTTTTGTTGAAGCGGGCCGGCAGTCCGCTGTCTGAAAAGGACTTGGGTGACACGGTTGCGCATCTCAGAGTTTTACGTGCGCATTTGGAAAAGAGTGATATACTTCCATAGAATTCTCTGATATTTTTTCTTTTGTTTAAGGAGTATCGAAATGACAAAAATTGAAAAAATTTTATTACCGGTGGTGATGGTCGCCGCAGTCGGGATGTGTGTGCTCTGGGTCAATGAGCAGCAATCCAGCAAGCAGCTGGCCCACCAATTACAAAGTGCTAAAAGTGAACTGGAACAAGTGGATGCGGATCGGCGCGGGTTGTTGAAGGCCAATGACCAATTGCAGGGGCGTTTGGCTCAGGTTGAAAAGGCGGCCGCTGCATTAAAGTCTGAACCCAGAAATCCCCAGGTGGATGAAGTCATGGCCGTATTGGATTTGCCGCCGGCCTTAACGGAAGAGCCTCGTCGCAGAGGGGAGAATAATCAGGAACCCACGATTTTGAGTCCTGAAGAATTGGCTGAGAGGCAAAAACGGGATGAAGAGCGTCAACAGCGCAGAGCTGAATATCAGAGCCGGGTAAGTACGGAGCTGCAAACCCGGAGAGCCTTTTTCAGTCAAATCAACACTGAAGGACTTTCGCCGGAATATCAGGCGGCACATCAGGATTTAATGCAAAGGCTGGTAACGGCAGAACTGCTGATGAATAAAATGTCCGATCCCGAGTTAAGTCGGGATGAGCGGAGGGAATTGGGGCGTGAATTATGGGGGCAATCACGCGAAATGGGTGAATTGATGGATATGCAACGGGATGTGCTGCTCAATGATTATGCAGAACTTTCTCTGGGTTTATCCGCAGATAAAACCCGTGAATTCATGGAATATATGGAAACGGTGAATCAGATGACCTCCGGATCTCCGATGCGGGGAGGCGGTGGCAGACGCGGGCGCTGATTTTCTGATTAAAACTTGGCAAAAGCGGAATCCGGATCTATGGTCCCTGCCATGGCATCCAAAACGAAATCTTCAGCACGAATTGTCCTTTTTCATGGAAATGATGAGTTTGAAATGGAAAAGGCGTCCCGGGCGTTTTTGAACACCCGGTGTCCGGATGCGGAGGCGAATGGGAGTCTTACAACGGTTCGCGGGGATGTGGATACCGTGGATCTTGCGGTGGATGCGGTAAAACAAACCCTGATGGCGGTACAGTCTCTGAACATGTTTAGTGCAGAGAATGTGACCTGGTTGCGCGGGGTACGTTTTTTATCGGGTACGGTATTTAAATCAGAGAGTGTTAAGGATGCGGTTGAGAAACTGCAGGAGACTCTGGGCAAGGATTTGGGGCCGGAGCAGTTGATTCTGATCACGGTGGAAGGAAAGCTGAATAAAAGCTCCCGGTTTATGAAGGCTATTTCAAAAGTGGCTGAGATCAAAGAGTTTACGAGGATTACGAAGGATTGGGAAATCAAGGCAGATGCCATTCAAAAGCTGGGGGAAGAGTTTAAACGTCGAAAGATGACAGCAGAAGGCAGTGTGTTAACCGAGATTGCGGCCCGGGTGGGGAATGATCCGCGTTTGATGCATAATGAGCTCGAGAAGTTAGAGCTGTTTGTGGGGGCTGGCCGCAAGGTGACGGTAAAAGATGTGGGGCTGATGGTGCCGATGCAGCAGGAAGCCCAGGTGTATTTGCTGGGGGATTGTGTAGGCACCAGAGATTTAGGGCGGGCCATGCAGTTGTTGCAACAAATGGAAACCAGTGGATTAAGTTCGATGGGCGTGATGGCCACGCTGCATAATTCGCTGCGTGAAATGGCTTATTTAGGGGCTTGTGTCCATGCGGGTGAAGCACGGATTGAAGACCGGGGACAGTTCGGAAAGTTTATTTTTCTGAATCAGGATGCGGAAGCTGGTTTCCTGCTGCTGGTCGGCGGTAAAGGTCGCTCACCGTTTCGCCTGTTTCAATTGGGGAAACAGGGACGCAATTTTAGTCCGCGGGAATTAGACAAAATGCTCCGTTTTTCTGCTGAAACCTATGACGCATTTTTCCGTAGCGGGATTCAGCAGTTTGAACAATTGCGTTTGCTGATTCTGAGGATTTTTTACGAATGTGTAAGAAAAACCGCATGAAAAACATCTTTTTGATTTTGATGCTCTGTTGGGGGGCGGCCTTGTTGTCTGCCGAAGAGGATACAGAGGATTTGCCGCCGGTGCCTGAGGTTCAGTTACCTTTTCCGATGGGGGAAACACTCAGTTACAGTATTTATTGGGGAATTATCGGGGTGGGGGAAAGCAAAGCGACCACGTCCTGGGTATGGCAGGACGATCAATGGCTGATCCGTGTGCGGTTTCGAACCCAGTCCAACGGGGTGTTGGCAAAACTGTATCCGGTAGATGACGTGGTGGATACTTTTATTGATCCGGTGACTTTACGGCCCGTTTTGCATGTGCTGGATTTGCAGGAGGGCAAGCATGAGCGTCACAGTCAAACGATCTTTGATTGGTCCAAAATGCAGGCGGTTTACACCAAAGCCCATGAGGACAAAGAGGATGAAGTGAAAATCATCCCGCTCGAAGAAAACAGCCGGGACCTGGTTTCTTTCATGTATTTTTTGCGGGATGCTTCTTTTGAAGAAAACAAACTTTACGAGTTTGAAGTCCTTTCCGATTATAAAATGTATGATTTAACGGTTGAAACTGCAGGCATCGATAAAATCCATCTCTCGGATTATGGTAAAGTTAAAAGCTTAAAGCTTATTCCTGAAGCAAAATTTGATGGTGTTTTTGTCAGCGATGGTAAAATTGAATTGTGGCTGTCCAATGATGTCCGTCGACTGCTCACCAAATTGGAATTGGATACCCCTTTTGCAAACGTGAAACTTTTATTAAAAAGTGTGGAAGGTCCGGGTGCGAAAGACTGGGAAAAAAAATAGTTTTTTTTTGGGGGGGGGGACGCCTGGGAGATTTTTGATAAATACATATCGCAGTAGTAAATAGTCAAATTGGACGATTGCTTTTTATTGGATGCATGATGCATACTTCATAGGTAGTAACCCATGGGAATATGAAAATAAAAAATAAACGAGCCGTTGTCCGGGACCTGAATTCTTTTCGAAATATATGGGCCTTGGGGTGGTTCTATTTCATAAGTAGCAGTTTCGCCCTGTTGGGACAGACGCCAACCGCAGTGCTCTCGGTATCTCCTTCGGCGTTTCTGGGGGAGGTTACCACGATTACCGCATCTTTGGATAACCATTCGGAGACGTTGATTGGGTATGACCCGATGTTACAGCTTATTTTGCCGATGTTACCGGATGAAGGAGAGGACGATGGATTCCCGGATACGCCCACCCCTTCGGTTGCGGTGTTGTCGGCTACATATTTAGGATCCTCGGTGCAAACCCAGTTTTTAGGATATTTGGATGAAAGTACCGGTGAGTTGGTGAATACGGTGACCGGAGAGACGATTTCCGGCACTCCCGGTGCGGCGGTGTATCTTTTTCATGTGCCTTTATCCAGTATTGCCCCGGATCAACCTGCACCGGAGATTACGATATTGGCTCGCATGCATGCCTTGACGCCCTTGGCCGCACAAGATCTTCAGCTGACGGGGATTTTTAATTACGGGAATGATCCCACGGGCCAGTCCGCAGCAATTTCCGGGGCGGCGGTCCGGAAAAGTATCACTCCGTCTGTACTGAAACTCTCTCAGTCCTTAAGCTATGCGGAAAATGAAACAGCGACGGGTGCTTCTTTTCCGGGTACTTGGAAGTTGATTGGAAATATCGCATCCGATGCGGAAGTGACTCTGCTTGAATTAACAGATGAACTCCCTGATAATTTTTATGTGACTTCCGCTGAGATCATTCGTCCGGCTGGAGGTACTTTGGTTTTGAGCGGAAGCAATCCGGGTCAAATCCTGACCGCAACCTGGCCGTCGGCTCGTGGTTCCACGAGTAATTCCAGCAGCGAAATCTTGGTCGAAGTCACTGGATATGTTCCTGAGTTGGATGCTGAAAACGAATTGATTTTAGATCCTGCAACAGGTGAAGGGACGGTAAGCAATGACTTTGATGTCCGCTATAATTTTATGCGGGAGGGGATCGAAGAGCTGCCTGTCGAAATTTCGCTGGGTTCCGGGAGCATTCAGTTGAGCGCCCTTACCTTGGCCCTGCAAAACACGGTGTCCTTGACGTCGGACACATTACCCGGGGGATATACCCCGGATGACCTGGTTACATTTCGGATGAACTTGCAAGTGTCGGATTATCAAACCGTGGAAAACCTAGAGGTGGACCATGGACGAACCACGGCAGCGGGGATGCAGGCTGCGTCGGATATCCTGAGTGATGGGTTAACCTTCGATGCGACAACAGCTCCAAGCTATGAAGTGACCATGGGGGGGGCAGGTGTGAGTGGCACTTTTGATGCAGGGAATTTCTCGGTGGTGCAAAATCCTGTTGGATATGATGCCGGCACAAGCCGGGTGACCTTTGATCTTTCACAACAGTTGATTGATGATGCGCATTATGATGGGGACGGGGTGTTGACCGGTGCGAAAAACCTTTCACCTGCCGGTGGATCCGGGACGACGGCAAAAATCTATTTCGCTGCGACGATAGATGAGGATTTTGATACCCCGGCCTCGGGAGATGCCAGTGTGGATGTGTTGGATACGATGCGGAATGACGTCGATGTGGTAGGGGACAGTGTGACCAATTCAATTTTAGTGGGGGATGAAAGCGCGTCGTCTTTCTCCATTCAGGGCGTCTCCATGACCCATCAAATTGCGCGTATCTATTCGGTGGAGGGGGTTGAAACCCTCGATCCTTCAGGCACACCCCATATTTCTCCAGGTGATGAAGTGACGTTTTCCCTTCAGCTTACCCTGCCTACCGGGGACGTTGAAGATTTGGTTTTGTCTGATTTTGTTCCGTACTCGATGTTCAGTGTGCAGGACGTGAATGGCGATGGTGTCACAGGGGATGTGTTGGTATTTGAAGATACCGTAGAGGCTTACCCGGAAATCGGCAAAGTGACGTTTGGACCGGCGGATGAATATCGCAGCCAATACCCTTCGTCAGGATTGCCTTCATTTTCGGTTTCAGTAACTAACAACAGTTTGTCTTTGGATTACGGGGATTTAGATAGTCCGTTGACAGCGGATGCGGACGTAAATGAAAAATATGAATTTGAAATTCGATTCACCCTGGTGGCGGGAATTGATGAATTACCCGACGGGTTCGAGATGACGAGTTTGGCCCGGGTGGAACATGGATCCACCAATGGCGGCAGTGGAGATGTCCGTGCGTACCGTGGCTTTTTATACAGTAAAGCGGATCCCACCGTACTAATGGGTGCGGTTGCAAGTTCGAATCCGAATGGCATTATTTCGCCATTGGCCACACCGTATTATAAAGGTGCAGGATCTGTGGGGACTTACACGGAAGGTCAGGCCGGAGACACGGTTATTTTTGCCATCACGGTGCAAAATAATGGGTCTGATCCGATTTCAGTCATGAGTTTCACCCATAATTTGCCCGCAGAGTTTGATGAGGATTCTTTGCGGATCCTTTCGCTGGACCGTGCGGACGGCAAGACCTTATATACCTCTCCGGGCATTGATGGCTTGCTTTCAACCGTGGACGAAGCCGCTCTGATTGCCGGCACGCTCTCCCTCGATACTTCGGTCGAGGGGAATTACCTGACCGGGTCTGTTTCAGAAGAAGGGGAATACGGCAGTGATGCTTTGGTGATGTTGATCCAAGCCACCCTGGCTTCCGATTTGGCACCTTCCCAAACCTCGTCGACTGATACTTCGGTGGAAGTAAAGTATAGCGACTCTCTTCCGGAGGAGGGGGGGTATGCAATGGATACGGGGAGCACCACACTCGCTTTGGCGCCGATAAGTATGGATAAAGTGATTCTCACCGGCGGCTTCGGGGATGAGGCCTTGACGGGGGCGGTGCTGGTGGAATCCGAATTGATTCAGACCGCGACCATCGGGGAGATCATCACCTACGAATTGGATCTTAAATTGCCCCAAGGCAAGGCCGAGAATGTCATTTTGACCGATACGTTGCCTTCAGGTTTGGAACCCATTGCGGTCGATGGGGTAAAAGCGGTGCTTCAGTCCATGGATGCGACGATGCTTTCTTCCACCATGACGGAAGGCGATACGGATGTCGGAAATGTGGATATAACTGTTTCGGGCCAGACGGTAAGCTTAAACTTCGGAACCCTGACCTATGCAGTTGATGCGGATAAGGCATTGAGTTCGGCGAAAGTTCGACTCTACGCACTGGTGGTGGATGAACCTGCAAATAGCCTGGGGCGGGAAATTACCAATACCGCGCAGTTGAGTTGGACAGGGGGAAGTGTTTCTGCAGAAATTCCGCTTAATGTAGTACGGCCCACCCTTCGTGTGACCACTCAAATGACGCATCTCGATGGGGGCAATCTGGAGGCGGGAAGCACGGTGCGAGTCGATATTACCGTGCAAAATTTGGGAGATGCCTTGACCTCTTCGGCCGCACATGATTTTTCCGTGACCAGTTTGGTTCTGAATGAACTTTTTGACACGTCCTCTGTGAGTTTTTTAACGACCCCGGAGGGATATTCCGCATCCACAACTTCACAAGGTAACGGCCTGCTTATCACCTATTCCGGCACGGATCCGGTGCCGGGTGATGAAGTGGTCTTTGGTTATAGTGTAAAACTTCAGGAAGATGTTCCGCTACCGTCTTCGATCCTTCAGGATGTTACAGCGGCCGGAACCAGTTTGCCGGGTACGCCTGATTCCGGTACGGAATCAACGGAATCCGATTCCGGATCTGATCAACTGGATTCCGTAAAACCAGGTTCCAGTATGAGTTTTGTCTCCTCTTCACATGAGGGGACCAGTGACAGTCCGATTGTACTCACGATTGGAGAACGCGGGATCTATCGAATTCAGGTAAATCTGCCACATGGATATTTCCCCGAGATGACCGTAAAAAATATTCTTCCCGCCGGATTGGATTTTGTAGGGAATAATGGGGACGCCTCCATGAGTTTTCCCGGTGCGGGCTATACTTTTGGCGGTCCATTGGGTGCCGCCATGGAGGCGCGACTGGAATCGATAACCGATCCGGATCCGACGCCGTCTTCTTCCTCCACCACGGATGGAAGTGGAGATGATATCACTTTCAATTTTGCGTCTTTTACGCATGTGGATGATGGCGACGACAGCAATAATTATTTTTATATCGATATCGAGCAGGTTGTTTTGGATCGATCCCAAGTGGTGGGCTATGGCAGCAATCCCAGCAAGCTCTCTCAACGGGCACAGGTGAAAACTTCTTTGTCCGCAAGTTCTGACGGGAAATCGAATACGATTAAAACGACGGTTTCAGAACCAAAACTGGAGATTACCAAAAGTTTTGTCGATGCGCTTGGTGATGCAGGGGATGAATTAGAGTTTATCTTGCAGGTAAAAAATATTGGAAACTCCGATGCGTTTCAGGTTGAGGTCGGGGAGTTGTTGGAAGGGGGGCGCTTTAAAACAGATTCAATTGTGCTGACGACGCTTCCCGAGGGCTGGACCGGCAGGATTTCTCCGATATTGGATGGGGGTGATGGCAGTTTGGATCGGACAATTTTGGTCGCGGCGGATACGGGTACAGTTTTGGAAGTGGATGAGACCGTGGAATTTCGTTGGAAGGTGCAGGTAAATGATGACATAGAAACCAACAGCTCCTTCACAACGGTTGCGGCGGTGTCAGGTTATAATAGTTTGCCGGAGGGGCAGCCCGGAGGCATACCCACCCGGCAGTCGAGTGGCGAAGAGGATGAAAGCGATGTCACGATTGACCCTGCCTCGATAACGTTATCGTTGGTTTCGACTTCAGAATCTGATACCCCGGATGATTTGGATGGGTTTACGCGTTTAACCATTGGAGAGCGGGTGGTGCTTCGGGTTGACGTCCGTTTGCCGGAAGGCCTCAATACTACACCCACGTTTGTCATCGATCCGCAGCCCGGTTTAGACTTTGTCGGTACGAATGATGAGGCTGGTTTGGCTTTTCCCGGAAGTGGTTTCGGAAATTTTGATGGGCCTTTTGGCAGTGCCGTTGAAGCGGCTTTTGATGAGGTGGAGGATGATGATCCCAGCCCTGAGTCCTCCTTGGGGCTGGATGGCAGTGGAGAGTCGGCCGCGCTGGTGTTCCTGGACGTGTTAAATACTCCGGACCGTGTTTATGAAAACAATGTGTTTTCTTTCGACTTTGAATTGGTGGTGACCGATGAAGCGGCACTCTCTGCTTTAGGTGACAGTGCAGATCCCTTTTCGGTGACGGTGAACGGGATCGGCGGCTCTGCCGCTCGAACTTTCCGTCTGTCCGAACCTGGCTTTGATCTTGCCTGTACCATGTCCGCCCCGGTTTCCGGTCAGCCTGATAAAACCACGGTTACGACCACTTTGGAAAATACGGGCTCGTCACATGCCTGGGAAATTGCGGTGGTAGACATATTGGATCCTGCACTTTTTGATGTTGATTCGGTAAGTAATCTCACTGCAAGTAATGGCTTCAGTGGAGAAGTAACGGATGGAACCGTTACCTTTTCGTCTACAGCTGGATTGGCGGTTGGGGAAAGCACGGTGCTTACTTTTGATGTGCTTACACTTCCTGATCCGGTTTCAATTTCTACCCGTGCGACGATTGCCCGGGCTTCGACTTTGGAAGATGCGACCCGTCCGCAGGGAATTCCGGAGCGGATTATAGATGACCTGTATGCGGAGGCTTCTATTTCACTTCCGCGTCTGCAATTGACCAAACAGGTGTTGCAGGCGGGTTTTGATGGATCACCCGCAGTTTCCGGAGATCAGCTTCTTTATACCATGACCGTAACAAATGACGGTGCCTTAGCCGCGAGCGGGGTCAGGTTGTTAGATTCTATTCCGGTGAATACGACGTATGTGCCGGATTCATTGCTGGTAAATGGATCTCCTGCGCTGCCAACTTTGCCAGATCTGGATCTGGATCTCGGAGTCGTGGGGATCGGTGAAAGTGCGACGGTTGCGTTTGCGGTAACTGTGAATCATTCCCTTCCGGCTGATGCCCGGGAAATCAGTAACAGCGCAAGTGTACAGTATGCGGAACGTTCCACCGTTCATTTTAGTGACAATGATGTGGAGGGGCATGATCCACGAGGGGATGATGGAGAAGATGAGGCCGGAGAATCAGGCACCGGAACCGATAACGATGATCCCTCAGTCATTCCCTTGGGGTTGAATGCTGAACTGGCGTCATCGACATTGGTATTTGAAGATTTGAAAAACCAGGGATGGAATGATTGGGATTACAATGACCTGGTTTTGGATGTGAAGACTTACTATTTCATCAACGGTGACGATCAGGTTGAACGTCTGCGAATAGTGTATCAGGTCATTGCCCGTGGTGCGCAATACGATGCGGAAGTCTATGTGAACCTTCCGTTTTCGGGTGCCGCGGATTACACTACGCGATACTTGGATGTGGATGGAAGCTCCTTGAATGTGGTGAGTGGATCGGCGAGTGATGAAGCCACAATTCTGGTGTTTGATTCCACTCAGGATGCCTTGCCCGGTTATACGGAAGGTGTTCATCCGTTTGGCGCGAGAACGGAACGGTTCGATCCCAATGATCCGGGGCGTTCAGCAGTGGTGGATATCGTTTTTCAGACGCCGGTGGATAACCCGAGGTCAACATTTTCCGAGTCCCCACATGATACGTGGTTGCTGGTGAAGCGTAACAATGAGCAGATTCATCGTGTCCAATATTTTGGGGGCAACACCCAATTTGTTCGCGAAGGCCCCTTGGCGTGGAGAAGTCTGCCGTATGTACTCGAATTTGATGCCGACTTTAATTGGCCGGCTGAGATGAATGCAATTTGGAATAGTCATACGTCTTATGTGGACTATATTCGTTCCGGGAGACGCTCTGCATTGGATTGGTGGCAAACCTGGGACGAAGATCTCATTTGGGTGAACGAGCAAGGGCTCGCGCCTCATCCCGTCACGCCTTTCGCCGCGGTCTATGGAATGTGGGTAAATACCGAATTGGATAGTACATCGGATTCGCTGACGGTTAGCAGTTTAACGGTCGGCATTCCCATGTTCGCATCCCCGGTGCTCCGGGAGCTTCAGGGAAATGGCACGCGTGATATTTTGGTCAGTAGTTTGGATGGTCAGGTGCATCGTTTCGACCATCATGGGGATGAGGTAACCGGATGGCCTCTCTCCATCGCAGAAGGTTTGACAACATCACCAGGGGTAGGGGACATCGATGGGGACGGGAATCCGGATATCGTTATCGGTTCCCCTGATGGCAAGGTGTATGCCTGGGAACTTGATGGTACTCTGAAAACGGGATTTCCTGTGGATATCGGAGGGAGCATCAAATCGGTTTGTGCGGTTGTGGATCTGGACGGAGACGGCAGCGCAGAAATTCTGGTACATAATGGGTTGAGTGAACTGCATGTATTAGATGGAGTCGGAGCTGCCGTGACAGGCTGGCCGCAGGATTTAGGCGGGGTACGGGATCTTTACGGGGATTGGATTGTCGGTTCATCTCCGGTTGTATTTGATGCGGGTCTCGATGGAAGTTTACAAATAGGTGTCGGCTCCACGGCGAGTAAAGTTCACTTGTTTAATATTGATGGCAGTCCCTACACCGGATGGCCTCAAACCACATCGGACCATGTATTTAGTTCCTTAACTTTGGTGGATATTAATGATGACTTGGAACCGGAAATTGTGGCGGCATCCGCGGATGGAAAAATTTGGGCCTGGGATCATCAGGGGAATTCAGTCACTGGATTTCCGGTGGCAGTGGATGGCGGGGTCATTGCCACCCTGGCAGCCGGGGAGTTGGACCAAGATGGGGACGTTCAACTGGTTGTGAGCACTACGTCCGGCAAGGTCATCGTATTGGAAGAGGATGGGTCCATCCGCACCGGATGGCCGAAAGATGTGGGATCGATGATTGTTTCTTCCCCACTCCTGGTGGATGCGGACGGAGATGGTTATTTAGAGGTGATTGCCGCGTCCCGGGACAATTGGTTGCGGGGCTGGACCCGTGATGGGGCTGTTGTCAACGATTTGACGCTCAAAGTCGGTGACTGGATTGAATCGACCCCTGCGGCTGCGGATATCGATGACGACGGAAAAACTGAATTGGTTTTCGCATCGTATGATGGTTCGCTTACACTGTTGGAGCTCGATGCGGCTGCGACCCTGAAATCATTGCCATGGCCCTCTTTCCGTGGGGACCGGGTGGTATCTGAAGATGCACCTGCCACTGATATTGATGGTGATCATTTACCGGATGCAGTCGAAATGGATGCATTCGGGGACTTGGACGATAATCCGGAAGACGACAGTGATGGCGATGGGCAAAGTAATTATGAAGAATGGATCAGTGGTACAGGACTCATGAATGCTGGAGACCTTTTTGAAATGGCACTGGGGCAGGGCACAGAAAAAGGTAAAATTCAATGGACCGGTGTGCCGGGACGAACTTATAGAATTTATGGTTCGGAAGCTTTGGGTGATGTGTGGGAGTTACTGGGAACCATAACCGTATCTGGTGAAAAAGGGATGAAAGGTTGGGACGAAGCGGTTGAAGTGGGGCCACCACCTGCACTGCGCTTTTACCGGATTGAAGTCACGCGATGAGTTCAGCCGAATCGAGTTAATTCATTGACGGTAAAAGATCTAGGTCACTTCTCTATCAGAGATTTTGGTGAGGAGGGTTCCCTGTAAAATCTAAAGTTCATTTCCGGTCTTTACAGCGGAGATCAAAATGCGTATGTAAGACCCGACTTTCAAACGCGGAGAGGTGGCAGAGTGGTCGATTGCGGCGGTCTTGAAAACCGTTGAGCCGAGAGGTTCCGGGGGTTCGAATCCCTCCCTCTCCGCCAATTAAAATTAAGTAAAGCTCAGATAATTCTGAGCTTTTTTTATGCACTGATACGAGGCGAGGCATCACAGCCCCTATCAGGGGAGACCGAGGGAACAAGACCGTTAGACCGTTAAGTGGGCCAGCGAGACGCAATAGCTGAAGATGCGTCAGTACCATCAACCAACCTGGAAAAGAAAACCATGGCCACTTTCTGATGAAGACCCGGTCCGCATCATTGTCATGACATTTTTTGTGCCTTTTGAAGCTGATAAAGGGGAGGGGAACCGCAGGCGGAATGAATGCTTAGAGCGTTGGGGCAGGTTTATGGGTTGAATCTTATAATTAACGGTAGCAATGCCGGTGAATGCATCCACGGTCAAAAGTTCAGATTGTGAGGGTCTCAGGCTGTATTTGCATTCATCTCTTTTAAAGAGAAACGTGTGCGGAATGAAACAATTGGAATGCTGCTTTGAGTGAAACGGACCCTTCAACGGGTTCAAAAACAACACAGGTTAACACATTGCGGGGAAAAAAGTGGAACATGATCAGGCCATGAGGGGAGGTTGACCTTCTGAATCGGCAAGGAATTTAAAGCGAAACCCTCTATTTTCAGGGTTATAAGAAATTGATGAGAATAAATAGTGAAACAGGGGTTGACCCCGGCGTAAAAATCCCTAAGTTCCGCGACTTCCGCAACGGAGCATATCGCCGAGTTGCCATGTGAATTTCAACTCCAAACGGTGGTGGAAATAAAAAGGTAAAACAAGGGTTGACGTTGAGAAACATTTCATTATGTTCCGCGACTTCCGCAACGAAGCGAACAGCAAGTTGCCTTGT
>JARHXX010000023.1 GCA_029269125.1 Kiritimatiellaeota bacterium B1221 | reverse complement strand
GTGACCACGCAGGATGGCGACATCATCATCGACACCGCCACCGGCGACACGCTGGTGAATTTGATTCGTGCGGGTGCGGGTCGCGGAAATGATTTATTTATCAACGCCTTTGGCGGATCCCTGCTCGAATCCGGCGCGGATGCGGCAGCCGATCTGCAGGCGCACAATGTTACGCTGAATATTCACGGCGCCATTCAGCAGCAGGGTGGCGGACGACTTGAAACCTGGATCGAAGATCTGATTGCCCACACCACGGCTGCCGGTGAAATCGAACTCGACGAAGTGGATGCTCTTATTTTGCAGGATGTGGATACCTTCAAGGGATTTATGGACATTCGCACGGGTGCACAGCTCACTGCCACCGATGTGCAAAGTCTGACCGACAGCGATGCCAACGACATCATCTTCCGTGCGACCACCGGAGATATTCTGGTGAACCTGATTTCTGCCGGATTCGGTTCCGGTGATCTGTTCCTCAGCGCCGATGCGGGAGGCATTAAGGAAACGGCTCCGGAAGATGCAACCGCAGATTTAATTGCCGACGTGGCCACGCTGACAACTACGGGTGGGATTGGCAGCATGCGTGCGATCGAAACCAGCTTCAACGAGCTGATCGCCAGCTCTTCAGTTGCCGGCAACATCGACTTTAATGAAAGTGACGGCATTCTGCTGAGCTCTGTGACCACGCAGGATGGCAACATCATTATCGATACCGCGACTGGAGATATTGAGGTTAATCTGGTTTCGGCAGGGGCGGGAATGGATGACCTCTTTGTCACCGCTGCTGCGGGAAGTATTGATGAATCGTCAACAGAAGATGCAGGCGAAGACTTTATTGCCAACCTCGCCAC
This sequence comes from Kiritimatiellaeota bacterium B1221, assembly GCA_029269125.1. GTDB lineage: Bacteria > Verrucomicrobiota > Kiritimatiellia > SS1-B-03-39 > UBA6053 > UBA6053. Next base: position 59,846 of record JARHXX010000023.1, on the reverse strand, counting down.
GCTGACGGCAACCGGAGGGCTTGGAGGGATTCGTGCACTTGAAACCAGCTTCAGTGAACTCATCGCCAGTTCGACAATTTCAGGTAATATCGACTTTAATGAAACCGATGGCATTTTGTTGACGCGCGTCACCACGAATGCGGGCGATATTCTAATCGATACAGCTGCCGGGGATACCCTGGTTGATTTCATCCAGGCCGGCTTCACGCGCGGAAGTGATTTGTTCATCAATGCCCTCGGAGGCTCCCTGTTTGAATCAGGTGCTGGTGATGTAAGTGAAGATATTTTGGCCCGCAATGTGACACTCAATATTTTCGGTGCCATTCAACAAACCGGTGGAGGGTATCTGGAAACCTGGATCGATGAATTGATTGCCCACTCCTTATCGGATGGTGATATTGAACTCGAAGAAACCGACCGGATCACTCTTCAGGATATCGACACGGTGAATGGTTTGATTGACATCTTCAGTGGGAATGAAATTCGGGCGGTGGATGTGGAGAGTCTCGCGGACAGTGACCGCAATGACATTACCTTACGGGCCACAAGTGGTGATATTTTGGTGAACCGTGTTTATACCGGTGGCAGTGCGGCGGATATGGAGATTACAGCCGAGCGGGGGGGCATTGAAGAGTTGTCGCCCGATGCCGAAATTGATTTACGGGCTGACAATGGAATTTTGGATGCCTTTGCGGGCATCGGAAGTTTTGATCCGATCGAAACCGATTTCAATTCTGTTTCCCTTACGGCTAACAACGATATTCGTTTTGATGAGGTGGGAAGCATCACCATTGATTTGGCGCAGTCGGTGAATGGCGGTCTGTTTATCAATGTGGGACAAAACCTCACCGCGATTGATCTTCGAACTTTGGCCGATGGTTCTGCCAACAATATTGAATTAAACGTGGGCGGAGTTCTTACCGCTGATCAGATTATTGCCGGTGCCAATTCATTTAGTGGCAGAAATCCGGCGGGACAGGCCCATGTGATCATTGACGCCGGTTCCATGGTGGAATTGGGTTCTGATTCCGAAGTGGATATTCGCGGAAACCTTCTCGACTTCAAGGCCGGAAATATTGGACAGGGAAATCCGCTGGAGATCAGTGGACGCAGTATCAACGCGGTTGCGGGCGGATCCAATCAGTTGCGGAACTTTGCAGGAGGCGGAGTAAACGTGACTCAATTCAACGGCGGCGGGACGATGCTTTTTGAACAGCTGGGTGGCGCGGAACTGACTTTGGATTCCGTGAACCTGGGATCCGGAAATTTATCGTTGATCGTGCGCAGTGGGGCAAAGCTTAACGTCGATCAGCTGAATGCGCGGGGCAATGTGATGTTGCGTGCGGATGACATGGACTTCACCGGCGGCATTGGATCGATTTATGGGACGGGTTCTATCAGTATCCAGGTGGATTCGGGTGCGACTTTGTTAGAGGTGAATGCCTTTTCCGACCTTGAGGATCAGGCCGGATTACTGTCCATTGATCAGACCGATTTGTTTGCAATCGATTTTCCTTCAGAATTTTTCCTGGGTGATGTTGAATTTATTTTGCCCGTGGGAACTTTGGGTGACATTGGGTTGCGTCTGACATCCGGAGAGCTGGACGTCTTCGAAAACAAGATGCGTGGCACCCTGTTTTTTCATCCGGTTACAAGTATCTTTTCATCCGGTCGGATTTCCTTGCTGGAAGAGAGCGGTGTATTGCAAATGGATGCGCAAGCTTTTCTCAGCGAATACGGCTTTAGTATCGTGGCCCTGAACGGATTGGATGTAGATCTCTGGGCGCAGATGTCCGACTCCTCCATTTCCATGAATGAGTGGATTCACTGGTTCACGTCGCAGACAGGCTATTCGCCATATTCACTTTCCGGTTTTACGCCCAGCTTCTTTAGCCAACTGATTATTCGATTGGCAGACGGAACCGCACTTTCCAGTAAAGATACTTCCGAAGTGCAGGTGAGCACGGTGGTTCCGGAAGTGGACGAGGGGATGCAACCGGTTTGGGTTGCGGAATCGGTTGCGGCGGATGAGTACTCTGAAGATATTAAATTGGGACTGCTGGATCGTGGTCGATTGGCATTCGCCGCTGTTCCGGTGATGCTGTTTGGAATTTTTAAAAAATAATGTGGATCTTTTTATGACTCTATTTTCTTACAACAGTATTCGTGCGGGCGCGACCGCATGGTTCATCAGTTTATGTGCATCCGTCTTTGCGCAGGAAGCCACAACCGAGATGCTGGATCTGGGGAAGACGGAAGACCTCAGTCTGTCCTCTGCTTTGCAGTTGGCGTTTACAAATAATTTGGACATTCAAATCGGGTCATTGGTTCCGGGCATCTATGATGACCGCTATAATACGGCCCGCGGCAATTTTGATCCGGAACTGGAAATGAGTGTCCGGGGTGAAGATTTGGCCACCGCGCAGAGTACGCAGGAATTTGTGTCGACCGGCGGATCCACTTTTGAATTGGATGAAACGGATCCCGAAGCACGGATTTTCGATGAAAACAATGTGCGGAGCGAAATGCAAGTGATCGGAAAATTTGCCACCGGCACCGAGTACGAGCTGGGTCTGCGTGCGAATCAGTTGGAGAATGATCTCACCCGCGACAACGCCACCGCATTGTATGAAACCGAATATAAAACTTTTGCGGGTATTGTGCTTACGCAACCTTTGTTGAAAGATTTCGGACCGGGAGTGAACAAGGCGAAATTAACGGTGGCTGCCATCGACCAGCGAATCTCCCAATGGAAATTCCGTCAGAAGGTGGAAGAAATTCTGATGGAGGTTTCACTGAATTATTTCGATCAACTTTTGGCCTATCAAGCTTTCCGGGGAGCAAGAAAAGAATTGGAAATTGCGGAAGCCACGGTGGAATCTTTACAGGATCAATTGGAAAGAGGGGCGCTGTCGCAGGCGGAAATTCGTGCCGCCCGTACGGAATACGTTTATACGGTAGAGCGCATGTTGTTGGCCCGCCAAACGTTGTTTCTGAAAAACACGGACTTGCAGGCAGGCATTCATCAGGATGCGGACTTTTCGGATTTATCTCTGATTGTGCCTGAACCGGTGATGTTGCTGGAGGCACCGGAAGAGGATTTCGCCGCCCTGGCGGCCGATGCGCTTCAAATGAATCCCGCCTACAAGATGGCCGCTGAAAAAATTGAGAAGATGAATGTGGAATTACGCTACCACAAAAATCAGAAATTACCCCGCTTGGATTTGGAGGCGACTTTCGGTTACAACGGTATCGACGAAGATTACGGCGGAAGTTTCGGAGAAACCTTTGGAGGTCAGGGGCATGAATATGCCGTGGGTCTGGTTTTAAAAGTGCCGTTGGGGAATAACGAAGCGAAAGGGCGGATGGGTGAAACAGAGAAAATGTTACAACAGGCCCTTTTGGAGCTTAAACAGGTGGAGCAGGAACTCTACCGCGAAATTCAACGCAGCCTCACTTCGGTGAAAGTGAGTGAGATGCGGATGACCGCCACCGCGGAGTCCCGGAAGAATGCGGAATCCAATTTGGAAGCGGCCAAGTCTGCGCTTGAGAAGGGGATTGGTTCTGAACTGCTGGTGATGGAACTCGAATACGATCTGTTGCAATCCATGATGCGGGAACTGGCCAGCCGGGTGGATCAGCAGCGCTCCCTGTTGGAACTGTATCAGCAGACGGGCACGTTGCTTGAGCATGCCGGCATTAAAATGGATCGACCTGAATAAATACTGCATGGTTTTAAAACCACAGATACACGCAGATGTACGCAGATATTTTAGCGAAATTCGGTGTGAATTCGGATGGAGGGTGTTTCGTGAGATCCATCCAGTGAGCCTTCGGTCCACACAGGCAGAGTCTTCTGAATGATCTTCGCGGATCTTTGGCCCGAACCTTTTGGGTGTGAGGATGATGGCATCCGGCGCTGCGCATCGGGCTGGTATCTTCGCGGACCTTTGGCCCGAACCTTTTAGGTGTGAGGATGAAGGACCCCGGCGCTGCGCACCGGGCTGGTATCTTCGCGGACCTTTGGCCCGAACCTTTTAGGTGTGAGGATGAAGGAACCCGGCGCTGCGCACCGGGCTGGTATCTTCGCGGATCTTTGGCCCGAACCTTTTGGGTGTAAGGATAAAGGAACCCGGCGCTGCGCACCGGGCTGGTATCTTCGCGGATCTTTGGCCCGAACCTTTTGGGTGTAAGGATGAAGGACCCCGGCGCTGCGCACCGGGCTGGTATCTGCGCGGACCTTTGGCCCGGAGGTTTTTTGTGACAAAATCAAAAAATAGATTCAGGGGGTATGAAGGTTCCCCATTTTTCCCCAAGCATTGGGCTTACCCCGGCGCTTGGGAAAACATGGGGAATGTCTTATGTATTCCTCCCCGAAAAAGTGGTGCTTAGAAAATCAGAAATCAACCCGTTTGGGGCATTTCTTAAAACAAATCATCCAAAGTATTTTATTCTTCATCAGCCTTTTGGAGTCCCTTCAGGGTTTCTTCCCGGAGCTTTGCGGGGATCTCCAGCACCACCCGGAATCCGTAGGTGTCCAGGCGCAGATTCATGACGTTGCCCACCCGGAAGCGGGACTGCAGATCGCTGGGGGTGCGCATGCGCCAGGAGGCGCCGCGGAGCACCCGAAAATCGAGGGCGTTGTTGTAGGGGTCCATGCACCACTCCCACACATTGCCGCCCAAATCGTAGAGACCGGTTTTACTGGGGGAAAACGATCCCACCGGTGAGGTGAAATCATAGCGGTCCACCCGTAAATCCGGATGATAATTTCCCGCATTCTGCGGAGGGGGCCATTCTCCGCCCCAGGGGTATTCGATGGCCATGAGGTCTGTCCGATGGATGTTTTCCGGATTGACGGCGGTGAGTCCGGCGGCTTTGTCCCATTCTGCGCTGGTGGGCAATCGATACCGTGCGCCATCCGGCAATATTCCCGCGGCCTGTTCGCGTAATGTGAGCCAACGACAAAAGGCCACTGCATCCCCCCAACTGACCTTGACCACGGGATGGAGGTCGGACTGCTCAAAGTCGGGGGCATCCCATTTTCGATCTGATTCTTCGGTAAACATTTTATAATCTTTCACCCGGGTTTCCCAGATACAGAACAGGGGGGTATCCGGGTCGATGACTTGAAAGGGCATTCCTAAGCTGTTTTCAAGCCCGGGAAGCTCCGCATCCTGGGAAAAGCCAATGCTGACGAAAAAAAAGAGGACGAAAACGGTGTGCCATAAGCGTTGAAATAGGTATTGCATGATGGAACCTTTCTTCTCTTATGACGAATTCCTTTACAAGACCAAAAGTTCAAGACGAACTCGAACAGCTCTGGCGGTTTCCGTCCGCAAGTCATTTATTCCCGGCTGAAATGCTAAGGGTCTTCTGCGACCAGATGAATGCGGCGTCGGGGGTGTGGATGGTTCACGAGAAAAGTAGTGATAAAGCGTGGGTGGCCTGTGCCCACTGGCCGGAGGCGGAAGAGACCAGGCAACGCCTGGCCTCGCAATTGCAATTGCTTCAGGAAATGTCAGCAAAGGCGCGGGAGAGGGAAGGAAAACCGGGACTGCTTACCCGGGTAGAGGGCGCACTCCGCGTGGGGGCTTTACCGCTGGAGTTGAGTTCGGACTCTTTGGAATCTGCCGTGGTATTTTTGCGTTATGGCGAAGAAGATTTTTATCATCCGGATCCCCGACACTGTCGCTTGTTGGCAGATACACCGCTGATATATGGCGCTGATCCTTATGATGTGATCCGTCCGCGGGATGAGAAACCGCTTACACAAAAAGAAAGTACTGCCGGAACCCATCCGCTGCAAAGTGCACTTCAAGTTTCCCTGGCGGTAGATGAGCATGATGCCTTTCTGGCTGCGGCGATGCGGGTGTGCAATGAACTCGCGACCCTGCTTTCCGCAGATCGGGTTTCTCTCGGTATGGCGAAAGGTCCGTATGTTCGGTTGACAGCATGCAGCCATACTGAAACCGTGAACCGCAAAACCGAGTTGGCACAAAGTCTGGTGAATGCCATGGAGGAATGCCGGGACCAGGATGATGAGATCGTTTGGCCGGGGGATGAATCGCAAGTGGCAATTGACCGGGAGCAAGACCGCTATGCGGTTCAGGCCGGAGCGGGGGCGCTGGTTTCGGTTCCTTTGCGGGTGGAAGGGGAGGGCATTGCCGTCATTACGATTGAACGGCAAAAGGCATTTACGACTGCTGAGCTAAATGGTTTGCGCCTCACCGCTGATTTGGTTGCGCCCCGATTGCAATTCCGATATCTGGCGGACCGATGGTTTGGTGCCCGCTGGGCATCGGGGCTGCGCAGCGTATTTGGAAAAGTGGTGGGGAGCGAGCATACCTGGGTGAAGCTGGGCATCCTGGCAACGATGGGATTGTTGGCAGCGGGATTTTTGATTCCGATGCCGTACCGGGTAGAAGCCCCTTTTCAATTACGTCCCTCCCGCATGCGCCATTTGCCTGCACCGTTTGAAGGTTATATTTTAAGTACCGGTGCGCGGGTAGGGGATGCGGTGAAGGAAGGCGATGTGCTGGCGACTTTGGATCCTGCCGAACTTCGATTACATGAAGCGGAGTTGGAGGCGATGATCGAACGGCATCGCAGTGAAGCGCAGGTGGCGCGAAACCAGTCGTCTCCTGCAGATGTCCGCATTGCCCTGTCGCAGGCGGATCAGGCGGGAGCACAGTTGGACCTGGTCCGTTTTCAACTCGGCCGATCTGAAATACGCGCACCCCAGTCCGGGTTTGTGGTGCAGGGGGATTTGGACAAACGGATTGGTGCCCCCGTGAGCAAAGGTGAGGCGCTGTTTACACTCAGTCAACTGGAAGATCTGTTTGCCGAACTTAAAGTGCACGAACGGGATATTCATGAAATGGAATTGCAGGCTGGCGGACGTATCGCGTTTGCGAGCCGGCCGGAAGAGGTTTTCGAAATTGAAATCGAATCGATCGAACCCATGGCGGTCCCGGACCGTGACGGAAACCGCTTTCTGGTTCGGGCGCGCATTGTGGATGCTCCGGCAAAATGGTGGCGGCCGGGGATGACCGGTTTATGTAAAGTAGATGTGGGGACACGAAGTCCTGTCTATATTTTCAGCCACCGGGCGGTGGATTTTCTGCGTTTAAAACTTTGGTTCTGAAATTTAATGAGTCCAGCACAAGGCATGTTTAGTGAATCCTGGCATCGCGTGGCCCGCGAGGTGGTGACCTTGAGTCCGGCGGTGAATGCCCGGAAGCAAGTGGTGCACGGTGAAGTGTGGTACGTGTTGCACGACCGTATCCAGCATGAATTTTTCAGAGTGCGGCCGGCAGCCTGGGCTTTTATTGCGCGACTGCGGGGGGATCGAAATGTGGAAGAAGTTTGGGAGGCGTGTCTGGAGCTTTATCCGGATGAGGCCCCGGGTCAGGAGGAGGTGATCCGATTGCTTTCCCAGCTTTACCAGCACAACCTTTTTCAATCAACCTTTGCTCCAGACAGCGCCCAGTTGTTTGACCGCTACCGGAAAAAGAAACAGAAGAAAATGAGGGGGCAGATGATAAACTTTCTGTTTATTCATTTGCCGCTGTTTGATCCGAATCGCCTGTTGAAAGCGTTATCTCCGTTGGCAGTATTTTTATTCAGTCGATGGGGAATGGCGTTGTGGTCAGGAATGATTTTCATCGGTTTGAAAACGGTCATTGAACATTTCGGACTGTTGGTGGAGCAAAGTGAGGCTGCCTTGGCGCCGGGTAATATCGGGTGGTTGTATCTTTGCATGGTAAGCATTAAACTCTTTCATGAATTCGGACATGGACTTGCGTGTAAGCGTTTTGGCGGGGAGGTTCATGATACCGGGGTGATGCTGATGATTTTCACGCCGCTGCCGTATGTGGACGCCTCTGCGAGTTGGACCTTCCGACCGAAAAGCCACCGCATGATTGTGGATGCGGCGGGGATGTATGTGGAATTTTTTCTGGCCGCAATCGCGGCGGTGGTATGGGCGCATACTGGAAATACGCTGGTGGGGAGACTGGCATATAATGTGATGTTTATTTCCTCCATTTCCACCATGCTGTTTAACTTGAATCCTCTGTTGCGTTTTGACGGATATTATTTGCTGTCGGACGGATTGGATTTACCCAACCTCTACAGCCGCGCCACCCAGCAGCTTAAACATCTATGTGAATCTCATTTATTCGACGTGGAAGCCTCAATATCCCCCGCGCACACCCGGCGGGAAAGTTTTTGGCTGACGCTCTATGGCGTGGCATCTCTCATTTACCGGGTCTTCCTGCTTGGGTTTATTGTTTATCAGGTTTCGACCCGCTTTCTGGGTCTGGGATTGTTGATTGCTGCGTTTTGTTTGATCCTGTATTTCGTGGTGCCTCTGGGAAAATTTTTAAAGTATTTGTGCTTCAGTGAACGTTTGCATCGCAGTCGTAAACGCGCGGTTGCGGTGAGTGCTATTCTGGCTCTGGTTCTGTTGTCGGGAATTTCGATAGTGCCGGTACCGCGGAGCAGCACCTCTCCCGGAATTTTGCAGGCCAAAGAAGATGTGCAGATTATCAATATCACTGATGGATTTGTGGCGGAAGTGTTTACCCGATCTCCGCAGCAAGTGGCCGCAGGAGATCCTCTTTTCCGTTTGCAGAATGATGAGCTGGATCAGCGTATTCAAAGTGCGCAAAAATTATTAAGCGATACGCTGGTCCGTCTGGAGCAGGCGCGGCAAGAGGGAACCCTGCTTTTGATCACCCCCTTACAACGGGAAGTGCAAACGCTTCAATATCTATTGTTCGAGTTGGAGAAGCGGCGCGAAGGATTACTGATTCGCGCGCCGATCTCCGGTACCTGGACTTCTCCCATTCTAACCGAAATGATGGGCACCTGGGTGCCCCGGGGAACCGAAGTGGGGCGGGTGATGGAACTGTCGGACATGGAATTCCTGGCGGTGGTTTCCCAGAAAGATGCCGCAGAGTTGGTGAACCTGCCGGAGGCAAAAGCGGAGATTCGTTTTCCGGGTCAAGCCGCGAAAGTTTTTGAGGTGTCCGCATTTGAGGTGCATCCCGCGCAACAGCAGAATTTGCCTTCGGCCGCCCTGGGTTGGTTGGGGGGAGGAAAAATTGAAGTGAGCCGTGAGGGGGGCGAAGGGGTTCGGGCACTGGAAAGTTTCTTTTTGGTTTCCGCAGAGCTGCATCAGACGCCACAGGTTTATCCCTATCAAACCGGTCGCATTCGCTTTTATCTGGAACCGGAACCCTTCCTTTATCAGGGTCTGCGCAAACTCCGTCAACTGGTGCAGAACCGCTTATGATCACACCCACCCAAAATTTTTACCGCCATGCGGTGCGGAGCCCGCGCAAGTTGTCGACAGGGATCGACAAAGGGGTGGACGCCCTGATTGGACGCATGAAACGCCGCTCTGCCCACGTGCGAAAATTAAAGCGGGATGCACAGAAGGTGCGGAAAATTTTTGATGGTGAATTGGCAGGCCTCACGCGTGAAGAATTGTCCGGGGAAATTCAAAAACTTTACGGTCAGTTACGGGGACGCAAAAAATCTTCAGCGGCGCTGAAGCTCCGCGGGTTGGCCTGTGCGGCGGCGGCAAGTAAAGAAGTGTTGGGGATGGTGCCGTATCAGGAGCAGCTGATGGGCGCCCTGGCGGTGGAAGAAGGATTGTTTGCCGAGATGGCGACGGGGGAAGGCAAGACTTTGACCATTGCGCTCGCGGGCATCGTGGCCGGATGGCAGGGGCAGCCCTGTCACATTATTACCGCGAATGATTATTTGGCCGAACGGGATGCGGAGACCATGCAGACCTTGTACCGGTTCTGCGGATTGAGGGCGGGACATGTGATTGGCACGCATACGCCTTCCGATCGTAAACTGCAGTATCAGGCACCGGTGGTGTACACCACCAGTCAGCAGTTGCTGGCGGATTTTCTGCGGGACCGTTTGAGTTTGGGATCCGATTTTACCCCGGCGCAAAGATTGATGCACGCCTTGGTTCAGGAAGAGGACGCGCCTGAACAGGAGTTGGTTTTGCGCGGTTTGCACACTGCCATTATCGACGAAGGGGATAATGTGCTGATCGATGAAGCGGTGACGCCTTTGGTGATCAGCCGCACTTATGCCAATGCCCCGTTCACCGCCTGCTGTACGATCGCGAGAGAGTTGGCTTTGTCCCTGATGCAGGGGCGCGATTTTCAGTTGGACCGGAAGCGGAAAGATATTCGGTTGACCCCGACCGGAGAAGAGGTGGTGCAACGCCACAGTCACCGCATGCCCCCGGTGTGGCGCTCCCACGACCGGCGAAATGAATTGGTGGTCACGGCCCTGGTGGCCGAACACTTTTTTATTCAGGACACCCATTTCGTGGTTACGGATGAAGGCAAGATCGAGATCATTGATGAATTTACCGGACGTATTCTGCCGGGCCGTACCTGGAAGCAGGGGTTGCATCAGGCGGTCGAAGCCAAGTGCGGACTGGAAATTACCGATCCGGCAGAGACCATGGCGAGTATGAGTTTTCAGCGCTTCTTCCGCATGTTTCAGCGTCTGTCGGCTTTCAGTGGAACCGCTCAGGAATCTGCAGGGGAGCTGTGGCATATCTACCGTTTACCCACGGTGAAAATTCCCACCCACCGTCCGGTGATCCGAAAAGAACAACCTGCGCAAACCTACTTCACACGCGAAGAAAAATTTGCGGCCATGGTGGAAGAGGCGAAAGGCATGGCCTGTGAAGGGAGGTCTGTGTTGATTGGTACCCGCACGGTGTCCGACAGTGAACGCCTGGCTGAACTTTTTGCCCAAAGTAAAATCTGTCCACAGGTTCTTAATGCGGTGCGGCATGAAGAGGAGGCGCAGATTGTTTCCCGGGCGGGAGAGGCGGGCATGGTCACGATCGCCACCAATATGGCCGGACGGGGGACGGATATTCATGTCCCCGAAGCGGTTTTGCTAAAGGGAGGGCTGCATGTGATGATGGCGGAGTGCAATGCCTCGGGCAGGATCGACCGTCAGCTGCTGGGACGGACGGGACGACAGGGGAATCCCGGCACCTATCGACAGTTTCACAGTTTGGAAGACGAATTGTTTCAGCGCTTTCTTCCCAAACTTCAGCGTGCCCGAATTTCAGCGGCCATGAAAGGGGGGCTCCCGGGTGCCCGTGGACTGTTACTGAAATCCATTGACCGAGCACAGGCACTCTCAGAGAAAGGGGGGGTGAAACAGCGCCGGACCGTCCTGCAGATGGATTCCTGGCTGGACGAACAACTCAGCTTCACCCGACCTGAATCGCGGATATAAATTTACCGTTGTCGGTCAGGCTGCGTTGAGAGCATGGAGGACCTGGTCATCAAAACAAGCGTCTACCGGGGGGGGAATCCATGTGTAGACCGTCAGAAATATTCCTTGGCTTCATGAGCAGGGGGGCGGTGAACTGAAGTTATTTAACTATATTAAATTAGTCCTTTTCAAGTGGTCCTTTTTATGGTAAATTCCTAGAATGCTGCCCCATAGTTTATCTCCCGGAAGTTTCACCATTCTAACCCTTGCGGTGGTTTCCTCCTTTTTCATTTTTCTGCGCGATGACCCCCAAGAAGAGGGGCTTGAATTTTGGATGTTTGCCAAAAATCACTATGTGATGTACCAGGAGGAATTTGAAAAGGCCAAGGACCCAAAAGTAAATGGAGATTTGATTGCCTACGGAGCGATGGAGCGTCGATTGCTCTCCGGGGTTCTTTCCGACACGCCGGTGCCGGATTTGGTGGAAGTGCAGTTGACCATGGCTTCCCGTTTTTTCTCCGGACCGATTGAAGCGGTGGGATTCACGGATTTGCGTCCATTGCTTGAAGCGGAAGGGTTGGACAAGCGGATCAACCCGGCTTCTTTCAGTCCCTGGACGCGGGAAGGGCGGATCTTCGGGTTGCCCCATGACATGCATCCGGTGATGTTGGGCTATCGGGCGGATATCGTGGAGGCGGCGGGCATTGATGTGAATGAGATCGAAACCTGGGAGGATTTTGTCCGTATTTTGACCCCTTTGATGCGGGATTTTGACGGGGACGGGACGTTGGACCGTTACCTTTTGGACTTGTGGGAAACGGACTATTTCGGCATTGAAATGCTCTTATTGCAGGCGGGGGGATGGTATTTTGACCGCACCGGCGCCCCGGCGATGAATTCAGACATCAACATCAAAGTGTTGGCCACCATGGTGCATTGGACCACAGGCCCTTCGCGGATAGGAGTGAATGTGCCCCGATTTGATGCGGAAGGAAATCGGATGCGCCTGGAGGGCGGGGTGATATTTCAATTCATGCCCGACTGGTATGCGGGAGTGATGCAGCAGGATGTCCCGGGTTTAGCGGGGAAAATGAAAATGATGCCGCTTCCCGCGTGGGAGCCGGGCGGACGCCGCACCAGTTGCACCGGGGGGACGATGTTGAGCATTCCCAGACGGGCCGCCAAGCCCGAAGCCGCCTGGGAATTTGCAAAAAAGCTGTATTTGGGAACGGAAGTTGCGGAAAAACTTTATCAACAGGCGATGATTGTTTCGCCTGTCATCGACAATTGGGATGAGGATTTTTACGACGAGCCCATTCCGTATTATTCCGGCCAGCCGGTGGGGCGGCTTTATTTGGAATTGGCACCGGAGATTCCGCAACGGGTACCTTCGGCCTTTATGGTGATGGCGCAACAGTCGATGATTAACGCCTTTATCCGGACCCGCCGCAACGCCCGGGAAGCGGGCGTTCACGAGGTGGAGGATGTTCTCGATCTGGCCCGGGCGGAGTTGGATGCGGCTCAAACCCTGATTGAAAATAAAATGCGCCGGAACACTTTCCTGAACCCCATGGAGGAGCAGCCATGAGTTTATCGCGCACCCATCCTTCCTGGGTCCCTTACTTCTTTATTGCGCCATTTCTGATCATTTTTTCCGTATTTATGGTGTATCCGCTGCTGAACTCGATCTCCCTGTCGGCCTTTCAGTCCTACGGACCGCAGTTCAGTACTTTTGTGGGGCTGGATAATTTTAAAAATGTTTTTCAGGATCCCGACTTTTGGACGGCGGTGAAAAATACGCTGATTTACAGTTGTGCCTCGGTGATGATTCAATTGCCTCTCGCTCTGGGATTGGCAATGCTGCTGAACCGTCCGGATGTGAAAGCCAAAGGATTCTTCCGCTTGATCTTTTTCTCTCCCGCATTGGTGGGACTGGTGTTTGTGGCGATTCTGTTCGGATTGCTGCTGGGGGCCAGAGACGGATTGGTCAACGAAACGCTTCGTCATGTGATACCCGGTTTTCCCGCAGAGTTCTTTTGGTTGCAACGTTACGTGATGCCGGCACTGATCCTTGCGTCATTGTGGATCTATGTGGGATTCAACATGGTCTACTTTCTGGCGGCGCTGCAGTCAATCAACCGCGATCAGATAGAGGCGGCCATGATTGATGGTGCCAATGCCCTTCAGCGCTTTGTGCACGTGATTCTGCCGGCGATTAAACCGGTGGCGGGCTTTGTGGTGCTGTTATCGATTATCGGGAGCTTGCAGCTTTTTGAATTGCCGTTTATCCTTTTGGGAGGGGCGGGACCGGAGAACAGGGGGCTCACGCTGGTGATGTACCTCTATCAAAACGGTTTTGAGCAAAACGATTTGGGATATGCTTCTGCCATTGGCTGGATTCTGGCGATTTTTCTGATGGGCATTGCCATTGTGCACCGCCGACTTACCCGTGAGGAGCTGTAAGATGATGTCCATGAAGTTTATTGAGCGCTCCTCACAGGTCATGGCCTATGTTTTATTAACGGTTTGCGCCTGCATTACGTTGGTCCCGTTTATCTGGCTGGGATTTGCCGCGCTTCGAAATCCGGAAGTGTATTTTGATTTTCAGTTTATTCCCCGGGTCCGTCATGTGCAGATGATGGCGGCGCCTGAAGATTCCGAACTTCGGAAAGTGTGGACGGCAGTACTTCCGAGTGACGGAATGGAAATTTCTGCCGCAGCGGAATTGGTGGGCGCAGATTTGGTGAACCGGGCCCGCAATGAGCACTTGATTGAATACCGGAATGGTAAAGTGGCCTGGGACATGATGAGCCTGCAATATTTCAGGCGCCTGCTGTCCGGCAATGAATTTCCGTTTGTCCGGAGTTTCCTGAATTCGGTGTTTTATGCATCGGTGACGGCGGTGTTCGCCACCCTGTTTTGTGCAATGGGGGGGTATGCGCTGGCGAAATTTGAATTTAAATGCCGGACACTGTTTACCCGGATCGTGTTGATGGCATTGGTGATTCCGGGATCGCTGCTGTTGGCTCCCGGCTATCAGTTGCTGTTTAAATTGGGATTGTTGGACAGTTATTGGGGGCTGATTCTTCCCGGTCTGGCACCTGCTTTCGGTGTATTTCTATTTCGCCAATCCATGCTCAACGCGGTGCCCACCGAATTAATGGAATCCGCACGCATTGACGGATGCGGAGAGATTCGGCTGTTTTTTGAAATGATTCTGCCCATGGTGCGTCCCATGCTGGGTGCGTTTCTGCTGATTACCTTTTTGGGGTGCTGGAACAACTTTATCGGTCCGCAGATTGTGCTTCAAACGCCCTCCAAATTTCCTTTGGCGGTGGCGATTGCGCAGCTCAAAGGGATTTATTCTACAGAGTATGGACTGCTGATGGCGGGAACGATTTTATCCATTGCCCCGGTGATGGCCCTGTTCCTGTTGCTGCAGAAAGAATTTATTTCCGGTCTCACCAGTGGAGCGGTGAAGGGGTAGTCGGTACCACGATAAACTGAAACCCAACGTATGGTATACCTTGCGTTGAAGCGTGGCCCGGTCTATGATGTCGCCATGTCGAAGCAAAAGAGTGAAATACAGATCGGTTTTATCGGAGCGGGGCTGTGGGGACGGATCAAACATCTCCCCAGTTTGCGGCTGATTGCGGAGAACAAGCTGGACGGTCTTGAACCGGTGTTGGCCCATTTAATTGAGTTCGATCCGGAGCACCGCAGGAAAGTGAAAGCGGAATGGGGCTTTTTGCGGGCCAGTGATTCGATAGAGGCGCTGGCGGCCGATACGGAGCTGGACGCCTTGGTGGTGGCGATCAATCCGGCCCGTTTACAAGCGGTCCTGCCGGTACTGGCTGCCACAGGTAAACCTGTTTTTTGTGAAAAGCCTCCGGGCAATAATTCAGACGATGCGGCGGCGTATGCCCGGCTGATCCCTCAAACCAACCTGGTGGCGTTTAACCGCCGCTTCCACCCTTTGGTGCAAAGGTTGCATGCGGAATTGCAGAACTGCGAGATCCATTGCTTTCAAGCGCAGATGTTGCGGCATGGTCGGCTGGACAGTTTTAAGTCTCGCGAAAATCCAATGGAGCCTCCGTTTTTTAAAGTGACGGGGATTCATCTGATCAATACCCTGGATTATCTGTTGGGGGACGTCAGTCTGGTGGAGGTTCGGAAACTCGAAACCCGCCCGGGGGTGACGGATGGACGGATGACCCTGATGCAAACGGTGCGGGGGCAGGTGCAGGGGCAGGTTGCTGTTTTACCCACCTGTGGCAGAAACGAAGAAATGATCGAAGTCCACAGCCCGGAAAAAAGTTTTCGCCTGCGGATCTATCAGGATGCGCCTTCGGTGTTAGAGATTTTTCATAAAGGCCGGCTGGAAGAAACGGTAGTTGACGATCCGGAGCGCAGTGATCTTTGGAATCACGGGTACGTTTACGAACATCTGGCTTTTCTCAAAGCCGTCCGCGAGGGGGGGGGCACGATTTCCAATTTCCAGAATGCGGTGCATTCCTTAAAGATTTCGGAAGCGCTCGAAGCGGCTGTTCCCTGCGCCTAGATCTGACGGTATGGCTTTTCCGGGTTTACAGTATTTAAGCTGTGCCCCCTTGGTAAAAGTGAAACCCTTTACTCGGCGGTTTTGGGAGGGCCTTGTAAATTCATAAAGACGGAAAAGTCCATGCCGTATTGACCGTTCTCGAGCCGGACCAGTATTTTGTTACGGCCCTGTTTGAAATGAACTTTGCGGAAGCCTTCATGGGGGATCCAGTTTTTATGTTCATTGGAGCTGTGCCAAATCGGCAAATCGTTGATCCAAATATCTGAACGGTCATCACTGCCGATGGCGAGCCAGGCATCGGTGGCCTTTTCGAAATAGAGTTCGGTATAAAAGTAATAGATTTTCCAGGATTCCCAGCCGTAGGGTTTTACGTTGGGAGGCAGGAAGCTTTCATATTCCCAGCGCATGGGTTTTCCGTCTTCACTGATATAGAGGGCATCGATATCAAGAATGGATTCCGGGGGATAGACTTTCTGGCGGTTGGCCCGGTGCGGATTGTTATAGCGACTGAGGACATACCAGTCGCCAATGAAGATCCAGGATCCGCCTCTGAGACTGCCGGGAATCACTTTGCGAGCTGTCGGTGCATTTCTGAGTTCATTTTTGCCCCAAAGGGCGGGCCGCTGATTTGCCGGGACCTCGACGGGTTGGGCTTTCAGATTTTTGCCGCGCATTTGGGCGGTAATATCCAGCCATTTTCCGGAGCGGGCATGGGCCAGGGTGCCCAGTGTCTGCATTTGGGCGATGGCCAGGTCTTCGGAAAGTTCTTTTCCATTTTCCATTTCAGCCAGCAATTCCGCCATGGCTTCCATGGCTTTCATGGCTTCGGCAGCGGCTTCCATGGATTCTTTGGCTGACTCCATTTGTACGACGGCCTCTTCGGTATGTTCCTTGGTTTCCTTTTGTTCGACTTCGGGAACCGCGGCATCCGCCTCCTTGACGATCTTCAACGCTTCGCGAAGTTCTTTGACGACCTCCTCGGCTTTTTCGATTTGTTCCTCCGGAACCTCTTCCACTTTTTTGAGTTCTTCGACGACTTTTTCCACCACCTCTTCGGCTTCGTCGACTTTCTCCTGAAGCGCATCCAGCTCTTTCTGTTTCTCCTGCGCCTCTTTCAATTCTTCCTGTTTTTCAGGAGGGGGCTCTTCCATTTCCGCGAGTTCTTTTTCTTTTTTCTCAACGGTTTCCTTCGCTGCCTCTACTTCTTCTTTGACCAATTCTCTGGCGTCTTTGATCTCTGCAAGGGCTTCCTCCAAATTAATTTCGACTTTGGCGAGTTCCTGTTCAACTTGCTTTTGCAGTTCGGCCTGTTGTTTTTCCAGCTCCTGTTTTTTCTGTGCCAGTTCCTGAAGCTCCTGGGCGGAGAGTTCGGCCGGGGACGGTGGGGGCTGGGTGGCCATGGCCGCGATTTCTTCCGGTGTCGGTGGCTCCGGGGGAGGCATTTCTGCGGAAGCGGGAGGGGGAGGCGGCTCCACCATAAAACTTTCGAGCAGGTCGCGGGCATTGGCTACGATCTCATCGGTTTCCTGCATAACCACGCCCAGTTCTTCCTGATAACGTTTTACAGCCTCCGCATCTTTTGCGGAATCTGTCAGCAAGCTTTTGTTCACCTCCGCCCGTTCGCTGAGCGGGGTGAGGGTCGACTCCAGGGAGCGGTCCAGGGTTTGGCGCTGGATGAGGGAAAGTTCGGCCGCGCGGATTTCACGATACATCTGCACGATTTCCGCTTCCAGTTGTTGGGCTTCTGCGTAGGAATCGTAGACTCCCAGTTCCGGTGCGTCCGCATCGCTGCGGAGTTGATGGAGTTCGAGGCCGGTAATCAAAAGACGGGCTTTGGTTTCCGATGCGGTTTCCGCCTGCAGCAGACAGGATGAGGCGGCCACGAGACCGGCGCTTAAGATGGATTTATAAGAGGGGCTCATGGTTGAACCTCCGCAGGGGATACGTTGCTTTGGGCGAGAGTTTCCAGCAGGGCTTTTGAAGCTTCGGCTACCTGGCGTTGAGCTTGAAGCGCCTGGGTAATCCATTCGGTCTGGGGGGACTTGGTGAATAAGTTATCCATGTAGGCATGGATGGCTTTGTACTTATTTCCCAATTTGCGGTCGGGTGAAAATTTGAGACGGCCATAGGCTTTTTTCTGATCGCCCACTTTTCGTTTTGCGCTCTTCAGCTGTCCGCGAAGTTTCTTCAGATTTTGGGTAAGCGCATTTTTCTCTTTACCGTTCTCCATGGTTTTCAGTTGCGTTTCGGCGGATTTTATTTGGGTTTCCAATTCCAAAACTTTGTTTTCACTGTCGGCGATTTTTCCACTGAGCTCGGTTTGTTTTTTCTCTAATTCGGCTTGGCCGTCCAGGAGATGCTGTTCGTAGTCTTTGAGGGTTTGGATGAAATCATCGGGAACTTCGGTAAGGCGGTTCAGAGCCTGTTCAGGTTTGCCGCCATAAGCGGATTTGACGTTGCTGAACACTTTGTTTTTCGCTTCACGTGCCCCGGACATGGCCTGTTTGAGTTCTGCAAGTTCATGCATGACGGCTGGGTTTTCGATCCAGTCCAACTGCACTTCACCGGTGTTGACCAAAGCAAAGGATATATCGCTTTGTTCCTGGACCGCAGTCAATTTCTGATGGGCCAGGGTATGTAAATCGTCGATCTCGAAGAGAGAGGGCATCAGGGCTTCGAGGTTTTTTTCTTCGATGAGGTCCGCGAGCGGGATGGATCTGGATTCGCTTTGGTTTATGGTTTCAAGCAGTTCCTGATAGTTTTGGATGATGAGCATTTGTGCGCTCATAAACTGATGAAATAGATCGCGGGCATCCCGGGGGGCCACTTCAATCATTTCCTGTTCGAAGGAACGGAGCTGATTCATTTTGTTGTCACGGATTTTTGCCATGGCCTGCTTGATATCCTGAAGTTCGGAAACCTTTGAATGGAGAACCAGGAGGTTGGCGTCCTCCACGTGTTGCTGAAGCTGTTCGGCCTGCTGGCTGTTGATGATCAGCTTGCGGGTCGAAGGTTTACGCGGAGGTTCCTCGGGCAGGGACAACCAGACGATGAGGAAAATGACATGCAGGAGAACCGAAGGAACGATCCAGACCATGCGGTTCTTTTTTTCTTCGTCAAACGGAGAATAATCCTCTTCGGAAGTGCTCATGGATTTGATTTGATATCGTTTGCGTGCGGGGCGGTCTGGTCCTGGGTATGAAGCGCATAGTTGGTCAGCCCCTCATAGGCACAGAGGTCCAGGATTTGCACGAGAAAGCGCGAGGGAGCGTTCCGGTCAACTTTGATACGTAAGTGGCCGTCGGGATTGGTTTCGCCCCAGGTTCTGATTTGATCATGCAGCGCCTGTTGCCCGATCGGGGTGGCGCCCCAATAAAATTTCCCTTGCGCGTCGACCACCAGGTTTTGCACCTGCATGGCGGCACTGGAGATTGACGAGATTGCGGGATCGGGGAGTTCCACCGGAATTTCCTGTTCGGGTTTTTTCATGGTGGTGGACACCAGGAAAAAAATGAGCAGCAGGAATACACAGTCGATCAGGGGACCCATGTCGACTGTGATGTCATCACCATCATCCAAGTTAAGACGCATGTTATTCGC
The DNA here is from genome assembly GCA_029269125.1 of Kiritimatiellaeota bacterium B1221. GTDB lineage: Bacteria > Verrucomicrobiota > Kiritimatiellia > SS1-B-03-39 > UBA6053 > UBA6053. The sequence goes on along the minus strand of JARHXX010000023.1, from coordinate 40,411 downwards.
CCTGTTCGGAGGTGGCACTGGCCGGTTTAAACCAGCGGCTGATCAAATGACTGAGTTGCTCCTCCAACCCCAAAGCGAGCATGTTGGTGCGAATGCGGAAAAAGTGGTAACAGGAGAGAGCGGGAACGGCGATGACCAGTCCGAGCGCGGTGGTAATCAGTGCGAAAGAAATGTCGCCCGCCATAATGGAGGGGTCTCCCATTTCGCCGGCGAGGGCAACGGATTCGAATGCGCCGATCATACCGTAAACCGTTCCGAAAAGTCCCAGCAGGGGACTGATGGTGGCGACCACCGCCAGGGGGTAGGCCCATTGCAAATGGTAACGCATTTCGCGGCTGGCGACATCGCCGGCCATGGTGGTGACGTCGGGGCGGGGGGAATCGCGGTGTTCCACGATTTCGACGATGACCCGGCCGAGGGTGGAGTGGCTTGCGGCCGCGAGTTTTTTGATGCCTTCAATATCACCATTGTTCCACAGTTTATCAGCTTTGCCGGCAAGCCCTGCCGGGGTGATGCGGGATTTGCGTAAGTTAAACACCCGTTCGAAGGCGAATGAAAAGCCAATGATGGAAATGGCAAACAGCGCAATACCGGTTTTACCACTGCCCCGGAGTTTTTCGACCAGCGCGTTGGAGCTGCTCACTTCTTCTTCCAGGGTTTCTTCAACTGTAACTTCGGCAACGGGGTCTGTGGACTCTTCCTGGGCGAAAATGCCAAAGGGAGAAACCGAAAAGGCTACAAAAAGGCATACGATATAGAGAGGGATTCTAAAGGATTTCATAAAATGTAAGGGTCAAAATGACGTAAACTACTGCGAGAGACTGAGTGTGTAGGGAGGAAGTGCGCACTTGTCAAAGGATTTTTTAACGAGGCCATTTTCATTTTTGCCAAACCCTGCGCTTGTCGGGGGGAGGCGGTGAAACGGAATCGGGCCTCCGCATTTCACCGCTGTGGGTACGGGTATCAAAAAAAAGCCCCTGCAGTCCCTGTGAAAAGGAGAGAAGAGGCCGGACGCATTTTGGATACCGACTGCTTACGCGGTCACTGGCGTCTTTATGATGATTTTAAATCGGCGAGGAGTTGTGGCAGCAGGTGTTCCGCAACCTGATTGCCCATATGTTCATAGCCTTCGCCGTTGGGGTGGAGGTCATCCGGGAGGAGGTGGGCGAGAGATTTGTCCAATAAACCGGTGCCTTCAAATAGAAATATATGTGGGTCCCCATGGGCTTTCAATGCCTGATAGGCCCGACGCAGCTGTTCACGGTAACTTTCCAGTGTCATCCCTGAAATGTTCTTTTCGGTTTCCCGGTTACAGCCGTGAATGGCGGTGACGAGACCGATGGGCGTTGTGGGATGTTTTTCACGGATGGTTTGCACCATGCCGACGATAGCCGGGGCAAAACTTCTTTCGTTGAGGCTGCCTCTGCCATAGACATTGATCCCCAGTTTAAGGGTGATGATATCTGCGGGTATATCGCGAATTTGCCGGCCGATCATGGAATCGATATGGCACTGACCTCCGAAACCCAGGCAGGTGAGTTGCAGATCCTTGGCGCGGGCGGCGGTTGCGGGCCAGGTGCGGGAGGGGCTGAAGCTGGCGTTGCACTGGGTAATCGAACTTCCATAAGTGACCCAGCGCAGGCGGGTATCTTCGAGAGGACTGAGAGACGAACCTTCTGCTGTGATCAGGCTTTTTAACTGTATTTTTCCCGCCATCGGCAACCAAATTTCGAGTCGCTTGGACGCATCCTCAGGTAACGGATCAAAGCGCACCCGGTTGTTTTCCAAATTGACGGTGGCGGAAGAAATATATTCTCCGTCTGCCACGAGGTCGTATAAACGGGAGGTGTCGGTTTCATTGGGGTTGGCGACTTCCAGCTCTACATACGGACTGTCGGTATGAAAACTCACCCGTATGCCGGCGGGATCGCCCATTTTCAGTATCAATTCCCCGTGGGATTCTTCAAACAAAACTTTGTCTGCAAAGTTCATCCGCCAGGGCCGGACCCAGTTTTCCCCCTGCTCAAGACTGATGGCTCCATGCACGAACGATTCATTTAGTAGTGTTTTCATAAGGAGGGCAGCGATAGGTTAAACCATTTGAGAGTGCAAATACTTTTGTTCATTCAAAGTGGGGGAACCCGGGCCAGGATCGGTCCGGAAGGTGAATGGGTTGAATTTTACTGCGGGGGCGGCCAGGGCTGGGTGATGCCGTAACATTCGCGTTGAAATTCATCTTCGAGGATGGGGGGGTGGGTGAGGATGAGCTGTTTCAGTTTTCCGTCCAGGGTGAATTCGAATTGCCATTCTCGGTGGGGCGTATCGTAAAAGAGAAGTTCTTCTTCCTCATCCCGGTGTGCGCCGTAAGGCTCCCCTAAAATGGAGACGATGTTCTCTTTTTCCAGAGATGCCAAGGTTTGGTTCCCATAATGAATCGTGCCGGCAAAGGGAGTGAATCCTTCATTTGAAACATCCTCCCAGACGATTCGCAGGTCACAAAATGCTGAGGAGACCGCATCAAATCCCAGGGCGATGCCCGCGGAATAATAATACAGGGTTTCCAGCTCTTTTACGGCTTTCGGATTCTCGGTTTTCCCTAAAAAAGAGAAGGCTTCAATCTTTGTGCCCAGGGGCTTTCCGCAGAAGGTTGATGTTTGAATGTCGACGCTGAGTTGTAACGGTTTCGATTTTATCCAATCATCGGTAAAGGTTTTGACGCGGAAGAGATTAAACATGCTGACGACTCCTTTTTCTTATAAAAGCATGGGCGGGGGCGAAGGCCATATTCCACGGGATTTCTGAGAGGACGACGAAGAGAAGAATATCGCTGTCGGGGAAAAATTGTTTGGCAAACACGATGGAGAGTCCGATGTTACTCCAGGCGGCGATCACGGAAAGCGTGGAGCGGTCACGCAGGGAGGCGCCGGGGAGATGTAGAAACCATCCAATGACGTACGCGAGAAATAAACAGACGGAACTGACAGCTACACCCTCAAGGATGATACGGGGGTTATCTTTTACGGTTTCGGACAGGCCGGCAACTCCCCCGATGACCACCAGGCACAATAAAAACACAGAGAGTGCCGCCGTATGGGGTTTTAACGCTTTAAGAATGGGTTTTCCACGGTGTATGGTCAGTTGGGCAAAGGCAAAAGGGATCAGGATGAGCCTGGCCAGAAAGAGGACCATTCTCCACGGTTCCGCATCCAGAGTCGTCCCCACCCAGAAGGAAAGAAGCAGGGGAAGGGTGAAGGGGGCGATAATGGAGTTGAGGATTAGAATGCACAAGGTCCGTTCAAAATGTCCGTGCATGACCAGGGCGAGGGTGGGCGCCATGGCGGCGACCGGACAGGCGTAGAGGAGGAGCACGCCGGTGCCCCAGGCGGGGTGGGTGCCGGCGTAATGTTCGAATGCTTTGACCAAGAGGAAGAGCAGAGAAGGAAGCAGGACGAGGCTAAAGACATTTAGCCAGAGTTGTCTTTTCCCATTTCGGATTTCACGGGCGAGAACCGTGTAGTCGGTCTTGAGGAAGCTTAAGTAAATGACCCCCATCAATAATGGGGAAATCAGAGGGGTTGACGCATCGGCCAGTGGGGGAAAGAGCAGGCCGACCGCCAGCGCTGAGATCAGAAACAGACTGAAATGCCGGGTGAGGAGTGTTTCAAATTGGCGTAAAGCTTGAGGCATGCGCGGGAACATGGTCCCTGGGGGCGGGGAGGTCAAGATTTCCCTGTGGGTGTGTTCGAAAAATCATGCTTCACAGGTTTCGCGCGTTGCCGTGACCCGGGCGGGCATGGGTTTTTCACTGTCTTTCGCGGGGACCGCGGAAGACCCTTTCCCGGCGTGGATTCGTCCTTGCCGGGTCAGTAATTTAATGTTATTAAAAAAGTCTGAATCCTTAAACGAGAAAACGTATGACTTCATTTGATCGCAGTGCCCCTTACAGTTCATTTTTACCCGGGATCGCCGGTTTATATGGTAAGCCGCTGTGGTTGTATTTTGTGAATCGGGGGCAGGCGGTGGCCTGTTTCGGTACCCAGGACAAGGATCATGCGATCATGCCGTTTCAATCGGCCTTTCTGCATCAGGCCCGGGTGGAACAAGAGGGTTTCCGCACTTTGGTTCGGTGGCAGGAAGCGGATGAATGGCGGTTTTACGAACCCTTCCGGGCCGCGGAAGAGGCGGAGCGGTCACTGGATACCACACCTTCCCGTTTATTTTTAAGCGAAGAGGCCAATGGGCTGGGGATGGACTTTGAGGTGTCGTACACCACGGTTCCCGGTGAGACATGTCCCTGTTTGTTGCGCAGTGTGACCCTTCACAACCGTTCTGATGTCCGGAGACGTTTGGAGATTTTGGACGGGTTTTCCCGTTTGATACCCTATGGATTAACTCATGCGGCCTCCCAGAATGAGCCATTCGTCAGCCTGGGCTATTTAAAGATCGACGGACTGGAAGAGGGGCTTCCCTTTTACCGATTTTTGGATGCCCCTTCCTACGACCATGTCATCGGTAAACGCGAGGCCGGCAATTTCTATTTTACGATCACCGAAGATACCCAAAAATCCTTGCCCATTTTGGCCGATGGGGACTGTGTTTTCGGGGAGGGCGGGTCTTTGGCTCTCCCTTTGCGGTTCGCGCGGGGAGAGGCGATTGATTTGTCCGCACAAAAAACGGCATGTATGACCGCTTCGGCATTTTCCCATCATGAAGTTGAACTGGAGGCGGGGGCGTCGGTGACCTGGCATACGTTCTGCGGATCGGCCGAAACTTTTGAGGCGGCGCGTGAATTCCGTGAACGTGCAATGAGTCCCGGATGGGTTGCGCGCAAGCAGGAGGAGTCGGACCTGGAGGTGGACAAGGTACTGCACCGTTTTTTCATGCATGGGGAGGATGAGCTGTTTAATCAGTATATTCCCATGACTTTTCTCGATAATGTGTTGCGTGGCGGGTTGCCTATGACGCTGTCGGCGGGGGATCGGGATCATCCGCTGCATGTTTACAACCGGGTCCATGGTGATCTGGAGCGGGATTATAACTGTTTCAGTTTGTCACCGACATATTTTAGTCAGGGAAACGGGCATTATCGGGATGTGAATCAAAACAGGCGAAATGATATTTGGTTTCATCCGGATATTGGCGCGGGAAATCTTCGGTATTTCTTTAACCTGCTCCGGCTCGATGGATTTAATCCGATGGAATGTTTGGGTGTGGCTTTCCGACTGGATGAGGAGGTCGATGCGGCAGCTTTGGTCGAAAAGTTGGGGCTGGCGGATCCGGAGGGGATGTTGGAGGCCTGTATTCGCGGTGAGTTTACGGTGGGGGCGTTGTTGGGCGTCCTGGAAAAGTCCGGGGGGATGGACAAAGAACGTTCGGGGGTCCTGGAAAATATTCTGGCCGCTGCGTGTACGCACGAGCGGGCCGAATATGGTACTGGATTCTGGATTGACCACTGGTTTTACTGCTTTGATCATCTGGATCGTTTTGGTGCATTGTTTCCTGACCGTTTGGAAAAGGTTTTATTGCACGAAGTGGATTACAGTTACTGGGATGATGAAAACCGGGTCCTTCCCCGGGCTGAGCGTTATTTGTTGGTTGGGGAAGGTCTGATACATCAAATGGGGCAGCCGCTGGTGGATCCGGCCAAGAAAAAACTGTTGGCCGGCCGGCGGGATGGGGTGAACCGGGTGCGTTGCGGTCATGGGAAAGGGAGGGTTTATACCACCAACTTGCTGGAAAAAATTCTTTGCCTGATGCTGAACAAGGCCGCGAGTATTGCACCCTCCGGGTTTGGACTGGAGATGGAGGCGGGGCATCCGGGCTGGCTGGATTCGCTCAACCGTCTTCCCTACATGTTTGGCTCCAGTACCTCGGAGCTGTTTCAATTGTTACGGGCGGTACGTATGATATCGGATCTGCTGAAAAGCATGAAGGTTCCCCTCCAATGCTGGCCCCGGGAATTATGCACATTTTTCGAGGAGATGGCTAAGGCTGTGGAGGAGAATTCCGGCGATCCCATGGCGTATTGGCGGGCGGCCAATGACGCCAAGGAAGCTTTTCGCGCAGAGACCTGGATGGGGCTATCCGGGGGGATGTGCGAAGTCGAGGGACCGGTTATTCAGGACTTTTTGACAACGTTGGAAGGATTTCTGGTTAAGCTGGCGGGAAAAGTGACGGACAAAGAAAGCGGGTTGCCGCAGACCTATTTCCTGCACAAACCCGAGGGGTGGACGCTGCAACGTGATGGGGAAGGAGAGCCCTTGCTTTCTGCCGATGGATATCCACGGGTGACGGTGCCCGAATTTACAGCGGAGGCCTTGCCGCTGTTTTTGGAGGCGCCGGTGCATGCGCTCCGGATTTGTGAGGGGAAAGAGGAGGCTGCCGGTTTATGTGAGGCTCTCCGAGCCTCCCCGCTCTTTGATCCCAAACTGAAAATGTATATTTTGGGAGACCGGATGACAGACTACGGGGCTGCTGTAGGTCGTCTGGGGGTGTGGACAGCGGGTTGGTTTGAGAACGAAAATGTCTTCCTGCATATGGAACACAAGTTGTTGGTTTCCATGTTGGAGAGCGGGCAATACGAGCGGTTGTTTGAATGCATGCGCGATGTGATGGTTCCCTTTCAGCCTCCGGAACGGTACGGGCGGAGTCCGTTGGAAAACACCTCCTTTATTACCTCCAGCCGGCATCCGTATCCCGAGCGGCACGGGCGCGGATATCAGCCGCGTTCCAGCGGAACAACGGCCGAAGTGCTGGATCTTTTTTTGAGAATGTGTTTTGGGGAGCGTCCGTTTCGGATGGAAGGGGGGGAATTGGTGTTTGAGTTGGCGCCCTGTTTACCATCGTGGATTTTCACCCGCAGTGCCTCGGAATGCGAATGGGTGCTGCCGGATGGAAACAAACGGCAACTCGCCATTGAAGAAAACAGCTTTACGGTCCTTTTTCTGGGTAAGACTTTGGTGACCTATCACAATCCGGAGGGGCGGGATCTTATTCATTCCGGCGCAGGGAATGACGTGCTTTACCGCTTATGTGACCATGAGGGAGAGATTGTGGAACGCAAGGGTTCATGTCTGAAGGGGCGCTTGGCTCAGCGTATTCGCGAAGGCGGGTTTGACTGGATTGAACGGCGGCCTGTCTGTCAATGATCAAATGTTTTCCTAAAGGGATATCGTGGAATTCAGATGAGGAGGTTTGCGCATAATTTTCTTTTCTTCGTGGTTGGTGTATGGATAGGTTAAGGTCGCTTTCATCAATCCCACAAGGTAGCACGATATGAGTCAGGCAGACCGACACGCCGGGAGGGTACTTTTTCCAAAAATGGTATTCGACCTACAATTGATGGGCGCCTGGGAGGGGGATCATCTGGATCCCGCGGTCGAAGCACGGTACAGGGCTGCGATCGGCACTGCAGTCGCGGATGTTCCTGCGATAAAGCGTATCGAACGGTTTGCATTCTACGACCGGGCAAAAGTGGCGTATGCCTGTGTAATGACGGGTGAAAGGGCCAAGTACGGCAATATCATTCTAAAAAAAGGGGGGGCTCCGGTATAGATTTCTGCCCGTTGGTGGGTTTAATCAATCGAAGGATCTTTATTTTGATTCTCCGGATGTGCTACAGGTGCCGGTGTTCTGCTGAAGAGGATTCGCCGCATATTTTGAGCAGAACCTCAGTTTAAAGTGAAAGGAAATTAAGGATTTGTTATGGTGAGACAATATATTGCAGTGGATTTGGGCGCTTCCAGTGGACGTACGATTGTGGGCACGCTGGAGGACGGAAAATTAAGTTTGAAGGAGATGAACCGGTTTTGGAACGGGCCGACCGAAATTCAGGGCAAGTTATATTGGGACTTCGTCCATCTCTTCCGGAATATTACGCAGGGAATTGCGTTGGCTAAGAAAGAATGCAGGGAAGAGCCGGTGTCCATAGGCATTTGTACCTGGGGGGTGGATTTTGGGTTGTTTGATGCCGAGGGGCAGCTTTTGGGGAATCCGGTAAACTACCGGGATGCCCGCACGGAAGGGATGTTTGAAAAAGTATTCGGGATCGTGCCGCGTGAAGAGGTGTTTGACCGGACCGGGATTCAGTTTATGGAGTTGAACACGCTCTATCAGATGATGGCATTAAGCTTGGAGGATTCTTTCCAATACCGCAGTGCCGAAAAGCTTCTTTTTGCGCCGGATCTGCTAAGTTACTGGTTGTGTGGACGCATGGTGGCGGAACGAAGTGTGGCGAGCACCTCTCAATTTTACAATCCCCGCACGGGAGATTGGGCTTATGACCTGCTCGAAAAACTGGGGATTCGCAGTGACTTGTTTCCTGAATTGGTGGACCCCGGAACGGTGATAGGCGAAGCCGAAGGCATCCCGGTGGTTGCGGTGGGAGGACATGACACCGCCAGTGCTTTCGCCGCGGTTCCGGTGGTGCAGGGGGAATCCTCGGCTTTCTTAAGCTCCGGCACTTGGTCGCTGCTGGGAGTTGAGCTGACAGAACCTGTTATAAATGAAGATGCGTTGGCGGCAAACTTTACCAATGAGATTGGTGTCTGCGGAACCGTACGGTTTTTAAAAAATCTATCCGGACTCTGGATCCTGCAGGAGTTGCGTCGGGTTTGGAATGAACAGGGCTGCGACTATTCCTGGAGTGCGATGCAACAGATGGCTTTGCAGGCAGAGCCGTTTGAATTTTATATTCATCCCGGTGACGAGAGCTTTATTGCGCCGGGGGATATGCCTGTCCGCATTCAGGCTTACTGCAAGAAAACCGGGCAAAACTGTCCGGAAACGCACGCACAAATTCTCCGTTGCGTGTATGAAGGTCTGGCTTTGCTTTATGCGGATACCTTCGACGTGTTGGAGTCACTTTCAGGTCGTAAATTGGAGTCTCTTCGAATCGTGGGGGGCGGTTGTCAGAATCAATTACTAGACCAGATGGCTGCCAATGCTACCCGGCGTAAAGTGATTACCGGACCGATTGAAGCGACTGCTGCAGGAAACTTGCTGTTGCAGATGAAAGCCATGGGGGATATTCCCACTCTGGAGGCGGGCCGGGAGATTGTCCGCAATTCTTTCTCCGGGGAAACCATGTGTTTTGATCCCCAGGAAACGGAAGCCTGGGGCAGGGCGCTGGAGGTATGGCGTGGGTTTTGTCGAGAGCGTGCATAAACATTTACGCATAGAAAATGAATTCAAGGAAGCTGAGCATGAATGAGTTTGCAAAAGAGATATTAAAAAACTTTGTGTTTGATGATGAAATCAATTCCAGAATTGATTTGGGTATTGAGCAAAACCGAAAAGGGTTTGGGAAGATCAGCTTGCAGGATCAACATGGAAATGTGGTCCGGAAGGGGAAGATGAAATTTCATCTGAAAAAGCATGAATTTCAATTTGGTTGCAATGCTTTTATGTTGAATCAGTTTCCGGAGGCGGAACAGAATGCACAGTATGAGGAAGTGTTCGGCGAACTGTTCAATTTGGCGGTGGTGCCGTTTTACTGGTCGGATTTAGAACCGGAGCAAGGGAAGCTGCGTTTTGACCATGGCAGTGTGCCCATTTACCGTCGGCCGCCCCCGGATGATGTGCTGGATTTTTGTTCCCGAAAAAACCTTACCCCGAAAGGGCATCCCCTGTTTTGGCATTTATTCCGCCCCGGGTGGCTGCCGCACAACAAGCAGGAGATGAAATATTTTATTACCAAAAGGTTTAAAGAAATTTCGGCGCGGTACGCGGATCAGATCAAAATTTGGGATGTCTGCAATGAGGCACAAACCATAGGGGTGGATGATTTAAATCGTGATATTCCGGACAATCATGTGGAGTTGGCTTTTGATTTGGCGCAGCAATATTTTTCCACTTGCACAAAAACCTATAATGATGACCGGATGTGGTATCACTTCAGTGGACCCTATTCGCCGGTGTATCTGCTGGTGAAATCTTTGTTGGATCGAAACTACAAGGTGGATGCCCTGGGACTTCAGTATCACATGTTTGCTGGACAGCTACAGTATGCGGATAAATTTTTGAATCCAAAGTATTTGTTTCATTGTTTGGATCAGTACGGAAAATTCGGTTTGCCGATTAATTTTTCCGAAGTGAGTATTATTAGCAGTCGGAATTTGGGGGATGGCGATGAGTTTCAGCGCCTGATTGCTGAAAAATTATATCGTCTGTGGTTCAGTCATGCATCGGTGAACGGGGCGATCTGGTGGAATCTGGTTGATGGCACGGCGGCGTATGCACCGATTGGAACTGAAGAGGGGGAAAACAGTTTACGGGCCGGGTTGGTGAACTATGACTTTTCCCTTAAACCCGCGTATAGCGCGCTACACAAATTGATTAAGCAGGATTGGCAAACGGATGTCACCTTGGATTATGAGGTTGGAGCGCCCAATAAATTCTGCGGGTTTTATGGAGATTATGAGGTGGAGGTTGAAACGGATTCCGGCCGGGTTACCCGTGAGATAAAATTATCTAAAGGTGAGCTGAATCAGTTTATTTTAAAAGATTGTCCGTAAATTTGGACAAGTGAAAAGTTCGCGTGGCCAGAGGGGAGAGCCGTGCTTTCAGCATTCGCTTTGGTAGGGATCTGTGGAACCCGGCCCGTAAGGGCGGGGGATCACAGCGTTGTAAATCTGTTGAGGTCTGGCCGGCTCTCTGCTTCGTGTGTTTGCATTTTTCGGTGGAGGGAGGCTTGTGCTCTGTTGCTTTCTGAGTAGGGTGCGAAATCAAAATCCAGAATTGGGTGCACCTTGGAGTCATTTGAATGGAACGTATTAAAATCGGTCAGATTGGAATTTGTCATGAGCATGCGGCTGCGAAAATGGATGCCCTCCGGAAACTTCCGGATGTTTTCGAGATCGTGGGAGTGGTGGATGACCGGCGCACGGATGCGGCGAGATTTTCCGGTGACGATTTAAGGTCTTATGCGGGTTTGCCGTGGATGTCTGAGGCGGAATTATTTGCCGTTCAGGGTTTGCAGGCCGTGACAGTGGAAACGCCGAATACGGATTTAGTACCGGCTGCCCGACGTTGTGTGGCGAGGGGATTGCCGATTCATATGGATAAACCCGGCGGAGAGGATCCTGAAGCTTTCAGACGTTTGCTTGCGGAGTGTGATCGGGCGCAGGTGCCGTTGCAAATGGGGTATATGTTCCGAAACAATCCGGCGATGCAGTTTTGCCGGGATGCCGTACAAAAGGGCTGGTTGGGGGAGGTGGTGGAAATCCATGGGGACATGAGCCATGATTATGGGGGAGAGGCCTATCAGGAATATTTGGCAAAATTTAAGGGCGGGATACTGTTTAACTTGGGCTGTCATTTGATGGATTTGGTGGTGTCGATTATGGGGTGTCCGGAATCGGTGCATCCCTTTATGACCTCCGTGAAAGGGACGCCTTCCGATTCGATGAATAACGGACTCGCGGTGTTGAGTTATCCGCATGCGCAGGTGACGGTACGTGCCTGCAGCCGGGTGGCAGGAGGTTTGGATCATCGCCGTTTTCTCCTATCCGGTACGAAAGGTGCGGTGACTTTTTCGCCCCTGGAGCGGTTTGATGGTCAGCCATTGGAGGCTGAATTGACTTTGCACGAGGGGAATGCGCATTATGCGGCGGGGGTCCATCGGTTGCGTTTTCCTCCCCGGGAGGATCGATATGTCGAACAACTTTTAGAGTTTGCGCAAATTGTGCGCGGCAAGATGAAGAACCCTTACTCAACCGAACACGATGGATGGGTTCAGGACGTCGTTCTGGCCGCCTCGGGTTATACCACATGGAAAAAATGAAATATAAAAATAAAGTAGCGATCATTACCGGCGCAGCCTCAGGAATGGGGCAGTTGGCAGCCCAGAACTTTGTCGAAGAAGGGGGCCGTGTTGTCATGACCGACGTCAATAAAGAAGCGGTTACGGCGGCGGCGGAAACATTGGCCTCGAAAAATTATCATGCTGTCGGCGTACAGGCGGATGTACGGGTGTATGCGGAAGTGAAGCAGGTGGCGGATGTGGCCATGGAAAAGTTTGGGCGTATTGATGTCCTGATGAATTTTGCCGGGGGAGCCGAAACCCGGATGATGAATTGTCATAAACCTTTCTACGAATTACCGGTGGAGGTGGTGGATTGGGGGCTGGACGTGAACCTTAAGGGCACAGTGTATTTTTGTCATGCGGTGATGGGGCAGATGATCAAACAGGAATCGGGGGTTATCCTGAACTTGGGTTCGGTGAGTGGCGTGGAAGGTTCTGCCGGCGCGGTGAATTATTCCGCGGCCAAAAGTGGAATTATCGGACTGACCAAGGCTTTGGCGCATACGGGTGCACCACATAAGGTGCGGGTCTGCTGTGTATCTCCGGGGCCGGTATTGACCCGTCCGGGGATGGCCAATATGAAGACCCGGCTCGGACGGGCGGCGGATCCGCAGGAAGTGATTGATCTGATTCTTTTCCTTTGTTCGGATCAGGCGGGATTCATCACCGGCACAAATTATTTGATCGACGGCGGACGGAATTGTGGAGGAATGGAGTAAGCTTATGCAAAGAAAAATGATTTCGTTTACCGGTGTGCGTCAGGTCGAACTGACAGAATCGTCATTGGGAAAAGTGGGTGATGATGAAGCGTTGATTGCGAATGAAATCTCGGCCATCAGTTCGGGAACCGAGCGTGCGTGTTTATTGGATTTACCCAATCTGGCCGATTCGCCGACCGGCCAGTTTCCCAAATCGCTGGGGTACAGCGGTGTGGGACGGGTGTTGGAGGCGGGGCAAAACATTCGGAGTGTTCAGGTGGGGGATCGGGTGCTTACCCATTGGGGAAGTTTTCATTCGGATTACAATCTGATCAAAGAAGAGCATCTGATGAAGATTGAGAATTCTGCGCTGGCTTCCGAGCACGCGGTATTTGCGGTGATTGCGGGGTTCTCGATGAATGGCCTGCGGAAAACCCGACTGGAAATCGGGGAAAGTGCATCGGTGATCGGTATGGGCATTTTGGGGGTGTTCGCATTAGCGCTGTGCCGCATTGCGGGTGCTTCGCCGGTGATTGCGGCGGACCTGAATGCGGAACGCCGAAGGTTGGCAATCGATTTGGGTGCGCACCATGCTTTTGATCCTTTGGAGGCGGACTATGTAGAAAAGGTGAAGGCGGTGAGCCGGGGCGGCGTAAATGCGGTGGTGGAAGTGACCGGTCAATCTGTTGCCTTGAAACAGGCCCTGGCCTTTATGGCGCCGGCAGGGCGGATTTCCCTGTTGGGGTGCACACGGGTCTCGGACACGGTCATCGATTATTATCAGGAGGTTCACCGTCCGGGGATTGAGATCATTGGCGCGCATACAAATGCACGTCCGAAATGGGAGTCCCGCGCGCATTCGTGGACCTGGAAAGATGACGCACGTGCGCTGATGGATTTTATGGCTGACGGGCGTTTGGATATGACACGCATCCTGTCTGCCGCTTATAAACCTGAAGATGCGCCGACGGTTTATCAGGCCTTGGCAGATGATCCCCATTTTCCGGTGGGAGCGGTGTTTGACTGGCGAAACTAAAAGCGTCGGAGCGGTCTGGTCTTCGGGAACAGAAAATTTGGACTTCGCGGAAAAAGTGGGGCGGACATGATCTGTTGTCTCCAATGAAGTCTTCTGTTTTTACCCGGGTTCACCCATACGGCATGTGATACCGGTATCGATCTGGAAACTTGATACCGGAATAAAAATTTTTTCCGAAATTTTTAAAATTGGGTGTATGCTGTAGCATGAGCGTTGCACCTACAGAAATATTACCCTTGTTTCCGTTGCCGATGATGGTGTTACCGGGTGAAGTGGCGGGGCTGCATATTTTTGAGCCCAGGTACCGGGAGATGGTGACTCATTGTCAGTTGTCTCCCAATCCGGATGGAGACTTTGTTTTGCAGTATCAGGAAGAGGAGCGATCCGCGGCTTTTGCGACGGCGGTGCGGATTGCAAAAGTGCTGCATGAACACGAAGATGGACGTTTGGATGTATTGGTGGAAGGGGTCCGCCGGGTTGAAGTGATTGATATCTCGCAATATCATCTGTATAAATCTGCAAAATTTCATGAAGTCCTGGATGAGACGGAAGATTGGGACAACGAACTCGCGAATACGGTTTACGCCTTACATCGACAACTGTTGGTTACGGTGACGGGAGATGAACCTCCGGATTCATTTTATCAGCAGGAGGGGGGCTTTTCGTTTAAAGTCGCGGCGTGCAGCGGCATGAATTTTCGCAGTCGGGTCAAGCTGCTGAAGTCCAGGGATGAGAACGAGCGATTGCAACGGGTACTTGATCATTTGAATGCGACCCTGCCTTTAATCCGGGCGGTGCTTCCCCAGATGCACAGCATTGCCGGAACTTTTACCCTGACCCAGGGTTTGCATAAGCTTTAGTTTAAACCGGGACAGAGGAAATTCCCTGATCTCTGAACATGTCATTTTCCATACATGGAACACATGGATGACATTCAGGAAACCTGCATGGTTGAAGTGATGAGGACGCTCTGTTGGTGGGTGGGCAGACCGAATTCGCGGTTGGTGATGAGGCGGTGGAGGAAGTTGACCGCGGAGGGGCCCGCGCTTTTGTAGGGGGGAATGAAGTACAGGGTGTTGGGCGGAGGCGTGTTTTGGGGAGTTGAAAGCTGCACGACAGGCAGGTCACAAAGCAGCGGGTGATCCCGGAGGTCTTCGGGAGAGCTAAGGATGAGACTGTCGGGCTGATGGCGGTGAATCCATTCGGATAATTTTTTTTTGTTGCCCTGCTTTACTTCGAAAAAGGGGTGGGTGGGCTCAGCTGTTTGCCCGTAGTAATGACTGTAAGCCCCCTGAATGAGCGGAGGGCGGAGGAAAGGATTATTCGTGCGGTTGAGAATGAAACCCGGCCGGTGACATCCCTGATGGCGAAGCCATTCAATACCGTTGCGAATATCGAGGAGAAAATCACGTCCCACCACATGAAGGCTATGGTCGACCCAGGTATGACCCAAAGCGACCCAGGCAAAGGGTTCCCAGGGGAAAGGGAGCGCTTTGTAAGGGTGATGAAAAGGACCGAGGATGACCCCCCGGATTCCCCGCGCCTGCCAAATGGAAGCCAAACGTTTCAGTTCACGTTTCGTGGGACGGTTAAAATGGTAGTGTTCAATATGATACCCCGAGCGGTTGCCGAACTTTGCCGCGGAATCAAAAAGCTCGTTGAGCCAATCCTTTTGCGCGCGGGGTTGGTCGCTGCACCAGGCGATGGTTTCCCGATAAAATGTGCCCCGGCGCACCCGGGAGAGACCGGCGGAGACGACGGGGTCAAGTTGATAGCCTTCGTCTTTCAATGCTTCGAGAATTTTTTGCGCGGTTCCGGGGGCGACCCGCGGATCCTGATGGAGCGCGCGCGAGACGGTGGAAGCGGAAATCCCGAGCCGGGCCGCAATCTGTCGTTGAGAGGGAAGCTTACTCATGCAACTGTTGCATAGCATGGGGGATTGTAGAAAGCCAAGGATGTTTTTATAAGGCGGAGCGAGAATATGTGATCTTGGATTTTGAAAAACCGTATCGCGAATAAATGAACAGAATATGAAAGAGATGATTCCTATAAAATTTGGTGTTTGTGGTGTGGGGCGCATTGGCGCGCAGCATTGCCGGCATTTTGTGTCCGAAGGGAATGACTATGCTTACGAATTGGTGGCGCTTTGTGATGCGGATCCGGAAAGGCTGCAGGACATGGCGGAAAAATTTGGCGGGAAACCCTGTGCTGATTTCGGGGAGTTTCTTGCCGATCCGCAAATGGAGGTGGTGATCATTGCCACCCGCTCCCTGGATCACGCGGTGAATGCAGAACAGGCGTTGGCTGCCGGAAAAATCGTGTTGCTTGAAAAACCGATTGGGGTGACGGCGGCGGATTATCAGCTTCTTCAGCGACTGGACCGGGACTATCCCGGCAAACTCTTTTTTATGCACAACCTTCGTTTTCAGCCTGCGTTTATGAATTTGCAGGAGATTCTTGCCAGTGGTGTGCTGGGTGATCTGCGGGTGGCCAAGCTCTGCAAGCACCATGATTTCATGCGCCGCAATGATTGGCAAATGCGTCTGGATTGTGGGGGAGGTCAGTTGAGTGTGTGGGGACCGCATCTGATCGATCAGGGTTTGCAGCTCCTCGGCGCACCGGTACGGGAGGTGTGGAGTGATCTTCAAAGTATTCTGACTCCGGGGGATGCGGATGATCAGGTGAAAATGATTCTGTCCGGCACCAACGGTCGGGTGATCGAATTGGAGATCAGTAACTCGGTGGCCTTGCCGGGTCCCTCTTACACGATCCATGGCGACCGGGGCAGCTTGACCTGTGATCAGGATCAGAAGACTTTTCATCTGAAATATTTGGATCCTACATTTCGCTGGCCGGAGGCCCGCGCGGATGCGGGAAGTCCGGTGTCAAAGGGCTATTTGGGAGCGGACCCGGAGCTTCCCTGGATCGAAGAGACGCGCAAGGTAACCCCGGAGACGAGTCCCTGGGATCAGGTGGAAATTGAGATTGCCACCCATCTCTACAACAGCCTGCGGAATGCAGTTCCTTTTCCGATTAAAAATGCCGACGCGCTGGAAGTGGTCCGCATCACTGAAGTGGTGAAAAAACAGAACTTAAAATTTCAGTGGATCGGGTGAGGATATAAAAGTGATGAAGACATGGAAAGTGGTGATTGCCCGGGACACTGCGGTGCGCAGTCTGGGTCTGCATGGACTGCACGTTGCCTTTCGCGGACTGCCGGGGGTGGAGGTGGTTGGCTTCTTTGATTCCCGTGCTGATGATCTTGAAACGGTCATGCAGGCCACGCAGGCCAAACGGCATTACCGGGACTATCTCAAAATGCTCGATACCGAAAAACCGGACATCGTGGTGATCTGTTCGCGTCATCCCCAGGATCATTTTGACCAAATCAGGGAAGCCGCCGAACGGGGAATTCACATTTATTGTGAAAAGCCGATGACGGTGAGTTTGCTAGAGGCGGATGCGATTGTTGAGCTGGTGGAAAAGACCGGAATCAAATTATGTATGGCCCACCCGGGCCGTTACGATGCCAGCTTTTTAAAAATGAAGTCTATGATCGAAGCCGGAGAGATTGGAAGGTCGTTGACGATTTATGGACGGGGCAAAAGTGATCATCGGGGCGGCGGGGAAGATCTGATGGTGCTGGGCACGCATATCCTCGATCTGCAAACATGGTTTTTTGGTGCGCCCGAATCGGTTTGGGCGGAAGTGTCGTACGAAGGAAAGCCGGTGAGACCTGGAGATGTTTGTGAAACGGTGGAGCCGATCGGGCCGACCGCCGGAGATGAGATTTTTGCGTCCTTTCGTTTTCCCAAAGGGGTGCGGGGCTTGTTTGAAAGTCGGCGCGGTTTGGCGGATCCCGGCCAGGTGGCGACCCGGTTGGGGATTACGGTGATTGGAACCGAGGGCACGCTCTCGTTACGATTTGATGACGGGGCGGATGCGGTTCTCAAACAGAGCCGATTAAAAACCCCGCCGGATGACCATGCGCATTTCGAAAACGTGAAGGTCAGAGCCGCGGCGGAAATTCCCGGGGCTGCCCCATTTGAACGCACTTTAATCGGCGTGCAGACACCGGCGGCAGCCATGTTTATTCAAAGCAACCGAAGCGCGGCCTGGGATCTCATTCAATCTGTTAAGGAAGATCGTCAACCAGTCTCAAATATGTACAATGCCCGGTTGGTTTTGGAAATGATCTACGGGGTGTATGCCTCACAACTTTCGGAAAGCCTTGTCCGCTTTCCCCTCACAAATCGCGAACATCCACTGGGAAAATAATATGAAAGCAATTCTGATTAACGAGCAAAATGATTTGGTATGGAATGAGGTCCCGGATCCGGTGCGGAAGGAGGGGGAAGTGATCATCGATATTCGGGCGGCGGCACTGAACCGTGCGGATCTGATGCAAAGAGCTGGTAACTATCCGCCGCCTCCCGAGTGGCCGGATTGGATGGGGCTGGAAGTTTCGGGCGTGATTGCGGAAACCCAGCCCGGCAGCCGTTGGCAGGTGGGGGACAAGGTGTGTGCGCTGCTGGGTGGCGGCGGCTATGCCGAAAAAGTGGCGGTGCCGTCAGATATGGTGTTATCGATTCCGGAAGGGCTTTCGTTTGAAGAGGCGGCTGCGATTCCGGAGGCGTTTGCGACCAGCTATTTAAATCTCTGCATTGAAGGCGGAATGAAAAAAGGAGATGCCGTTTTTATTCAGGCCGGTGCGAGTGGATTGGGTATGGCGGCGATTCAATTAGCCAAAAGCTATGGTGCCAAGGTGGTCACGACTGTCAGTACGGATGAAAAAGCTGCCTTTGTGAAAAGCCTCGGGGCGGATGTGATCATCAACCGGAAGAAAGAAGATATAGCCACGGTGCTGGCGGAGCATCCGGTGGATGTGGCCATGGACTGTGTGGCGGGAAAAAATCTGGGGCCATGTCTTAAAACCATGGCCCGGGGCGGACGGTGGATTGTGATTGCCACGCTCGGGGGGGCTGCAAGTGATCTGGATATGCTCGATTTCTTTAAACGCGGCGTGAAGTTGATCGGCAGCACCCTGCGGAGCCGCAGAAGTGAAATGAAAGCCGACATCCTGGGCCGTCTTGAAAAAGATTTGTGGATGTCCTTTTCTGTGGGCGCGCTTAAACCGATTGTGCATACCTCCTTGCCCATAGAGCAGGCAGAGAAAGCACATGCGATCCTGCAGGTGGATCAAAATCTTGGTAAGGTTGTGTTAACTGTGAAGCAAGCTTAAGGCTGATATCGGTGTCATATTTATCATGTCGTATTATGGTGCCGGAAATTAAAATATATATCTGAATGGTACAGTTAAAAAAAATGGAAATGAAAATGAAAACAAACCTTCTGGTCTCTCTCAGTCTACTATCATCTGTTATCTCTCTTACGGCAGCAAACGCAGCGGTTTCGTATGGCACTGTCGGTGCCGGCTATACGCAAGATTTCGATTCGTTATCAAACACTCCGAAGGGTTCTGCCGCTGCCTGGGAAAATGATTCTACTTTGGAGGGATGGTATTGGGCTGATCCAGATGGGGATGTGCGGTCTCAATATACGGTAATACATGCCAGTGGATCGGGCGTTGCCAATCAACAAGATTACCCCTTAAGTATTGGTGATGATGATAGCACGGATCGTGCCTTGGGGACGCAGGGCAGTAATGTTATCACCGATAATGCGGGTGATAAATTTGTCCGTTATGGCATACAACTCACCAATAATACGGGTGTGACTTTAAATGAGTTCACTCTGGGGTTTACCGCTGAGCAATGGCGTGCGGTTTCAAGTGAACTTCAGGATCATTTGACTTTTGATTATCAGGTTTTCAGTGCCGGAAGCGGAAGTCAAATTGGGAGTAACAGCGGTTGGACTGATGTGGCCGCATTTACATTTGACGCGCCGAATACAAGCGGATCCAGCCAGTGGTACGACGGAAATGCCACTGCCAACCGGGAAGTGTTTTCGGGTACGATTACGGGCGTAAATTGGGGCGCCGGTGAAGAGTTGTGGTTGCGTTGGAATGATGTCGGAGGTACCGGAAATGCGGCTGATGCTGTTGACGGTCATCTGCGTGCAATGATGGGAATTGATGATGTCAGCTTTATGGCGGTGATTCCCGAACCATCTACCTGGGTGTTGATGCTATCCGGTTTGCTCTGTGTCCTCAGTCTCCGTCGTCGAAGTTAAATCTCTAGACGGGGAAAGTGGGCGGTGAGTATCATGAATGGATAGTGAATATCTTTGCAGGTTTATCACATGTGGAGGTGTTTGTATTTTCGGGAATGAAAAAGCATAGCTGAGACTGAACTCATTACCGCCGGCCTATCGGCGGTAAATATTTTTAAGGATTCATCTCACTATGAAAATTCTATCACGCACCTTTCTGGGAGAGAACGGGTTCAACACCTATCCCCACATGAACGGATTTGTGGATGGTGGTCGCGGACTGGTTTATATGCGGAGCTTTCCTGCCTGCCGTAAATTGTATTGGCGTGACTTGGAGCGGGGGGAGGAAAAAATGTTGGCCGAATTTGATGCGGCTGTGCCGGGCAACAGTTGGGATGTGGGATTGCATACCCATCGGCTGGCCATGATCCTGGGGAATCAGGCGTGGATTATGGATCTGGATAATCCCCGGGATAAGAAGACGGTTTATACGCCGAAACCCGGTGTGGAGCTGGATGATCTTTGCAGCCTTTCCAAAGACGGGAAAAAGTTGTTATGCGGAGAACATCATGAGGGGGCGAATGTGGCCGTGGAAATTGATCTGGAAAGCGGGGAGGTTCGGGAGTTGTTTACCAAGAGCTGGTATGCGAATCATTTTCATTATTGTCCCTACGATGAAAACTGGGTGGCGTTTTCTCATGAAGGAAAGACCGAAGAGATTCCGGACCGGTGCTGGGTCTGGCATGCGGAACATGCCCCCGAGGGGAAATGCGTGTTCGAACAGGACTCAGAAATTCCGGGTGTAAAGCTTTGTGTCGGGCATGAGCGCTGGTGTTTTCACGATGCGTCGGGATACGCGCCCGCCTACGCCCACAGTCCTGCGGGCAAGCGGGGATTGTATGAGGTTTTCGGAGATGGCCGACCGGCGGTGCTGCGGTGGAAAAGTGATATCATTTGGCACTGCACCATGGATCTTTCCGGGCGTTATGCGGCGGTGGACACTGCCGGTCCGATTCGGGAGGAGCCGTTTACGGAAAAGGAATATGCGGAGCACCTTGCCTATTTCAAAAAACACGATCAGGCAAAAATCCCGATTGACGGAGATGTGGCGCTTCTGGATTTGGAAACGCAGCGTTATGTGTATATCGCGTCCGCCCGCTGGTCCAAACATCCCTATCATCCGCATCCGGCGATCAGTCCCGATGGGCGTTGGGTCACCTGGAATGATGACGACCCGAACAAGAAAGGGGTATGGCTCGCGGAAATTGACCTGTCGTAGATCAAGCTTGTCGAAGCAGGTACCTAGAGTTTTTGCAGGCGGGCCTGCAGGCGCGCAATGCCTAATTTCCGGTCGCTGTGGTACCAGTCTTTTCAGTTTCCTGCCTCCCCGTCACGGAAAGCGTTGAGACAAATTGAAAGGGCCTCTGAAGCCGCCATATAATCGGGCGGGGTGTCCGAGACCTGCAGCAAACATCCGTAGAGACCTCTCAAGATGCCGGCTTGTTTACATCTTTTCCCCGGGTTGCTGGGTTGCATCACAAGCAATTCTCTAAAAATGAAGTTTCCACCAAAACCTCAATAGCGTCTCAAATTTAGATTTCGAAAATTAACGCACATGTGTGCGTCATAGCTCCATTGCCCTTTTGTGTGATTCCCCCTATAAATAAATTACAAAACATACACTTTCAAAATTCCACACAGGAATCCTCATATGAAACCAATTATTTTTTCCTCTCTCCTTATACTATCGCTCTTCATCCATGCTGCTCTGCAGGCGGATGTTTTGGCGGAGTTTAACTTTGATGGCTCGAGTCTCGCGTCCGCCGACGCCTCAACCAGTTGGACAACGAGTGATTTATCCAATGGCGCAGGGGTGCCAATGACCATCGTAACCGGGCCCGTAAATGAAGGTGGCGGTTCGCCTGACGAGTACGTGTCGGATGATCTCCCCGCTATCGGAATGCAATTTTCATCTTTTAATTATGACGATCTTAGTGCGTCGATTGCTGCAAACGGTTACTTCACGTTTACGGTTGAACCCGATGCGGGCACCGAATTGACTTTTACGGATATCAGCTTCAAATTTTATAAAACCGATGGGGCGGGTGCGACGGTTAGTGCTTCCATTTTCTCAAGCATCGACGGTTTTTCGACAACCAGTGACATCATCGGAGCAGGAACGCTGGTTGGTGAAGGCGAAAGCGATGCATCTCTTGGACGCACGGTCGTTCTAAGCGGTCTGCCTTCTGTATCCACTGCCACAGAATTCCGTATTTATCTCGATGATGGCGGTGCGGGGAACAACGCAAATTTCATGGGCTTAGACGATATCATTTTAAACGGAACGCCCTCAGTGATCCCCGAACCTTCATCCGTCCTCTTAATGTTGGGTGCTGGCTTGCTCTTTGTTAGTAGTACCCGTCGGCGTAACACAAAATAGAACACAGCCATTCCATACGAACCCTGGTTGGAAATCCTCCGTTTAGCGCCTGTTGATTTATTCAGGAGAAAACAGGAAACCGCTAATCTACACTCATTCAACGCTAATCATTTACGATTACAGTTTCGTATTAGCGAAGATTAGCGTCAATTAGCGGTAAAAGTATGTTCGCCCGCCATCGGCATGGCTCCGTGCTCTTCAGCGCAGCGGGTGGTTAAAAATGGGCATTTTATATTTCTGACATGTTTGAGAATTCTAACGAAAGCTCAGACTTTTATTTTGTCCGCAGTGTCGTCCCCTCACTCCAATAGCCCCGGGTGCTGAGCACATAGCGGGCGGCGGGAGCGGGCATCCCCACTTCATTTTTATGGATCATGCTTTGCATAAAATCCACCGCCCGGCGGCCCAGACGCTGCCGTTCCAATACATAGCTTGCCAGTTGCGATCGGTTGTTTTCTTTGACCGAGGCCCCCAGTCCGGCCACTCCTAACTCTTCCGGAATCTGAATGCCGCTGTGGGTGAGGAAATTGAACAGCTCCACATCATCGATCATGAGGGCGTCAAATTTTTCGTGTTCCAACCAGGAAAGCAGGGAATGGTAATCCCCCGGGGGGTAAAGCAAGGGGAGTTTGATTTCCAGTCCCTCCAGGGCACGCTGCTTGAGATAAGAGCCATAGAAAAGATAACGGTTTCGTTTCTCCGAAGACGCCATATTGCAGTAGCCGATATTCTGATATCCATGCCCGCGTAACTTTTCGTAGGTCACCGTAATGGCATGGTCATGATCGCCATGCACATAATGGATCCCCAGGGGTTCGGCATTTTCGCCAATGCCCACTGCACAAAATTTCTCCCAGGGAAAAGCACGGATCTGCCAGGGGAGGGCGGTCACAATCACCCCGCGGATGCCACGGTGGTAGAGGATTTTACCGAGTTGTCCCTGCTCCTTTTCACTTTCACCCACCGGAAAGATCTCTGCTTCAAATCCCAATTCCTGACTGCGGTTCTGAATGCCCAGTACTTGTTCCTGGATATGTTCCGGCAGACGGTCGATACGATCAGAAGTACATAACACCGCCAGTTTTTCGAGTTGATACGTGGGTTTCACCGAGGAGCGATAGGCACTCAAAGCGGTCAATGCCGGATCGGGATGATAGCCCATTTCCTTGGCCAGCTTCTGAATCCGCTCGGTGGTGGCTTTGCTGATTTGCGGATCATTGCGCAAGGCCCGCGACACCGTGGGATGTGAAACTCCGGCCCGCTTGGCGATATCTTTGATGGTGACTTTCATGGACAACTTGAGGAATCAGATTTTTTTTTGTTTGCCACAAAAGCGCACAAAAGGAATGTCTCCCTTAAAGAATACTGGATTTAAGGGATTCAGTAAAAGATCTAACACATAAGAACCGAGAAAGTGGATTATTTTGTATGTGAAAAATTGTTACTGAAACCAAATTCGGCACTTGCGCGGTATGCGCAGCCACCAGATGCAGCAGGAAAGAATATCATACTTTCACTCTCCCCATCCCCGCCAGCCCCGTTCTGCAGGAATTCATGATGCGTTTTTATCGTGCCTTTTTGTGGCTCATTTCTTTCCCGGTATGTTTGAAACCCTCAATACTTTCTCCAGCCCAGCTCACCAATGGTGAATTCAGCTTTCAGCTGCGGACAGTCGCCGGGGTGACTGCGAAGCTCCCCCGCGTCATCAAAGATCATCTCATCCCCGTTTTCCCGACACCAGGCTTTCAGTTTCTCCTGGAAGGATGCGGTAATCTCAGGGTGTTGGCTGGCCAGATTGTTTAATTCGTAATCCTTTCCTTCCAGCTTATACAATTCTTCGGTGGATCCGCTTTCGTGATAAATGTATTTCCACTTTTCTGTGCGGATCATGTATTTTTGCAGGGGGGAATCAAAACATTGCGATACGAAAAATTCCCGACCGGCGGATGTTGGATCTTTTAACACCG
This sequence comes from Kiritimatiellaeota bacterium B1221, assembly GCA_029269125.1. Taxonomy (GTDB): domain Bacteria; phylum Verrucomicrobiota; class Kiritimatiellia; order SS1-B-03-39; family UBA6053; genus UBA6053. Next base: position 16,296 of record JARHXX010000023.1, on the reverse strand, counting down.
GAGTCAGGTTTTGACCATCCATCCCATCGGGAACCGGCTGTCCGGATAGCGCGCAAAGGGTGGGGAAGAGATCATGCAGTCCCACCAGCTGATTTCGTTTTCCGGTCTCTGCATCCGATTGCGGGGCATGAATGATCAAGGGCACTTTGACCGAGCCATCAAACAGACTGGATTTAAAAAAGCGTCCGAAATCGCCCAGTAAATCCCCGTGGTCAGCAGTGTAAACCACGATGGTATTTTCCAGCAGTCCTTTTTCTTCCAGATGGGTGAGGATGCGCCCGATCATTTCATCCTGAAAGTTCACCAATCCCCCGTAGCGCGCCCGGGCGGTTTGAATCATTTCAGGCGAATAGCGGTCCCAGCCAAAACGCTTGTCGCGGATGCGCACTTCCGGATCGCGGTCGTCCATGAGCCCGGGCTGATCCGCTCCCAAAGGTGCGGGAAGCGACCGCGGATCGATCAGGCGGTCGTAGGGGGCAGGCGGATCGTAGGGGGGATGCGGTTTGGTGAAGGAACTCCACATGAAAAAGGGTTGATCGGGATGCTGTTCCTGATGCCGATCGATGGCGGCGATGGAGCGGGTGGCCACCCAGGCTTCTTCGTGCAGTTCTGCGGAGAAGGGGACGGTGCCGGGATGGATGTCATTGTTGCCGATGCCATGCGAGCGTTCGTAGCCTCCCCAACCGTGATCACTGAGAAAATCGCGATATTCTTCCAGCCCCCGTTGTTGGCCGTCTGGATCAAAGGAATTCAAAATACGCCCTTCTTCACACAACTCGGCGTATTGAAATCCATGCAATGTTCGTGGCTCTCCGGGGGGCATGTAAGGTAAATAGTGCAACTTCCCAATGGCGGTGGTTTGATATCCCCGGTCCGCAAAATGTTGCGCTAACCGGGGCATCTCCGGTTTGAGCCGCCCCCGGTTTTCTTTAGTGCCGGTACACTTGTGCGGGTAACAGCCGGAGGTAATCGACGCCCGTGACGGCACACAAATGGGATTTAAAGCATGGCAATGACTGAAACTGACCCCCCCGGCCGCCAAACGGTCCAAATGCGGGGTAGGCACATGCGGATACAGGGGGGCAGAGCGCAAGCCATCATCGGTGGCTTCAATCAAATCGGAACGCATGTGGTCCCCGGTAATCAATAAAATATTTGGTGCAGTCATAGTTTGAGACGCATATCACAGAGCATAAACCACTTAACGACCATTTATCGAGGATTACGCGCACATGTGTGCGCTAAACTAATTTATAAAAGCTCTACAACTACCTATGTCAATCGGTTACGCCTGCCCGAGAGTCGTTCCTCCCCCGTAACGGCCAAAGATAATGATCAATCAAACTGATTAATTTAAGCCGCCCCTACCGGTTGGGTTTCTCAAGTTGGGCCAAAGGTCCACGAAGATACCAGCTCAGTCCTCGCTTGCGAGGGCTGGGTATGATTCACACAAAATCGCTATCGGGCTGAAGGTCCGCGAAGAACATCCATTGGTTGGTAATCTTCGCGGACCTTCGGCCCGAGGATTCTTGGGGGGTGATGTTCCCAGCGCTTCGCACTGGGCTGGTATCGTTGTGGGCCTTCAGCCCAATTTGAAAAGAACTTTAAAGTCTCCCTGCTCTTTTCTTATCGCCGATCTTGCAAATAAAATCCCACAGTGATTGAACGGAAAAATGTCTATTCTTCCCGAGATTTCCTGTGCTTTCGAAAATGCGACTGTCACCACAGATCAGGACCGGTTGATTGTGTCCACCGGCCGGATGCAGCGTATCTGGCAATGGACGGACCAGGGCTTGGTCACCCGCGAAGTGTCCGACCTTTCCTCCGGCCGCAGTTGGGTCAACCAAGCGGAGAAATGTGACTGGCAGTTGCCGGATGGCTCTGAAGCATCCGGGGCGGAAATGCCAATCCTTCAGGCCCGCGTGCAGGACGACGGGGGCTTTACCCGGCAGCATATTTGCGTCCGCGCCGAAATTCCTTATCCCGCGCAGGGACTCACCCTGCAATGTACGGTTTGGGCTTACCCCCATGCCCCCGGCATCCGCACTCAACTTGCGGCCAGATGGGACGTTCCTCCTGCGGCCTCGTCAGAGCCGCGTCGGCAGGGAAAACCCTTTCCCGCCCGTAATGAACAGGTGCCTTTGGGGCCGTCTCCTCAAAGACGGCGTTTCTTTGGATACTACAACGACACCCAACGCCGCAATGACACCCACCAAAATTTGTTGAAAGAGGAAGTCATTGATCACCCGCTGCAGGGCAGTGAATGGTGTGACTGGGCCAACGCGGCCTGTGTTGAAGATGCGGACGGCGGCATCGCGCTGGTCAAAGAATCCCACAAGTGCGTGAACAAAGCCGGTCATGATACCGGGGGCTTTATCTGTGACCGAACCCAGGGGTTAAGTTGCAGTGGATGGGGACTGCACCCCGAAGAAATTTCAAGTGAAGGGTTCACTGCTGGCTGGGCCACCTGGTGTCTGGTTTGGTCCGGGGGTGATCTGGCGCGTGAAATTACTTTTAAGACTTTCGACCGTCTTCGCTTTCCCATCGATCCGGCCCGTGACATCTACATTCAGGCCAACACCTGGGGCAGCACCGAAACCAGTGCAGATGCGCGGCGGGCGGCCTGTCAGCCCAGTGTGATGCAGGAGATCGACACCTGTGCCGAATTGGGAATCGACGTGCTGCAGATCGATGACGGCTGGCAGGTTCCCCCTGGAAATTCCAGCTGGGATCCGCAAGCAAACGGATGGCATCCGCATCCGGAGAGTCATCCCGGGGGGTGGGCGCCGCTGCGGGGGCATGCGAAAGCCCGCGGGGTGAAACTGGGCCTTTGGGCCGCCGCCACCCCCATCAGTCTGGACGAACTGAAGGCCAACTATACCGAAGGGGGCTTTGTGCAGTACAAGCTGGATTTTGCCGATCTGCGATGCCGAAGCGAAATTGACAGTTTGATGCAAAAGGTCCGTGATTTTATCAGTTGGACAGATCACAAGGTTCGGGTGAATTGGGATGTTACCGAGAATGAACCGCGCTACGGATATTTCTTTGCGAGGGAATACGGCTGCATCTTTCTTGAAAACCGGAAGCCTCTCCGGCCTCAAAACGTTATTTACCGTCCGCACACCGTACTCCGTGATCTCTGGCAGGTGGCAAAGTATTTGAACCCGCACCGTTTCCAATGCGTGATTCAAAACGTGGATAGGGTGAGTCAGGATTTTAGTGACGCACATTTGCACTCCCACGCCTATGCGGTGGCCATCGCGCTGATGGGCATTCCCCTGTTTTTTCAGGAGACCAAATATTATACCGTCGAAGCAAAAAAAGAAATTGCGCCTCTGCTCGCCCTGTACAAAAAACAGCGTGAGGTCATTTACGGGGGCATTGTGCATCCCCTCGGTGACCCACCGGACAATGCTTCCTGGACCGGATTTCAATCCCACCTGCCGGATGAAAATCGTGGAACCTTGCTGATCTTCCGCGAGCGATGTAATGCGCAAACAGAAGCGGAGCTCCAGATGGGATGGCTGTCAAACTGTCAAATCGAGATGACAGATCTTGTGCAGCAATCCACCGAAGTAAAAACAGTCGGGTCCGACGGGAGGGTCACCTTCAAGATCGATCAGGCCCCCGGATTTTTGTTTTTGAGTTATACCATTTCTGGATGACAGAAGATTTTACCACCCGCTGCGCTGGAGGACACAAGCGCACGGAGCCATGCAATTGACGGCATGGTTCGGCGAGCTTCCTTCCCCGCGCTGGTCTCTGTGCTCTCCAGCGCAGCGGGTGATTTTAAAAAATGGATGTTGCATTTTAATCAATAATCAACTCGAGCGCTTTTGCGCAGGTCTCTTCAAGCGTTTGACAGATGGGGACCTTGGGACAGTCTTGACCAAAGCGTCTGTGAAAGTATCGGGTATTGCTGAATCCTTCGTCGATGCCCAGAACCATGCTGCATCCCGTTTGTTCATGTTTGGCTTTCCACTCTCCCAGTTCAAACCGGGTGGTTTGTGCAAAAGGTCGTTCACAGGAATGGTTTTGTTCCCTCGCCAACCAAAACAATACCACTCCGGTTAGGGCCGCCTGATTTAAATACCGGGTTTCCCAATCCACCTGTTCTTCATAAGACACTTTCTGATCGAAATGAATTCGCTTCGGGGTTGCGATGGTTAAGTCGGCTGCATGCTTTTGGAACCAGTCAATCGCTTCGGTGTGCCAGTCAGGGGCCCCCTGGATTGGACCAGCCAGAAAGATAACAGGGTGAGTAAATTCGGGATGTTCATTGGGGGATATGACTTGAACCGGCATGATGATTTCTCCTTGAAAGAACCTACCTAAACATTGAACTCGCCACCCGCAAGTCCGGGGTTAAAAGAAGTCATGTCTGAAAATCTTTCTTTCCATCAACCTCCTTTAGAACTCACCGGCAACCGTGTTTCAGATGCGAGAGGGACCCTTCATCTGGATGATCTTCCGGATCCTGATCCGCAGGGTCAAATCCGCTTAACGGACCCATCTCCTCTCATCGAACGTCTGTGGAGGATTGCGCTTTCCGATATTGAAAAAAATATCATTGAATCGGATGGAATACAGTACTTTGGTGCCGGGTCTGAATTTGGTCCGATGGTTTACACCCGGGACATATGTTATTCGGGAATTCTGGGGCTGAACGCCCTTTATCCCGACATCATGCTCTCCAGTATCCGACATACCCGAAAGCTAAGAAGCCAACTCGGGTTCAGGGTTTCCAAGGGGAATTGTCTTCATGAAATTCAGGTGCCGTGGATTGAAGAGCCGCTGTCTGAAAACGACTATAAAAAGAAATTCAACACCAACTCCTACACCCGCAGAACCGATGATGTGATTTGGTTATGGTGCACCTGTGACCTGCTGAAAAAAATGGGGGAGCAGGCGGACTGGCGTTGGTTCTACGACAGCGGTCAGGAATTTTTCGCCTCCTTCTATCAACCCTTTTATGATCCGGAAGACGGACTCTACTTCGGGCAGGCGTCGTTTATTGATATTCATTTTCTGGATCACCCTGCAATCGGATATCCTCAGGACTGGACGCCTGGGGACTGTGTGCTGATAAAGAGTCTGTCCACCAACTGCCTGTATGTGATGGCCCTCCAGGCGATGGCTGACGCGGCGAAACAGCTTGGCAAAGCGGATGCGTCAAGCGCCTGGGCAAATCGGTGTGAACAACTGAAGCAGGCGATCTGCCGGGAACTGCGTTTTGACGACGGGAGTTTCAGCTACTTTAAAGACCGGCACGGGGTTTTGCAAAATCGGCGCGAAGCCCTGGGGGCCGCGCTTGCCGTGATGAGCGGGACAGTGAAAGGGAAGGATGCCCAACGCGCCCTTAGGGGGTATCCGGTGACGGATGGCGGGGTGCCCTTGTTTCATCCTTTTTTCGAAGGGGACCACTGGTATCACAACCACAGCTCCTGGCCATTTGTGGACAGTTTATTTCTGAGAGCGCTGGAGATTTCTGATGGCGTCAACCGCAGCGCGCAAAATGCCGCGCTACTCGCCCGGACCTGTGTAGGTGACGGCAGTTTCCATGAGGTGACGGATACCCGTACCCGGGAAGTGAAGGGGTCGGGCAGTCAGCTTTGGACTGCCGCATCCTTCGTCGATGTCTGTCGCCGCGCGGGATGGATCGGGGTGTAGGCCACCGGGATGTTTTTTACTGGGGCACTTGATGGATATAATAATTCCGTCCGCCGCTCTTGTTGACCCACTCGTCCAGAAATCCATCATTCATGGTGACCCAGCGCACATGTCCATCCGCATAACCCATGTGTCCCCCTGATTCTTTATATGTGTTTCCCTGATGGTTCCAATCTCTGCCGGGGGCTGCACTCAAAGAGGGGGTTGAGCTTCCCAGTTTCATCACATCGGCAATGATGGTGGATTGACTGGGGGCAAATACCTGCGTCATATTTGCGTAGCCATTGCGGCCGTTTTTATAATTGAGTTCACCATCTTTTTCCCATTGGTCATAGCCAAAGAAATATGCGTAAGAAATGTTCACGCGCCAGGCGTTGGATGCTTTACTCGGGAATACCGGATAACACTCGGTGCCTTCATTTATGATTTCATTTTTCAGAGCGGTGGGGCAAAAGTAGACCTCTTTATCGGTTAAATAATTTTTATAAAAATCCGAGTACCGGATAGCCCAATCTCCGTCCCAGGGCCAACTGTTGCTGTTGGGGGCGGTGGGAGGAAAGAAACCCTGGTGATCGTTTGCATAGGACAACAGCCCCTGGGTCAGTGAGCGGATGTTGCCTGCACAGGTTGACCGACGGGAATTTTCCATGGTGCGACCGGCAACCGGTGCGAGCAGGGTCATCAGCAGGGCGATGATGGCGATCACCACCAGCATTTCAATGAGGGTGAAGGCCCGGCAGTCTGACCCTGGAGGCGGGGCGAAGGCAGCGCTCCTTTTATGGTTGAGAATCTGCATAGTTTTTCCGGGTTATGGTGAATCTTCCAGGGTCATTAACGACCAGGTGGTGGGATCAAACACGCTAAACTTCGGTGAATCGCTGGGATCCAGTTTAAAGCGTTTATGGGCCTGATCGGCATCGTTTAATCTCATGTCGATGGCAAGTTGTTTTCCTGCTTCAGGTTTAAAGTCTTTTAATGCGGACCAGGGGATTGCCACTTCCAGACCCCAGCCCATTCCGGTTTTACCCAAAAAGGTTTTTGCCCCTTCTAAATGCTGAATCACCCCGCCTTCGCGGTCGGTCACCCAGGCGATCACGCCCTCTCCGCTTTTGGAAGTGGGGGTAATGAAAAACTGATAATCATCGGGGCCGAATCCGCCGCCTTCTTCCCGGGGTTTGGTACTGACAAACAATTCGATCCCGTCCCCCCGGTAGAGCGTTTTGCTGGTCATATTGTTCATCATTTCGTTGTCGCGCACATTGGCGGCAAAATACAAATGGGATTCATCCCAGGCGAGATAAACGGATCCACTGGCATCCGACCCCATGACTTTCGCATTCACCATCGAGACTTCTATAGCGCTTTCCCAGTCACTGAACTCCCCGTCAAAAACGGGCCCGTCGGCAAGTCGGGGCAGGGGCCGTTGATTGCGGGGAACCTCTTCTACCGGCCAGCGGTCTTCGCGGAGTTCTTTGCTCATGCCGGCCAGGAGCCCCGGACCGAAGCCGGTCAGATAAACGGGAGACTCGTCGAGGGTGAGTTGAATTTTCCCCTCTTCTGCTTTCAAGAATTTTTCTGTGCCCATGATATCGGTGAGTACAATCCCGGAGGCATCGGGGGAAAGGGTGATGTCCATGCGGGTGCGGTTTTCTTCTTTGCCGGGCAGCGAACTGTCTCTGGCCCACAGGATCAAAACCTGTTCCCCGTCTTTTTGTTCGAACACGATGGCCGCAATTTTGGGTCCGAACCAGAGGTCACCCAAATACTCACTGCCGTCGATCATGCGGGCGGCATTGGCATGGGCCATCAGCACCGGTTTCGGTTGTTCATTCTTGCGGATAAATCCGAACCAGTCCTCATGATAGGTGGGATTGTTTTCCGACTGTCCCACCCAATGCGGGGCCAAAGATTTCACCCCGCCGGAGTAAAGGCAAATGCCGTCGCGAACCACGATGCGGGCCTGTTCCATTTCTGAACGTTGCATGGGGCCTTCCGGACAGGAGTGGGAACCATATTCGGTAATATGAATCTCCACGTCATGTCCCAGTTTTTCTTTAATCCATGCCTGGTATTCCCGCAGTTCGATACGGTTTTGGGCCATGTCATAGGGATGCAATGCCACCATGTTCATGCCCTTCATGCCACCGGCTTCAATCACCCGGTTGTCGTATTCGAATTCTCCAGTGTCCCCGGTCAGGTTGGGACCAATGACGGCATGCGGACGTTCCGCCAAAATGACCTCGGCAATCCAGCCACAGAGTTCTGCAAAATCCTCGGCGTTCATTTTGTTCCAGGCTTCATTCCAGATCTCAAATACGTTTTGATCCTCAGGAATGGTCTTGAGCATTTCCCGGAGATATTCCTGATAGGGTTCTTTTTGCGGCAGATTGTTAATCACCCATGCGCCACGAAATTTACTTTCGTATTCTTCGATGGGTCCGTAGCGCTCCGCATCATACAGTTCTCTGGGATAACGTTCCACTTTGATCACCGCATTCATGGGGTAGTCTTCCAGCATATTTACGATGGTGAACCCGCCCCGGTTCATACCCTCGTTTTGAATGATCCGTGTCCATTGCAGGCCGAGGTTTACCATGGACTGCTCAAATTCCGCTTTGTGCTTGATGCCGCCCCACCATTTGAGTCCGAAGACGTATCCGCCGTCCCTCACTTCTTTGGCTGTCCGGTTCACAAACTCCATTACCCCTAAAGAGCAATGGCCGCTGGCGGAACCCCATGTGACATCCAACTCGTAATATCCGCGGCCGGGCGTTCCGAAGTCCACCCAAAAATCGCCTGTTGGATTTTGAATGGTTTGGGTTTTCACCTCCTCACCAAAGGCGTTGCGTAATACCGCCACCGCTTCGCTCTCATCGGAGACCACTCCCGTCGTCAAAACTTCAAAGCGCAAAGGCGTCGTGACATCAAAGAGGTGATTGGGATTGTGGCCCCCGGGCCTGATTTTCAGGTTTGCGGCTGCGGCCCATCCGTTGATGAGCATCAGGGCCAGGGTAAATAATGTTTTCAGTTTTAATGGAGTGGTTGCATTCATCTTGAGAAGTCCTGTTTGCGCCCTGGAAAGGAACGGATTCAATTTCGTGAGGGGCTCTTTTTTATTTGCTATTCTGTTAACAATCAAAAACCTACCATGACTAAAATAGAACTTTCACGGAAATCCACATGTCATATTCTATATTTTTTATGGAATAATCCTTCAGGGCAGTTGTTAAAAAATAAGCAAATATTGGAATGAATCCTGTATGTTCTCTTTTCCCGGTATGAGAATTGCAGATCCTGCTGACGGAATTACCTATATACGGCTGGCCGGTTGCCGGATATGTATGACCGCGGGAACATGAAAGAACGGGCGGAATTCCAAATGCTGCGCGCGTGCTTCACTGTCTGTGGACAGAACTCGCCGCTACGATGGATGGTGGCGCAGTGTTTTTAACTGCTCAAGCACGTCTTTAAAAGGGAGCTGTGCGGGAAGGAGATCCCGAAGTGCAGCCAGCGCGGCAGTGATGCCGGCGGCTTCGCCGGTGGCAACGGCATTGCCGGTGACCCGGTAGCTGGAGTGGGCATCGAAATCTCCACTGATGCAGCGGCCGGCCATCAGCAGGTTGTCGCGGTCGCGGGCGATAAGGGCGCGGAGGGGAATGTCGTAGGGCAAACTTTTTACATCCGGATTGCTGATGGCGCCGCCTTCTTTGAGGTTGGGACTGTGCACATCGATGCCGTAAGTGCAGCGGGCGATGGCATCGGGGTGACGGGTGCCCTGAATCACATCATCGAGGGTGATGCGGTAGTGTCCGTGGATGCGGCGTCCTTCGCGAATGCCGATATGGGCGGCGGTGGATACCAGCCGTACATTTCTCCAGTCACCGGGGATGCGGCGCATGGCATCGACCGTCTGATGGATTTCGCGGCGCGCCTGCAGGGTGGCTTTGGTTAGATCCGCCGAGTTGAGGGCGGAGAGTTCGTATTGGTGATTGGCCATCAGGGCACAGAGGCCATTGGGCAAAGCGAAGAGGGAGGGATGGCGGTAGCTGGGTTCAAATCCGCTTGCCTGCAGCATTTCCAGAAAGCTCTGTTTGGGCAGGCAGGAGGCAGTGGTCTTTTGGTTTTGCTGACGGATCTCTTCCGGAACACCTGCCAGCAGCGCCATCAGGGTCAGCGGTTGGGTGAGTCCGTCTTTGTCGCGTCCCAAATCAAACCCACAGCCCGCGCGGGCAGCCAGATCTCCATCGCCGGTGCAATCCACAAAACAGCGTGCGCTGATTGCGCGCCGCCCTTCTTTGCATTCGAGAATCACTTCGGTGATCAAGCTGTCGGAGACTACAGCTTCGGAAATTTTGCTGTGGAGAAGGATGTCGATGCCGGCCTCTTCGCAGAGTTCGTCCAGCACGATCTTCATGGCTTCGGCATCGTAAAGATCCCGATGGTCAGCGACCGCGGATCTCGCCCGCAGGCGGTTTCTGATTTCATCCATGATTCCCGGTTTGTTGCCGGAGTCCAGGATAAGAGACAGCAGGCCGGTGGTCCACACGCCGCCCAGGGCATTTTGCGGTTCGATCAGAGCGACGGATGCACCGGCACGGGCCGCTGCCATCGCGCCGGCCACCCCGGCCGGACCCGCGCCACCGACGATGACGTCGTAGCTGGAGGACGAAGAAAGTGAAGACATGGTTATCCGTTTTTGCGGCGGAGGCAAAAGATCATGCCCAGCGCGCTTAAGAGTACCAGGGTGGCGGTTGCCGGTTCCGGAATGACCGCAGTGGTTCCGTTGAGGTTGATATTGGTATAGCGATAGATATTGTTTCCGTTGTCATTTTGGTCGGAGGGATAAAGACGAAAGGTGATTTCGCTTAAATTGTCAAACGGGCTCCCACTAAAATTCACGGTGAAAGCTTCACCGTAGTTGTCTGAACCAAGTCCTTTTGGAACTGTATAATTAAAGGTCGCAAGGTCGGTACTGAAATTGTCCAGATCACTGCGGACATTGGCATAGACCAGGTAATCATTATCAGCGCTGTAATTCCGGCCCCCTAAATCAAAGACCAGGGAATCGAGACTGAATTCATTCCCTCCAGTGGCCGTAATCGTGAATTCGAGGTATTTATTTGTGTCTATGGTCTCCGGAACATTTGCGGTAAAGGCGTATGCGGAGTTTGTTCCACTGGAGAATCCTGCTGAAAGACTACCTTCCCAGGAGAGAACCCCGTCGCTGAGATCGGAATCGAGGGTGGTGGGATTGCCGTTGGCAGCGGTGAAAGTATAACTGGCCAGCACATCCGCATGCAGAGGGGATGCCGCGCAGAGAGTCAGGAAAAAAACGGAGAAGATACGGGATAATTTCATGATGACAGATGTTTGCCAGAGCACTTGACCTCGGTCAATCCGGTGTTTATGCATATCAATGCATGAAAGATTCCAAATCAACGCAGGCTTCGACGGATGTTCCGCGAATGGTGGATATTGCCCGGGCGGCGGGGGTGCACCAGTCGACGGTTTCCCGGGCCCTGCGGGGAGATCCGGCGCTTCCCGAAGTCACCCGGAAACGGTTGAGTGCCCTGGCGGAACGTATGGGCTATCGGCCCAATCCGCTGGTCTCGGCCTTGATTGCCGAGCGCCGGCGGGGGCGGCGTTCGGGTCGGGGATCGGTGCTGGCGGTTTTGTCGGCGGGTAAACATCCGGAGGCCTGGCGGGAAAACCCTCAGGGTTCGTACGCCCAATTGTATGAATATATGAAAACGCATGCGCATCGGTTGGGGTATGGGCTGGAAGAATATGCTTTGGACGATCCGCACACCGGAGGTCCGAAACGTTTACAGCAGATTTTGTTATCGAGGGGCATCCGGGGCATCCTGCTTGCCCCCATGCCACTGGAAGTGAATGAAATTGATTTCGATCTGCGTGAATTTGCGGCCGTGGCTTTGCGTCTGTATTTGCAGCGTCCGTTGCTGGACCGGGTGACACCGGATTATTTTTCAGTGATGTATACCGCATTGGAGAAGTTGAATGCCACCGGACATCGGCGGGTGGGATTTCTTTCAAATAGCGAAGTGGATGAACGGGTGCGTCACCGTTCTCTGGGAGCCTATTTAGTGAAACAGCAGGCGGTCCCCGCCCAATATTACAAACCCATGATTTATGGCGACTGGTCGGACAGCGATTTTCTTGCCTGGGTTCAAAAAGGAAAACTCGATGCGGTGGTGACGTCGATCTATCCGCAATATTTGAGGGCACAGCAGTGTTTGGTGAAAAACGGATGGACGCTTCCCCGGGACCTTTCATTGATCTGTTTGGATTGTCATGCAGATACGGAGGAAGCGGGGATGCAGCACAACCTGGAACAGGAAGCGGTCAGTGCCATTAATTTTCTCACCAAAAAGGTGGAGAGTGCGGATTTCGGGGTGCCGGCGCAAAGCTGTCGGTTGTCTATTCCCGGCCGCTGGCGGGACGGGGCCTTGTGTGTATCGAGAGGTTGACGCAAGCCCTGCAGGATTGGTTTGCCGGAGGGCCGGCGTCCCGCCGTCCGGCTGGATGGGTATGGGTAGCTGGACCGCGGGACGCGGGCCCTCCGGTTGTTTAGCCGAAGGAGACCCACGTGGGTAGAGATGCAGAACCCGGGGACTGATGCCACCCCTTTGGAAATGAAATTCTAAAGTTCAACCGGCGTCCTGAAAAAAGATCCTGCCCATCCTGTTGTCAAGTGGATGGGTCGGTCTTGTCAGATTAGAATATTACATACTTTAGGCGGAATATTACATGAATGGTGCGTTGTCCTTTCCGGGTCCCTTTTTTAAATTTTATTTAAGCATATCCCACACGGGTATCATTCAGGCTTCATCGGCACCATAAATTACATTTATAAAAATCGAAACAGCTGGAGGTAGTAAATGATCGCATCCCCCCCCCATTTTAAAAACAGACTCGTCACCCTCGGGTTCGCAGGGATCTTCATGATCTGTAGTAATGTCCAGGCGGCAATCGTGACGTCACCCGGAGAGACGGTCCTGTTTCAGGACAGTTTTGATCATAACGATAATAGCTGGTCCAACATGGGGACGACGAACAGCTCCGCAAAAATTGAAAGCGGCGTTTTGACGCCATACGCCCCGGGGACCAGCGAAGCCGTAAATTCATCGATGACCTTTGGTACCCCCATCAATCTCGCCAATGGGGACGTTTCAGTATATTTCACAGCATCGATTCAAGATCGGTACAGTCAAAATCGCTTTGGGGTGAATTTAACGGACGGTGACGGGAACCCACAGGCCGGGTTTGTGATTCATCCTGCTGGAGACAGCAACGGTTATTTCACCTACACGAACGCGAGTGGCACCAATACTAATCAATGGAATTCCAACATCAACCCCACCTACATCATTCATACCGGGTTTCTTGATTATAAACTTACGATCTCTGCGAATGGTCAGGATGGTGGCGGCAAGGACATTTATACCGCAAGCTTTTTCCGTAAAGGGTATAATGGGGCGACAGGTGATGACTACGGACTGGTGTACACGATGTCGCAGGATATGTATTTTGAGGGGGGCATGGTGGATGCACTCAATCTTTATGTGAGAAACTCATCCGTACCAGTTAAATTTGATGAAGTGGTGGTCACGCAAATTCCGGAGCCGGGCACAGGGATCCTCATCGGATTGACAGGACTCTCAATTGCCATCATGCTTCGGCGCAGAGCGTAGTCTATCCTTCTTGTTTGCTCGAATCACCAAGCCCCATTTTGGGCTTGGTGTTTTTTATGGGTTTATGGTTATGGTGTGTCGCTCAGCATTCGCTGATGACGTGGGTTCCAGTCATTATGGGGTGCAAGTATTAGGGTTTTGGAATATTTCTAATCTATAACAGACTATAAAAGTCAATTACAGATTATATACAGGGTTCAAGTTACCTGCTAAGGTTATCACATATTAAAGGCTTATCCGGTTCCCGCGTATCATTAAGGGATCTCTTATGCTCGCTGCCGGATCAAAACAGGAACAGTTATGATGAAAACCACCTTCTCAATTCCCCGCAATCTGATGCGATATTTGCTTTCCGTGCTTGGACTCGGCATGGCTCAGATGGCTTTTGCCTCCACGGTGCTGTATTACCGGATGGGGGATGACGGCACGATTTTAACCGATTCATCCGGAAATGGACATCACGCCACGGGAGCCAATGCAACATCTGTATCCATTCCGGAGACGGGGGATGGAAGCAGTTTCAGCAATCCTATTCCCAGTACTGCTGCCAGTAACTCTAAAATGGGAGCCTTCGCTGGAAGTCAGAATATTGCCATCGCTGACCCTTTTAACCTGGGGGCGTTTACGGCGGAAGCCTATATCAATCTGGAATCCTACGACTCCTCCACCCAGTATGTGATGTCGCAATGGAATGCCAGTGCGGGAGGGCGTAGTTGGGCATTTGGAGTGGCGGCCTCCGGAGGCACGGGTGGTGCAGGGGGGAATGAAATGTTCATTAATCTGAGTAACACTGGAAATGATAATAATATTACGCCGTTGGGACTTACGGTTGCCTTGGACACAGATTATTATATTGCGGTGAGTTTCGATAATTTGACGGGAACCAATGACATCACCTTCTATAGTCAGGACTTAACCAATGGCGGTGCCTTACAGTCTACAACCATCAGTTCGGGTGTGCTGGGGGTAAAGAATACCGGTACAACATTTCGCATCGGTGCTTATGGAAACTCTGCCCAAAGTATTTTTCATGGAAATATCGATGAGGTGCGGGTTTCAGATAACGTGCTGTCCTCATCCGAGCTCATGGTGGTTCCCGAACCCTCTTCGCTGGTGCTGATCCTCATGTCCGCAGGCGTATTTGTGCTGGGGCTTCGCCGCCGTGGCTAAGCCATCGTTTACGCGGGGCTTTCCCGTAATTTCGCCCGAAGCGGCCGGCGCTAGCGTTTTCGGGTTGCGGGTGGGTTGCCTGTCAGGCTGAATTCCAAAAAACAGACGAAAATTTCAGCCACAAAAAGGCACGAAGAAAACACATCCTCCGCGATCTGCTTGTATTGAGCTTTTCAGCAGCGCTACTTCCCACTGAATTGGCTGGGGAAAAAGTTTTCGCGTTTGTGGGCGCGTTGCCGGTAGCTGAGCGGGGTCATCCCGGTGGAATCTTTAAAGTGGCGGCACAGGAGGCTGGGGGTGCTGTATCCGGTTCTCCTGGCAATATCGACCACAGATAAACTGGTGGTTTCGAGGAGATGCCGCGCTTTTTCTATGCGAAGCTGTTTAAGATAAGACATCACGGTGATACCCCGGTACTTTCGAAACAGCCTGCCCAAATGTTCGCCACTCAGTTGAACCTGCCAGGCGATTTCTCCCAGGTTTAATGTCTGGTGACAGTATTGCTGCATGTATTGCCGGGCATGTTCCACGGCGGCTTCCCCCCGATGAACCTGTAGAGAATCAGCCTCCTGTTCTTTTAGATGTCGGGAATCAAAAAGGGGCGCAATCAAAGCCAGGCAGAGGCCACTGATCCGCCAAGGGGAAAGGTATTCTTTCTGGTCTAATTCAATTTTAATTTGTTTGATGAGTTCAAGACTGCCAAATTTTTTCAGCGCATCCGGCAAATGCCGGACACCGTTCATCCAGGGCGAAATTCTGGCTAGAAAATCATCAGCTGCCAAAGCCGTATCTTCAGCTTCAGTCAGAGGAAGTGCATCCAGGATTTCTTTGATTTCGATTTTCAGGATGTGTATTTTCGCCTCACGTTCCGGGTCCAGTGCTTTATAGCTGGCCTGGATCGAAGCGCCCACCAGGAGTGCATCTCCTTTTCGAATCTCAAATCGTTCGCCATTGGAGTACCGGGCTTCCAGTTCACCCTCCAGAAAATAGACGACGCGAAAATATGAGACGGCAGGCACCTGCAGACTTTTTTGTTGGGGAATGGCCGTTACGTGCTCCGCCACACGCTGCAGCGGATCGAGAAGCTTTTTATATTGGTCGAGTGTTCTGCCCATAGAGGTTTTTTGTCGGCGAGGGTAATATAATCAAGATTAGAGTATAAATATCATTTGTGGAAGATGAACGACGGGTATCTCTCGGGGTAGGATTACGCTATGAATATTAAATTTTCTTTTATGATCCTGGTCTGTAGCGCCTTCACTTTGCTGAGTCGGCTGTACGCGGAGTCCGCTATCATTGGTGCGGCCTACAGCAATGGGGGGACCCCGGGGAGCACCATCGTGAATGCCCAACTTTTGGCAGCACCCTCAAGCTCTCCGATTTTGATCCGATCGCCGGTGAAGTTTGGGGAATTGAGTTTGGCGCAACCGGGAATAATGCATTCGATCCTATGGTGATTGGAATAGCAAGTATTCCGGAACCGTCAACCATCATGATGGTGGGGATGGGGTTTCTGGGGCTGATTGCTCTTCGCCGTCGCGCTTAGGTCTTCGTTTTATCTTAGTATCTTAGATATTGCGTTCGCCCTGCAAGCAGGACTCCGCTGGTTGAGGGGAGCTGTGAGGGTTCGGGTCGAATCAGGACGCCGCTGGTTGAGGGGAGCTGTGAGGGTTCGGGTCGAATCAGGACGCCGCTGGTTGAGGGAAGCTGTGAGAGTTCGGGTCGAATCAGGACGCCGCTGGTT
>JARHXX010000022.1 GCA_029269125.1 Kiritimatiellaeota bacterium B1221 | reverse complement strand
GGTACCCTTCGCGTGAACGCTTCGGGAGAACCCATCTGAAGATGGAACTGGGACGTTTTACTTGAGGCTGAGAATGAACTTCCGAGTCCTTCGTTTACGAAGTTTCCCCCGTAGGCATTCATGCCGATGGGTACCGCGGAACCCGGGTTCCGCGGTACCCCCTTCGCGTGAACGCTGCGGGAGAACCCATCTGAAGATGGATCCGGGACGTTTTACTTGAGCATCTGATCATTTCACTCTTCGGCCCCTCGGCAAGCGCAGGATCAAGACGAGCAAAACGCCAACCTCAGCCCCCTCCCCCCTACTCTTCGATCTGTTGATACTGATCGGTGGGCTCACGGGCGCTGCTGCGCTCGGACTGAAAAAAGATGCGGTCGGCATTTCGCATATAGTCCTTTATCACCGCTTCGGTCCATTTGATCGAGGGCATAATGATATTTTCCTGCCCCACGAAAGGCGGATATTTCATTTTAAAGGTCAAACGCATGTAATGGTGAAAATACAATTCCCACAGCACATGGAAGGGTTTGACGTCGCCATGTTTCAGCGCCCGGTCTTTGGCACGAAGAAACACATCGTAATCCGCCGCCTGAATGCGTTCATCCCACTCACCGATCAGATCCATGCCCCGCCGGGTCATCAACACATTAAATCCGGCAATCCCCTCGGCGATTTTACCCGCATTCTTTTTTCTTAAACGCCGGCAAAAACCTTCGTAATTTCCTGTAAAGAACACCTGATGCATCATCTTCAGGGACCGGTAACCATTGCTGATCCTTAAAAAGGGATAACGAATCGCATACCAGCTTTTGACATGCAGGCGGGTCCGCTTTTTGGTCATCATTTTATTGGTGCCGATCACCGACGCGAAATCCAGTCCGTGTTCCTCCATCAGCTCAATCGCACGGGTATCCCAATCCGGGCAGACCAGCAGATCGTTATTCAGAAAAAACAGATAATCGTGCTCCGCCACTGCCGCCCCCTGATTTTGACAGTGGGGATAATTGTAGTTGGCCTCATTGCGGATCACCACCGCGCCGTGTTCCCGAAACAAATCTCCGCTGCCGTCGTCGGACATGTTATCCACCGCAATCAGCTGATAAGGCAGCGTGGTATATTTTTCCAAAAACTCTAAAAAGAGTTTGTTCATGCCGTACTGATTATAAAAGCTGGTGATGATGCTGATCATGTCCCTGCATACATCTCTTTCACCACTTCTGCAATGATACCAATTCCGCGTTTCACTTTTTCAGGATCCATGGCGGTATGCACGCGGATACATTCACTCTGTTCCGTGGCCGGACACTCCAATCCAAAGAAAAAAGCATCTCCGGGAATCACCAGGACCCCGCGTTTTTTCAACCGTTGATACAGCTCCCGTGAGCCTCCCGGCAGACCGGGAAACCGAACCCAGTGAAACATCGACCCTTCCGCCTCGTGGCGCATCCAGGGCACCGAGTCCCCCAGCGCTTCGGTCCACCAGCCCGCCGCCTGCCGGCTGTGGCTTTCGTAATAAGGACGAATATATTTTTCGCAGAGGCCCTCCAGTTCTCCCGATTCCAAAAGCGGACGAATCAGGGCCTGTCCCACATTGCCGTTGGCCAGGCCCACCACCGCATTCACTGACGACAGCAATTCGATCACCGGCGCATCCGCCACCACGATGCCGGTGCGGGTGCCGGGCAGTCCCAACTTGGAGAGACTCATCGACAAAATGATGTGCGGTTCCCAAATGGGTTTCACTTCCCGAAACAAAATCCCCGGGAACGGCGCCCCGTAGGCATTGTCGATCATCAGGGGAATGCCTTTGGCTTTGGCCAGTTCAGAAAGTTTGGCCACTTCTTCGTCGGTCAGCACATTGCCGGTGGGGTTGGTGGGGCGGGACACCGCCATGGCGGCCACGTCGTCGCCAATATTCAAAGCCTCAAAATCGATATGGTACTTAAACAGATGGTCCCCGGTCTCCACCAGCTTGCCGTGAACGGATTGAAAGAGTTCCGGATCGATCCCCTGCTCCGCATAGCCAATGTACTCGGGAGAGAGCGGCAGCAGAATCTTTTTTCCTTCCCCGGCCAATAAATTAAACAGGTAATAAAATGCGGTCTGACTGCCATTGCAGATCCCCACATTTTCGGGTGCGATTCCCCAGTCATAGCGCTGGTTTAAAAAGTCGGCCAAAGCGCGGATAAAAGCCGGGGATCCCTGAGAGGTATCGTATTTCCCCAACACCGCATTCAGTTCTTCCGGACGTTCGCCCAAAGCTTTCCACTGATCGCGGAAACAGGCCTGCATCTCCGGCACGGGAGAAGGATTTCCGCCTCCCAGCATGCAAAGATTTTCGTCCCCGGAAGCCATGGCTTCGCCGAGGTCATTCATCAGTTCCAAAATACCGGAGGCCTGCGCGAAGCGGCTGCCGTGAGCCGACCATTTCCAGTCCATGACTAGCGTACCGCCCTGGCCTGCGCCATCGCTTCAGAAGCCTGCGCGGTAATCGCGCTCCAGTCTTTGTCCACAATCTGCTGACGGGTGGCAATCCAGGAGCCGCCGATGGCAAACACCTGTTTCAAGGCGAGGTAGTCTCCCATATTCTGGAGATTGATGCCGCCGGTGGGACAGATTTTAATGCCCAGGTTCAGGTAGGGTGCGGTCAGGTTTTTCAACATGTTCACGCCGCCCGCAGCTTCGGCCGGAAAGAATTTCATAAATTTACAGCCCAGTTTGTAGGCGGCCTGCAAATCGGTGGGGGTCATGATGCCGGGAATAAAGGGAATGCCTTTTTCGTTCCAGAAAGAAACGGTATCCGCATCACATCCGGGCGCCAGCGCAAACTGGGATCCGCTGTCAAAAGCGCGTTGGGCGGACTCGGGGGTGACCACGGTGCCGGCACCCACTTTCATTTCGGGGAGCTTGTCCGCAATCCGGGAAATGGATTCGGCGGCGGCGGCCGTGCGGAAGGTGATTTCAATGATTCCAATTCCTCCGGCCAGCAGGGCTTCGGAAAGCGGAAGGGCATCGTCCGCATGGTCCAGAACGATAACGGGCACTACCGGATAAAGATCAAAATCAATCATCGTTGCACCCGCCCTGAAGCGTTCCCGCCCATGAGATTCATCACTTCGTCCCGGGTGCTGTAATTCACATCGCCCAGAATGGAGTGCGCCAGACAAGAGGCGGCCACCGCATAAGCGATCGCAGACCCGGGCGTGGAGAGCTCGTCATCATTCAACGCGTAAATCAGGCCGGCAGCAAAGGAATCTCCTCCCCCGACCCGGTCCACAATATTCTTAATTTCGTAGGGCTGATATTCGCCATCCTGCAGCGGGGCATAATAAGGTTTGTCCGCAGCCACATCAAAAAACATGGCACCCCAGTTGTTGTGACTGGCGGAAAGACTTTCGCGCAGGGTGATGGCCACTTTGCTTACATTCGGAAACATTTTAACCACTTCGCGGGCCACTTCAGGATACTTATCAATCTGCAAGCTGCCGGAATGAATGTCCTGCTCTTCAATCTGAATGTTTAGCACATCCGAACAATCCTCTTCATTGGCAATCACCACGTCCACAAAAGGCAATACCTGGCTCATGGTTTCGCGGGCCAGGGTTTTGGCGTCGGTACCGGGTTTCCAATCCCACAATTTTTTGCGGAAATTTAAGTCGCAGGAGACGGTCACGCCATGGGCTTTGGCTGCTTTGGCCGCCTCGATCACGGCGTGGGCCGCCGCTTCGGAAAGCGCGGGGGTGATACCGCTCAAATGCAACCAGGCGGCGCCTTTCAACACTTCCGAAAATCCATAGGCTGAGGCGGGGGTTTCACTGATCGATGAGTTGGCGCGGTCATACACCACTTTTGAAGGGCGCTGATTGGCACCGGCTTCAATAAAGTAGAGTCCGAGACGGCCTCCTTTGGTGCGGACAATTGCAGACGTGTCCACGTCCAGGCCCTTTAAGGTCGCCACACAGGCATCGCCCAGATCGTTTTGCGGCAGCGCCGTAATAAAGCAGGTTTCTTTTCCCATCATCGAAATGGAAGCCGCCACATTTCCTTCTGCCCCACCGAAAGTCAGATTCAGAGGACCAGGCATGGACTGTTTCAACCGGGCAAAACCCTCAGGTTGGAACCGGCCCATGATTTCACCAAAAGTATAAATTTTATTAGCCATCACGAAATCATATATGATTTAAGCCTCCAAGGCAATGAAAAAGAAGAGTCAGCGGTCATTGGTCATTGGGGTATTTCGCCATTCCAAATGACAAGTGACTAATGACAACCAAAATGACGATGGACGCGGCGGGGCCGCAATCTGATGCGACGCGGCCGCTAAACCGCCGCCGCGTTAAACGCGCGATCACCGGCATCACCGAGTCCGGGAACAATGTAACCCTGATCGTTGAGTTTTTCGTCCATGGCGCAAATATGCATGGGCACATCCGGAAAAGTGCTGGCGACTTTTTCGATCCCTTCGGGGGCCGCAAGGATGCCGAGGAAATGCACTTCGGGCACGCCCCATTTTTTCAAATTATCCAGCGCGGCACATGCAGATCCGCCCGTCGCCAACATCGGATCCAATACATAGGCTACATCCACCGGCGCATTGGGCGGCAATTTATCATAGTAGGTCACCGGCTTCAGCGTTTCTTCATCCCGGTAATAACCCAAATGCCACACTTCCCCTTCCGGCAGCATGGTCAGCAACGGATCCACCATACTGAGTCCCGCTCTCAGAATCGGCACAATCCCCACCCGGCAATCCAGTTTCCCGCAGGTGGTCGCCTGAATGGGGGTTTGCACCTCCACTTGCTTTAACGGCAATTCACGGGTGGCATCCAAAACCAAAAGCGTGGTAAGTCTCAGAATCGCACCCCGGAACTGTTCAGGGCTTGAATCTTTGTCCCGAAGGACCCGAATGGCATTTTCCGCCAAAGAATGTTTGAGCAAATGAAGTGTAGGGTACATGGAGATCTGCATAACCCAGCCCGCTTTCGAATCAATTCAAAAACGTATACGTTGTGGATTGCACCGATTGAGATTTTCAATAGAGAATCACATATGACATCAATCCCTTCCTCCTTCCCCCTTCCCCGTCCCTGGGAAATCCCAGAGTTGACCCAGATCAACCGCCTGCCGGCCCGCTCCTTTCATTTTCCGTTTCCCACCGAGAAATCCGCGTCCACCCGCAATCCTGAAAAATCCAAATGGGTGAAAAGTCTGGATGGAGAATGGTCCTTTGATTATTTTGATATGCCGGAAGATCTTCCGGACGCACTGCTCGGAGAACTGCCGGAAGGCGCCGCCTCTATCGAAGTGCCCGGCAACTGGACCCGCCAGGGATGGGACAGACCGCATTACACCAATGTGCAAATGCCCTTCGAGAATACGCCGCCCACCGTGCCGGATCAAAATCCCACCGGCTTATTCAGAAAAATCATTTCAATTCCTAAAACCTGGAAAAACCGTCGGACCGTTTTGCATTTGGGCGGGGTCGAAAGTGTGGGCGTCATCTATGTGGACGGCAAATTCGTGGGCATGACCAGCGACAGCCGTCTGCCCGCCGAATTTGACCTCAGCCCCTTTCTCGAAGCCGGCAAAGACCATCTGCTCTCGATTCTGGTTATTCGCTATTCCGCTTTTTCCTATGTGGAAGATCAAGACCACTGGTGGATGGCCGGCCTGCACCGTTCTGTAAAACTGATCAGCACCGACCAGGTCTGGTTCGAAGATATTTTTGCCAAAACCGGCTACAAACCCGGTAAAAAAACCGGCACCCTGGATCTGCAGGTCAAGCTGGGCGTCAACGGAGAACCCGGACGTCTTTGCAGGGTAGAAATTCAGCTGAAAGATGCAGACGGGAAAAATGTTTGGAAAAAACCTCTCAGCCGCAAAGTTGACGGCACCAACTATCGGCAAGAGGGCTTTGTCGCTCAATTCAATGAAACCCTGGAACAATGCCTGCCCTGGTCGGCGGAAGTACCGAACCTCTACGCGCTCCACTTGACCCTGAAGGATCAGGAGAGCGGCAGCGTGATTGAACAAACTTGCCTGCGCATCGGATTTAAAACCGTGAAGATTAAAAAAGGCCAGTTGATTTTCAACGGACAACCCATCTTAATTAAAGGTGTCAACCGGCATGACCACGATCCGGATCATGGAAAAACGATCGACCGTAAATGGCTGATTGAAGATGCCGCCCTGCTAAAATCCCACAACTTCAATGCGGTGAGAACCGCGCATTATCCCAATGATCCGGAATGGCTGGATATCTGTGATGAAGTGGGCCTCTATGTGGTCGACGAAGCCAATCAGGAGGCACATGCCAATTACAACACCCTCGGACACGACCCCCGCTGGCAAAAATCCATGGTTGAACGCACCTCCCGCATGGTGATGCGTGACCGCAATCATGCCAGTATTTACGCCTGGTCCCTCGGCAACGAAACCGGCTACGGACTGAATCACGATCTGGCAGCCGACGCCGCCCGGGCACTGGATGACAGCCGCCTGTTACATAACGAGCCTGCAGACCGCGCAGGCTGGTGGCAAGGAAAAGCGGATTTGGTTCCGGGTGGAGAACGCAGCAGCGATTTCCGTTGCCCCATGTATCCCCAAATCGCGTATTTCATTGAATACGGAAAGAACCCCACCGATACCCGTCCCTACATTCCCTGCGAATACTCCCACGCCATGGGCAACAGCAATGGCTGCCTCGCGGACACCTGGGATGCCATTTACAAATACCCCATGCTTCAAGGGGGGTACATCTGGGACTGGGTGGAACAGGGACTCCGCGAAAAAACCGAAGACGGCCGCGAATTCTGGGCCTACGGCGGAGACTTCGGTGACGAACCCAATGATGTAAACTTTAACTGCAACGGCTTGGTGCAACCCGACCGCATCCCCAAACCCGCGATGGCGGAATGCAAAGTCGTTTTCCAACCCGTCCACGCATCCAAATTCAACAAACAAACCGGTGAAGTCACCCTGCTGAATCGCGATTTCTTCCGCAATGCGGATTGGTTGGAATGGAGCTACTCCTGCTGCGTGAACGGTAAAGAAATTTACGAAGCAGACTTGGGCCCCCTCTCCATCGCCCCGCAAAAATCCAAAACGTTCGCCCTGAAACTACCCGAGATCACGGTCAAAGCCGGTGAACAGTTCGTCTTACATCTCCGTGCATCAAATGAAGGATTGGAAATGTGCCGCGCATCTTTTGTGTTGGCAGCCAAAGCGCCCAAAAAAGTTTCAACCCCATCGTTGCCGGTCGCGGATGCAAAAGCCTTAAAGCTGAAAACACTTCCGGAATTGCAAATCCTGCGCGGCTATCTGGACAACGACGGGGTAAAAGGAAAAGAGGAACAATGGACCGCGGATTGGAAACCGCTCGGCCGCTGGCATAATGCCGGACTCGATCAGTTGACCCTCCAAGAGGAGAAAACCGAATCCGTGAATGACAGCCTGCGGATCCAGCGGACCTACAACACTCCGCATCTGGAAAATGCCATTACCCATCAGCAAACCTTCCGTGGTTTCGAAAACGGATGGATCCGCATGGACCAGCTTTTCCACTTCGACGGCTCCCTGCCCGACCTGCCCCGCATAGGCATCTGCCTGGAACTGGATGGACGTTTTGACCACATTGAATGGATGGGCCTCGGCCCGACCGAAAGTTACGCCGACCGCAAAGCGGGGGTTTGGCCCGGACATTTCAGTGGCAAACTCTCGGAGCAACTCTTTCCTTATGTCGTTCCCCAGGAAAGCGGGAACCGGGAGGATCTTCGCTGGATCTGTGCACGGGATAAAGCTGGAAAAGGGATGCTCGCCTGCAGCGATCAGCTGTTTTCCGGATCGGTGCTCCCCTACAGCACGGCGCAACTGATTCAAGCCACCCATCCTTTTGAATTGAGCGCTTCCGGCAAAGCGTTTATGAATCTCGACATCGCACAACGCGGATTAGGGACCGCAAGTTGTGGCCCCGACACATTGGAAAAATACAAAGTGCAACCCGGAGAGTATGCCATTACCTGGTGGCTGAAAACACTGGAACCGGGTGAAAATCCGGAAACCCTCGCGCGGAAGTTGCCGAAGTAAGTCCGGGGGCCGCCCCCCCCAAATAAATCCACAATCGGGCCAAAGGTCCGCGAAGATACCAGCCCAGTCCAGTGCGCAGCGCTGGATTCTCCCCCGATCAAAATCACAATCGGGCCAAAGGTCCGCGAAGATACCAGCCCAGTGCGAAGCGCTGGGTTCTCCCCCGATCAAAATCACAATCGGGCCAAAGGTCCGCGAAGATACCAGCCCAGTGCGCAGCGCTGGGTTCTCCGCCCAACAAATCCACAATCGGGCCAAAGGTCCGCGAAGATCCCCTCTCATCGATGATCTTCGCGGACCTACAGCCCGACCGGTGCACCATACACTCAACAGGTTTAACGGAATCACGGCTCTAAAAATGGGATAACGATACAATCACGTTTCCCCAGATTTCGATTTAACGTTTTAGATCTTACTTCCGATACGCATCCGGGATCACCAGATTGTAGGTGTCGATCAACTCCTGCACGGCCTGCCGGGAAGCAGGATCCGGATTACCAATGGAGGAGGAAAGTTCCTGCAACAAAGCCTGCCATGCCCATTCCTGACGCAGAGCCGACGAGGCCTTGGGGGCGTCATCCAGGTTAAGGCTAAACAAAATATCATGATCCCCCTTTGCGGATTGCCCTACAATCTGAAAGGCCAGCTGAGGCTGGTCTTTCCGGGTGCGGCCAATCAGAATCAACGGACGGTCTAAATAGAGATGGCTCAAATTTTCAGGATAAATCTCCGGCTCCTGCACCCCGCTAAACTGATAACTGAGGTTGACCAAAACCGGACGTCTGATTTCGGTGGCGGATTGCACAATCGCCCCCGGCAACCCCTCTGCACGTGGCGCAACCAACGAAGACCCCCGGTTCCGAAAACTTAAAAAATCCAATAACAAACGATTTACTCTTCCGCCGCCACCGAGTCCGAAAACCGAGATCTTCCCTTGGTTCAACCGGGTAAACGCTTCGATAATTTCACTGCTGTCGGTCACCCCCTGGGTTGGCACCCCGTCGGTCACCAACATGGCCAGCATCGGACGGTCCGCCGCACCCGGCATCGACTGTAAAGCGTTCAAAGAGGCATACACATCGGTTTGTCCCCGGGCATGCATCGCAGAAAGAAAGGTCCGCACTTTCGCTTTGCCAAACACACTTGCTTCCACCCCTTCTGTATCAAACAACTCGACTTCATCACGGAAAGCAATCACATTGACGCGATCCTGCTCTGAAAGAGATTTGAGGGACTCATTGATCCCCTCCACCGCCAGGCGAAGTTTCTGTTCAGTCATACTGGCCGAACAGTCCAGCAAATAAACCACATCCCGGGGCAACACCGGAAGTTGATCGAGGCCGGCAGGTAAAAGCTGTACTTTAAAATAGCGTGCATGAGGGTCTGCGGGATCATCAAACACCCGCGTTTCCAACCGCAACAAGGATTCGACCGCATCCAGTTGGGTAATTTCTTCCCGGGTTTCCATTTCCGGGAGGGTCATCTCCGGCAAATCAGGTGCGGGCCGATTGCCGGATCCGCCACTCGAAGCAGAGGCAGAGTCCGTCAGCGGCGGCAAACCGAACAAGACCGCCCCTGCCCCGGCATTGCCCTGAGATTGCAAGGCTTGAAAATTCGCCGGTGCCACTTCCAGGCCCGGCAGATCGGGAGCGCCTCCGGGCAATGAAATATCCGGCGCACCGGGCTGGTCCGACTGAATATTCCGCAAAGTACGGGGTAAAATATCCAGGGTTTCGGTCACCTGTTGATTCGTGACTGCCATCACTTCCTGACGCGGTTGCCAATCACTGACCGATTCACTCATCTCCGGCCTTTCCCCGGGGAGTTCCGCAGGTTGATGCCTCACTTCAGGGGCAGGCAGTTCCGTGGGCCCCTGCTCAAACAATCCGGCAGCGGGATCCGGCGCATCTATGGGCGTTTCGGTTTGGGCTGCGGATGAAACCGGATCAAATGGTTCCAACAAACGGGGCAACTCTTTGCGCATCAACTCGGGACGTGCCGGCTGCACTTCCATGCGCTTGCGGTCCTGCCGGGTTCCCAAAGAAGAAAAATCATCAGCCCCCAAAAACAAATTGGGGTTCAGGCGCACCAAACCCACGTGCAATCCGACGGAAAGCACGAAGGTGGAAACCCACAGTAAAGTTGCAGGTTTTCTAGAGTTTACCAGAGACGGGGCCATCGCAACATTCAACCGAATTCAGAGAGCTTTGGCAAGCCTAGGCATTTTGGAGTGCCAATAAAAACTCCGGATTCGTTTTGGTTTTCTTGAGTCGGCTCAACAGCACTTCCATGGCTTCCACCGCCGGCACGCCGTTCAGCGCTTTCCGCAAGACCCAAACCCGTTGCAATTCATCGGGATGCATAAGCAGATCCTCTTTGCGTGTACCCGATTTTGCCACGTTAATTGCCGGATACACCCGTTTTTCAACCAGGGAACGGTCAAGGGCCAACTCCATATTTCCGGTGCCTTTAAATTCTTCAAAGATCACTTCGTCCATTTTAGAGCCGGTATCGACCAAGGCGGTTGAAATGATGGTAAGGCTTCCGCCCCCTTCGATATTCCGGGCGGCACCAAAGAAACGTTTGGGTTTCTGGAGGGCGTTGGCATCCACACCCCCGGAAAGAATTTTTCCACTGTGAGGCTGCACGGTATTGTAGGCACGGGCCAAACGGGTGATACTGTCCAACAGGATTACCACGTCTTTTCCATTCTCCACTTTGCGGCGCGCCATCTCGATTACGATTTCCGCGACCTGTACATGCCGGTCCGGGGGCTCGTCAAATGTAGAACTAATGACCTGGGCTTTGGTGTTTCGCTGCATGTCCGTCACTTCTTCCGGACGTTCATCAATCAATAAAATATATAACTCCACTTCCGGGTGGTTGGCGCTAATCGAGTTGGCCATATCCTGCAACAGTACGGTTTTACCGGTACGCGGCGGCGCGACAATCAATCCCCGCTGACCTTTCCCAATGGGAGCGACCAAATCAATTACCCGCATAGATAAAGAGGGGTTTTCCCCCCGCTCCATCATCAAACGTTCATCCGGAAATAACGGGGTCAGATGTTCGAAGGGAATAACCCCTTTCTTGCCTTTCTGGGGAACCAATCCATTGATTTTGGTCGGAACACCCAAACCGAAAAAACGGTCTTTGGGTTTTGCGGTACGCAAATCGCCTTCCACAAAATCTCCGAAACGCATGCCGTATTTACGAATTTGAGCCGGCGAAACGAAAATATCTTCGGTGGTCGAGAGATAATTATACAAGGGAGAGCGGAGGAATCCGAACCCGTCCTGCATGATTTCCAAAATGCCCTGCACATATACCGGGCCGTCCTGCTGCATGTTGGCCAGCACAATCTCAGTGATCAGTTCACTCTTCCGCAGACCGGCGGGATCCTCCACCTCCATTTCCTCTGCTTTCCCCACCAAAACGGGAACGGTCAACTTCTGCAAATCAAACAAATTCAAGGGAGGGCCGTTCCGCTCTTCCGGTTCAGGCAAAGAGTCATCCATGCCATGACGATTGCGCCGATTGCTTTTTTGGGGGCGTTGCTGGTTGCCGGGTCCATTGTTGTTTCCACGGCGGCGGCGTCGACGGTTGTTGTTTTGGTTGGAATAACGGTTTCCCTGATTGGCATTCCCTCCCCCGTCATCGTCATTCCCGGAGCGCGAACGGCGCTGGCGGTTTCCGTCTTCATGCTCGCTGCCACTTCCGCTTTTATCGTCCTTGGCAGCACGGGGTTGACGTGCACGGCCGGGCTTTTCATTGTCACTGGAAGACTTTTCGCCCGCATCACTCTCCGCGGCCGGCGCTTTGCGTCGTTTGGGCGCCGCTTCAGGGATGGGAGCCGGTGCGGGCTCCCCGCTGCTTTCCGCTTTGGGGGCGGCTTTACGGGTGCGGCGTTTGGGGGGCGCTTTTTCTTCAGCGTCCTTTTTGGGGGAAGTTGTGGTTTCGTCTGACATATTCAGTTCTCCTGAGGGGTACATTGTTTGACCCAATCGTCCACCTGGGTATACAGGTTTTCGAGAGTCGCGTTATTTTTTAAAGTCCAGGTTGATTTTTCCGCTTTGAGATCCACCGGCAGTTGGGCCCGTATTCTCAAAGCAGCTTCATTTTCAGTTAAATTTCGTTTTTTCATTCGTTCGATCATGACCGGTTCGGGTGACCATACGCAAAGGATTCCATCAAAATCCTTTTCCACGCCCACCTCAAACAACAGGGGAATCGCCACCACAGCCATCTCCGCGTTTTGCGCCTGTAACCAGTTCCGCCAGCGTTTGCCGATTTCCGGATGCATAAGGGCATTTAATGCTCTGCGTTCCGCATCATCTCCAAAAACTTTGTGACCCAACAGGCTACGGTTGATCTCTCCGCTTTGGGCATCCACCATATCCGCGCCAAACCGTTTTACAATCGCGTCAAAGACCGGATTCCCCGGTTTTAAAAGTTCGTGTGCCACCTGATCCGTATCCAACACCGGAATGTTATGTGTCATCAACCGATCGGCCACCACACTTTTTCCGCAGGCAATCCCTCCGGTAAGTCCTATTCGTTTCGTCATAAATTCTTCACAGGCGTCTCTATCGCCCCTGAGGGCCCCCGCTCCTGTTGTCCATCTGTCCCCTACCGGACTTTTACGGCCGGGCCTGACTCAACGCCGCCTGCAACACATTCTGTGCCTGGGGAAATTTCCAGTGAAAAGAGAGTGCAAGCATGGCCCATTTTTGTGCCTTTTCATAATCTCCGCTTTCAAATGCAATGGCCGCCAAGCGGGTATAACTTAATGCCATCTCCTCGTCTTCAGGGGTGACAATCCGATAGATGCGGAAACGGGCATTGCTATAAACCGGCCGAAACCACACCGCATTCTGCGGTTCATTTTCCAGATGATAAATCGCACTTCCAGCCGGAGGCTCCATGGCATCCACCATATAACGGGGTGAATTTCGAGGATCCGCATCCGAAAAATTTCCCATACTGTGTACATAGTAACGCGCGCCGAATTTTACCGCCCAGTCCCGCAATTCTTTTTCCGATTTCAAAAAAAGATGTTCATAAAACTCGCGGACCCGTTCACGGATCCCGGGCGTTTCGAATTTCGGATGCAATACAATCGGCATTTCGGTTTCAGCCAAAATGGTGGCACTGATACCAAAATTCGCCAGTACAGGCCCCTTTTCCATTTCGGGAAGTTCGGAGAGACGGTTCACCAGTTCATCGACATAACCATAGGCCGCTCCCGGGCGGCCCCAACGGTTGCCTTTTTGCATCATCGTTTCATTTCCACCCATGGAACGGATGATCTGAAGAATTTGCTGTTGTTCCGCCAACTTGGCGCTGGCCGGTTTAGGTTCAAAGAACAAGAGGAGGTAGAATTCCGTCCCCAATAAAAGGATAAGTCCCACGAGGGGTAAAATCCATTTTCCCCAACATCCCTTGCGAAATTGAAAAGAGGCAAAAGCTGCGCCAATGCAAACTGCGACAAACAGGATGAGGAAAACATGGAAACGGAAGAAAAACACATAGACGGCTAAGGTAAATCCTGCATAGAAAAATTCCGCTTGGAACCGGCGCCTCCCTTGTTTCACTCCCCGAATCAGCATGAGCATGGCTATGCCGAATACCCAGAGTACTAAAGGGAAATAATATTTTGTCAACGGCCATGTCGAAGAATTCAGCGCGGGGGTCCACATAATCCGCTGGGCATAATTTAACAGACCGGGGTCTTCCGGCTTGTGATTCAGATAGCGAATCTTGGCATAGAGCAACTCGCC
The DNA here is from genome assembly GCA_029269125.1 of Kiritimatiellaeota bacterium B1221. Lineage (GTDB taxonomy): Bacteria > Verrucomicrobiota > Kiritimatiellia > SS1-B-03-39 > UBA6053 > UBA6053. Next base: position 50,457 of record JARHXX010000022.1, on the reverse strand, counting down.
AAAATGGGAATAGTTCTCCACAAAGAATTGACCAAGCAGCGTCCACAGCAACCAAGTTGCCACGGGCATTCCGATCAACCATGTCCGTCCGTTAAAACGGGAAGGCATCCAAGTCAGGAGACAGCGGGCAACCAACAATGCCACAATCGGAGAGAAAAAGAAGCCATGCGCCCGCAAATAGGGATTCAGAACCGCCACAGTGGCCACAGACAACGTCACTGCGCGGATCAGCCCCTGATATGGGGCGGGTTCCTGCTGATCTTTGATCCGCTGAAAAAGGCTCCAGACCACCCACAGTCCGATAATATACTGCGTAAGATCCCAGACACTTTGTGCCAGAGCGATGGCCACCGCCGCCGTCAGCGCCCATACCATGCGCATCCTTTTGCTTTTTGCGTCCGCATATAAACTTTCCGCCAGCAGAAAAAGCACGAACAGAGGAATGGCCAGATTTTCCCGTGACAATTCAAGTCCGCTTGAGCGTACCGCAAAGGCCGGGCTGAGAATCAACAGTCCTCCGGTCGCCATCCCTCCTAATATCGAATGATATTTGAGGCCGACCCAGAGAGCGGCCAACGGAATGGAGAGACAAAAGAGGGCCGTGGAAACCCAGCGGATCCGGTGGGTAAAAGTCCAATCCCCCGGCAGCCACTTTGCCAGACCTGTATACACCCATTCCGCACCCACACTGTAGGTTTTCCGCATATTGACGCCATCAGGCACCTGCACCTTTTCATCCACTTCAGGCAATGTACCGGTTTCGGCAACCATTTGGGTCATCCGGAACTGAAGTGCAGACTCCATCAGGAACGGTGCCTCTTTCCCTTCCAGGGTACGGGTCTGCTGCTTGAACACCTCTTGCCGAATGGCCATGCCCCCTGCCCATAACGAACAAAGCAAAACAAACCATACCAGACAGCGACAAAAGATAGATTTCATAGTGTATAAATAAAAAAATAAAGCAGCTGCAGCAATTTCTCGCTGAGCTGCTTTATTTGGATTGAACCGGGAATTAGTTCATCGGGGTTACAGACCCGCGGGAACTGATGCTGCTTCCTTGACCGGTGACCAGATCCTGACGGTCCTGTGCATTGACAGAGTTGCCGGCAGGGTCAACCAGACGGGCAGTCACAAAGATCAACAAGTTCCGTTTTTCAGAACGGCGGCCTTCACTGCGGAAGAGACGTCCGATAATGGGAATGTCACCCAACAGCGGCACTTTGTCATCAAAGGTGGTGAGCTCTTCACGAATCAATCCACCCATGACCACGGTGTGGCCATCCCATACAATCATGGATGTGGTCAGGTTACGTGAAGCGAATACCGGCTGCGGGATGTTCACAATGTACTCGGTTCCGTCACCCAGCGGGATACTGGAACCATACTGCAACCAGTCAACCAGTTCCGCAATTTCCGGGAGCATCACCAGGTTAATGGTGTAGTTATCCGCATTTACCGTCGGGGTTACATTCAGAATCACCCCAATGTTCCGGGTTTCAAATCCGCCGGGTTCAACCGTGGGGGGGATGAAAATGAAGTTATCGCCATCTCCGCCGCCATCAATGTCCACATCATTTTCAGTGATATCAAATTCGGTGGGATAGATGATTTCTTCCACCACTTCGATAATGGCGTTCACACCATGCACGGTGGTTACCCGGGGGGCGGAAAGCAAATCGGTGTTCCCGTTTTGATCCACAGCCTGAATAACCATCTGCAATTCCGGATTGGTCAAAATACCGGAGAAAGAAAGAATGTCTCCGATGAAACTATTGTCATCTCCACTCCGCGAAGTCGGGGTGGTGGAATTCGACGTCGAGTCAAAGTCGAAGAAACGCAGGCCACCGGTTAAACCGCTTGAAATGGCGTCGGATTGAATCCGGGGACGGGTTGAGGTCGCTCCGGGGCCGTCCTGAACCAGGATTTCAGCATCATCGGTGAGAATCCATTCAAATCCGAGTTCTTCCAAATCACTCTGGAGCACTTCCACAAAACGGGCTTCAATTTCGACCTGACGGGGAGCGACGTTGATCTTGCGGAGCACTTCCTCAAACTGGGGAAACTGATCCGGGGTCAACGTAACAACCAATTGTGAAATCAGGTTTTCGTAAGCAATGTCTCCGCCTTCAGGAATCACCACACCGTAACGGGTGAACAAGCCGGTCAGGTCAGGAGAACCGCCGGCAGGAGCTGCCGCCGCACCACCAAAGGGGTCACCGCCGAAGGGATCACCGCCCCCTCCTCCTCCGCCATTACCGAGACCGGTATTGGCTAAGTTCTGTACCTGAATCCAACGGGTGGGATCCACGGGATAAAAACGGGTGATCAGACGGCCACGGCCTTCACGTTCAATGATTACCATGTTCCGTTCAACCCGGTAATAAAGACCGGAAACTTCGGTTACGGTTTTCAAAGCATCCAACAACGTTACATTGCGCAAACGCAAAGTGATCGGACGAATGGTGCTGGTGGTTTCCGCCGGAGCGGCGCCGCCTGCGGGGGCACCAAATCCAAAGGGATCCGCAACCGGCGCGGCGGCCGGGGCACCAGCCCCCCCTCCCGCTCCATTCAAAGTCGGGTCCTGGAAAATAATGTTGACCCCGATGCCATCAGGATCCAGCTGCTGGGAGAAATCAACCAAACTCGCAATCACTTCACCGATTTGGGCCTGGCGGTAGTCGATCTCATCAATCACAATGTTGTTGAGTTTGTTCTCAAGATCGGATTCGGCGATTTCCAAACCGCCGGTGGTGGCTTCAAACGGCTCTTTGGGACCGCGTTGATCCACTTTCAAAGGCACCAGCCAGCTTTTTTCCACCATGCTCATCATTTTCTTGGTGGATGAACGGCGCTCCACCTGGTAAACTTCCCAGCGCTCTTCCGTCAGTTTTTCGATAAAACGGAGAGCGGAGCGGTTGTAACGGTCAATGGCCAAAACTTTTTCGAAGGTTTCTTCGGCTTGATCGTAATCACCAATTTCAAGCTCTTTGCGTCCACGAAGCAACAAACGGTCAATTTCTTCTTTCGCTTTCTGGTATTTTTGTTCTTTCCGGATGGGGAGTTCTTCCCGGCCGGTATCCTGACGGACATAGTATTCTTTGATGTCCTCTTCCAACATGCCCACTTTTTCGTTGTTCGGGTTGGTTTCAGCAGACAGTTTCAAATATTTCTCCGCCTGTTTCAAGTCGCCACCCTGACGACGACGGTCGTAGAGGCCGCGTGCCATCTGGAAATAAGCTTCAGACTTTTGATCCCGAGCCATCGCCAACTCATCTTTGAACATGTCCACATCTTTCATTTTGGACTGTGCCTGGCCAAACAGATCCACCGCGCGGGTCCACTGTCCGTTCTGCATCGCTTCCAACGCCTGAGAAAGTGCCAAACGGCCTTCGCGGGCTTCGGACTGTAACCGTACCCGTTCCTGTTCCGCGAGATCCGCAGCGTCCGCGACGCGTTGGTCATTACTGACTTCTGATTCCAGAAGTTCAACATTGTTGGGTTCAGCATCTGCCGTAATGTCGAGGTCTTCAACAGTGGCAGGAGCCGTATCCAAGTCCATATTATCCTGCGCCACAGCAGAGAGATACATTAAGCTCCAGAGGCTGCAGCCGATAGCTAAAATCTTAGACATACGATTCATATGGACGGTCTCCTTCAAACAATTCAAGTGAGTGTGGGTTTGTTGCATTAAAGTAGTTAGGATCAAAGGTTAAATAATAAAGACAATTCGTGACCTATTTAGAAGATTCCCTGCATGTCCAAGGGCATGCCCTCTTCAATGAAATTGGGGTTCATTTCAGGTTCCACCGGTTTCAGTGCATCCAGCTCCTCGGGAGTGGGTTTCTGAATTTTAATACTTTCAGGGGAATCGGTATCGGCAACATCTGACTTTAATACGACAGTCTGGCGGTTGATGTCAACGATGATATACGATTTCTTATCCAATTCTATGGTATCATTCACCTTTACTTCCTGCTCCCATTCCGGTCCTTGAACCAACATGAGTGTTGCCGTACTTTCAGTGATTTTCCCTTTGCTGCCGCTTCCTTCACGATAGATTTCAAGCTGCCGTCCGCCCATGCGGATCAAGCCTTTGGATTCGTCCACGTATTTTCCGTTTTTAAGCGTCCGTTTCGGGGTATAAGATTCAAAGATGAATTCCTGGTTACGTCCGAAGCGGGCCCCTTCTTTAATGTACTCGGTATGTCCGCGTTCTTCATTGGGATATTTCCAGTGGAGCTGCATCGTGTGCTTGTCACCCAATTTGGCAATCCCGCGCAGATCAAACTCAATGCTGGATTCCACCACTTCACCCAAGCGGACAAAGTCGATCAAAGGCAAATGACTGTTGGGATCCATGGGATCAAATCCGGCTTGGTATTCAGTAAGGGTATTAAATCCATCGTTATCCTGGTCCAACAACACATCGTTCGGATCATTGGGGTTCATCCCCCAGGCAAGCTCCTTGTAATCCGGTATTCCATCCTGGTCGGTGTCCAGTTCATTGGTACGGTCTTTCTGCTCCCATCCACAATAAGGACAGATTTTTGCGTCCGGGGAGATCAGCGTATTGTCATCCGGATTCATACACACCACCCGCACTGAAGGGGTGAAGGCATTGGTAATAATATCCATCCGGGTGGATTCACCTGACAAATGGGCAATATACCCCTGGAGCGTTTCCAGGTCCATGGTCATTTCGACCGCACCGCCATTGGGGGAGCGGTTGACACCACTTTGCAGATTGCTCTTGGCATTCATTGCCAGCAAAACCGAAGCCACCAGACCTGCCAACAACAGGATAAACAAAACTTTTTCGCCGTGTTTCTTTAGAAAGTCCATATTAGAGCCCCTCCACCGTTTCTTGCGTTTCTTCTGTTCCATCTTCTGTGAGACGGTAAACCCGCACCACCATCACCACATTAAGCAAGTCGCCACCGACTTTGTTTTGACGACGTTCGGCCAGGCCGGCAATTTTCACCACCGAATCCTCTTCAGGGTTAACTCCCGCAGGGTCTACGCCACCATGTAATAGCATTTCGAGTTCATTCATCTCTCTCTGTTTGGGACGCCGGGCAGGTCTCTGCGATCGATCGGCCCGGGCATTTCCAAATGTCGGCTCCAGATAATTGGGCCATAAATCCTCATTAGAATTGGTCACGGACAATTGCGTAATCACATACTGATTGCTGTCAGCCATGATCAAATTAAGCACATTCCAGAAATGATCTTCATAAACGCGATATTCCAGGCGATAGTCTTCCCAATCAAACAAGCGGTCTTTTTCCTGTAACAGTTTGCTGCGGGTGTCCTCTTCCACCACGGGTTCGTTTGACATCAGGGTCGGGTCATTTTGAAATCCACCAAAACCATTCATGACCGGCGGTCCCCCCCGCCGGGTCCGGGTCTGTTCTTCCTCCACTTTCTTGACGACAACCAATTCACTGATGCCGCCCTCAAACAAGAGCAAGCTCATCTGTTCCATGGTCTGCAAATCCAACAGCAGTGAAGGGATCAAAGAATTCTCCGGCAGGGTGCCTCCCAGATAATCCGTCAATCCAAAATCAGGATCTCTCAGAATTACACCTTGTTCGCCACCTTTGGTGGACTCTTTGGCCGCTTTTCGAAGTTTCGGCACATATTCAGAATTGATATAATCACCAAAACGGCGACGCGGCACGAAAATGGGCTCCAGCTGCCCTTCCCTGATCAGCTTTTTAAGCGCATCCCGCTGCTCAACCACTTTTTCCTGCTCAGATTTAAGCGTTTCAAAGTTTTGTTGGGACGGATAAGGCTTTTTGGCCATAAGACTGGCCTGACGACTGTTCAGGTTTTGAATTTTATTGTCCACTTCCGCATTCTTGCTCTTGGTAGACAACGCCCAGAAGGTCAAGCCTCCGGAAACGATCAGGCAAATCCCGCCGGAAATAATTAAAAGCTTATAGCGGGTCCAATTCATAATTCCACCGGGTTCTTAAGTTCAATTTCAATTTGAAAAATAGCGATACTCTTCAACTGGTCGGCATATTCGCCATTGTCATCAGATAAACTGGTCACACTTCTGGTAAACCGGGTCTCCTCCCCGAAAACACCGGAAGCACTCAAGGCCTCCTGGAATTCACCAATCGGCTCGTTGTCAGGGCGGTCCCACTGTTCATACAGTTCGTCTTTGTAAAAGGAACCAATCAAAACAATCTTCTGTTTGGGCATATCTTTATCCGGACGGATTTGGGTAATCCAAACGCCTTCCGGAAGATTTTCCTCCACCGCTTTTAAAACCCGGGCCCAACCCGAACGGGTATGCACCACATTGGTCAGAGCCATGAGATCATCTCCCACAGACACAAAAGCGCTTCTTTCGGCATCAATTTTCCGTTGCCAGCCCTCCAATTCACTCACTTCAGATTCCAACTCACCTAATAACAGGCGGTGTTGAGACAGTTTTGAAACATTGTACCAGCCCCAAACCCCCAAAATGGCAACCACCATTACAAAACAAAGCGCAAACACCCCTTGTTTCTTACGGAAGTTCCGCTCGCGGACAATCGAGGGCGGCAACAGGTTCATCTGCATAATCGCTGAACCCGCTTTGCGCTGGGCCAGCCCCACCACTTCACAAAGCAAATGCCAATCCGAGGTGATGGCTTCGTCATCGACCGCATTGCCGATCACCACACTTTCCAACGGATTAAAATATTCGACCGGCACATCGAGCTTCTCACTCAAAAACATGTCAAAGTAGCTCATCACCACACTTCCACCGGTCAACAAGACCCGCTGGGGAGCGGTGCCGTGCTGCTGACTCCGGTACGTATTAATGGAACGGCTGATTTCCGAGTGCAAACGGGTCATCGACCCGCGGATACATTTGGAGACCGCATCCGCCTGGGGATCCTCCAGCGGTTCGTAAGCCCCGCCCAACGCCACCATCGAAACTTTTTCTTTCAGCGCCTCGGCTTCACCAAACTCCAGATTAAAATCGTTGGCAATGGACTGGCTGATCGAATTTCCGGATACCGGAAAGCTTCGACTCCAAACTTGTTCGCCTTCCGCAAAAATCAGATTGGTGGTTTTCGCCCCCATATCCAGAATCATGGTGCATCCCTCCGCATCCGGATACGAATTGCGGTAGGCATTGTAAATCGAGGCCACAGACACATCGACCAATTCGGTTTCCAGACCGCAACTATGCACGGTTTCAGAGAGGTCCTCCACCACCTGCTGCTTGACCGCGGCCAGCAACACGTCCATGTCCCCTTCTCTTCCGGTTAAAATCTGGCGGTCCCAGACCACTTCATCCAAATTCGGAATATTCTGTTTCGCTTCGTATTCAACGACTTGCGAAATTTTATCACCCGAAACAGGCGGTAATTTCACATAACGGGAAAACACATGCATTCCGGAAAGGGAAAGCAGCACCGGGCCGGGTTTGATACGTAACTCCTGCATCAATTCCTGAAGAGCGGTACCGGTGTAAACCATCCGGTTCGCCTCGTCTCCGGGATCGATCCCTACCGCGCGGATCCCGTATTTAACTAATTCAAGCTGATGATCTTTGGTTTGATGGAATTCAGCAAGTTTTAAGGTGCTGGCTCCCACATCCAGAGTAAGAATTCTTTTGGACATATTTTGTGGATCCTGTGGGGTTTATCAGGGTTTAATCGTATTTTGCTTGTCGATCTCAATCAGCGCATAGGGTGTTTTATCGCGGGTCAACAAAGGGGTTTGATTCGGGGTTTCCCGTTCCCACCATCCACCAGGCGCATTCTGCGGCAAGGATGGGTTTGCAAATTTTCCGGCCGGCTGTCCATTGATGCTCACCTCTACGGCCACATGGGTGGCTTCCCCGTAGCGCGCCAAAGTATAGGGATCCAGAAAAACCGTGGTTTCACCATTCCGGGTCTCCGGCACGTTCACAATCGTCACGGTCTCACTAAACATGTTGAGCTCTTTGGCTCCCCGGGGCAAGTCTTCGGCTTTTCCCTTTAGCACCACATAGAAGGTGAAAGTGATTTCATCCGTCCATTTGGGAGCGGTGTCGTAAATGACTTTAACCATCAACCACTCCAAACGGCCATCACGGGTAAGAGATTCCCCCCGCACATCTGCAGCGTATTTCGGTGAAGCAATCGTTTCAGCTTCAATCGATCGCACACGAATCATTTCCGCGGGATTTATCTGCGGGCTCTGGGCTCTCAGGGGAAGGATTCCTAAAAGCAATCCGCTGAATATTGCAATACGACCGATTTGGGAAATCATAGTAGCCTCTTTAATTTGGGATAAAAGTGTCATGAAGTGAAGGGGATATCTAAGAGAAGAAAGGGTCATAGGTCAACCTTGGAATAGGCAAGAATGTTAAAAAAATTTAACGCAGGGGACTCCGGAATAATTTCATCACCGCATGCCTCCCCTCCCCATTGGGATACGGATCGACCCATAAAATCACATTTTCTCTGTGCCGCGTCCGGGAACGTCCGTTGGGATACCGGGTTTCGGACCATACCAGCAACCCATAAAGCTGATAGCCTATCGCCATGCGATCACTGCTGTTCGCCAGCACCGATTCCGCCAAATGACGGTCCGCATCCCCATCCAGCAGGGTGAATTGCATGGCATCTGTCCAATCTCCCCGTTGATCGGCTCCTTCGTCCAATTCTAATGCCGCGGCAAGATCCGCGCCCAGCAACCGTGCTTCCGACAACTCCACAGTTTCCGGTGACGGCTCCCCCGGCCATTTCTCCTTGGGTAAATCCAGAAATACCGCTGCCAACGCTTCCTGCAGCATGCTGTTGGGATTCACCCGGTCCCGATGCCATTTCCCCGGCTCCCATTCCGGTGGACGTGTATGCCGGAACCACCACTGCCCTTCCTCTGCAAACAGATCCACACTCCGCCAAGGTGTATCCAAAGGCAAAAACCCTATCCACCCCGCCTGCCATTCACCCGGCCGCCCCGCAGGAGTCCATCGCAACCACCCATCTGATTTAATCTCTGCCCCTTCCGCCGTACGGGCCGCCCCATTGATATCCAACAGACTGGATGTGTCCGACTTCACCCAATGTGCGGCATCATAATTTAAAACCGGATCCTTCACTTCAATCGTGGCTTCCACTCTCACCACACTCCCCGAAGCAGGGACGGACACCGCCGGCATGTCCAATTTGAGTCCGGCCGGAAGCCGGTCAGCAACCCCCTGCCCTACCTCCTCTAACTCTAATCTGTCCAAATCCCAATACACTTCTAAAACTTGCCCGGCAGGGCGGCTTACCCGAAGCGCCCCCGTGGTCAGCGTCAGGAGCGTAAACGCGCTCTCGGGTTCCCCGCCCGGAACCTCGAAGGTCCATTTCTCATCCGATGCCACCGGAGCAATGGCCAAATCGGGAGACGCGGATTTTAATGCCGGGGTCATCGCCACCCGATAACGATTTGAATTCACATTCCCTTGAAAGGGATACCAGACCTCCAAATCCAAATAATGAACAATCTCTACCCAATCATCCCCCAAATTTTCCACCGTCATCGAAGCGCTCACTTCATTGAGCATGGGGACCGGAACCGCCGTGATCCCATCCGGATCACTGGGGAGGGTTCGGCCCTCCTTAAAATCAAGAAACGCCTGATGAATTCTGGCAAAATCCCGATCAGGATAGAGCCTCTCGAATAAGGCCAGGGAATCGGCGTCATTCCATTCAAGGGGATTCATCCCCAGCGTACCCGTCCTCACCGTCACATTTGTCTGCCAGGTCGAACTGACATAATCAAACCAGCCGCGGTCCTGGGCATAGGTGCCGGGAAGAAACAGGGGCGCTCCCCCGGGATGGGACTCCCTGAATTCGGCCGCGGAAAAATACACCCGGTCATTCGGAAAGGTGTCCATGAAACCCAGATGTGCCGCATTCCACCCTTCCAGAGCATGCGGATCCAACATCCCGGTCAACGGAATTACCGCCCAGGCATAGGCGGTATGGATTTCGTCCTCCTCTCCTGAAATCACCCATGACGCATTGGTGGTAAAGGCAAGTATGTCCGCCGGGGCCGGCCAACCGAGCCTTTCCAGCTCCACCAAACGCACTCCTCCCGTGAGTGCCCCGCCCGCGCCGGCAGACCGCAATTCAGGATACGTGGAAACGGCCACTGAGGCACGCCTCTCATCCGCCCGCAATTGATGATGCCTTTCCAGCTCCCCCAATGCCTCCGCAATGGCTTCATTCAAAGCCGCTCTCGAGTAACTTTGGGCGCTGGTGAATCCGGAGACCTGGGTTTCCAAACGAATCAAACTCACATAATACAGTACCAAGGTCAGCATCAACGCCAGCATCAACAACGTAAGGATCAATGCCGACCCTTGTTTTTTATCACCGTTTTTGAAGGGCTGTATCATGGGATGTCCTCCTCAAGATCCGGCCCCATCACAAAACCCGGGCGACTCCTGAATTGCATCCAGGATCCCTCTTCTTCCTCCATCCGCTTGAGGGGGGTGCTGGCCAGGGGCGCCTCTGCGGGAGGCACCGGCGGCACCGTCAAAAAAATCCGCACATCCACCACCTCCACTTGGCGGGTGACCCTGCCGGTCTCCGTTCCCGCCGCGGACTGCACCTGCAAATCCAACGCAATGAGATCGTCGGCCAAAATTTCTCCTGACAATTGACTGCGATTCACATGTAACCACCACTCCCCCTTCAATGTTTCCCGGTTTACGCCGGGTGCAGAATAGCGCACCCACTTTTGCAAACGGGACTGCAGCGCCTCCTCTGCGTGTTCCTCCCGCCAATATTGCACCCATTCGGTCTCCCCTTCCCCATCTGTTCCCGCCCGGTATCGTAAAAAGGCCAGCATCATTTGAGGTGCCGCCGCATTGCTGTCTCCGACAAAGACCGGCCAATCGGGATGCACAATCATTGATTCCACATCTTCCCGCATCACCCGGCGGACATTTTTTAAATGCCGGTGCACTTCACTGCGCCGCTGTCCCAGGGTCACCGTGGTGGTCACCGCGTTCATCCCCCGCACCAACAACAGCATCACCAGCATAAACAACACCATCGCCACCATGATTTCCATCACCGTGAAACCACTTTTGACCTCCGCCTCCTGCCCCCCGGGGGAAAAAGACCGCATCACCATGCTTTCACCTGCGGATATACAGTTCGGGTAAACGCACGCGCGGCGTTCGAAAATTCCGGACGAACAGATAATTGCACCGTAACCTCTCTCACCGAATTCGTCTCGACCTCCAAGGTATAAAAGAATACCGGCACCCAATCCTCCACTCCATTCGTATCCGGCCAGGGTTGTTCCTCTGAACCAAATACCAACTGCTGTTCGCCCAAAAGGGTTTGGAAAGCCAACTTTTCCTCATTCTGCAATATATCAGGGGATTCCGCACTGCGCAGGGACCATTCTACAGAGGCGAATACCGCATCCGCAAAAGTCTGCATACGATCCTGATCCCGCATTTCCCGGCTAAATTCTGAGACACCGGGCAATAACGTGAAAATACTCACCAAGCCAATCGACAGCACCCCGAGGGTCAGCATCAGTTCAATCAGGGTGAAACCGGCCTGTTGCGGTTTCATGGTTGCGTCTCTTTGTTTTCCATCTGAATGATACCCGTACGGGGACGGAACTGCAGACGCACCGCATCGTAAGGGACCTTCGTCTCATACTCATGTTGAGGCGAATATTCCCAGCCCAACCCTCTCGCCGACCAATGTCCCCGCTCTAAAAGTAATGAAGCCGATTGGTAATCCGCATCCTGCCCCGAGCGAAAAGTCCCCTCCGGTGTCATCTCCAGCAAAACTCGCAACGCCCCGACAACCGGCTCCCAGGCGGAACTTTCAATCGTTTCCAAGGGGGGCTGCCCCAATAAATCAACCGCAGACGTATCCTCATCCCGGGCAAACACCACATGCTCAGGCAGAAATTGCCAAGTATGCACCCACTCCGAATCACTCAAATTTTTGATCAAGGTGTAGGCACGCATCTGCACCCCATCCGGTTCACTGTCGTGATCCGCGATAATCAGATACACCGACTCCCCTTCCGACATGGCCAGGCCCTGTCCCAACTCCAGCAACATTTCCAATCGGGCCGCGGCCTGATTCAACACCTGATGCGAGCGCATCGCACGCAAGCCTCCCGCCGTCAATCCGCTTAACAGCAGAACAACGGAAATAACCACCAGCAATTCAATTAATGAAAAGCCCGACGAAGAATCTGAAAACCATTTGCGCATAAAAAATCCGAGGGTCCGGATCACCGGACGAAATATGGAAAATCATGAGCAGAAACAGAACGTTATTCAAGTTTAAAGCAGAATACAGATCTTCGATGGTCGAGAGATCTCCTCTTTCGGTTAGGCGTTATTCATACAGCCAGGAAACGGCCACCTCTTCGTCCTCAAAAAATTTCACTTCGCCTGACATAAACCAGCTACCGATTTTGGCCGCGACTTCCTGCCACTTTTTATTCCCGTAAATTGCTATTTTTTCAAATTCGATCCCGTGCTTCACCCCCAACTTCAAATCGTCCCAAGCCGCCCGGGCTTCCCACCCCTCCAGCTCAGTACCATCAATCAGGACTTTTACTTTCGGATCTTTCACTTCCGCCAACGCCGAATCAATCAGGGGGGTAATTTTCAAATAATCCTGATGGGTCAGTTTCCCCTGCGCCTTCAAGGACAGGAAAAATTCTTGTCCTGCACGTTCAATACCGATGGATACGCCATGTCGTTGCACTTTCATGTTGAGGTCTCCTTTTGGGTTTCGGCCGGATGCTCCGGTTCTTTAAAACCCAATATTACCCGACATCAAAATACGTTACAACTCTTTTGAGCGGCCCCTCCCCTCTGCAGGAGAGGAGAAATCTTGCCCTACGCAGATTTAAGGGCGTTCATTCCTGATAGTCCGCTCCAAAATCCCAACCGTACAAACTGAGGGAACGAAGAAAGAAGCTGCAAGTCCGCCAAGAAAGTTTTTGTCTGGTTTATGAATGCATCATACCCCTTAATAACAACCGGCTTCAAAAAAGACCCGTCGATGTGCTTTGTCCGTAATCAGGGTGTACCACCAATGATGGTTTTCCGTTTCAAATTCATACACCTCCACCTCTCCCCATTCATAAGGGGACGGCCAATCCTCCTTCTCTCCCACCAGAAACTCATAAATTGCAGGTTGCGGATCTTCCCCATACGATTTTCGAAACAGCGTCAAGTCGCGGAGTTTCCGGGAGGAACGTTCAAAAGGTCTGGATTTTAAAACCGCTTCAAATTCTTCAGGATCCACATCAAAAGAGATCAGGTACGTGTAATCGGCAACTCCGCCCCCGGCACGGAAAGCCCTCAGGTTTTTCACGCTTGCCGGCATGGGATTCAGGATCTTTCGCTCAAAAATCCCTTTGGCGGTGGGAGGATCCGTCACAAAACCCACAAAAACGACTCCCCAAATCAGCACAGTAGGAACCAGCGTCCAAACGGCACGGTACCGCTTCCACTTCCGCCACCGGTATACGCCATAAATCACCAGGCTCCACGGCAGGAAATACAGCACCCAGGCCCATCCATAGAAAAAAATATGAAACACCCCATTGACGAAACCATTAAAATGATTGGACCAGCGAAGCGTCTGATCCACAATCGGAGCGGAGTTGAACAATACGAAAGAGATCAGCAGCATCCATCCGAAATGGAGCGGCTTTCGTTTTTCAGTTTTCACTTCTGTGGGCATTCGAAATTTATACGGCAGATCTTCCAGTAAACCAAATCCCGATTCACGGAAGCGAAACTTCAAGCGGTTTTAATCAGGCACTATTTGTCAGTCGCGGGCGATGAACCCTCTTCTGCAGGATACATGTTTTCCCCCCTTTTAAGAGTTAAAATTGAAATCCGTAAATGTGGGTCACACAATAATAGAGACCCGCCAGAATAAAGACCGTTCCGGCCAGCCGGCGGATCCAAATTTCGATGTGGGTAAGGCTATTAAATGTTTTTCCCACATAGGCCGATCCAAAGGCCATCAGCAAAGCAAACAACACCACTGGCGATGAGGTGCCGACGCCGTAAACCACCGGTAACATAATCGGCCATTCGTGTGTCAATGCCAAAGGCAGCAGCCCACCGAAAAACAGTCCCGCCGACACCGGACAGAATGAAAGCGCAAACAATAATCCGATGGGCAAGGCCCAAATCAATCCGCCCTTTAGCGCTTTTTCCTGCAGCTTCTCCGTTCCGATCTGTAAAGAGACGCCGGAGCCGATCCAGCCCAGCAGCAGCAGTCCAAGTAAAATCAAAACGGGACCCAGTGCCTCATTCATATACTTCTGAAGGAAACGGGAAACCTCCGCAGACCCCAGCATCCCGGTGGTGATGGCCATTCCTAAAATCACGTAGGCCGAGGTGCGCCCCAATGCATAAATCAATCCGGATGTAATCACATGTTTTTGCTCACCGGCCTTGCGGCCGATAAACGAAATGGCCACAACATTGGTCGCCAATGGACAAGGACTAATGGCGGTCAATATCCCCAGCCACAATCCGCTGAGCATCAGAGTCCATATCATGAGCCCCCTCCTTGCCCTTCCAAATATCCGTCAATGGCCTGGCGGATATACTGATTAAATTCCCCGGGGTCATTCATTAAAGTCCACACCTCATCCAACCGCTGATAATCCAAAACTTCGCCGTCTTCCATTTCGACCACCACCACACAGCTGGCGATCACCTCAAACTGCCTGGCCAAACGGTCGTTCTTTTGAAAGTCATCTTCAACCCAAATCATTTCTCCCGCTGCCAATTGCGATTTGTAGGAGGACTCCAGCAAGTCCTTTGTCATCGTTTCCATCGTATTGCAAGTGACACAGCGGAAGGTGGAATGCAGATAATACACGACGACCTGAGCCCCTTTTGCATGCAGCAGGGCTGTCTGCGCCTCCGGTTTGACGGCATGTTTACCGAACACAAAACCGATGCTGAATAAGCTGAAAATCACCAAAGCGCGGGTAAGGAATTTCTGCAAACGTTCCATTCAACTTTCCTGAGGTGGAGAGGGCGCAAAATCAAAACCCAGTTCCTGCCATTTTTTCAGGAGGTCTTCTTTGGAAAGATACCCTTCATGCCTCCACAACTCTCTGCCCTCCGCATCAAAGAAGATCTGAGTCGGAATTGAACGGACCGCATACAACTCCCCCATTTCTGCATTTTCAGGCTTCCAGAGATCAATAAACTCCACCTCAAAAACGCCTTGGTATTCCAAGGTTAATTCCGCCAGGATGGGAGCCATCTTTTTGCAGGGAATGCACTTTTCGGCCCCCAGATCAACCAGCTTTGGCAGTCGCAATTCCAGGTCAGCATCCGTCGCGGACGCCGTGGCTGTGGACTCCATTTTCCGTCCGCATGCGCAAACCAGAAATCCCCCCAATACACATAGCGCAGAATAATTCATTCGCTGTCTCATATGGAAGATTCCCGGTTAAGGTTTTAATATCTTTTTAATTTCGTCCGGAGACAAAACTTTCCCCATCCCTTTCACCACTCCATCAACCGCCAGGGCGGGTGTCATCATCACCCCCATCGCCATGATCTCATTGATGTCAGTGACCTTCTCTAATTCGAAATCCAATTGAAGATCTTTGGCGGCAACTTCCACCGCTTCCGCCAGTTTTTTACATCGAGGACATCCCGTGCCCAGTATTTGAATTTTCATGATATGTTCCTTCGGGTTGTTTATGCGAAAAAGGTTCCAAAAATCATGCCACTAAAGGTGGCCATCACAATCACCAGAGAGACAAATACGACTGTCTTTTTCGTGCCGAGCACCGCACGGATCACCAGCATATTCGGCAAACTCAAAGCAGGTCCGGCCAGCAACAGGGCCAGGGCCGGCCCCTCCCCCATGCCGTTACCGATCAGGCCCAGTAAAATGGGCACTTCCGTTAAGGTTGCGAAATACATGAAGGCACCGGCAAAGGAGGCAAAGAAATTCGCGAACAACGAATTGCCTCCCACCGCCCGGGACACCCATTCCGAAGGTATCAACCCTTCATGTCCGACCCTTCCCAACAATGCTCCCGCAATCAATACCCCGAACAGCAGCAGCGGCATGATCTGTTTGGCAAAGCCCCAGGAAGAGGAAAACCATTCAGCCGTCTCCCCCTTATCGGTACTGGTGAAGGCGGAGAGTCCCACCACCCCTGCGGAAAACGCCACCATGGGCTGTCCAGGAAAAGCCAGCGCCAAAGCCAGCACCGCCACAGCTGTCAGGGACACCTTCCACCAGGCCAACGCAAACCAACGCACCAGCATCGCCGCAAGGGCAAGCGAAAATGCGGAAGTCACCATCCATTTCGATGCATAAATCATCGCCCACACCCCGGTGGACTGGGAGGGTTTCCCCCAGTTGGCAAATACCAGAATCCCCACCATCGAAGCAAAATAAAGTGCATTTTGCCAAAGCGGACGTTTGACCTCCTCCTCGGGCATGACCATCTGTGAGGCGGCCTTTTGCTTTTCCTCTTTCATGAAAATCAAATGCATCAATACCCCGATCACCACCGAAAAGATCACCGCACCCACCGCCCGGGCAATCCCCAGTTTCGGTCCCAGCACCCCGGCGGTCATCACGATCGCCAGCACATTAATGGCCGGACCGGAATACAGAAATGCCGTTGCCGGCCCCAGCCCTGCACCCATCCGGTATATCCCGGCAAATAAAGGAAGCACTGTGCAGGAGCAAACCGCCAGAATGGTTCCGGAAATCGAAGCCACCCCGTAGGCGAGAAACTTATTGGTTTTGGCCCCCAGGTACTTCATCACCGATTCCTGACTCACAAAGACCGCAATCGCACCCGCGATAAAGAATGCGGGAATCAGACATAACAACACATGTTCCTGCGCGTACCACTTGGCCAAATACAACGCTTCCATTATGGCATTATCAAAGCGGGCGGATCCCACCGGCAGATAAAAAAATGCCAAAAACACGCCGGCGATCATTACCAACTTCTTCCATTCCGTTTTCCAGTTCATAGCTTCCCTTTATTGGTTATTTTACCATTTAACCAAATGTGAATTAAAAAAAACTTATTTCAGTAACGCAGCCTGAGACTTCACTTGAGATTCGATTACAGATTCAATACAACTCATAAAATTCAAGATACAGGGAACCTTCAATCGATAAAATACCTGCTTCCCTCTTTTGTCATCCACAACGATCCCCGCCTGTTTAAGCACAGACAAATGTTTTGAAATTGTGGAGAAATCCGCATCAATGGCATCCGCAAATTCACACACACACCGCTCCCCCTCAACCAACTGCTCTGCCATCCACAGTCGGGTCGGGTGCGCCAGCGCTTTTAAAACTTTGGCCTTGGCTTCATATATTATTTTGGTTTCTGCGTTCATCGATCGTCACCTTTATTTGCTTACTTGGCAATATAACCAAATGTTCTCTCTAGTCAACATTCGGCCAGAAATATTTTTTGGTGGGGAGCCGGCCTTTCCTTTTTGGGAAATTCATTTTATGCCGGTCGCAAAGCAACAGCGTTCAGTATAAACATTCAAACCTTGCCCTCACTTTCTCAAGAAGGTAGCACTTTCCCATATGGAAACCTATCTCAAGTTACTCGAAAATAATAAACAGTGGGCCAAAGAGAAATTAGAAACGAAACCCGAATTTTTCACCAGACTTTCCAAAACCCAAAATCCGGAATTTATGTGGATTGGTTGTTGTGACAGCCGCGTCCCTGCCAACCAAATTATTGGCCTGCTCCCCGGGGAAATATTTGTGCACCGCAACGTGGCCAACATTGTTTCCCACGGAGACCTCAACTGCCTCTCCGCTTTGCAGTATGCCGTCGATGTTTTACAGGTCCGGCATATTATCGTCTGCGGACATTACAGCTGCGGCGGAGTTACGGCGGTCGATCAGAATATACGCTCGGGCATCGTCGACAACTGGCTTCGGCATATTCACGATATCAAACGCGAACATGCAGAGGAGTTAAAAGGTTTGGAGAATGAGGCCAGGGTTAATCGGCTTTGCGAATTAAACGTACTGGCCCAGGTCCGAAACGTCTGTGAAACCACGATCCTTCGAGATGCGTGGGCACAGGGACAAGCGGTTGCGGTTCACGGCTGGATTTACAGACTCAGCGACGGCATTCTTCATGAGCTCTCTCCGGTTCAGCGCGGCCCCAAAATTTAACACGTGGATAAAAACAGCAGGATTCCGTTAAAAAAAATATTGCATCAAACTCCATGTAGGTAGACAATCTGAAGTGCGAAACCCAACAGGGCACCCGGCACTATCCCAAAATCACATTACCCAAATGTGAAACCCTAACAGGAGACAACATGAAAAAAACAGCAATAACCACTGTGGTTGCAACGGGGTTATCCAGCCTCGTGCTCTATGCGCAGGAAATCAATTTTAATGGCTACATGCGTGCAGGCGTCGGCCAGAATGCGGAGGGGGGGGCCGCAACCACATATGGGAATGGCGGATCCGGCCATACGGTCGGTCGTTTAGGTGATGAGGCTGACACCTATATTGAAATAGGACTGGGCACCACCCTTTGGGAAGAAGAGGGTCAATCCTTCAGAATTCAAACCCTGTACGCGGGTGGCACCACTGAAGGAGATACCGACCTGCAGGGAAATTCCTGGCAGGGTATCGGAGACGACGGTCCTTGGGGCGGACAGCGCGCATCTTTCCGTGAAGTCTATGCCGCCGCGGCTCTGGACGGATACGGCATCTGGGCCGGTAAACGTTTCCATCAACGCAAAGATATCCACATCATGGATTTCTATTACGTCAATAACTCCGGCTACGGTGTCGGCCTCGAAGAAGTTCAACTCTCAGGCGACAAAGGAAAGCTGAACCTGGCCTGGATTCAAAATGCCGAAAATTGGCAGGATGACTATTCCGGCGGAGCCAACGGAGACACCTGGCGTCGTATCAATAAAATTGATTTGCGCTGGCAGGACATCAAAATTTCCGAAAACGGCTCTTTGGAACTGATTGGTATTTATGGACAGGCTTCCCTTTCAGACGAACAGAAAGCCAACACCACGGGTGATTCCGATAATACGGGTTGGTTCCTGACTTTGGAACATACCCAGGGCGGTCTGCCCGGCGGAGGATTCAACAAAACCGTTTTTCAATATGGCGATGGCGGATATGCCACTATTGGTGCGTTCACCAATCATGCCGGTGAAGTGATGGATGCGGTCGACGGTGACGGCTGGCGGCTGATCGACTGGGGCGTCATCGAATCCGGTCGCTGGAACCTGGGCTGGAGCGCCATGTATGCCCAGCGGGATGTGACCGAAGCCATTGAAGGCACCAACGATTTTCTTCTCGGGGAAAATGAGTTTTATAATGTGGTCTTGCGCCCCTCCTGGGAATGGGACACCGTAATGAGCACCGTTTTCGAGTTGGGGTACGCCAACAACAAAGCTGAAGGAGGCGATTGGCAGGATCTTTCCAAAGTGACCATCGCCCAGCAATGGGCCGCCGGCACCAGTTTCTGGTCCCGCCCCGCCATCCGTGTTTATGTCAGCCATTATATGGGAGATGAAGTGGACCTGCGCAATGCCGATGGCACGGATCAGGAAACCATGTTCGGAGCCCAGGTTGAAGCATGGTGGTAAGCCTGACCCACAAAACATCTCGCAGTTTCTGCGTGGGACTTCTTGCGTGGGGAGCGGTTTCGGCCGCTCTCGGCGGGGAAGTCCCGTCACTGCCTGAAATCCCGGCGGATGCCAAAACCCGGCCGCCCTCCCTTTCGGGGAAACATACCCTCAGCCTCAACCAAAACAGTGCCCTACTGGAATGGAACGGAAAAAAACTCCCCTATGCCCTGCTTACACTTTTTTCTGCCGACCGGGGAGAAATCCGTATTGAGAGTGAAGCCACAGACAGCGTGGTTCCTCCCGCCGTATATATGTATAACGGTGAAGGGGATTTGTTAACCGTCCTCAAAGCATCTGACTTTGAAAGCAAAAACGCGTATCTGCTGAAACCCGATCGTTTACAAGCCTCCCTTTCTATACACCTCTTCCCCAGGCAAACCCTCCATTTGCTGATCCTTCCCGATCCCTCCCCCGCACAGAGTTTCAGTGAGTTTGATTACCCGGCCAATCAAATGGCCATGGCAAAATCAAATCCGCCGGTGATCTCCGGCAAACGGAAAGTTCCCCACGGATCTTTCGGCAAAATTAAAGTTTCTGTAGATTTACAATCCGACACCACAGCTTCAAAACCTGCGGTGAATGACCGCATGCCCGGCGGAGCCCTGCAGGAAAAAGATACCGCCCCCGTTAAAACAATCGTGAACGCATCTGAAGAAACCCGGGAGATGTATCGCGGGAAACTCCGTGCAGCTTTGGCACAGGGGGATTTGGATAAAATGGTTGAACTGACAAATGAGGCGAGAGCCCGCGGGGTTGAAATCACCTCCCTCAATGAATTTATAGCGCCTGCGAAAACAGATTGAACCTACGAAAGTTAAGAGAGAACCTCTAAGGAGAACTGAAATGAAAAAACTACTACAGCTGACGGTAACCGGCCTGCTCTTGATTGGAGCCGGTGTCGGGTACGCCTGGGAACAGGACGAACTTTTAATCTGGGTCAACGGTGATAAAGGTTATCGCGGACTTGCAGAACTAGGCAAAGCTTTCGAAGCCGAAATGGGTATTAAAGTGACGGTCGAAGCACCAGAAGGACTGGCGGATAAATTCCAACAGGCCGCCAAATCCGGAAAAGGTCCGGATATCCTTTTGTGGGCACATGACCGCTTGGGCGAATGGGCCGACGCCGGTTTGGTTCAACCCGTCTCCCCCAGCAATAAAGTGAAAGCTGAAAATTACGAGTTGGGCTGGGAAGCGTTCACTCACAAAGGCAAAGTATGGGGCTACCCTGTCGCCTTTGAAGCGGTTTCCCTCATTTATAATACCGATTTAATTAGTGAACCGCCCTCCCAAATTAAAGACATGGCCGCCGTCAATGACGAGGTGAAGAAAAAGAATCCAGAGGCAATGACCATTCTTTGGGACTATAACAATACCTATTTCACCTGGGGGATCCTCGCCGCCAACGGAGGCTATGTGTTCAAAAAAACAGATGGGGGCTATGATACCCGGGATGTGGGAGTGGCCACCGAAGGTGCCGTAAACGCATTGGAAGAAATCGTGGGCCTGATCGAGCAGGGTGTCATGGCGAAAGGCGCCACCTACAGTGTCATGGAAAGCAAGATGAACAGTGGCGAATTGGCAATGATGATTAGCGGTCCCTGGGCCTGGGGCAACCTGCAAAAAAGCGGCATCAAATTTGACCTCGCTCCCGTTCCCGGTTCCGGAGGCAAACCCGGTCAGCCTTTCGTGGGTGTGTTGGGTGCCCTGCTTAACCGCAGCACCCCGAATGAAGATCTGGCCGTCGAGTTTATCGAAAATTGGCTCATGCAACCGAAAGGCCTGAAAATGGTGGATGACGATGTACCTTTGGGCGTTCCCTCCAACAAAGCCTTCTATGAACAGGTGGCCAAGGGAAATCCGCTGATCGCCAAAACCAAAGTCAATGTCGACAATGGCGAGCCCATGCCCAACGTTCCCGAAATGGGTCGTTTTTGGTCCTCAATGGAAGCCGCATTGGAAAATGCCACCAACCAGCAGGCCAAACCCAAAGCCGTGCTCGAAAACGCCAAAGACACCATCCTGAATAACTGATCCTGACCTGCAGGCGTTCCGGGTCACCGGAACGCCTGATCTTTTCACCCGGACCGAATTCCCCCATGCATGCACCCTTAAAAAAATGTCTTAAATGGTCGTTGGCAGCCCTGCTGCTGCTTCCCCTTTTCTATGTAAATTTTCTGATGTATATGAGCGGTAATTTACTCATGGCCATAGGCATGCTGGCCTTACTGGTTATCGGTATATTTATCTACGCCAACAGCAAAGGATACGTCTACCGCTACCTCTTCCCCGGACTGCTCGGATTCTTTATCTTTGTGATTTTCCCCTTGGTCTACACGTTCTGGATCAGCTTTCATAAATACGATGCTAAAAACCTGCTCACCCGGGAAAGAGTCGAAGGTATCCTGCGCTCTGAAACCTATGAACCGGAGGGAGCAACAGCCTTTTCCTATCAAATTTTCAGAACTGAAAAAGAAAGCGATTATCAAATCGTCCTCAAAGCCAAGAATCCTCCCCCTCCCCCTGCACCCGCCGGGCAGACTGCAGAAGCCTCTGCCGAAGAGGATTCCGAATCCACCGCGGAAGCGGCCCCGGCACCTCCGGAGGAGAAATCATTTATTTCTCCGGTATTCACCCTTCCCGCGTTCGAAAAAAATAAAGTGCTGGTCTTAAATTCTGAAAATGACATGCCGGAAGGGGATCCACTGGCCATTGGCGATATCACCCGTGGCAAATTACACATCCTTCTTCGGGATATCAAACTGCAACTCCCGGATGAACAAATTGTAGGTCTCTCTTCCCTCCGCGAGTTTTCAACCCAAAAACCCGTTTGGTCTCTCAAGGACGACGGTTCGCTTGAAAACAACCAGGATGGCCGCATCGTTCGCCCCAACCCCGAAACCGGATTTTTCGAAACCGAGGCGGGAGAAAAAGTCGGTGTCGGATTCAGAACCTGGACAGGTGCGGAAAACTACTCGCGCATTGTGACGGATGAACGCATCAAAAAACCCTTTGCCCGCATTTTTGTTTGGACCTTCACCTTCGCCTTTCTCTCCATGGCCACCACCTTTGCCCTGGGGATGTTTCTCGCAGTGCTCCTGGAGTGGGAGGGTCTCAAAGGTCGGAAATTCTATCGCACCCTGCTTATTTTCCCCTACGC
Organism: Kiritimatiellaeota bacterium B1221; assembly: GCA_029269125.1. Lineage (GTDB taxonomy): Bacteria > Verrucomicrobiota > Kiritimatiellia > SS1-B-03-39 > UBA6053 > UBA6053. The sequence goes on along the minus strand of JARHXX010000022.1, from coordinate 27,613 downwards.
CGTCCCCGCCTTTCTTTCCATCCTCACTTTTCAGGGAATGTTTAATCAGGAGTTCGGGGCGGTAAATGAGTTTTTGGGCGCCCTCTTCAACATAAGCCCCGAATGGAACAGCAACCCCTGGCTGGCCCGCCTGATGATCCTGATTGTCAATCTCTGGCTGGGTTATCCCTACATGATGATTATCTGCACAGGAAATTTACAATCGATCTCTAAAAACATTTACGAAGCCAGTGCCATTGACGGCAGTAATCCCTGGGCAAACTTTAGACGTCTCACCCTGCCCCTGGTGTTGCCCCCCATGGTCCCGGTTCTCATCGCCAGCTTTGCGTTTAATTTTAACAACTTCAACCTTATCTACCTGCTTACCGCGGGCAGACCCCGAATGGTGGGAGGAAGCGGCATCGCAGGCGAAACCGATATTCTGGTAACCTACACGTTTAACCTCGCCTTCAAAAATTCAGGTGCGGATTACGGATTGGCCAGTGCCATTGCCACCATCCTCTTTGTAATTGTGGGCATCCTGGCCTGGTTGAATCTTAAGAAAACACAAGGGAGTGCATCATGAACCTCGAAACCAAACTTAAGACGAGAAAATTTTTCGCACATCTCTTCCTGATTTTATTTATCCTGATGATTATGACCCCGTTTCTAACGGTGATTGCATCTTCATTCAGTCGGGGCCATTTTGCGCCCAGCAAACTCTTCCCTACTGAGATCAGTTTGAATCATTGGAAATATGTGCTGGGTATTCCCCATGAGGAAGTGGTGAATATAACCACCGGTGAAACCCGAATCATCAAAGCCGACGTGGTTCCCATCCTCTGGTTCTGGAATTCAATTAAAATTTCGGTCATCGCCTCTTTCGGTATTTTGCTCCTCTCCGGCACCTGCGCATACGCTTTTGCCCGCATGAAATTTGCCTTCAAAGAACAAACCATGACCGGGCTGCTTATTCTGCAAATGTTTCCCATGGTCTTGGCACTGGTCGCCTTTTATACCATTCTGGAATTCATTGGACAGTTTGCCCCCAGTATGGGGCTTAACACCCATGCGGGTCTCACCCTGATTTATCTGGGCGGGGTCTCAATCTATATTTGGATGATTAAAGGCTACTTCGAAACCATTTCGACCAGCATTGAGGAATCCGCACGCATCGACGGCGCCTCCCCGTTCCAAGCCTTTATCATGATTCTCCTGCCCATGAGTGCGCCCATATTTGCAGTCGTATTCATCCTCTCCTTCATCAGTTACATGTCGGAGTACCCTGTGGCATCCGTGGTACTGCAAACCGGCGAAAAATGGACACTGGCCGTAGGTGCGAATTCCTTCCTCTACGAACAGCAAAAACTTTGGGGACGCTTCTCCGCTCTCGCGGTTTTAAGTGGCATCCCTATCACCGTCCTCTTTATCATCTGTCAGCGTTTCCTGGTCAGTGGCCTCACCGCCGGCGGCGTAAAAGAATAACTGAACCTATTTAAACCTAAGGAATCTAAAATAATGGCTAAAACCAATGGAAACGTCTCAATTAAACAACTGAAAAAGACCTACCTCGACGGCAAAGGCAAACCGGTCTTTACCGCGGTGAAAGGGATCAATCTTGAAATTGAAAATGGAGAATTCATGGTCCTCGTCGGCCCCTCGGGTTGCGGAAAATCCACCACCTTGCGCATGGTCGCTGGTTTGGAGGATATTAGCGAAGGCACCATCTCCATCGGTGAAACCGTGGTAAACAAATTGGAACCCAAAGATCGTGGCATCGCCATGGTTTTCCAAAATTATGCCCTCTACCCCCATCTTTCCGTATTCACCAATATGGCTTTCAGCCTGCAGCTGAATAAAGTGCCCAAAGCGGAAATCAAAAAACGGGTCCAGAAGGCAGCTGAGATTTTAGGACTCACCGAGATGTTGGACAGAAAACCCAAAGCGCTCTCCGGCGGACAACGTCAACGCGTGGCAGTAGGCCGCTCCATTGTCCGCGACCCGAAAGTCTTTTTGTTCGACGAACCTCTTTCCAATCTGGATGCCAAAATGCGGGTGCAAATGCGCACCGAGATCTCCAATCTGCACGAACGTCTGGGCACCACGATCCTTTATGTCACCCATGATCAGGTGGAAGCCATGACCATGGGCGACCGGATTTGTGTGATGAACGAAGGGGAAATCATGCAGGTTGCCGACCCCCTCACCTTGTACAAAAAACCTGAGAATATGTTTGTGGCCAGTTTTATCGGCAGTCCGCCCATGAATCTCATTCATGGGGAATTGCAGATACAAGATGCGCAAGTCACTTTTATCGAGGAAGGCGGATCCGGTCACCACCTGGGCCGTATCCAACTCAAAGGCCCTCTCGCCGAAAAAGCAAAAACCTTAGGCAACCGCAAAATTGTGTTTGGTATGCGTCCCGAACATCTTAACGAACGGTCCCAGTGTGAAAATGAAGCTGTAATGACCGCACCCGTGAGCCTGGCCGAACCCATGGGCGCAGAAACCTTGCTGCATCTGGAAATGGCCCAGCACCGGGTCATCGGAAGAATCCAAAATGACCGCCTGTTTAAACGCCGCGAAGAAGTCACCCTCTACCTGAATTTGGATAAATGCTCCCTGTTTGATCCGAAGACCGAACAAGTCCTGTAAACCTGGCGTACAGGGGTATTCCGGGGCATCCTGGGGGGGGCAACCTACATGAGACAACATCCCCCCCCAATCACCCAGCGTTGTTTTTTATAAACAAAGGTATTTTCACAACCCGGGGTCAGGCGGAGGGATCATCCCCCAGTAAAACCGTAATGATTTCATGCCTTTCCTCAACAATCGTCTGCCGGCTTTCCGGCTTCCCCGCACGATGATACCAGTATCCGGCATTGGCCAGATCCCCCTCTTCCCGATGCAGGTTTGCATGCACCCAGGCGCCTTCTTTTACATCCCCCTCCTGACATTTGTCATGCGCCATCTCCCATTCCCCTTTTTCCGCATGCCACAACGCCTGCAGGGCAGGACGCCATTCGGGGTTGGGTGCTCGGTTCGCGGTACAATGTGCAAGAAAATCTTTAAGGCTCATGGGTAAGACCTCAAATATTGAGCCACAAAAATCAACAAAATTAGATACACAACGATCTGAATATACGAACACCGGGACATCGTTGCTCCCACCGGAACCCACTCCATCCCGCTAGCGTCGGGGATCTTTCGCCCGGCTGAACGCGCTCCGGGGTGCGGGCGCCTCCTCCGTCACTGTCGCTTTTGAGGCCTGCGCTTTCGACGGAGGGACTTCTTTTACGTCCTTGGGCGCACTGCGGATCCCCCACTGAATCCGCTGTCCGCCCACCCGACTCCATATGGCTTCCACCAAAAACAATCCCCCGCACAACCACAACCACAAATGCCGGGTCCCCTGAAAACTTTTGCGCCCCGGACTGTCCCAAATACCGGCCAAATCCACCCGGTCCACCCCATGACTTCTCTCAGAAAGCATGCGAACCTGTTGGGCCATTTGCGGGTTCATTTCCCATTCCGCCCCGGCCATGCCATTGACCGGTCCAAACGGCAAGACGTGGTCACCCATACGAATCGCACCCTGAATCCGCTCGGAAGCAACCAAAGGTAAATCCGTTTGCACCCAACCCGGCTGAATTCGCCTCCAGACATGCGGCCGGGCCTCCGGCTCCAGGTTGGACATGGTAATCAATTCCGGCGCCTCTTCCGCAAATCGGGCCTGCCACACTTCATCCGCATACAGCTGAACCCGCAACGTTTCACCGATACGCTGTAAGCGCAGGGCCAGTCCGGGAGGCACATCCCCGCGCAGAGACCAGCGTCCGAGGGTACGCACAAAATCACCATATTGGGGCCAGGCGCGTAGGGTTTCAGAAAAGGCGCCCCCCAGCGGCATACTCACCGCCGCCACCCGACCGGAGCCCCGTTGCCAATGCGCCAACAAGGGAGCGGCATAACGATCCATACTCCGTAAAGACTCCGAAGCCCCCTCGCGTAAATAACTGAGATTGTAGCCGTCCACCTGTCCCGGCCAGTCCAGCGAAACCGCGGCCAATTCCTGCCAACCCGCCAATGCCTCCACCCCAACCGGCTCTTCCAAAAAAATCGAACGACTCACTGAAACCGTCTCCTGGGCAAACACCGCCGGCAACGTGTTCGCATCCTCATTAAAAAACAATCGACCCTGACCGTCTTCGGCAATTTGCTCCAAAAACGGCGCGTCCGGATCACCGGGCCGTCCCAAAGCAATCACCGAAACCGTGGTATTGTTCGCCACCATTTCCTTGATCAGTCTGCCGACCCCTTCCGGTTGCTCGGAATCCGCCGCATCCGAAAATAAAATAATGTGTCGCGTCTCCTGTGGCGCATTCTTAAGTTCCGCCCAGGCCGCTTCCAATCCGTTAAACACATAGATGCCCCCACCCGTACTTTGAATCCGCCGAACAATACTGGTAAGTTTTCCCCGATGTTTACCAACCTGACTCAAAGGCAGAATTTCATGCGCCGCCGTATCCACCGCAAACACCGTCACTGCATCCATCTCCCCCATTAATTCAATCGCCCGCGCCGCCCCCGAGTTGGCCAGTTCCATTTTACTCATGCCCCCGGCTGTGCCCGCAGACATACTGCCCGAACGATCCATTACAATGGCCATGGCCACTGAAAGTTTCCGGTCCTCCTCTTTAAGCTCCATCGATACCGGCAACAGGTCATCCACCGGCGATTCAAAATATCCCCCGGAACCAAAACTGGATTTCCCTCCGGTCATAATCAGTCCCCCCCCCTGCTCCCGCACATAGAAAGACACCCCTTGCAAAAACTTTTGCGGTAAATCCGCGGCATGCACATTGTGAATCCACAGCAACCCCGCCCCGCTCAGGCTTCCTTCGTTTAAATCTTCGAAACGGGTGAGATGTTTCACCTCTTTGCCATCCGCCTTTAAGATCGTGGCCAGAGGATCATCCTCATAAGCGCTCAACAGTAAAATGCCTGATTTCCCTCCGGCCTCCACCCAATGAACTTGACGATTATTATCCACATACGCATCCGTCTCCGCATTCACTTCCACTTCAAACTTTGCGGAACCGCTCTGCATCAATCGCGCCGTCCATTTCACCCGGGCTTCCCCCCTGCGAAACACAATGGTTTGCCGATTTAATTCAATTCCGTCCCGAATCAACACGGCTTCCGCTTGACCGCCCGAAGGTCCCAAAATCCGTGCTTCCACCAGAAAAGGATCTCCCCTTCCCGTCCGCAGAGGTGCATCAATCCGTTCCACCCGCACATCCTGTAACAACTCCGGCGCCATTAATCTGATATCCAGCGGCACCTGTTCAGCCAACAGACGGTCCCCGGCCAAATCCAGTGGATCCGTCGAAAAACCATCCGACACCAACAGCAGGCGGGCATTGCGGTTTTCCTTTAACTGGGAAAGCGTGAACTGCAGTGCATTTCCAATGCGCGTGCTGTCCTTCCTCCCTCCCAACACCGCGGCCGACAGCGGATCCCGGACAATGGCTTCATCGGCAAAATCCACAAAAAACAACTCATCGTTCCGCCCCTTGGATTCTTTCAGAAGCGATTCCAACTCGGCCATCCCCGGCTGCACACTTTCGCTGGCGGAAAGCGACATGTCATTCAACACCCAAAGATCCAAGCCGTCACGGGTCCGATTCAAAAAAGGATCCGCCCACGCCAACATCACCAACAACAATAATAGAATCCTCAAAGGTTTCAGGAACCCGGCCTTGGGCAAGCACCAGCAACCCAGCCCCCAAAGCGGAATCAAAAGAAAAGCTTCAGGATGCGCAAAATGGATCATGCGCGTTCTCCAGCTTTCTCACTCCACCACGCCAAAGTCAGCACCCCTGCCAGCAATATAAACCACAGGGGCATCAGAAAATCTGTCTGACTGTTCCGCTCCCGCCGGGTGGTCACCACTTCTTGCGGCAAAGGCTGTGGGCGGGCTTTGGCAAAGTTTCCTTCCGCCACATCCCCGGCAAACACCCCGGCCCGCATCAACAGCTCTTCCCCGTTTTTCACCGTGAAATACCCCGGCTTTTCCGGCGCAGTTGCGCGTTGCCCGAAGCGGATCTCGCCTTCCAATATATTCCCCGCCAGATCTTCAAACCGGGTCTGATAGACTTCGTTTACGCCGGGCTGAACCGGTAACAATTGCCGCGTTTCCAACTGGGTGCTGAAGGGAAGCGGTTGCAAATCCTGTTGTTCTTTCATAAAGCGGTGAAGCAATAACAGCATGGAAGGGAAACGCATGGCATTGCTGCCCGCCAAATCAAAGTTCATCATCAGTCGTGTTCCTGCCGGACTTTCACGACGAATCACCAGTGGATGCTCTCCCATCCACAGTTGCACCTGGTCTGAAGGGAGCACCTGAAAGCCGGTGTAGGGCAAGGCCAAAAACCCCTCCCAACGCAATCCCTCCGCCAAAGAATCCCCCCCCGGAACCGCGGGGGCAAAGGCTGCGGTAACCTCACCATTGAGCCACCAAATCTCCGCCGGCACCTCCGGATCGGGTTTCAACGGCCACCCTTCCCGCCAGGCCAACACCGCCGGATCATTTTTCCGGCTTCCGGGCAAGGTCCCCATCAGTTTTTCAGCCCAGGCTATCTGATCCGCTCGCTTGAACGCCACCGAGAAATTTAGCGGTTTCACCTTGGGTTTCACAAAGGGCAAACCATTGTCAAAATCATATCCATCCTCAGCCAACACCAACCGCCCTCTTTCAAAGTCAGCAGGCAACTCTCCCGAAATTTGCCCCAGCCTTCCCGGTGAAAGCTGGACCGGCACCGTATCTGACAGTTCGCCATTGATATAAACCTGTACTTCATGACTCGTCTCTTCCGAGCTATGACCTCCGCCCTCCGATTTTCCTCCAAATAAAAGTACCGATGCGGTCCATCGATTCCCTTCAATCGTCATCCCTGTAAATGCCATGTTTGAAATGGGATGCCCCAGCGAAACCGCCACCGCTCCCGCGGGCGGCCGGTCCAGAATATGATCGCTCACATAAATCACCAACCCTTCAGGTCCCGCCAGTTGACGCGCCCGCATCAAGGCCGCACGCGGGGAATGAGGTCCGCTTAGCGGATCAAAAATTTCGAGGGATTGTGAAAATTGCTCAGGTGAAACGGCCTTCGCCAGCCCGGGCCGTCCTGAATCAGAATACAGAAGCCACCATTCCGACCGCCCCGCCGTCTTTTCCAGCGCGGTACTCATCCGATCCATTTCATTTTTCAATTCTTCCCCGAAAGCCCTCATGGAAACCGAGCTGTCCACCACCACCATGATGGTCTGTACCGACTCCTCCCGCAGGCGCATCGGCCGGGCCATCAGCACGGTGATAAGCACCACCGCCAACAATTGCATCCACAACTGAAGTCCGTTTCTTACATAACTGAAAATTGCCCCGCTACGGGTTTCCTCCGGCAGGAGTTCCAACAGAAATAAACTGCTTACTTCCTCCCGGCGGTTCCGGCTTTGCAGAAAGTGAATGGCCAGAATCACCGGCAATCCCAAGAGCCCCCACAAGGCGGCGGGATGGGCAAAGCTTATCCCCATGTTTCCACCACCCCTTGCGGCAAGCTTTCAGACTCCAGCGCCGCCGCCAAATCTACACCACAGGGGATACGCGACATGCGCACCTGATAACGTCGACTGCTTTCCTGCCAGGATTGCAGGTGACGGGCATAGGCCATGCGGTACCGTTGCAACAAACCGGCATCCACCCGTTGACGCCGGCTCCGCCCGGTTTCACAATCCAGCAATTCCATATTCCCCGACCAGTCAGGATTTTGCTCTTTCTCCAGATAGGGCGCAAAAATCACCCCATTCCCTTTCTGGGCGCTGAGCACTGAAAGCAGAGGATCTGGCGGAACATCAAACAACAAATCACTTATCAATATGCGCATGGAATGGGGCCGGAAAGGAATTTGTTCCAAACCCGGGACGGTCTCGGCCCCCGCTGCGGTTTCCGGTTGCCACATCGGATCCATCGCCTGCTCTAACGGAATCAGCTGTAAATCGGATCCGCAAATCACAAACACTTTTAAAGCGGCCGCAATCGAAAGGGCACTCTCCATGCAGAAAAAAAACACCCGGTGACTTTGCTCAGCTTTGGCCGGATCAAAAAACATGGAACGGGACACATCCAACACCAAATCAATGCGGGGGCTCACTTCTTCCCGGTACAGTTTCATAATGGTCTGACCACTCCGCGCATAGGCCGCCCAGTCGATATAGCGAGGATCATCTCCGGGCATATACGGACGGTGATCCTGAAAATCGATGGAGCTTCCAGTGCCCGCGCCGGCCCAGTTCCCCTGGGATCCCTGCCAGCTTCGTTCCCGCAAACTTAAACGCAGATGACCCGCACATTTCCGGGCATCCAAACGCCGTGCCGAAAGCGGATCCGCGGTCAACCCTCTTCTCCTTTACTCAAGTACTGCATTTGCATGAGAGGCCTGCATGCCTTGACCAAAGTAAGCGTCAGCATAACCGCCGTGGGGAAAAACAGCAGCCAAGGATGGAAATCAGAAACATCTTCAATTGCGATTACGAAAAACCCCAACATCGGCACCAGGTGCCCCAGGACAATAAAATTTGAAATAAAGTGAATTTCTTCAAGAAAAATCATTAGCAGACAAAATGCGAAACTCAGCACTTGCACACTGAAATAGGTTACCAAAGCTTTTCGGCCTAAAGCCGCAAACAGGCGGATGCAGGCAAAGGGGAAGATCAGGGTGTTGTATGCCACCAGACCGATCAGCCAAATATCCTCATCTCCTTCCAGGCATACGAGCAACGTAAACAAGGTCCAAAACAGGAGGGAGACGAACAGAAAACCACTCACCCAGCCTGGATAAAACAACCAGCGGGCGGCCCTGAATTTTCTTAACTTCACATACAGACTTTTGATCCCGATCAAAGGCTCACAGAGTGCATCAATGGCTATCGGAATTAAAACCACCAGACACATCACCACCCCGGCTCCCGCTTGATCGAAAAATGCGGCGTATAAGCACAGGATCAAAGAAAGCAACAGCGCCAATCCGCGTTTTCGCAGGGCGTGATTTTCCGCAGGAGGGGCAATTTGGGAAGCGCCGTACTCCACAAATAACATCATCAGAATCCCCGCCACCCCCATGCCCACCAAAACCTCCACCCAACCAAACAAAGCGAAGCTCCCCCGGCTTCCCCCACCCGACATCGACACACTTAACAAGAAAAAGGGCACCATATAAAGGGAAAGTAAAGCACCGATAATAATCAATCCGCGCATGATCCTGGACGTCCAGGCGGAAAGCCCCACGCCCACCGAGACAAACAGCATGGACGCCATAATCTGATAAAACAACTGCTCCAAATTTCCGGCAATATCAATGGCCCCCAAAAAGTAACGCAACACCAGATACGGCAAAACCGCGGATACCAGCAAAAAGATTTGAATCACCAACGCGCACCATTTTCCGAAGGAAATTTTCCAGGCATCCATGCGGGTGAGAAATAACATTTCCAAGGTATTGCCTTTTATCTCTTCATTTAGTGCGCCGAAAGCTCTGAGTGGCATAAACACCAGCAGCATCAGCCCCAGCATAAACCAGAAAAATCCGTCTGCGAAATCCATACTCCCCATACCACTGTTGGTGGAGGCGGAGGAAAGATAAATGAACATACTCAGCACCATCGCGGCCTGCAGGCCGAGAAATGTGGCGAGAAAGGATTTTGATTTAAGCCCCTGACGCAGCTCTTTGATCACCATCGGATTTAACGAATCACTGTTCATAACGCCCCTCCTTTTTCAGACTGACTGAGCAGATCCACAAAAGCATCCTCCAGCCGGATTTCCTCCCGCTCAAACCCGTAAACCGGGAATTCATCTCTGATCAATTTTTTCAACAGGCGAATCAACCGTTCGGTGGAGGCATCCTCCACCCGGACCCGAATCCCGTTTTTGTTTCGTTCCAAAAACGAGACGCCTTCCTGCAGCGTCACCCACTCCTCCAGTTTTTCCGGTGCCCCCTCCAATCGAATCTTCACCACTGCCGGCTGCCCCTCTTTGACTTTCAGACTTTCCGAAGATCCCTGATGCACAATTTTACCCGCGCTGATAAACAACATGTCGTCACACATCTGCTCCAACTCCGAGAGGATGTGGGATGAAATAAATAAGGTCTTCCCTTCCGCAGCCAGGATACGCACCAGATTTTTGACTTCAATCCGTGCCCGCGGATCCAGTCCGGCCGCCGGCTCGTCTAAAATCAACAGCTCCGGATCCGGCAACAGGGTCCGCCCCAAACACAAACGTTGCGACTGCCCCTTGGACAGTTTATTCACCGGACGGTCCGATAATTTATCCAACTCCGTGAAGGCCATCACTTCGCCAATCCGCAATTCACGTTCCTTCCCCCGATATCCATAGGCCCGGGCAAAAAAATCCATGTACTCGGACACATCCATAAAATCGTAAGCGCCATAGGAATCCGGCATCCACCCAATCCGCTTCCGTACCTCATTGGGATAGCCCACGGTATCGAAACCTTTCACTTTCACCGTCCCCGAATCAGGAAGGTCCAAAGTCACCATCATGCGCATGGTCGTGGTCTTTCCTGCCCCGTTTTCGCCAATGAATCCCACCACCTGACCGGGATAGATATCAAAACTCACATCATCCACCGCCCGCACTTTGCCAAAAATCCGGGTGAGATTTCGGACTTCAACCAACGGTTCGTTTGCGTGTCCACTCATGGCGTCACCTCCTTGCTGACCGGTCCCATGTACCAGACCGGCCGACTCTGCCAACGGATGGATTTCAAAGTATCTACATAGCGGTCGGTTTCCGCAGATTCCGCGTAAAACCAGCCGTTACGCTCCAGAATCTTTTCACTGGGAACCAAACCGGACTTGCGGGTGGACATGTCTGCAAAAAATTCCCGGGATTCCGTTTTGGAGATTTTGCGTAATGATTGTGTTTTCCCCGGCGTGATTTGCTCGCCCATCCAAAGCCCCCCCTGCCCGTCCCGAACCAGCATTCGGGAGAAACGGGCATCCACTGAAGAGAGTACCTGCGGTGTCCCCCCGGGGCTGAAGACCACTTTGGCCCGACTGTTGCGCGTTCGCCGAATCACCTGCGCCTGAATACTTCGGTTTTCAAACCAATCTCCGGACCAGTTCCCCCCCGACATTTGCTGATATTCCAATCGACGTTCCTGCCGACTTCGCCCGGAATGCACCATATAAATTTCAGAATCCCCGGGAAGAGAAAATTCGTCATTCAGCAAAACGCCCGTGCGGGAAATCTGCTCTTGCACCGTAACTTCCACCCCCGCATCCGGCACCAGTAAAACCATTAAAGCGCGCGCGCCCTTCCCTCCAAATCCATCACTGAATACAATTCCCAACGCAACCAGTAAACTAAGCGCCACCGAAATTACCGGCGTTGTCCATATGACTTGAATGGGTCTTTTCCGCCGGAATGAAAGCCAGACATTGATGGGGCCCAACAGCGCGGCAATTAAAATGACCGTCAACATGATAAATCCAAATGAATTTTTAATGGCCGGAATCTCCTTGGCCAACGCCCAGTTTTTGCGGGTATAGGCCTGCGGATCCATCAAGGTGTCCGCAAGGGTGCCAGGGCGTTCCAGCAGGTTCAATAACTCATTCGATCCCATATACGAAATGGATTTCAAATTCCCCAAACCGATAGACTGATTCAAAGAAGCGCGATGGGATACCAGCCAAACGTGCCCTCCCCCCGCGATCCAGCGCTTTAATAACGGTTGTTGAGCACGCAAATCGTCCCATTCCTTCTGCGTCATCAATAAAATATCCACCCCGGACAATCCGGAAACCTTTGCCGGAAATGCGGACGGATTAAAACCAAGTAAACGAATGGACCTCCCCCGATCCCTGAATTCATTTACCATATCTGAATAATTCCATTCGTCACGGGTGATCTGCAATTCGGGTGAAAACCCCACGACTTTAGCCGGATTGGCATTATACTTTGACGGCCCATGCAGCAGCCGTTGCTGAACGCCGGAAGTGCCGGGCCCGGAGACAACCATATCCAAATTGACATCCTGCCCATTCTGAAATTCAGAATTGGGAAACACCGGAATTTCCCATTGAACATTTTTACTGCTCCGGGCATCCACCTCCACCACCCGTTCACTCGTGAGCTTTTTACTGTTGTTCCAGCCTTGCACACCTGAAAACCGGAAAGTCCATCTCCCGGGCTTGCCGGTCAGATTTTGAACCCGGAAATGAAGGGGAATGCTGCCCCGCTCCGGCACCCCATCCAGAAAATGCCCCTCTAAAGTAATTACGACTTTTTTTGAATCCAAGCCTTTCATCACTTCGGCCGCATCCGCCCCAAACCCCAACCAGGTAAAGAGCCACAAACACAACCATACCATTTGACGAAAGGGGGAAACGGGGACCTGGGAAGTGTAACACATTTCAAATCCCTAACTTTTCTCCGTCCATTGGCTAGCGAAAAGTATCACAGATCAGACAAAGAATTCAGGAAACGACACGGGATACCATCCTCCGTCCTGAACTTCCGTTTGAATAAAAATACACCACCGCAAAGCCTTTCGGGACACAAATCCATACCGCTTCACCGTATTCTCATAATCCTTAAATTAAAGCTGAAGATTACTCACGTATACATGCGACCGTGAAAATTAAACGCTTAACAACCTCAGTTCTGCCTGCGCATTCCCGCTTGGGATTTACATTGATTGAAATGCTGGTGGTCATTGCCATCATTGCCCTTTTAGCATCCATGATTGTCCCTGCCGTTACAGGCGCCCTTCGCTCAGCCACGCATGCAAAATCCATGAGCAATTTACGTCAATGGGGCACTTCACTATATCTGCATCTCTATGACAGCCAGGGGAAATTACCGAGTCGGGGTCCCAATCAGCAACCCACATGGACCTTGGCCTCAAGTACTTCGCAAGAGGCCGTTCGGAAAGCATGGTACAATGTACTTCCCCCCTACGTAAATGAATCGGCCATCGCAGATGTCCCCCGCGCAGACCGTAAGATCTTCCTGGAGGGTGAAAGCATTCATCGGGATCCCCAGGCCGAATTCGATACCGCGCAATTAATCGTCCGCCCTCTCTTCAGCTATTGCTTCAACTCCCAACTCAACACCTCTCGGCAGTATGGAGACAATATTCCCGGTCAAGGCGACCTTCGCCAGAAAAGTTTGGATATCACCATGTACCCTAGCCCCTCGAACACAGTGATGTTCTTCGAATCCCGGGTGGGAGAAGGCGATGGTGATCCCTCCCAAAACAGCAACAGCCAATATGCCCGCGCCTACGGACACAGCCGCCATTTAAGCTTCCGTTACGGAGGAAAAGTCAACCTGCTGTTTCTCGATGGCAGCGTCGCCCGCTTCAATAGCAAAGATTTATTCAACGGCACCGAAGTGGTCAATGATGCCGTCTACTGGAGTGGCTTAGAATAAACCCATTTCACTTATAACCATTCATTTACAAAAATATACTAATGAAAAAAACAACGTTTGCCCTCATCGTCGCCCTTATGGGATGGGCTCATCTTGCTCCTGCCAATTTGGTCATTACCGAAGTCATGAGTAGTAGCGCCCACCCCGGCGGAACCCCGAATGAAGATTGGTTTGAGTTAACCAATTTTGGATCCACAGCCATCAATTTGGATGGATATTATTGGGATGACGACGGGGAAAATGGAAATGACGGCTCTCTGTTCCCCGCAATCACTTTAGACCCGGGAACCTCCTTGGTCATTCTCCGTGACAGCTCAGCGGTCATCCTGGATTTCATGAACGCCTGGGGAGGCGGATTCGATGTCCTTTCAGAAGATGATTTCGGCGGGCCCGATTCATTCTCAGGCCTCAGTTCAGGCGGAGACCAAATACAAATTTGGGATACCGACCCGAATGCCGGCCCCGCCAATCTGGTAGCCGAAGTGTTCTTCGGGGCATCCACCGAGGGTTCTTCTTTTGAATGGGACCACAATGGAAACAGCCTGGGACTGAGTGTCACCGGTGAAAACGGCGCCTTTCAGGCCCTCAGTGACGGAGGAGATCCTGCGGGCCCCGGTCTGGATATCGCCTCTCCCGGTTTCGCCATTCCAGAACCAAACGTACTTGCACTCTTAGGACTTTCAGCACTGCTCCTGCACCTTTTCCGCAGGAACCTCAAAAAATAACGATTTCCCGGATGATCCGGGATGAATAAAACGGAAATATAAAAATATGAAAATACGTAATTTAATTTTAGCAGCCTCCCTCGGGCTGGCTGGAACTTCGGCTTCAGCAGATTTGATCATTACCGAAGTAATGTCCAATTCGGATCATTCGGGTGGTGCCGGAAATGGTGACTGGTTTGAAATCTACAATTCAGGCCCGGCCCCTGTTGACCTGAGTGCTTGGTCTTGGGATGACGATTCTGCTATCGCAGGTACAAATTCATTTGGGTCTACCGTTATCGGTGCAGGTGAATTTCTCTTGGTTGTAGATGAAAACGCCACCCTGATCTCCAACTGGCAAAATGATGTTTGGGGACTCCCCGGGACTGCCAATGTGATCGGAAATGCCGTAGGTGGATTTTCCGGGTTTGGTGCAGGCGGCGATACCATCTATATTTATGATCACACCAATACCCAACACACTTCAGCAGTATTTGGAGATTCAGATGGCGGAGGAAAATCCTTCTCATGGGATACCGCAGGAAACTACCTGGGCTTCAGTGCGAATGGAGTTGATGGTGCATTTGTCGCCTTACTTGATGGGAATGACGGTGCTGGCGATGACAACCCATCCCTGTACGGTCCCGGTATCGATATCGCGTCCCCCGGAACCGCCATCCCCGAACCCGGCACAATCGCTTTGTTTCTGATCGCAGGTCTGGCCGCACTGGCCGGCCTTCGTCGCCGTCGTTCCTGAGGCTTCAACCAACCCACTGCTTTTGCGTCCGGCGGTCATCCGTCGGGCGCAAAAGTTCTTTTCATTTTATGGTACACACCTTCTATGTCCACCCTGCAAATCCAAGCTGCTGAAGTTCGTCTGGGAAACACCCGGGTCCTGCGGGGCATCGATCTCAATGTCGCCCCCCAAACCTGTACCGCCCTGCTGGGTCCCTCCGGCTGCGGCAAAACCACCCTGCTGAATGTGATTGCGGGAGCGGTCGCATTGGACAAAGGATCTCTTTATTGGGGCGAACAGGTATTGGACCTCCCGGCCGAGAAAAAGTTTCTCCCCATGAACCAACGGGGATTTGCCATGGTCTTTCAGGACTTTTCTCTCTGGCCCCATATGACCGTCGCCGAAAATGTGGCCTTTGGTCTTAAAATCCGTAAACTGAACCGTTCCGACCGGGAAACGAAAGTCAAAGACGCCTTACAGAAAGTGCGCATGGAGAAACTGGCCTCCCGCAAACCCGCCTCCCTCTCAGGCGGACAACAACAACGGGTCTCCATCGCCCGGGCATTGGCCGTTCAGCCCAAACTGCTCCTCTTCGATGAACCGCTTAGCGCTCTGGATGCCAAACTCCGCGAAGAATTAAAAGCGGAACTCAAACTTCTGCTTTTGGAAACCGGGCAAACCGCAGTTTACGTGACCCACGACCAGGCGGAAGCCTACACCCTTGGCGATCAAGTGGCGTTAATGAACGCAGGACGTGTGGAACAAATCGGTGCCCCGGAACGGATCTACCACCATCCCCGAAATGCCTATGTGGCCGGTTTTTTGGGCGCCGCCAATGTGCTGCCCTACCGTCAACAAAATGGCCGTCTGGAAATTGAGGACATTGGTCACTGGCCTGTGCGCAAAGACTTCCCCGAATCCGGCCTCTGCTTTCTCCGCCGCGAAGATGTTCACTTTGAAACCGTCGGAGAACATCTCAACGGCACCTGCCTCATCAACCAATTTCTCGGAAGTCACTACGCCCTGGAAGCCCGGTTCGGACTCTCCCAAATCCTTCATGGCCACGGCAAACCGGGCCTCAAACCCGGAACTCCCGTCCGCGCAGTCTGCGACGTCCATAAATTCGGTTTCCTCTCTCCAGAAAATTCTTATGTGTAAAACAATCCTCTCTCTCTTTTCCGCCCTTTTCTTTTTTCTCGTATCCGGCTGCGGTGGTTCAGCCAACCCTCCTCCGGAGACTTTGGTCGTCTATTCCGCCGGCCCCCGCGGATTGGCGGAAAACATCTGCACCGCCTTCACCGAAACAACCCAAATCGAAGTCGAACTCTTCCAGGCAACCACCGGACAAATCCTCGCCCGCCTGGAAGCGGAAAAACACCGCCCCCGCGCAGATCTGGTTTTGTTTGCCAGCGAAGTGGCCGCCGAAGCACTCAAACGTGAACACCGCCTCCAGGTTTATGTGCCTGCTGAAGCGGCATACTTGCAGAAAGGCTGGTCGGATCCGGACGGATTTTACCATGCCACCGGCGCCTCTCTGGTCGGTATTGCCGCACGCAGAGATGCCCCGCCTCTCCCCTCAAGTTGGCAGGATCTCCTCTCCAATCTGCCGGAAGTCTCCCGCATCATGCCCTCTCCCTCCCGTTCAGGCGCCGCCGGTGATTTTACGGTGGCTTTTCTGCTGACCTATCCGGAAGCCGGCTGGACCTGGTTTGAGGAGGCCCGTCACTCCGGACTCGATTTTGCAGCCGCCAACAGTCAGGCCATCGGCAGTCTGCTCATGGGCGCACACGATGTCATCGTGGCCGCGGCCGACTATCTAATCTACCGCCAAATGGCCGAAGGCGAAGCCGTGAAAGTCATCTACCCCGATGAAGGCGCCGTCCTGGTCACCCGTCCCTTGGCCATCACCGCCTCCTGCAGTCAACCCGAAGCCGCAAAGCAGTTTGTGGATTTCTATTTCAGCGAAACCGCCCAACAGCAGGTCGCGGAAGTCTATTTAATTCCCGGAAGAGTGGATGTGCCCGTACTGGCCCCCAGAACACAGGACTTGCCTGAATTGATCCGCGCAAACGCGGGGGATGCGGTGGCGCAACAGGCACAACTCCTCCGGGACTTCCAACAACGGGTAGAGCGCGGTCCCCGGGAATCCGCCCGATGAGTCCACACCGGGGCCCCGGCCGCTTCGGGGTCATCACCGCCTTTCTCCTGCTCGGTACCGCCGCCGGCTATCCGCTGACGGTGTTGTGCCTGCAAGCCGTCTTCCCCCATCTGCTTTCCGGAGGCTTCGGCGAAATTTTTCAACCGTTTACAGAGATGATACATACGGAAGGACTGGGCCAGCTGATGGGCAACTCACTTGCCTGGGCCGGGGCCACCACCCTCCTCGCCTGGATGCTGGGTATCCCCTGCGGCTGGTTTCTCGCCCGCACCCGGCTGCCGGGAAAAGGGCTGGCACGGTTGACCCTGCTTGCCCCGGTGATGACCCCGCCCTATGTCGGTGCCCTCTGTTATATTCTCATTTTTCAAACCCGCGGATTCGGCGACCGTATCCTCGGTATCCCCGAACCCATTCGCGAAGCCTTTTTCGGTTTTGGCGGCATCACTTTGGTCATGGCGCTGTCCTCCTTCGGTTACGTTGCCCTCGCTGCGGAAACCGCATTTTGCGCTCTGCCTCCCCGGCTCGGGGATGCCGCCCGACAACTCGGGGCCACCCGTCGGACCGTGGCATACCGGGTCGTCTTCCCCCTGCTTCTACCCGCCATCCTGAACGCGGGCATTCTGGTTTTTCTGGATACCCTCTCAAACTTTGGCGTACCCGCAGTGCTGGGAACCCGGGCGGATCTTCCACTTTTACCCGCGGAGATTTTCCGCTTGGTCACCAGCTGGCCCCTCAACCTTCCTCTGGCAACCGCCTTGTCCAGCCTGCTTTGCCTCTTCGCCTTGGCATCGGTCGCAGCCACCCGGCGCTTAACCCGGGAAGCAAACGGTAAAGGAGAACGCGTCTTCCAAATCCGGAGGATATCCCTGGGGCTCTGGGGAAATGTATGGGCCTGGCTCTGGTTC
Source organism: Kiritimatiellaeota bacterium B1221 (assembly GCA_029269125.1). Taxonomy (GTDB): domain Bacteria; phylum Verrucomicrobiota; class Kiritimatiellia; order SS1-B-03-39; family UBA6053; genus UBA6053. Next base: position 9,615 of record JARHXX010000022.1, on the reverse strand, counting down.
GGCCTCCTCTTCATCTGCAGTACCGGATTGCCCTACACCGCAATGCTGTGCATGAGTCTGATCGAAAATTGGCAGGAATCCGGTCCCACCTGGACTTTCAACCACTACAACGCCCTGTTTCGTGCCGGCTCCGGCGGACGGGATGCTTTAACAAACAGCCTGCGTCTCAGTCTCGGGGCGGCCACCCTCTGTGCGGGTGCGGGCGGTTATCTCGCCTACGTCATTTCACGCACCCGCAGTCACACCCGACATCTGCTCGACGCCCTCGGCACCCTTCCCCGGGTCCTGCCTAAAATCATTCTTGCCGTCGGCTTGATTCTGGCCTGGAACGCCCCCTGGATTCCCCTGCGCATCTACGGCACCCCCGCCATGCTGCTCCTCGCCTACATCTCGATTTACATTTCCGACGCCCTCAATTTTGGGGCCGCCTCCATGAGTCGTATGAACCAGGGACTGGAAACTGCGGCCGAATCTCTGGGAGCCGGACGGCTTCGGGTCTTTATCCAAGTGGTACTCCCCCACCTTGCCCCCGCCCTTGGCGCAGCCTGGCTGATGACCTTTATTGTCTGTATGCGGGAACTGGTGGCATCTTTGCTTCTACTTCCACCCGGCATGCAAACCACCGCCACCTTCGTATTTAATCAATTCGAACAAGGTGACCTCGCCGCGGCCATGGCCATGGCCACGGTCACCATCGGCCTCACCACCGTGGTGCTCATCCTCTTTCAATCCATCTCCTTTTTCCGTACCAAGGACTCGTAACATGTTCTCTTTTCGATTGCTGATCTTTCTCATTCTCAATTCATTTACGTTCGCGGAACCCTTGTATTACAGCTTTCGAAACGAAAGTGGAGGCGGCATTGCCAGACTGGAAGCCGATCCCGCCTCCGGAAAAATTCTTGCGCATACCCCACTCATCGCCAGCCCGGCATTCCAGAACATATACAAACTGGCCGTGAGTCCCGACGGTCAGTTTATCGCCGCTAACTTGGATGACGTGGAGAATCACGAAAATCTCATTCTCCTCAAATCAGATGGACAATATCAAAGACTGTCCATCAAATCGGAAATAAACGAACTCCGTTTTTTTCAGCAACACCTCTACCTGGGGACGACCCGTGGATGCGTGCTTCGTATCGATCCGGATACAGGCCGAGTACTCCACACCTGGGATTTCCGAAAACTTCTGTCCCCCGGCGGCAAACGCCCCGAAGACTTTGCTTTTGATCACATGCATGGCATTTTATGGATCAGCTTTCAAAAAGACAGTAAAGGCCGAAAACATCAGGGCAGCCGCATTGTGGGAATTGATTTAAGATCTGACAAAGTGATCGCCGACCTCCAGCTTCCACGGGATCATCCCGAACTCCATTATTCCCCTGAAATCGACGGCAGGGAAAGCGGTCCAAATCCTGAAGTACTGTTCATTGACCCTCCCAGCAACACCCTTTTCGTCACCCTGGATCTTTATGGAGCGGTGGGGATGGCAGATCTGGATGCCGCGATGCGGGGGGAGTTAAAAAACTGGACCACGCATTCCACCGCCCCCGATCACTCATGGGGAAGCGCTTTCCCCGACCGGGTCGGATCCTATGTCCACAACAACCGCAAATTCCTGTTGGTTGCAAACAGCGGAAAAGACGGAGGCACCGCAGTCGTGGATTTACAGAATCGAGCGATCACACAGATTTTGAACAGTCCCCATGGTCTAAGCTCTTTGTGGCAAATCCCCCGGGCCGGATCCATGGTAAGCGGAAACTCCGGAAAATTAAAAACACGCGGAAAAGCAGGACTCGAAAAAGAGAAGCGGATGAGCCCGCATTGGCTCCAATTCGATGTGCAATCCGATAAAGTGACTGTATCAAACAAATCCATGTCACAGCCCATTCATCAAGTGGCGCCAGTCAATATTCAACAAAGCCCCCTCGTTTATGTAAATATGGGGGACAACGTTCATACCTGGAACATTTTCACCCCCCAAAATGACCAACCACACGACAGTGTAGAAGCTTTCGGCAAAGTGCAGCGCTGCCACGCCACCCACCCTTTGAATTAAACAAAAGGAACCCCAGAAGCCTCCCCGGTCGTCACCGCCCGAAATCACCGATCCCCCATTTAGTTCGGCACACCAAAACACTCGCCCCGGAAGTCTGCGGCCAAAATCCACCCCATTTCCCCATCAGTACATCAGCGACATCCCGCCTCCCGCCCGGATCTTCCAACTCCATCTGTCTCCTCGGCACACCAAACGACTCGCCCCGGAAGTCTGCGGCCCAAATCCACCCCCATTTCCCCATCAGTACATCAGCGACATCCCGTCTCCCGCCCGGATCTTCCGGCTTCCTCTTTCTCCCCGGCACACCAAACGACTTGCCCCGGAGGGGTTACCGCATATAACCCGGGGGCCATGCCCCCGGGATTAGACCCCATATCGTCGGCGCCCCGGAGGGGTGCGGAAAAAAACCCAAAACTCCCCCTCTCAGGCCGGATTCCCTATACCTTCCCTTCACCCTCCCTATGCAACCCCATAACACGCCACTCTAACGCTGAAAAAACTTTCAATTCACATCTATCCAAATTCGTATCCTTCACTTGACGAATCCCCCCTCTACAGTCTAGGTTAACCGCAACAAACCGTAAGGATAAACCATTGATTTTTGACGAAACCAGTTACTCCGCCACTTGGTGCGGAAACTTTCCACTATCTCCAGTAAATGCTGACGAAGCAGGCATTCACCTGCCTCGCATCGAAACCCACCATACCCTTGGCGCCGTAAAAGATGCAAATGACCACTGGCGTTTTGAGCCGGGTTTGGGCGTCGATTTCGAACTCAGCCACAGTCTCCTCTTGAGTTTTGGCTTTAAGCTTACCTTCAGTAACGATCAGGTTTTTGAACTTATACAGCTCGAGCCCGGTGTCTTCACTGGTCGCATCCCGGCCAGGGCCACGCCCGAATTATTTGCAACGGACCAGGAACCGGAACAAGACGGAGAGTGTTCGTTCTTAACGAACGGCGATTATCAAGTGGGACTTTTCCTGCAATCAGAAAGCATTGCAAGACACTTTGTGCTTTGCATCCACCCAGGTGACCGGGAAGCCTGTAAGCAAAAATTGCTGCAGGCCAAAGAAGACTTGCCGAAACAACTGGCGGGCACCTGGGAATCTCAACTTGGGTTGCGGCAAATCTGGACCGCTCGACTGCCGGAACATTTGGTCTCCGAAAATCCGGGATTGGCCATCGAACGGATACAGGGACTCATCGCACCCGCTTCCGGCATCTTCAAAGGGCCATGGATTCGCGATCCCTCCCAGCCATCCCCCACCCTTTCATTTCAGCTCAGCAGCACCGTGCTTTCCGCGCTCGCAGTCACCCAACCGGAAATCATCCCCGAATTTCTAAACACTTTGCTCCACTTGCCTCCCATGGAAAACGGCGCCTGGGCATCAGCGTATACCCCTGAAGGCCCAAGCCCTGACGCCGGCCCGGCCCTCCCGGCATTTTCAAGTATCTTAGCGACACTCCCCCGCGACATCCCCGGGGCAACAGACCTGCCGGCCTTGCACAGCCGCTGCAAACAACATATACAATCCTTTATAAACGGCCCCAAAGCGGCCGGACTCCCGCAATGGGCCCACCCCCACACCGCCTTTACCCCTGAAGTCACTGATCCGGAAGCGCTGATCCAATTTGACCTGGCCGCATTGCTGGTCACCGAAATTGAAGCGCTTCAAAAACTCACCCAAAATCCCGCCGAGCTGGAGAGCGAACGAAAAGAATTCATCTCCGGAATTTTAACCGCATTTTGGTCGGAAAAACGAAAACGCTTCCTGGATAAAACTCCCGGGGGGGCCTTCGCCAGCCGGGTCACCGCCGGCACATTGCTCCCCTTGCTTTGGAAACGCCTGGATAAAAAAGAAAACACCGCTTTGCGACAGTGCCTCCTCAACACCGATGAACTGCGGAGTCAGGAAGGTCTTCGCCAGTGGGAACCCAAAAAGGACGACCCTGTCTCTCCCCCCGTTCATGCCGCGACTCAACAGCTCTTCCTCCCCCTCCTGGGTACCTTGAATGGCGAAACCGCGGCCTTGCTGTCAGCCGATTGGCATCGCAGTCTGCAAAAGGATCCCCATTTCCAACAGCCCGAAACCGCAGCTTTACATCTGCGGCTGATCCCTTTTGCCAGCCGGATCAATCCCCATTTGGAGCGTTACCCCGCATGGGTACGCAGCATGGAAAAGCATCGACAGATCATTGTCTCCATCGCCGCCGCCATTTTGCTCTTGATCCCCGCGGGGTTTGGCATTTATTTTACCGTTCGCAGTGATTACAACCGTTCCGATGAATTGCTTCAATCCGGGCACGCGGAAACTTTGGTCACCCTCGGCGACCTCAAAGGAGCCGAAGAGGTCTACACCGAACTGCTTACCTACGCCCGGATAGATACCCGAAAAAATGTGTACTATTTAAACCGGGGAAATCTTCGATTTAAACAGGGGCAGTATGAACAGGCGCTGGCAGATTACGAGATGGCAGTGGAACTGGACCCCATCGGAAATCTGTACAAAGCCCGCTGGAATTTGGGACAAACCTATGCACGTCTCGGCCGCATCCGCGAAGCCTCCGCAACCCTGCAGGGATTTATAGACGAATACGGTGAAGAATTACCCAGCTACAAAAGACGGGCTGAACATGCCATGACCCTCTGGCAAGAATGAAAATCTTTATCAGCTTCAGTATCCTGTGGCTGCTCCTGACTTCAGCCTGCTACCGCCCCGAAACCCGAAACATTGTCATCACCCTTCCGGAAGTGAATGGAAATACGGAAGAATTAGATGCCGTAAAACGGGTTCTGCTGAGCGAACAGGACCGGCTCAGGAAAGGCCTGACCTTTTATCAGGACATCCGCATAAATGCAGAACACTCCTCTTTGGAAGTGACCTATAACCGGGAATATTTGGCTGACATGAATCTGGTGCACAAAATCAACCAGTTGGGCTACCAAATTAACGGGCTTCCCGGCGACCCCGAAAAACGTGCAGCATTTCTCAAACAAATGAACCTCCCCTGACCCCGGTCCGTTGTGCAGGATGCCATCACCCTTTTTATTGACTCCATACTCATCGAAAGAGGCCTTTCCGGTGAAACCGGTCAAGCCTATGCCAGTGATCTGAAAGCCTTCCACGATTGGCTCAGCCCGGAAGAACGTGCGGATTTGACCCGGGTTGACCGTCGTCGTTTCACCTCATTTCTCATGCAGGGCCGGAAAGAGGGATTAAAACCCAGCACCGTCGCCCGACGCCTGGTCGCCGTTAAAATGTTTTTCCGCTTTCTCAGTGCTGAAGGCCTTATCCAAACCGACCTGACGGAATGTCTGGACAGCCCCAAATTGTGGCGGAACCTCCCGGAGATCCTTTCGCCTGAACAAGTCGACCGCCTGTTAAATGCCCCGGATAAAAAATCGCCCAAGGGCCTGCGAGACCGCGCAATGCTGGAACTCATGTATGCCTGCGGACTCCGGGTAAGTGAACTGGTGAATTTACAATTACACCAGTTCCATTTTGATGACGGATATATTCGCATCCGCGGAAAAGGCCGCAAAGAACGTCTGGTCCCCATTGCCAAAGCCTCCGCTAAACAAGTCACCATCTATGTAAAAAATGTGAGACCCGGATTGATCGCCAACGATTCAGACGCCGGACAAATCGTTTTTCTTTCCCTCAACGGAAAGCCCCTCACACGTGCCCGTATTTGGCAACTGATTCGGGAACTCGCCACCGAAGCGGGTCTTCCACACGGAATACATCCCCACAGTTTACGGCACAGCTTTGCCAGTCATCTGCTCTCTGCAGGGGCGCCGCTACGAACCATTCAGGAAATGCTGGGACACGCAGACATTTCCACCACCCAAATTTATACCCATGTGGACCAACAACGGCTAAAGCAGGTCCACAGTAGTTTTCATCCCCGCGCTTAATCTCATGAACCCCAAAGAACTCAAATCCTTTCAAAAGCACATTGGCTACAAATTCAAGAAACGGCACTGGCTCGAAACCGCCCTCACCCACCCCAGTTATCGACATGAAGTCGATCCCGACACGCTCATGGATAATCAACGCCTCGAGTTCCTTGGTGATGCCGTGGTCGGCCTGCTTTCCGCAGAATATCTCTACGCCATCCGTCCCAAACTCGATGAAGGGTCCATGACCAAATTCCGTAGCATGGTGACCAGCCGAACCGGCTTGGCAGCATTGGCACTTGAGTGGAAAATCGGTCCCCGATTGCGTCTGGGCAAAGGGGAAGCCCAATCCGGAGGCGCGGAACGTGAATCCAACCTTGCGGATGCCGTGGAAGCGGTCATCGGCGCGGTATTTCAGGATGGAGGAATGAAAGCCTGCCGAAAGTTTTTCAGCCGTCATTTCGAACCCCGCCTGGCCGCCTTACTCGCGGAAAAAGACATCCAGGTCATCAAAGACAATCCCAAAGGCAGTCTCCAGGAGTTCATGCAGCAAAACGGAAAAGACGCACCGGTGTATCGTATCCTCTCCGAGGAAGGTCCAGCCCACGAAAAAATCTATCACGCCGCGGTTTTATCCAACGGAGAAGAAATCGGGAGAGGCCACGCCCCCAGTAAACGGGTGGCCGAAGCACGCGCCGCCGCCGATGCATTAGAACAATTACAAAATGAAGATTGAGGATTCCCCCCACACCCCCAACTCCTTTAGCCCCGAAGGCGGCGATATTCCAAAGCCCAATCCGTCAGGGCTGGGATTCCAGAACAAAACCACAGTGAGCCCCGAAGGCGGCGACATTCCAAAGCCCAGTCCGTCAGGGCTGGGTTTACGGAACAAATCACCCGTGAGCCCCGAAGGCGGCGGCATTCCAAAGCCCAGTCCGTCAGGGCTGGGGGGGCCCAGAACAAATCACCCGTGAGCCCTGAAAGCGGCGGCATTCCAAAGCCCAGTCCGTCAGGGCTGGGGTTCCAGAACAACACCACAATGAGCCCCGAAGGCGGCGACATTCCAAAGCCCAGTCCGCCAGGGCTGGGGGGTCCCAGAACAAATCACCCGTGAGCCCCGAAGGCGGCGGCATTCAATCCCGAATCTTCTACAACTAAACGAAATATTCGATTACGATATCGATTTCGATTTATCTGCCATCTTTCCCAACTTCACCCTCTACAATCTTCGTTCCCCCGATATATCCGTCACTTCAAAAGAATAAAACGGGTCCTGATGTTCCTCCATCCATTGATCCAACTTCCCCTCGAGCTCTTTCATTACTTCCGCAAATTCCGGATCCATCGCCAGGTTCGTTATCTCATGGGGATCCGTTTTTAAATCATACAATTCATCCTGCCAGTGGAGATGCTTGTTGAGCTTATAATGCTCCGTCCGAATCATCCGTATCGGATTGATCCATTTTTGTTTACTGTAATACTGCCCCACCACAAAGTCCCGGGCCTGATAAGGCCTGTCCTCCATAAACAAAGGCGCCAAGGATTTCCCCTGCGTTTCCTGTGCGGCTAATCCGCAAAATTCCCGGATCGTCGGTGCCAAGTCCACATTCACCACATCCAAATGGTTGATTCTCTGCGCCGGGAGGGATCCAAATGTTTCCGGTACATGCATCATCAGCGGCACCCGCATCAACTGATCATACAGAAAGGGTCCCTTAAAGATCAGCTTGTGCTGCGTATCCATATCCCCGTGGTCCGAAGTGATGATCACAATGGTTGAATCCCACAACCCCTGTTTTTTCAGTTCCTCCAAAATGCGCCCAACTTGCGCATCATACAGACGGGTCTTCTCCCGGTAACAGTCCCGATAATTCTGCCAGTTTTCCTTTGATTGCCCCACCATGGTTTTGCCCTGGTCTTCCTCCATAAACTGCGCCTGAATGGGTGGCTTGTCTTTCAAAGTTTCCAGATCCCAAGACGGAGGTAAAGGAACCTCACCTACCGCTTCCGACGGTTCATGTTGACCGTAATGGTAAATATCATGAGGGTTATTCAGCGAAACCACCAAAGCAAACGGCTCCACCGCCCCTCCCCTCGATTGTAAAAATGAAATCGCGTTGGCTTCTGCCCGCGGATCGTCCTGTGCTTTCTCCGAAAAAGTCCAGCCCGCGTTTCCCACCGGATCATCTCCAATATGCCACTTGCCGAAATATCCGGTACAATACCCGGCATCCTGCAACTCGGCCCCAATCGTCTTCTGAGCCATGAAGCCACCACCCGCAGCCCCGCAGTTTCCCATCACTCCGGTAGAAGAGGGATAAAACCCCGTAAACATCGAAGAACGGCTGGGACTGCACTGTGGCGTTGTGCAAAAAGAACGTTCAAACAGCACACTTTTCTCGGCGAAGGCATCCAAATGCGGGGTATCAAAAAAAGGATCCATGCAACCCATGGCCTGCCAATGCTGTTGATCTGAAAAAAGAAGGAGGATGTTGGGTTTTGTCATATTCTGCATTTAGAAAAATCCTGTATATAAACCGTATGTATAAAGCAAATAGACGCAAGTACAATACACAATGGCGGTTTACATCCGGCCTCCCGTCTCCCGACTCATGTCTCCTACTTCAGCGTCTGCTTAAAAAAGTCCACCATCAGTTTCTGTGCATTTTCAGGGCCGGCATGTCCGCCTTCATCCGTAATCAGCATCTCACCGGGAACCCCTTTCGCCTGCATTTCCCGGTACAAGTCCTGCGACTGCATCCAGGGAACCACCTTATCATTTTTACAATGAAGCAGCAGTAAGGGCGGATCTTCCGCATCCAGATGCCGAATGGCGGATGCCCGCAACCAATGTTCCCCTTCGGGATCAAAATCCTCCCCGATCCATACCCCATTTGATTCTCTTTTTTGAGCCGCCGCCCCCTGAATTTTCAGTTGCGCCTCGTCTTGAAAGCGTCCCACAAAATCATACACCCCCGCAATCCCCACCGCCGCTTTACAATCGGAAACAGAGTCCAGGTACTTATGATTCGGTGTCCCCCGATAAGAAATCAGCGCCGCCGCAAAACCGTTATCCGCCAAGTGTTCCGCAAAAGGACGGAAACGCTTTCCATCCTGGGGACGAAATCCCCCGCCCTGAATCACCACAATACAGGGTATTTTCTCTTTCGCACCGACCGGGAGGTACAAATCAAAGCTCAGTCCCTCATCTTCCAATGAAAACGCCAACTCTTTTTTAATTTCAAATTTCATATCGGCTCCTGCCATCTCTCCTCCTTGAGGAGGGCGTTTTGGCAAAACTTCCATTACAAAGCAATAGCAGGGCCAAAACCGGTATCGGCTGTAAAAAGTCCATTTTCATTTTAATGCCTTTGTAGTTTTCCCTACTTATCATGACCACTCTTTTCTGGGGGGATTACACAGGAGGGTGGAGTTTATCTGAACTTCCTTCGACCCAGTATGCGTCATACCTTTTGTTGTAACTCAGCAAAAGTGTCAATTTCGACCAGTTGCGCTTTCAACTGAAAGCTTAGCATAAACAAAAGAAGCCAGTGAAAAATATACGCTCTAGATAATATGGTTTCATGAGGGTCGTTTTATATAATTCAGATTCTTATTATCATATTTGAATTCCTATTAAAAATATACGCCTCCTTC
>JARHXX010000021.1 GCA_029269125.1 Kiritimatiellaeota bacterium B1221 | reverse complement strand
ACCCCATCGGCATAAATGCCTACGGGGGAAACTTCGTAAACGAAGGACTCGGAAGTTCATTCTCAGCCTCAAGTAAAACTTCCCAGTTCCATCTTTAGATGGCTTCTCCCGAAGCGTTCACGCGAAGGGTACCGCAGAACCCGGGTTCCGCGGAACCCATCAGCATAATGATTTATTCAAAAACCTCAACCCTAACGCCAAAGGCGCGGCCAATATGATTAGGGTAGAGGCGTTTAATAGGGACGCACCTTCAGTGCTAAATTATATTTCACCTTCATTCCAGGGGTTGCACCCCTGGCTGGATTGGGGCCGTAGCGCTGCTACTTTCAAGCTGGAATGAATAAATCAACAGTCCCTAAAGCGAGAACTTGAACCGCCATTTATGTACAGGATCCTAAACAGCGGGTCCGGATTCCCCATGAAAACCCCTCCGGAATTCACGGGGTGATTTCCCGGTGTGGTTCCGGATGTCGGTGCTGAGCTGGGAGATTCCGGAAATTCCGGTTTCCCCGCAAATTTCAGCCAGCGTCAGACTGGTGGTTTTCAGCAGTTCAATGGCTTTCTCCATCCGCCGGGATTTGACGTAGGCCCAGGTGCTTTTGCCGGTGGCGGCTCGGAACTGCTGATTGAGGGCGGTGTGGGAAATGCGCAGGGATTCCGCCAGTTGCCGGGCACTGGTGACGGCGGGAAGATCATTCTCCAAACACTGCACCGCCTGTTTTACATGGGGATAGCCGCTGAATCTCCGGTCGGTGGATGCGCGGCGGATCACCCGGTTGCAATCCATCCAGGTGATCTGCTCCGGACGCGGTTCCCCCCGTATTTCCTCAAGCAGACGCCGCACACATTCTACACCGATCCGCCCGTATCCCGGTTCGATACTGCTCAGCGCAGGCTCGGATATCCGGCATTTAAAGGGGTCATCCCCATAGCCCAGCACCGCGAGGTCACCCGGAACCTGCATGCCGATCTGCTCCGCGGCCAACAGGATCCGGTGGGCATGTTCATCGTCGCCACAGAGAATGCCACAGGGGGTGGGTAGCGTGTGCAGCCAGTCGCACAGATCTGCCTGCTGCCCTTCCCAGCTCCAGGAATCGGCACAGCGGGGACCATCCGGAAATGCCACTCCGGGCAAGCCGGCCTCTCTCACCCGGTTCAGGAACGCCTCGGAACGGAGCCGGCCCTCGGCATGGCGGGAGGCCAGACTGTGAAAGGTGGCAAACGAATGAATATGCTCGTTCTGAAAATGCCGCAGCGCGTGACCTGCCACCGTCCGCGGATTTTCGAGCACCCGGGGAAGCCGGCCGAGAGGATGGGGATGCCGGATGCCCACCATGGGGATCCGCCCCAATAATCCGCGGGGTCCGTCCGGAAAGCCTCCCTCGGTGATCAGGCCCGCAAATTCTCCGGCCTCGATGCGTTTTAGGATCTGATCCCCAATATGGTGGAACATCACCACCCCGTATTCCGGACTGCACTTCAGCTCTTCCAGAATGCCTTTGATCAACTCCCGATATCCCAGCAGACCTGATTCAGGCAGATTAATCAGAATTTTCGGTTTTAAGGGCATGCATCCACGCTAAGAACTTTACATATTCGAAACAAGTTTTTTCTAAATTAGGAATATTCCAACCCTGATTTCCGGTAAAGTGTTGTCAGGCTTACATAAATTTCAAAGGAGCATCTCTATCATGAAAACCCCATCTGTTTTTCTTTCCGCGCTGTTCAGCATCGTGCTGTCGGTCCCTTCGCAGGCCGCCATCAGTATGTATGCCGCCTGGGACCTGAATGAAGGATCCGGTTCCACCATCACCCAGTATCAGCTGGGTGCGGGGGAAAGCTGGAATCAGGTCAGCAATCCCTCTGCCAGCCTGACCGCAACCGCCTCCGAGGACATCTCGACTGTGGGGGGCAGCTGGAATTCCGCAAGTCCCGCACCGAACTCCTCAGCCTCACTGACCTTCACCAATTCAGGCGGGGGAAACGAACTCGACACCAATGTGGACGGCTCGGGTCTGGCGGGAACCGGGGCCAAAACCTTTGTGGCCTGGATCAACCCAACGGGAAAGGACTCCAATGGCAGCGGGATCCTGTCCTATTCTCCCTATAACGGACAACAGCCCCAGGGTGACGGGAAAGACCTGCGGTTCTTGTTAAACAGTGATGGCAAACTGCGGGTGGAAATCACCGGTTCGGGATTTGCATATACGGGAGGCAGCTCTCTGGTGAATGACGGCTGGAAGATGGTTGCCGCGGTGTTTGACAACACCAACGGCACCTCGATTTACATCGGAGGACAGGGGTTTGTGACCACCCAGTCCCTTTCGTTTGACACTGCGGGAACGGCTGCGCATGGCGGTTTGCTAGACATCGCGCTGGGCGGTGTTCAGGTCGGGGCTCCTGACCGTTCCTTTGTCGGCGATATGGATATGGCGGCGGTGTACAACGGCGCGGCCAGCTTATCGGAATTGAATGACATTTACACCAACGGCATTGTGATTCCCGAGCCGGGATCCCTCATGCTGGTCGGCATGACACTGGGTGCACTGCTGGTGTTCCAACGCAGACGCTGAGGCGGTGTGAACGGTTCTCACAAAGTGCCTGCCACGGTGAACTCCCGACTCCGCCTTCTGCTGTGTGGATTTTTACTGTTCCTGTCCGCTGCGGTTTCTGTAGCGGATGCCCCCAACATTATTTTCATTCTCACCGATGATCTTGGCTACGGGGATCTGGGGGTCAACCATCAGGATGCCCGGGCGGAGGCGGGGCTGCCGGCCTTTGACACGCCCGAGCTGGACACCCTGGCAGCGCAGGGGGCGCGGCTGACCCGGCATTACTGCGGCGCACCGGTCTGTGCCCCCTCCCGCGCCTCACTGCTGACGGGCATGCATCAGGGACATGCCACCGTACGGGACAACCAGTTTGACAAGGCGCTGGAAGACGCCCATACCCTGGGCTCAGTGCTGCGTCAGGCCGGTTACGCCACCGCCGCCATCGGCAAATGGGGACTGGGGGGCAGCGCGACCGCTTATCCCGCACATCCCATGAACCGCGGGTTTGACTATTATTTCGGGGTGATGGAACACGGACAGGCGCACGCCCACTATTTACCTGAGGCCGGGCACGCCCTCTATGACGGCAAGTCCGCGGTAAAAGCCGGATACGAAAAGTGTTACTCCACGGATCTGTTCACCGCCCGGGCGAAAAAATGGATCACCGACCAACAGACGGATCATCCGGACCAACCGTTTTTTCTCTATCTGGCTTATACCGCGCCGCATGCAAGACTGCAGGTGCCCACCCAGGCCTATCCGGCGGGTTCCGGACTCACCGGCGGCCTCCAGTGGCAGGGAAGCCCGGGAGAGATGATCAACACCGCCTCGGGAACAAACGACTCCTGGATCCATCCCGATTTTGCGTCCACAGATTGGCCGGAGGCCGCCCGGCGGCATGCCACCATGGTCCGCCGGGTGGACACGGCAGTCGGCGATCTTCTGGACCTGTTGGACGATTTGGGCGTGGGCGAAGACACCCTGATCGTGTTCAGTGCGGACAACGGACCGCATCATGAGGCGGGTCGAAACGGCACCTTTACCCAGGACCCGACCTTTTTTCAGAGCTATGGAAATCTGGACGGCACCAAACGGGATCTCTGGGAGGGAGGCTGGCGGGTGCCCACCCTGGTGCACTGGCCGGAGGGGATTCCGGCCGGTCAGGTGGTGAACCGACCCTCACAGTTCCACGACTGGCTGGCCACCTTCGCCGCGGTGGCCGGCGCGGAGATTCCCGCCCGGGTTGACGGCGTGTCCCTGCTGCCGGATCTGACCGGAAGCGGAAACCGGACCGGGGGCGTGGTGTATGCCGAATACGCGGTCAATGGATCCACAAAGTCCTATGACGATTTTCTCCCTGCCCGCCGGGGACGCACCCGCAATCAGATGCAGGCGCTGTACGCCGAAGGAGAAAAAGGCGTCCGCTACAATGTGGGAGCGGCGTCCGACCCCTTCGCGGTGTACGACACCGGGGCGGACCCCGGGGAATCGGTCAACCGCTCCGGACAGCCGGATGCGCCTTCACAGGATCAGCTCCGTGCGGCTGCCCTGCGGGTGCGGCGGATCAACAGCTCCGCCACCCGGGTGTACGACAGCGCCCACGTGCCCGCGCTGGAAAGCACATCCGCCGGATGGCCCGCCGTGTCGGTGTACACCGGGGACTTTCCCTGGACCCCGCGGCCGGCGGGCACGCCCGACCGGACGGTGGAGGAGGTTCAGGTTCCCTCAGTTTCGATGCTGCACCCCCTGGAGGAAGCGGCTCTGGTGTTTGAAGGGATCCTCAATGTTCCCACCACGGGAGACTACGAATTTTTTGTCCGTGCCGATCTGGGGGCCGTCGCGCGGCTCCACGGAATGCTGCTCGCGGACAGTGATCCGGCTTCGGGCGCCTGGGTGTCCTCGGGAACCGTGCGGCTTGAGCAGGGCGTGCATCCGCTGTGGCTGTATTCACGCCACGGCCCCTCCTCTCCATATCTGGATCTGGAATGGACGGGGCCCGGGTTCAGCCGACAGCCGGTTCCCACCTCCGCCTTCGATCCGGAGCTGCGGGACAATACCCCCCCGGTCATTGAGATCGATTCTCCGTTGGGAGGCGCGCTGCTGCCGGAGGGACACGGACTGCGGGTGCGGGGTTCGGTTTCAGATGACGGTGCCCCGGCCGACAGCTCGCTCTCGGTTGTCTGGACGGCCGAAACCGTTCCGCCGGGGGCCTCAGTGACCTTTACCCCCGGGGATACCGTCAACACCCGGGTGCGGATGGACCAGCCGGGACGTTATGTGCTGCGGTGCACGGCGTCGGATGGCACGATGCAGACCGCGACCGATCTGGAGGTGGTGTCCGGGGTGCTGAGGCAGCCCCCCTCACCTGCCCTCTGGTATCCGCTGCAGTCCTCTTTTCAGGATGCGGCTGGAACCAATCACGCCTCCGCGCAATCCGGAACCCAATTCGTGACGGGTGTACTGGACGGCGCGGTGGAGCTGGATGCCGCGGGAGAATATTTCGAAACCGGAAACCCGGTGTCGATAACGCAGGGAAGCGCTTGGAGCTTCAGTGTCTGGTTTCAGTTGGATCATACCTCCGCAGGCAACGCGATGATCCTGCAGCAACTGGATGGTGACGCGACCGGACGCTCCTGGCTGTATGTGACCCCCGGAAATGCACTGGGCAGCTTTATCGGCGGGGGAAGCACCTCGGGAGGTCAGCTGCTGGCCGGTGCGTGGCATCATGCAGCCGTGGTGGCCGGGGCCGGTCAGGTGACGCTTTACCTGAACGGCGTCCCGGTGTCGGAACAGGCCGGCCGCACGCTGGAGGCGAATAACGGCATTTTTCGTTTCGGAAATTTCAAGACTGTCGATGCGGACAGTCAGTTCTTCGGACGGCTGGAGCAGGCGGCCCTGTATGCCCGGGCCCTGACCGGAGATGAAATCGCCCGGCTGGCTGCGGCGGGACAGGACCGGGGACCCGAACTCGGGATCGATCTTCCGGAAGATGGGATCAGCCATATCCCCTTTTCGCTGGAGGCGACGGTGACCGATTCGGGAACTCCGGAACTGGCATGGTTTTCGGTTCCATCCGATGATGTAAAGTTCCAGCCTGCCAATGCGGCCGAAACCTCGGTAACCCTTCCCGCTGCGGGAACGTACACCCTGGGACTGGAGGCGGATGACGGCATACAAACCAGTTTCATCGAGGATCACTTGCCGGCCCTCACCCCGACCATGGTCTGGCGGCGTACGCATTTCGGCAGCACAGAAAACAGCGGGGTGGCGGCGGATGATGCAGATCCCAATGCGAACGGACGACCCAACCTGTTTGAACGGGCGCTGGGAACCGACCCGACGGCTGCGGGCGGAGTGGAGCTTCCGCGTCCGGAAGTGGTGTGGGTGGACGGATCGCCGGTTCCGGCCATCCGCTTTCAGCGTCCCTCGGGCGGTACCGAATCCCCTTCCGGGGAGTACCGGTTTGAGGATCTGGTACTGGAGGTCCGCGGCGGCGGCGATCTCCGGGATGCCACAAACTGGCCTGCCCTGGAAATGGTACCCGTGTCGATCCGGATTCTCAGCCCGGAGCTGGAGGAGGTTGTGCTGCGGATCCCAGACCCGCCAACCGGGATTACGCCATATTTTCTGCAGCTCAGCGTGCAGGCGGATCCGTAGGCCGCCACAGCCAGACGGGCACAACGAAGGTCTCGGCGTTCGTCCCGCAGGATCATTCATCAGCCACTTCCGTAAGTCGGAAGTCGTCCCGGACACCGTTTCCGCAATTCGGAAAAAATGACCTTTTGAAAACAGGCCCTCTGGGAGGGAGTGGAGCGACGCGGGGCTGGGACTGTCGGGAAGCCGATGGGGTTCAGGGGGATCGACTTGCGGGCGGGCCGGGGTCTTTGGGGAGGAGCAGGATACCTACCATGTTGAGCGAGGGACGAGCGGCCTGGCGGGGAGCTTGCGGGGTTCAGGGGGAAAAGATGAAAGAGACAAATCAAAGAAAGTTAAAAGGAACTGTGTCTGATATTAAATGTTTAGAAATGACTAAATGCAAGTCCTGACCCCTTTTTTCTGACCCCTTTTTCCTTTTTCCCTTTTTCTTTTTCCGCCGCTTCATTCCACCCTCAGCCCTTCGGGCTGCCCCTCCGGGGACGGGCTTCATGAAGCGACGCATTGAAAAGAACAGACGGCGGGAGAGCTCGGCTCAGGAATGGAAACGGACTCTGAGAGCACCACAAGTGCCACTTTTTAATAAATTGCACTTCACTTTTGAATTGGCAGACACTGAGGCGAAAATTAAAACCGCCTCACCCCTTCCGCCCCTCATCAGCCTTAAAGTTTTTATTTTGAATAAAGCTCCTTCATTCCTGAGCTTGAAACAGAAAGTCCATACTGTTCTCATCAGCATAAAAATGATCCCCACTCAGTGAAGAAGTCCCCGCACGATAAATTATATTTTTTGCCAAATCAAACAGATGCGCTTCGGATTCAAAAAAATGCATCATGTATCCCGCTGTATTAAAAAACACCATCATGTCCCCCACTTCCGGAAATGAAGGCAGACATATTTTCCGTTGCAACAACACATCCCGTTCTAGGCAATACGCGCCGGTGAGATAAACCTGTACTGGACCATCTTCTTGGGGTTCAGTTCTGGGAATTAGCAAAGGATCCAACAGGAAATCAGCACTGGAACTATGCATTTGAGTCATGTTCATCTCTAGTCCGATCAACCAATCACCTCGGGCATCTCGCTTGCGACTTGCGACTCGGGCTAGAGTGAATCCGCATTGATCCAGCAAACAACGTCCAGGTTCAAGCCGGAGGGTGATTCCACTGGCAGCCAATCGGCTTCCCACACTCTCGCCGGCTTCATCTTGCACCTCTAGCACTCGAGATAAAAACGTTTTACGGGGAGTGGTATTAAAATATGGATACGTATTTAAACTCCCATGAAGTTGCTCATTTACCATCTGAAAACCCAGTCCATTGTTTCCAAACGTAATGGGTTCGCGTTCCCCTTTTACAGCCTTTTTTAGCTCACGTTGAAAATTGAGCCACTGCTCTGCTTTTTTCAGATAGTTCATCAGCAGTCCACCACCCATATCAATAAAGTCAGTGACAAAACCGGCTTGCTTCAGTTCCTCTGCCAAACCAAGACTCTGGAGCAGTGCCTGCCCTCGGTGGGGAATTGAATAGCCATTCAGATGAAAGTGAAGTCCCCGATAACTTAGATGTTGTAAACCCTCCTGCGTCCAATTTTCTAATAGGTCAGGTACTGTCTTTAGATCAAAACCAAATCGGCTGTATAATTTTCCAGTATCAGTTTCAAAACCACTGATGCGTATTCCCAGCTGTGCGTTAATCTGCAAGCCAGCTGCCACACTGTTTACTAGCCTACATTCATCTTCGTTGTCCACCACCACCATCACCTGATGCCCCACCGCCAATTCAAGCATAGATCGAGTTTTAACAGCCGCAGTAAGAATGAGCTTTTGAGGATCAACACCGGCATCTAAGCACTCCTGCAATTCCCGTTCACTGGCTGTATCCACCCCGCATCCATGAATACGGGAAGCGTGAACAAACGCTTTGCATTTATTTGCTTTGCGGGCGAACTGAACCAAATGCGGTATTTCCGCTTGATCCAACACGTCCTCCAGCTCTTTAATATTTTGTTTAAATTCATCAGTGTGATGAATATTTATCGGCGAACCGTATTCTGACAAAAGATCCGAGAGCACATTCGGATTGAGACATAAGAATTTCATCCAGTTTGCCACTCGCGGGGTAAGCAGAGGAATCGTATTGGTCATGGAGTTTCCTGATTACAAGCGGGTTGAGAGGCATTAATCTGATGAACCACCCGCGCGCCCCAATCAGAAACGAAATCATTGCGGGTGGTTAAAAGTGTATCGTTATCGTAAGTAAATCCTTCAGTGGGTGTGCCCTGAACGGTTACCTGTCTGAAGGTTTGTCCGTGTCGATTTAATGGGTGACCCTCAGGACTAAGATCCAAGCAACCCGGTTGATAACTATTTCCGTGTTCATCCCTATTGGTGAACAGACGGATAATTCCCCGATCCAAAAGATTTTCATACAATGCTGAAGATCTCTGACGCAAATTTATTTTCGGTATCCGCGCATCCACCAATAGCTCGGCCTTCTCGCCCCGATGGCCCATCTGCAAATCCCATCTGTTTTGGTCGGAGTTAAATTGAACATCAGGATTTTCCGAAAAGGAAAAATCTACCAAACCCGCTTTTGCAAGACACAACACTTTCTGCATATTCACCAGCGGAGGACCATAAGCCAAACGGTTTAGATGACCCGACAAAACCGTATCAAAAAAACGATGGGACTCTGGGGTAAATCCTCCGTTCGAATAAATTTGGTTAAAAGAGGCACTCAGATATTTCCAGCAGGAGCAACTGCGTACCCACCCGCTGTCCTGCTCCCCCTTTCTTGCCTCCTCAATCATTTTTTCTAAAAATTCTACAGGTGTCCATTGATTGCACTTTTTCGTGAGGGTCTGCCAATTTACGGGGCATTCCTCTGGGTACTGACGATGAAAAACATCTATCACGATATCCAATTCTCGCGGGGTCAGTATTTTGTCCGCATCCAAATCGTGTTGCTTTAGAACCGATTCATAATACGCGAAAGAAATTTCAGACTGAAGGGTCGGCCACAAATCTTTTTCGAAATCAAGCTGACGTTGAGAACCTTCTTTCTGCCAATGCTCCCAATCTACAAAACGGGTCTGGCGTGGAGGTTGACCATAACTACTGCTCCGCGGCATCATCAACAATCCGGATAGTGAAAATGGAAAAATTTTAGCCGGTTCTTTTCCTGATTTTTCATAGCGAGGCTTCAATCCTTCCACATCATGAAAGCGCCCCCCCCTACCCTCTGTCAGAGCAAGAACCGCATCCATGAACGTTAACCCCATTCCTTTGATCGCCACCGTACTCCCTTCCCCGACCGCTGAAAGTTTTTGGTCCACGGGATAAATAAAGGGGACAAAGGACGCAGATGATTTCATGGATGCAGGCGGACGAGGATGCCCCGTCGCCAACAGAAGTTGCTGGTAAGGTCCCTGGGAACATTCCACGCCTTCAGCATTCACGGTCTGAACTAGCATACTTTTTTCTTCAGTCACGGTCATGTCAACCACTTCAGCTACAAGTTGATTTAGAGTCACCCCTTCCGGACAATGCTGCTTCAATAAATTGTATCCATGTTGCAAATATTCCCCCACACAGGCGCGTGAAGAATAATCGTGTTCGGAGGCCTGCGGATCTTTTTCATCTTTCAACCACTCAAGGAATGAACACGGATGGGGAACAATCGGTTCAGGATCACGGTGTGCCCACATGTTAATGTACCCATTGGGGAAATTCATCAACAGGTACTCAGGTTGATCGCTGCGGTAAATATCGCCAGCACCAAAAAAGGAATTCCGATTGAATAGATCCACCTGAATATTCATCCCGCCACCTGCAGCGACGACATGGGAAAGTAAACGCTCCAGACCGTACAGTCCTTTCGGTCCCATACCAATTATACCTATCCGGAAATTCATGAGGGCTGACAGGTTATGTGTTTGGCAACCCATTCCGGATTGTAAATCGTATCTAAGTATCGCTCTCCACGGTCACCTAACAACAACGCACAACGAGATCCTTTTGGCAGGGAAGGCAAATATTTTTTACATGCACTCACCACCCCACCACTGGACCCACCACAAAACATCGCTTCGCGATTCAACAATTCCCGGCAGCCCTCCACACATTCCTTATCATCCACTTTTATCACATCATGCACCACGGATTTATCAAGAAACTGAGAAGGCTTCCCCGCACCGTGACCCTGAAGTAATCTTTTTTTAGGCTCACCGCCAAAGATCACGCTTCCTACCGCATCCACGGCCACCAGTTTGGTGGGCAAAGCATGTTCTTTTATATATTCTGCACAGCCCATGAGCGTACCGCAGGTGCTGGTGGCCACAAACAGATAATCCAACTGCCCATGCAGGGCCATACTGATTTCGTGCATGGTCTGATAATGGGCGATTGGATTCTGAGGATTTTTATACTGATTAGGCCAAAAACTATTTTCAGTCTCTTCCAACAAAGCGTGAACACGCTGAAGGCGCGCTTCAAGATAGCCCCCCTCTTCAGCCGGTTCCGACACCTGTTCAATTCGGGCACCGTAAGCCTTCAATATTTTAACCGTTGATAAATTAATATTCGGATCAACAACCACAATGAGCTTCAAGTGATTAAAGATGCAGGCCTGCGCCAATCCGATTGCCATATTGCCCGAACTGGATTCAATGACGGTGTCTCCTTGTTGAAGCTCCCCTGTTTCCATCGCATGGGAGATGAGCTGCAGGGCCGTGCGGTCTTTGATACTACCCGCAGGATTCAACGATTCGAATTTACCGAAGAGATCTACCTCAACCTCTGGAAACAACCGAGATAAAGAAATAAGGGGCGTGTGACCCACAGTGCTGAGTATATTATTTTTAATGAGGGGATGTTGAAGAGATGGTTTCACAATTTTTCCTATTTTTTATTATTAAACAGCATTGCCCCCAGTTAATCAAAAAAACTTTTTTTAGGAATATACGTATCTCTACACCGTAATTTTACGGAGTGATCACGGCCCATACTTGCTCTCCTTCACGAGGAAGTCTCAGTTTCTTTTCCTGTACAAAAAAAGACACTTACCAACGAAAACCGCTGGAAAGTGCCCATGAGATTCAGGGAGGCCCTGAAGGGAAATCTCTTACTTGTTTCGAGAGCGCAAACGCTGATTTAAGAATATCCCTCCCATCGCGATGGAAAGGAGAATCAATGTAGATGGTTCCGGAATCGCGGTGGGCGAAGCCATTGCGTATGTATCCCCTTGATCTAATTGCATCGCATAAGTTTGTGCATGCGCACCGGTTTGAAACTGGACATCAAACGAAGTGATCGCACTCCCAAACCCACTTAAATCCCACTGGTAAACATAAGTAGTTTGTGTGACATCAAAGCCACCGACAGTGGCCTGACTTGATCCCAAATCCCAAGTCGTGGTGGCCGCCCCTATCGAACTCCCACCATTCAAGGTAAGACTCGGCGCCGCAATTATGGCAGCCTCCGTCCCCCCGCAATCGAAATGGAATACACAATGGTTTCTAATCCGCTTAGAACTGAAGGGATGAAGGGGTCAGGCTTTGCATTTCGTCATTTTTTGATGAAGGATGAAGGGGTCAGGCTTTGCATTTCGTCATTTTTTGTTTTAATTTTTTGAATTCTCGATCCACCCGCAAGGATCGGGAAACATTGCTCGAATGCCCAAGCTTCAAACGATCTGCCAGCCAAACACCAGTGACGGTTGTATTTGATTTCAATAACCAAGCAAGAGCCTGCTTCTCCACTTGGTTTGCTTTCATTGCCAGCAAATCTTCTTCGCGGATTTGTAAACTTTCCAAGGACGTTTTCAAGAGCTTTTCGGCCATGCGTTCGTTGTGATCCCGATTTTGCTGACCTCCAAGCACCCTGGAGCCCTCCCTACTCTCCAATTGAGCGAGTAATGGCTCCCCGTTTTTCCTAGTTGTAGCTTCAATGGGCCAACAGAATTCCGCGCACAGCAGAAAATTGCTAAGGAACATGCATGCGAAAAGAAGATGACGAGTGCTCAAAAAAAAGCATAAAATGTTGGAGCACAAAGGTCGAGAGATCTATCCCTTTTGTCCGGAAAAACCGATGTCGATACACCCCCATTCTTTTTGAAGATGAAGCCCCTATTTTTAAAAATCTCAAAATAAAAAGCCACGGAAGAAAACTTCCGTGGCTTTGGCTTTTTGCGAGGTAAAACCTCACCGCGATAATTTTTAGTAGCGGTAATGATCCGGCTTGTAGGGGCCTTCCTGGGGCAGACCCAAGTACTTCGCCTGTTTCTCGCTCAAGCTGTCGAGCTTCACGCCCAGACGCGGCAGATGCAGTCTCGCCACTTCTTCGTCAAGGTGTTTGGGCAGCACGTACAGTCCCACCGGATATTTTTCGGTATCCTGGTACAACTCGATCTGCGCCAATACCTGATTGGTAAAACTGTTGGACATCACGAAACTGGGATGGCCGGTGGCACAGCCCAGGTTCATCAGGCGACCTTCGGCCAACAAAACAATCTTGTTGCCGCTGGGCAAGGTAATCTGGTCCACCTGCGCTTTGATGTTGTTCCACTCATATTTCTTCATCGCGGAAACCTGAATTTCGCTATCGAAGTGTCCGATGTTACACACCACCGCGCCCTCACGCATTTGCAGCATGTGTTCTTCGGTGATCACATCACAGCAGCCCGTCGTGGTCACAAAGATGTCCCCTTCTTCACAAGCGTCAGCCATGGTGGTCACTTCGTAACCATCCATCACCGCCTGCAAGGCACAAATCGGATCGATTTCAGTCACGATCACCCGGGCACCTTGTCCGCGCAGGGCTTCGGCACAGCCTTTACCCACATCGCCGTATCCGGCGACCACGGCAACTTTTCCGCCCATCAGAATATCGGTGGCCCGGCAAATGCCGTCGGGAAGTGAGTGGCGGCATCCGTATTTATTGTCGAATTTGGATTTGGTCACCGCATCGTTCACATTAAACGCGGGGAACAGCAGTTCGCCTTTGGCATGCATCTGATACAGGCGGTGTACACCAGTGGTGGTTTCTTCAGAAACACCCTTAATGGAAGCCGCCAGTTTGGCGAAACGTCCGGGGTTTTTTGCCACGGCTTTACGCAACTGGGCGTAGAGCACTGCTTCCTCTTCACTTTCGGGTTCGACATCCAACACGGTGATATCTTTTTCAGCTTTGGCACCGAGATGTACAAACAAGGTGGCATCGCCTCCGTCGTCCAAAATCATGTTGGGATAAACGTCATCCCCCCAGTCCAAAATTTTGTCGGTGTATTCCCAGTATTCTTCCAGGGTTTCGCCTTTGACCGCAAACACCGGGGTGCCGGTGGCGGCAATCGCAGCCGCCGCTTCGTCCTGAGTGGAATAAATATTGCAACTGGCCCAGCGCACTTCGGCGCCTAACACTTGCAGGGTTTCGATCAGCATGGCGGTCTGAATGGTCATGTGCAGAGAACCGGCGATGCGGGCACCTTTCAGGGGCTGACTTTTTCCGTACTGCTCACGAAGCGCCATTAATCCGGGCATTTCGTTTTCAGACAATTCCATTTCTTTGCGTCCGTAGGCCGCCAGTGAGATATCTTTAATGATATAATCGGTTTTCTTTTCGAGGGTATCGGTCATAGTTTCAGTCCTTCAGGTTCTTTGATTTTTAACTGCTGTCATTAATAAAACGGGTAGGTCCGGCGTGGCACCGGGCAATTGTGCACCTTTACCACAAGTCAGTCCGGCCTTTTCAAAATAGCTTTCCAGTTCCCCTGGCTCAAACCCCAACCAGAGATCGGCGTACTGTTCACGCACCCACTCCTGTTCATGGGCGACTAAATCCAGCACCACCAACCGTCCTCCGGGACAAAGGCAACGGGCCGCCTCCCGAATGGCCGCTTGTGGCTGGGCGGCATGATGTAAAGCTTGACTGATGAACACCACATCCATCTCCCCATCATCGATCGGAAGTTTTTCCAGATCCCCTTCCAGGGTCATCACCCGCTCCCCCAACCCGGCCTCATCCGCAATATTCCGCAGGGTCATGAGCATGCGCGGGGAGAGATCCACCGCAATCACCTGCTCGCAAAAGCGGGCCAACTGCAAAGTCAAGGCCCCTTCACCTGCCCCCACATCCGCCACTTTGCACCCTGTAAATCCAATGGCCAGGGCCGCGGCCACCGCTGACCAGCCCCCACCGGGCTCGGTGAGTGACCCATAACGTCCGGCTAAATCATCAAAAAAGTCCCGGTTGCGGGAAATCCGCTCATCCAAAATCAGGCGAACCGAGGCTTTGTCTTCATTCGCACCCGGAATCTGAGACAAGCTGCGATCAATTACCTGATGCAAATCGGAGTCGGAAAATGCGGGTCCACGGTGATAAAAAACCGAAGTGCCATTGCGTCGGGTTTCCAACAATCCACATTCGCGCAAGGGCTTGAGATGCCGACTGACCGTCGATTGGGGCATGCCCAGGACCCGAACCAGTTCAGCCACGGACAATTCCGCTTGCGAAACGGCCCGTAAAATGCGTAAACGGCACTCATCACTGAGTGCTTTAAATAAATTTAAGTTAGGGGGTGCTGCTTCCATCTGTATTTCCGGATAAACGAATATAAACAAGTTTAACGGGATTGCAAACGGAAAAACAGCATCCAAACAGAGATTGTCTATTGTGAGAAATTGGGTAGACAGGAAAAAACCGCCAGTGGGCGACAACATTTTTAAGGAAGAATTGATATGGCTACAAAGAAAAAAGGGTTAGGACGCGGCTTGGATGCGTTGATGCAGAAAGGAACCAGCACGGAACAAAAAGCCCCTGCTCCCCGGACACCTGCCGCTCCGGCCAAGAAAAAAGCCGTGCCCCCAAAAACATCCGCTCCGGCAAGTGCTCCGACGCCTCAGCCCTCTTCTGAGAAAGCAGGCCCCCTGGAAGTCGCGGTCCACCTGATCACCGCCAACCCCTATCAACCCCGTGAACGCTTTGAAGAGGAAGCTCTGGAAGAGCTGACTCAATCCATAAGTGAGATGGGCATTCTGAGTCCCCTGTTGGTTCGCCAGCGCAAAGAGGACGGTTCCGGCTATCAGCTGATCGCCGGAGAACGGCGGTTTCGAGCGGCTCAACGGGCCGGGCTTAAAAAGGTGCCGGTCATCCTGCGCGAGCTCACCGATTTGGAAGCGTTGGAAATTGCCCTGGTGGAAAATCTCCAGCGGAAAGATCTGAACATTATCGAAGAAGCCGAAGGCTACCAACGTCTGGCTGACGAATTTGCCCTCACCCAGGAGGCGATTGCCAAACGGGTAGGTAAAGGTCGCGCCACCGTCGCCAATGCCTTGCGTCTGCTGGCCTTAGGTCCGGTGGTGAAAACCATGATTTCGGATGGGCGGCTCAGCACCGGCCACGCCAAAGTTTTATTATCTCTCGAACTGCAGGAGGAACAGGAACTCCTCGCCAAACAAGCCGTTAAAGAAAATTGGAGTGTGCGGGAAATTGAGCGTCAGGTGAAAAGCCGACTGAATCCCCCCAAACCCAAAGCAAACCAAAATTCGAGAGAAGATATTCCGGCAGACCATGTGCAACTGCTCACCGACAAATTACATCAGAAATTTGGGACCAGTGTCCGTTTAACCCCCAGTAAAAGCTTGGCCAACGGAAAAAAACAACGCGGAAAAATCGAGATTGATATTTATTCAAACGATGATTTGGACCGTTTGCTCGATTTATTGGGTTTAAGCGACACCTTCTAATCAGAAGGGCCAGAAAATCGGGATCAACAGCATACTTAAGCCGCAAAACAGCAGCGCCAGCGGAAACCCGATCCGCGCAAAATCTCCGAAACGATATCCGCCGGGTCCGTAGACCATCAGATTGGTTTGATACCCGATGGGGGTCATAAAACTTGCGGAGGCCGCAATCATCATAGCAAAAACGAATGGCAAAGGACTGGCCCCGAGATGATCGGCGGAATTCATGGCAATGGGAAACACCAAAGCCGCGGCCGCATTATTGGTCATCAACTCCGTACTGACCGCCGTAAGTAAATAGACCAGTAAAAGCGTCAGCCAGGCTTTGCCGCCCGCCAGAGCCAACAATCCATTGGCCAAGGTTGAGGCGGCCCCACTGCTTTCCAGTGCCACGCCCAAACCCAGGGCCGCGGCAATGGTCAACAGCACATGCCACTCAACATGCCGGCGCGCCTTGGCCGGGTTGCAGCATCCACTGACCAGCATCAGGATGGTTGCCAGCATAGAGGCTTTCAACATACTGAACCACCCGCCGGCGGCCAGAAACACCATCAGCCCCAGAATGGTAAAGGCCCAGGGTGCTTTCTCGGTGCGGGGGGGCGTGGATCCCTCTACCGTACTGATTAAATAAAAGTCCCGGGAATCTTTTTGGCGGGAGAGAAATCCGGCATGGGATTCCACCAACAAGGTGTCTCCCGCCTTCAAAACAATATCCCCGATCCGGCCGTCCACCCGGCTTCCATTCCGCGCTACTGCAATCACCACCGCATTGTAGTGCTGACGGAAGCGCCCTTCCCGTATGGAACGTCCCACCAGCGGACAGGTATCCGAAACCACCGTTTCCACCAGACAGCGGTGATGGCGCGGGCCTTCCAGCTTAAAAATCTGTTCCGAAGCGGGTGCCAACCCTTTCTGGCTGTACACCGACTGGATGGATTCCACATTTCCGACAAACAACAGGCGGTCCTCGGCTTGGAGGATTTCTTTGGGGGAAACCGCGGAAAGCACTTGTTCCCCCCGCAGTAATTCCGCGACATAGACCCCGGCCAGATTGCGAAGCCCGGCCTCTTCAATGGTCTTCGCAATCAAAGGACTGTCCGCTGCGATTCGCATTTCCAGGGTGTATTCCCGGGGATTCTGGATGACTTCGGTAAACGCCCGGCGGTCGGGCAACCGTCGGTAAAAAATCAAAAGATATGCCAACCCCAGCAAGGCGCACGGCACGCCAATTTTGGCGATTTCAAACATCCCCAAGCTTGCGGTTTCCCCATAGCGGAGTTGCCAAAGCCCATTCACCACCAAATTTGTACTGGTTCCGATCAGGGTGCAGAGTCCCCCGAAAATTGAGGCGTAACTGAGGGGAATCAACAGCTTGGAGGGCTGCACATTGATCCGGCGGCACCATTCCATCACTGTGGGAATAAACAGCGCCACCACCGGGGTGTTGTTTAAAAATGCACTCAACAGAACCACCGGACTGGTCAAGCGGATCTGCGCCCGCCGATAACTTTTCGGTTGCCCTAAAATATGGGTGGAAATCCAATTCAGCCCTCCGGTTTCCTGAACCCCCGCCACCACGATATACAACAGTCCCACCGTCACCACCGCCGGGGAACTGAAACCGGCCAAAGCCTGTTCCACATTCAACACCCCGGTTAAAACCAGCACCGCCAATCCCCCCATAAACACCACATCCGTAGGCAGGCGGGTGAACACCACGGCCAAAAAAGTGCATGTCACCACGGCAATGGCCAGCCAGGCATCCGGGCTAAACCCTTCCAGAAATGCCATCATGCTGCCTGTACCGGAAAGCAGGATCGCTCCATCTTAAAACCGAAATGGGATTTAGATTTGTGCATATTTTTTGAGGGCGGATACTTTAACCAGTTTTCGTTCCGGCAAAATCAGGCAGGTGAGGTCCCCCCCGTACACACAACCCGTATCCAGACCAATTACTTTGGGACGATCCAAACCGCCCAGGGCCGCCCAGTGACCGAACACCACCAGATCATCCCCCTCATAAAGATCAAACCAGGGCGGATTGGATTCACTTTTGAGGTCATGCCCCTCCCCGTCCCAGGTCCGGATGGTCACCAGATGCCAGGGATCCGTCTGATCCGGATGCAGCCCCGGCACCAGGCCGCCGTGCACCAGCATCAGTTCATGATCTTCGTACCACAAAGGAAACTGGCTGACATCCGCCACAAATTCATCAAATTTACTGCCGAAATTTTTACGCAAGGCATCAAAATACTTGCTGTGTTTATGCAGCTTCCCCTGGGCGAGTTCCAACAGCGAAAGCTCATGATTGCCCATGATAGAGGTGCCATGGTATTCCTTGAATATTTCCCAAACTTTACGGGAGTCCGGCCCTTTATTGATCAAGTCGCCAATAAACAGAATCCTGTCCTTTTCCGGATCGGCTTTTACCTTTTTTAAAAGCTTTTTCAGCTCTTTGTAACAGCCGTGCACATCACCGATTATCAATGTCCTTTGTTCCATGCGGCGTCTTTAACAACACATATCGAGTGGCACAAGCTTCTTTGTGAATCGCCAACAACCGAGAATAGGTGATCCGTGCTCCCTCATGAAGCTTTCATCTTCTGAGCAAAACCGCATGGAAAAATCTCCCATTCATGCCACCCCCTGCTCCCCCACCCATAACTTTCACCTCGAAAGCTCCAAGAGGTTTGGGTCGCGCAGGTATTTTTTTCATTCTTTCATGTTACCTTTTCAACTTTTATGCGGTTAGGTGATATGAACTTGTATTTTTCGACTGAAAATTGGGAATTTTATGGATGAAGTAACCCGAAACCTCATGCAGGAACGACGGAATTTAGTTGGCTTCTTGACCGCATTGACCGGTGACCGCTCCGTGGCCGATGATCTTTTTCAGGAGACCTGTATTGATGCCCTTCGACTGAAAGATCAATTTCAGCCAGGATCCAACTTCGGCGCCTGGGTCCGCAGTATCGCCCGCATTCGCGCTCTCCGCCACTGTCGGGCCCGGGGAAAAGATCCGCTTCCCTTCAGCCCGGAGCTTATGGAAAAACTGGCCGCCACTTGGGAGACGATTATGCCGCTTACTGTAGAATCGGATCGGGAAACCGCCCTCAACGCCTGCATACAGGAGTTGCAAGAGCATCACCGTGACGTGTTGCATCGGCGCTACGCCAGGCGCCAAT
The DNA here is from genome assembly GCA_029269125.1 of Kiritimatiellaeota bacterium B1221. GTDB lineage: Bacteria > Verrucomicrobiota > Kiritimatiellia > SS1-B-03-39 > UBA6053 > UBA6053. The sequence goes on along the minus strand of JARHXX010000021.1, from coordinate 46,607 downwards.
CCCATCAATGCATTGCCAAGCACTTAAACCGCTCGGTTGAATCCGTCAAAATGTTGACCAGCCGCCTGCGGAAACGCCTTCGTCTATGCATCGAGAGAAAATGTACTGAACAGGAAACTGAACAAACTGAATTGTCATCATGATTGAATCACCAGCCCATTTGGACCGCGGAATCGGAAACTTTTTTGACGGAACCTTGGATCGCCAAAGCCATCAGGAACTTGAATCAATCCTGCTGACATCTGAAACTGCCCGGCGGATCTTTTGTCAAAGCGCCGCCACCCAGTCAGATCTGGTCCGCGCCTTGGGAATCGCCGATCCGGAAATCCCCCGGGTACGTCAGCCTTTAATTTTTAAAGCCGGACTCTGGGCGGCTGCCGCCGTGTTTATAATCGTGTGCACCATGTCCGTGCTCCTTCATCCATCCCAACCTTTCGAAGACATGGAGAGCGGGAATTCGGTATCGACCCCCGCGGCGGCCGGTCAATATCGTGTAGACGAAGATACGGCCTTGGAATTACAGAAGGGTTTATGGATTCAAATTTCAGCCGGCAGCGTGTTCAGTTTGCAGCACCGTCACCCGCAACAACGACAGCCGATTGACTTACGAAAGGGAACCCTCCATATCCGGGTGGCATCCCCACACCCCGGGGTAACCCTCACAACTCCGGTGGGCACCCTGCAAGACATTGGGACCGATTTCGAAGTGGAAGTGGATGACAAATCCAATCGGGTATTTGCCGAAGTCACCGAAGGTAAAGTGGCTTTCACCCCTGAAAACACCCCGCAGGAAATTAAAACCCTCCAACCCGGACAGGGCCGCGTCGAATTATCCTTATCCTATGAATTGGGACATATCATCGACCGGGAAGGCAACGGCAGTCTCAAACCGATCACCGGAAACCGTTGGTCTGTCGCCCAAATCGGCATGCCCATCGAAGCAAAAGACTGGTTGAAAACCGGTCGCCGGGGGGCCAACGCTCTCAAAGCCCGTCTGCGGAATGGAGCGGAAATCATTCTGGGGCCCGACAGTCTGGTCGAAATACAGAGCGCCACCAATATCAGGCTTCACCGCGGAGACATACAACTAAAAGTCCCCGAAAAAGTTCAGATAACCGTGCAGGGACCGGAAGGCATTTCGTGGACGCTGGAAAACGAGACCGTTGTGGCCCGCGTCTCCGATCAGGACATGCAAAAACTTCCGACACCTCCCGGTTGGCTTACAGGCTATCTTGCCGATGACAGCAGCGAAGCCCTGGGCTCCCTGTTAGCCACTGTAGATGGGCGGAACGTGCCGCTGACGATGGGCACCCATCAGGTCACCGTGGACATTCGGGATCAAATTGCCCGCACCGTCATTGAAGAAACATTTATCAACCATACCTCTCAAGTGTTGGAGGGGGTCTTTTACTTCCCCCTGCCTGCGGACGCTTCCATTTCCGAATTTGGCATGTGGATTGACGGCGAGTTGGTCAACGGTGAAATTGTGGAGAAGCAACGGGCCAGAGAAATTTACGAAACCATTCTACGGGAAAAACGTGATCCGGGTCTGTTGGAATGGAATGGCGGAAATCTGTTTAAAGCCCGGGTCTATCCCATCGTCGGTGAAAAGCGGATCAAGATCGGCTATACCCAGGTCTTACCCAAAGCGGGCAACCGGTACAGCTACCGCTATGGACTGCAAAGCGACCTCTTCCGTCAGACCCCCCTGAAAGAATTGTCCCTCCAGGTTCGCATCCACTCCTCCGACGCCCTGCGTCAGGTATTCAGCCCCAGCCATCTCTGCCGCACAGACCAAACCTCCCACGCCGCGCAATTGGAGTATCAGGCCGAAGAGGTGGTGCCGGAAAGGGATTTCGTCCTTCATATCGAAACCGAAAAAGATCCCAGCCCTATCCGGGTCATCCCCCATCGAAGGGGAGACGACGGGTATTTCATGCTCATGCTCCGGGCGCCGGACAGCGGAAGCCCCAGATCCAGAGATCTGCTTCCCGCATCGGATCCCCGGCAATGGGTCGTGATGGTAGACAGCTCCGGATCGGTTTCAGGTCCTGCACGTAAAGCCCAGCTGGATTTTCTCTCCGCCCTTCTCAACGGAATGGGAGATCAGGACCGCGTGCATGTCATGACCTTCGATACCGAAGCGCGCTGGATCACCGAGAGCTTTACCGGCCTGACTCCCGAAAACCGTATCCAAATCCTGGATGCGGTGGAGGCCCGGAATCCCCTGGGGTGGTCGGATCTGGATTTAGCGTTTTCCGAACTGCAAAACCGCATTCAGGGACCCGCAGAAGTGATTGTGATCAGTGACGGAATTCCCACCACCAAAAATGCGGATGCCCAAGCCTGGATCGACCGTTTTTCCCGCATGGACTTCGAAGGTTTCACTTTTCATGCCGTGGCTCCCGGCAACCTGTATGAGGCCAGCGTGCTCAAAGCATTCTCAAATAAAGGGAGCGGCAGCTGGCGCGGAATCGACGGTGAAGATCCCGCACTCACCGCCAACAACCTGCTCAACGAACTCACCAGCCCTACGGTAAAAAATTTATCCATTCAGTTTGAAGGCGTCGAAGTCGCGGCCGTTTATCCGGATCCCCTCCCCAACCTCCCCTTGGGAAGTCAACAACGTATGGTCGGTCGATATAACCCATCCACAGGTCCCCAAAAAGGAGAAGTGCTCGTCAGAGGAACGGTTGATGGTAAAGCCTTATCTTACACCACCACCTTTCAGCTGGATTCCGCGGAGCAAGGCAATTCCTTCATTCCCCGTCTGTGGGCACGAAGTCATTTGGACATGCTGGTGAGCCAGGGAGCTTCCCCGGAAATTCGGGAACAAATCATCAGCCTGTCCGAAGAGTATCAGATCATGACCCCTTACACTTCGTTTCTGGTATTGGAAAGCGATGCCGACCGGGAACGGTTTGCAGTGGCAAAGAAATTCCGCATGCGGGACGGGGAGAACTTTTTTCAGGAAGGACGGGACTCCGCGCGTTATGCCCTGCGACAGCAACAAATGCTGCGGGCCAAAACCTGGCGCAAAAAACTTTATCAACAGACACGTCAGGACTTAAATAAGATGGGAAGAGAGAGCTTACAGCCAGAATACGGACATCTGAGTTCCACTGTCGCATTCAGAAGCAACGGTGATCCCTTTGGGGGCGGAGGAATTACGGGCGGACTTCGATTTTTTGATGGCAATACAAATATAAACGGTCTTACCGGCTATGAGGATTATGTTTCGCTTCTGGCTGCCAATGTAGGATTTGACCGAATCGGGAATGAAACATATGGGATACCGGGAAGTGTGAACGAAATATTGAGTGACAGTGAAGTCCCCCTTCCCCTTACCCAATATTCTGGTAACCGACAAAAAATTGGCAGCAGCACCATGGATCTGGATCTACGGCCAGGTAGGGAATACGGGGCGTTTGCCAAACAGAGACGAAGCGAACGAAGCAGAAGAATCCATCCGGGATGGTATATGCCGACTCTGATTCCGGATCAGGGTGCATTCCCCAGCCTTACCTTGAGAAATGCACCCTCTTTGAACCCAAGTTGGGAACCGGAAATCCGCGCCGTGCTCTCCAAACTGAACCGCAGGTCTTTCTTCCGGGAAAAGAACAAAGGATTTCAGATCACCCTGCGTGCGTCCTCCCGCAACCCCGCAGACGAATGGATGGTCCAAGGAGAATCAGAACTGCTGGTACAGGACCTGCATTGGCTCTCCACCCCGCTTCACATCCCCGGCACCGGTATTCATCGGGAATGGAACATCGAAAATGAACGGGGCGTTTTGGATACCATCTGGCGTTTGGGAAAAACTCAGGATCAAATAAATGACTCTCTTCATCAATTTCCCGCTCCTTTTGCCGGATACTTCGGCAATCAATTGCATGCCATGTCCCGCATGAAAGCCACGCTACAGGATGAGGAAGGTCTAATTCATATTTACTTTACCCATCCCTCTGACCGGAACCATCACCGGGAAGTTTGGGTCATCGACCCAGCCCGCTCCCTGCTTCTTGAACGTCTTTTTTTGGAAAATGACACCCTCACAGGAAAACATCTATATACAGATTTCAAACAAATCGAAGGGACCTGGTGGCCCGGACGCGTCGAATATTTTGATGCCCAAAGTCAGCGAATCCGTAAAGAACAGATTCAACTTCTAGTTGAAAATGCGGATGACATGCAACACCGCCTGACCCGGAGTCTAAAGATCCTGAAGAATGATGCAGTGATGATGGAATCCCCCCTCCCCACGATCTTTGAAGCCAGAGATGCGTTCAATCAAGAAGATGCGGGGCTGGAGGAGCTGTGGGTGCTTCTCATGGATGCCTTTTCACGTCAGCGCTCCGATCTTGCCGCCCATTACTGGCATGAAGTGGATACAAGAATTCAAGGAACCCGCGGGAGCGACCGTCTGCAGCTGATGTTTCTGCAGAACACCCGTCAATGGGAGGCCTATCAACGTCAACTCATGCGCATGGCCCGCACATTGCAAACGGACCCGGGGACCGTGGATGATGCCCGTGCCCTTCAGATGATGCAGTTCAGTCAGAGCGCAGTCACCTCTCCCCGGGAACGAAAAGAAATTTTGCTTGCACTTGAACCCGTATTGAGAAGACAAAACCATCTTCGACATCCGATGCAGCAATGGTATTATAATATGATACATGCCTGCGATGCCTTGGGTCAGTCGGATAAAGCCCTGGACATGGCACGTATCCTGGCGGAAGAAAGCACAGATCATTTCATTCATCACACCCAATATGCTCAGCGCCTGAAACAGCGGGGAGAACTCAATCGCGCCATTGCCTATCTAAAACACACGCTGCAAAAATACCCGAACGGGAAACAGAGTGACCGACAACAGATCCACAATGTCCTTTTAAGTTTCCTATGGCAGGAACGAGAACTGGATGAGGTGATCGCCTATGTTGAGGCCCAGGAACCCGAAGAGATTTCCAGCAAAACTTACGGGATCTATCTGAGTGCCCTGCTCGCGAAAAACCATGTAACCCAAGCCGAAAAGTGGAAACGGGCGCGGGTGGATGCGGTCATAAATGGCGACCGCAGCCCCGCTGCTATCGCCGCCTACCAAGCGGTTATCAACCAGCTCCTGGGAAACGGCTATGATCAACGAAACAACGGCATACATGTAGAGAGTGCCCGTGCCCTGCAGGAAATCATCCTCACTCTCCTGACGGAAAAAAATACCGAAGAACTCATTCAACCCATTCGAAGCAGTTATACATTCAGGACCTCACCTCTGGTGGCGGAACTGCGGAAAGAAATGTTTACCCAACTTCAAAAGCAAGTGGAAACAGGAGATCCCGAAAAGATCTTTTTGTTGGTTTCCTGGTTGAAAGAAAGCGGATTCGAACCGGATGGTGCGGATGCCTGGGAATCCCTGCTGGAACGTATTTTTATTCGTTGGGAAAAATCAGAAAAAACGGATGAACACAGGCTTGAATCCCTCCTCCTTACCTATGGAAACCTTGAGCTGAAATTAAAGCACGCCCGTATAAAATATCAACGGGCTGAAACCCAGACCGCGAAACAACAAGGTGCACAACACCTCGTCAATCTCCTGTTGGAAAAAAACTGGTCGGATGAAGTCATGCGGGCATTTCCGCTTTGGATAGAGCATTTAGACCTTTCCCGATATGATGCGGCACGGACCACCACCCGTAAATGGGTGGACTGGGTAATTGAGGGTCGCAAAAACCATTTAATTTCGCAGCTTGAAAATCGTCACTCATTGACGCGCCGGGAATTAGATAAGGCCACCAAAACTCTGGAACAGGAAAACCATCTCTGGGTATTACAATGGTTGCGTGCGCAGGAAAACCACCCCCCAAAAGCGGAAATGAAACCCTGGATTCAACTCGACCGTGCCTATGTTCAGGCACGCGCAGGAAGCGAACTCCCCGCTCTTCAGCTCGAAGGTTTGAGGGTGCTTGAACAAGCGATCACCTCTCCCCCTGAAACACCATCCGAATTGAATGAAATCTATATTCGTCGCTGGGTGGAAACACTTTCCCATCTGGCGGCAACCACAGAATCAAATGAAGAATTTGCGGATCGCCTGCTGGCCCTGTTTGAGCAGGCGGACCGGGTACAGGCCTATAATTTCGACTGGAAATATGCGATCCACCAATTGCTGGTTGCCCTGGATCGGGGAGAATCTTTGGAATCCAGGCTTCAGCAATGGTATGCCTCTGATAAACTTGAGCTTCAGATTCAATGGGGGAAAAACTATGCCATGATTCTCGCAGAATGCAATCAGGTCGCATCAGCGGTGAAAATTTTCAATCACCTGAAAGAAGAGAACGTCCTAGAGTTCCATGACCACCAAACGCTGTCCGATTGGTACACATTATTAGACAAGCGGGATGCAGCCCGACAAAGCAAAAGGGACGCCTGGGCGGAATTACCGGAATATGCCATCCAATCCTGGATCAACCAACAGTTCAACCTTTATAGCCGGTCACAACAAAACCATACACCTCAGGAACTGTCCCCTGAAATCATTGACGCTTTATACGCCCTGTTCAGGAAATCGGCCTCTCCGGCGAATTATATCCGGATGCTGCAGAACATTTACAAATCCAGCCGTGATTTCCGCTTGCTCGCGGTACTGGTCGACAGCACGGTGGGACAATCACAACAGGGAATCTACCCCTATATTCAGTCCATGACTTTGATTTTGGATCTCCTCCAGGAGGAAGCGACGCTGGACGAAATGACTTCAAGGATTCAAACCCTGCAAACCCGGGCGCTTTCCGCCACCAATCAACGTGCCCTCCACCTTTTAAACTTCCGGATATCCGTACAGGCCACCCAACAGGCTCAGGGGGCCTCTCCCCATGTTGACCGTGCATTTCAGGCGCTTCAAAAAGCATTTAAAGGGGAATGGGCCGAAGGAGAACAACTACAAATGGCTTCCCTGCTGGAAAGCTTAGGCGCCCTCCCCCCGGGGAAATTGCAGGAAGAACAACTGCAACAACTCTACCGTTTGCGAAACCTGGTTCCCGCCGGTAGCCAGGATCATCTGACCCTCTCCCAAAATTTAGCGAGAGTCCTCTGGTCAGCCCATCAAAAAGAAGAGGCCGTACAACTCCTGGCTGCCAGTCTGGATTTACGACGGGATGCCAATGGAGGCACCCTCGGCAATCAAGTCATCGATAACGTAAGCCTGCTGTCTTCCTATTACATCTCGCTCCAACGTTTCCGGCAGGCGGAAGATCTATGGGTCAAAGAAAGCAAACGCGCTTATACCGCCATCAAACAACACGAAATAAAACAGCAACTGTATCTGGTTTACCATAATACCTTTGCGCAACAGGGACGCGTCTCTCTGGGATCCGGCCGACAGCTTTACCAGAACCTGCAAAAGCTCTATATAAACGAGCTCAGCGGAGAGGTGGATATTCCCATGTGGAGAAGCTGGGTGCAGGGACTTTGTAATCTCTGGCGGGAGGGGCACAGTCAAAATATCAAAACAGTTCAGAAGGATGCAGAACGTTTTGCGATTTCTCTTTTTCCTGCACTTCTGCAACGCACAGCATATGATGAAGCGCAATTGATCACGGCCACGCTCGCGGACACCCTGCATGCCATTGGAAAAACGGAAAGCGCTTTGTCGTTTCTGATTCAACAGGCAGAAACAGAACCGGAGGGAATCAAAGAACTTCGGCCAAACGTTTGGCAGTCCCAGAGATATAACATGGCCCGTTGGCGTGTAAACTTGGGACAAACCCTTTCACGTTCTCTGGAAAACCGCCTCCTGAACATTGTACTGGACGGCCTTCGACAGGAATTGGGCAATCAAGATTCCCACAACCAATCGATTTATTGGCGACACAGCAGCTATTATTGGGAAGAAAAAGAAGCGGAATTCACTGCCGTCGCACTGAAGATTCTGGAAGATTTTCCCGACTCCGAATCACATCAACTCTACAGCACGGATTATCTTTACAGAGGTCTCAGACAAAAAGAACTCGCAACCGACCGCTTGGTACAAGCCTATCACCGGGGCATCCTGTCCTGGGAAGGCCGTTTCAAATTGACCGAATATCTTGAGGCCCAAAAACGTTATGCGGAAGCCCTGCGTATCCTTCCCGGTCTGATGGCGGAACGTCCGGATCATCTGGATGCGCAAACGCGGCAGATCCGCTGCCTATACCATAAGGGGGAAACCGGGAATGCCCTCAATCAACTGGTAAAGACCGACCATAAATTCCGCAGTGAAAACCGTTGGCAGGAAGCCAGTGCCGTGACTTTGGCCGAAGTGGCGTATGCGATAGATCAATTCCAAAAATCCGCAGACTATTATGAGGAGGCCATTGCCATGCATGTGCGTACCCAACCCCACCGGGGCATTGGCAACGGAACATTGAGCACCTACTACGAACAACAAGCCCGAGCCTATCAGAACATGGGTGATACCGGCCAGGCTGTGGCATCCATTTCCGGAGCCATCATCGCCCGGGGGCCCAATCAAAACCATCGTCGCCGTTCCCTGGATCGTTTGGACCAAATTTTCTGGAACGCAAAGGATCTGGAGGCGTACATTCATCGTTTCGAACAGGAAGTACAAAACACCGGCCGGGACAATCCTATTTTGCGCAAAGCCCTGGGTAAATTTTTCTTGCGGAGACATCAATATGAACAGGGAAGCTTACATCTGAGGCATGCCTTGGATCTACAACCCGATGACCCGGAAACCCGCGAGTTGCTACTCGACAGTTATACCCGGAATAAACAACCGGGGAAAGCCATCGATCTACTCTTAGAGACGGTTTCCCGCAATCCTTATGATTTAGAACTCTACCAAAATCTGGCAAAACGCTATCACCAAAACACCCAACCAATGGAAAGTGAACGCGCCTATACCTCCATGGTCGAAGCCCTCCCCCATGAATCGGAAAGTCACGAGGCGCTGGCCCTCGTGCGCGAAAAACAAAACAACTGGGAAGCCGCCCTCATTCAGTGGGAAAATGTCATTCGCATCCGCACGGAGGAACCCGTCGGTTACCTGGGAAAACTCCGTTGTTTGATTAAAATGAACCGAATGCCTGAAGCCCAAAATGTGTGGGACCACATCAATCATACCCCATGGCCGAAACACTTTGGACCGGTGAAAGAACAAGCAAAATCTCTTATGTAGACGCGGAACAGATTTGCTTCCACCGACGGGTCTGAGAAGCGTTACCAGATAAAACTCTCAGCACAGCCTGATCACGTCTCATCTTTTTTACTGTAACGATCACTCAGGTAGCAGCCTAAAAAGGTGATCAAACAAAAGCCCTTCATTGCCAACAGCTCCCAGGGCCGCCACCAGGCCCCGGTCTGAAGTTCAATCAGATCCGACAGTCCAAAGATGACCAGAGTGACACCCGTTATGCCAAGTGTTTGTACCCGTCCTCCTTTCCGCATCTGCCGGAAAACAAACAGGGCCATAAAAAACCAGAGACAGGCTTCCCCGAGGTTGAAGAAGATAAATATTTGATCCGCCATCTTGCACCGATCCGTTTTACACCCGGAACAATGCCCCCATCTTTTTACCCAATAACAGGCTGGATCCCACGATGGTCACCGCGAGGAACATCATGGCCCAAACCCCCAGAGCCGATGCCAAATACTTGCCGGTCCCGATGAGCTGGAACAGTTCATAAATGGTTTTGGTAATGGGATAAAAATCCTGTCGTTGCGCCAGCATTAAACTGTCCGAAACTTCCAGCATACTGAAGGAGAAGGCCAGCAAGGCTCCGGCTATCAGATTGGCGGTAATCAAAGGCAGGGTCACCCGTTTGAGGCTCACCATCGGTTTTGCGCCCAAATTGGCTGCGGCCTCTTCCAGTCCGGCACTGGTTTGCTGGAGACCCGCCACTGCGGAACGCACCATGTAGGGCAATCTTCGAATGCCGTAGGCCATCACCAAAAACAACGTCGGGTTGGTTTTGACATCAAATAAACTGTGCAGGGTGTCCGAACTTTTCACCCAGGCCGTATTACTCAACATGGAACTGAAAGCCAAATAGCCGGAGGCCATCACCAAACCGGGAACCGCCAACGGCAACATCGCCAAACCATCTAAAATGGCCCGGCCCCGAATGGTGGAACGCACCACCACAAAGGCAATCGCGATGCCGAACACCAAATTAAAGAGGACGGCCAGAGTGGAGAAAGTCAGACTGTTCCGGATACTGCTCACGGTCATTTCATGGCCCAGAGCCTCCGCATAATTTCCGGTGGTGACCGATTGGGGAAGAACGGACTGATACCATCCACCGGGAGCAGTGAAACTGGTAAGAATCACTCCCAGATGAGGAAGCAACGCCATTCCGATCACCACCAAAAAGGGCAGCAAGGTCAGAAATCCGCGCCACCCTGACATTCTTTCCGTGGTAAAGGTGGTGGCGGCCTTGCCCTGCATGGCGTAGGCTTTCCCCCCGAATAAAAATTTACTCACCGCATACAGAATCACGCTGACGGCAAGCATCACAAACACCAGGGCAAAAGGAAAAGGATTCCCGCCAATTTCTTTTAGCGCATCATAAACCTGCACCGAGGCACAGCGGGTATAATTCATGATCAGGGGCGTACCCAATTCCGTGAACGACCAGATAAACACGATGGTGCCTCCGGCAAACATTCCGGGTGTCATCAACGGCAAGGAAATCCGACGGAATTTCGCCCAGCCGGTGGCCCCCATGTTTTCCGCCGCTTCATCCATGGCATGGTCAATATTGGCCAAAGAGGCGGCGACGTTGAGATACATAATCGGGTAAAGCGCCAGCGACTGCAGGAGGATCACCCCAAACCAGCGCCCCTGCCCCAGCCAGTCAATGTCGGTCCCCAATAGAGAATTCAGGGCACCGTACTGCCCCAGAATTTGTTGAAAACCAATTGCGCCCACAAAAGGCGGCAATATCATGGGCACCAGTACCAGGGCATTGACCCATTTTTTGCCGGCGAAATCATATCGATTGGAAAGCCAGGCCAAAGGCAGGGATAACAAGGTGGCCAAAAAAGTGGTTCCCAACGCCAGTCGTAAACTATTAAAAAGCCCCTCCACATAAATCGGATTGCGGAAAACCCCGATGAGGTATTCCAAAGTCAAAGTACCGTCCGGGGTTAGAAATCCTTTTCCCACCACCAGCACCAAAGGAAAAAGAAAGGCTACCGCAAACACCAGAACCGTAATGCCGAAAATAAGTCTCGCAGTTGATTTACGCATGAGCCTCCTCCGCGAGTTGCCGTGCTTTCTCGTATTGTGCCCTGAAATAAAGGACCCATTTTCTCATTACTTCCATTTCATTTCCTCTTTCATAGTCCGGTCCCAAAGCACTGGTCCAAGTGAATCCGGGGGGCAAGGCTTGCAAGGCCTCCATGGCTTCAGGCACCGCCTCCGGTCCTCCCGCTTCCCTGATCGCGGCCCAGGCTGCCCGTAATTCTTCTCCCGCATCCAAACACATGGCGCGAATCAATTGACGGTGAATGGTGAAATGACTTCCCGTCCACCGATAATGATAGGAAAAGGATTCGGCCAGGACATAGGGGTTCACTCCCGGATCTGACAAGTCATCCACATTGGCGGACGCCGTCTCTTCGTAAACGCGCTGGAACTCGGGCAGATCGGAAGGGTACAAATCCCGACGAATCGGTAAGCGGCGAAGGGCAAATTTATGGGTGCCTCCCGGGGTGCCCGGACGGGCATTCCACAGACGTTGACCTTCAATACTCAGGGTATATTCAATAAACCGAACCGCCAGTTCCCGATGCGGCGCACTCCGCAAGAGGCTAATCGGATCACAACTCACACTCGACCCACCGGTCGGCGTCACATAAAACATGCGCTCTTCCCCGTTGGGCCCCCGGCTGGTCTCGGCCTGATAGCGACCGTAAAAATCAATCGCCAGTCCCACGGCCGCATCACCTGCACTTACATCAATGGGAACCTTACCCGCACTGTCGGTGAAATACCGGGCATTCGCCCCGATACGTTGAACCAAACGAAGTCCCTTGGCCCAGCCCGCTTCTATTGCGGCCTGATATTCGGGAGGCGCCAAAGTGAGATCCTGTTCAAAAGCTTCAATCTGCGCCTTGGAAAATCCGGCTTTATCAACTGCAATATGACATTGCTGATGAATGATCATTTCAAACGCTTTGGCGATACTGCCGCTTTTAGTGGGATCCGCCACCCCCAGTTGACCCGCATAAACCGGATCACCCAGATCCTCCCAGGTTTGGGGGGCTTCCGCCACCCCCAGATCCGCCAATCGATCGGCATTGTACACTATGCCAAAAGTACTCAGGGCGGTTCCCACAAAACCGGTTCCCCGCCACCTTTCTCCACTTAAACTTTCCGGAATCAATGTGTGACCGTCTGCGGTTTCAAATAATCCCCCGGGTAGGCCCGCCGGCCAGGGATTCACGGTGAGACCCTGTCGGTAAACTTTTGAATGATCATATTCTCCGCCTCCGAAAAACAAATCGATCCCGGTACTAAAGGTGGAGGGATCATCGGTCTTTCTCAGGGTCTCCCGCACGGCCAGCAATTCAGGAGAAGCCCCTTCCTCATCAAAATGACGGTCGGTGAGCGCCAAAGTGGCGCCTTCCGGCCATTCCTTTCCTTGATTACGCCACCAGCCCCGAAAAGAAGCCTGGGTTTCACCATCCAAATACCGGACGATTTCTGTGGTTCCGCCAATGGTGCGCCAATCAATTTTCACCGGCGCTCCATAATTCTTTTCATGCCAGTGACTGAAACCGGAGGCCAATTCAAAACGAATCGCTTCGTTATGGGGAGAGATCACCACCAGGACGGGATCCCCCTCCTTCCAAGCGCCGGCCGAGGGTGGTTTTTTAAAGATAAAGGGCAGCGCAATCACCAGTGCTGCCGCAAACACAACCCCCCAGGATTTCATGCGTTCCCCCGGGGCAGGATTACCACATCCTGTGCATCCACCCAAACCGATGCAGCCTGTTCTCCATCGCGGGCCAGGATCCGTGGATTCAAGTCAAATACTTTTAAGTTGCGTCCTCCGTCACCGCCAATACGCACCTGATGCTGTGCCACTTCCCCAAGATACACAGTATCGTGAACAATGCCTCCCACCACATTCGGCTGACCCGGAGAGGCGTCTCCCAAATGCAAGGTTTCCGGACGTAGAGAAAGCGTTACCTCATCCCCCTCCTTAAATGTATCCAAACCATGAATAGATTCCCATTCCGCCACCGGGGTGGAAATAATCATGCGTTCACCGGAAATCTTTTTAACCGTGCCATCGAGAAAATTTGTTTCTCCGATAAAGCCAGCGGCAAACACCGACCTGGGTTTCAGATAGACTTCCTGCGGGGTTCCGCATTGCTCAATCACCCCGCCGTTGAGTACTGCCAACCGGTCTGCAACCGAGAGGGCCTCTTTTTGATCGTGGGTCACATAAATCGCAGTCAAACCCGCTTCTTTGCAAATTCGGCGAATTTCTGTCCGCATTTCCAACCGCAGTTTGGCATCTAAATTGGAGAGAGGTTCATCCAACAACAAACATTTAGGATGGATCACCAAAGCCCGTGCCAACGCCACCCGTTGTTGCTGACCTCCGGAAAGCTGATTGGGTTTATGATTTGCACGATCACTCATTTTGACCATGGCGAGGGCATCCTTCACCCTTTTTGCGGTTTCGGCTTTGCCTACTTTCCGCATTTCCAAACCGAAGGCCACATTCTGGGCCACAGTCATATGGGGCCACAGGGCATAACTTTGAAACACCATGCCCGTGTCCCGCAGATGAGGAGGTAAGCGGGTCACTTCATCCCCCCCCATATGAATACTGCCACTTTCCGGTTGATGGAATCCGGCGATACAACGAAGCAAAGTCGTTTTACCGCAACCACTGGGCCCTAAAAGGAAAAAAAGTTCACCCGGTTCAATGGTCAATGTAATATGATCCACCGCCCGCGTTTCGCCAAAAGTTTTTACCAAATCTTTAATTTCTACCGATACCGCCATAAGTCATCTCCTGATAATTTTCAAACGATGCAATACCCACAACAAAGGTCAATCCTGAATATAGCCCAAACCATTTTCAAACACAGACAGTCCCCCCTCTGCAGGAGGGGGGATCTGCCCTCTGCAGACCAAAGGCCGGGGAGCAAGCACGTCCTGTTCAAATACGCCTCCGGTGTCCAAACCGGCAATGTCCCCCCCCCGTGCAAGCCGGGCCAAATTCCAGAGCCCCACCCCGCTTTCAAAACAGCTGCTCCAGACAACCCTGAGATTTGCTTCCGCGGCTTTGCGAATCCAAAAAGCGCGATCCTCCGCATCCCCCATCAGGGTGGGTTTCAGAATCAGCGCTTTCACCCCCTGAAAATCGACCCACTTTTTTCCCGAAGGCAATAACAGGGATTCATCCAGACCAATGGGCACATTCGCACGGGCCCACAAGTCCGCATACCCTTCATCCTCTGCTAAGGGCTCTTCAATATATTCCAAGCGCCCCTCCGGCAACCGATCAAACAGGCGAAGCGTTTGCTCGACGGACCATTGTCGGTTCCCGTCGATGCGTAAACGGCAATCCGGCCTCTGCGCCAACAATTCCATAACCTCATCCATACGGGGCGGATCTCCGGGCTTCACTTTAATGACCGGTGCATCCCAATCTTTCAGCCGCAACAAAAGGTCCCCCAACTTCTCTTTTCCCACAATCCATAATGCATTTACATTCACATGCTGCTCAGGTGCCGAAAATGTTTTTTCCGTGCACTCGATCGCAAAACGTAAACTGGGAAAATGTGTGCTATCAAGTTGTGAAGCGGTTACGGCCTCCACCACTTCGGCCAAAGTCTCTGATGAATACCCGGGCAAAGGCGCGGCCTCTCCCCAACCTCCGGTATCCGGACGGTGTAGTAAAAGGCCTTCCCGATGACGTAAAGGCTTATTGCCCGGTAAACAAAGGGGATTTTTTAATGCCAACCGGTAAGAAAAAAAACGGAACACTCAGCCTCCCCAAGGCCAGGTGACGGAAAACAGCACGGCATACATCAACAAAATCTTCCCGGTTTTCCCCAGGACCGGATTTAACTCCGCACCGGTGGTTCCCACCTGCACCTGTCGAATCAGGGGAAGCATCAGCGGAAAAAGGCACAGCACCAGACAGGAGCCCCATCCCCGACCGGCGACCCCGGCCGCCATCACCGGGGCAACCAAAGCACCGAGCATACAAACCGTATATTCAATCCGGGAAAAGCGTCGTCCAAAACGCACCGCCAATGTACGTTTATGGTTTTCAGTATCTTCATCCACATCCCGCAAATTGTTGACTGTAAGTAAAGATGTCGCAATCAGTCCCGGTCCTAAACCAGCCAGATAAACGGGTAACGGTGGCCAGCCTGAAGCGGGAAACTGCAGATAATACGTCCCCGCCACCGCCACCGGACCAAAGAAGACGATCACAAAAAGATCGGCCAAACCGGTGTAAGCCAGTGACCATCGCCCAGCAGTATAAAAGACACCACAGAAAATGGAAGCCACTGCCAGCCACACCACCGGCATACCTCCATGCCGAATTAATAAAGCGCTGATCAGGGCCACAGATCCAAAACAGGCGACCGTGGCCAAACTCATGGCCCGAAGGCTGATCCGGCCTGAATGCAGACCTCTAAGCGGCCCCTGCCGGGCCTCCGTATCGGCACCCTGTTTATGATCGAACACGTCATTGCAAAAATTGGTCCCGATTTGGATGAGTAGCGCGACCCCCAACGTCGCAAACCAGACCGGAAAATGTACAGGACCCTCGGCGAGACGCAGTGCCCCGCCCATCAGCACCGGTGATAAAGCGGCAAACAAGGTTTTGGGACGGGTCGTGGCAAGCCAAAGTTCAACCAGAGAAGCAGATTCCTTCATACCAAACAACCCGAATTAGGTATCCAAAAGGTTGCGGATTTTTTTTGCCAGATCAACAATCGCAAACGGTTTGGTAATGAAAGCATTTTTCAGGTCCACCCCGGTTTCCATCAGTTTCTCTTCCGAAACCATACCGCTCATAATCAGGATCTTGGATTGGCAATTCTGCTCTTTCAGATGTTTATACACTTCGGCCCCATCCATTTCCGGCATCATCATGTCTAAAAGAATAAGTTTACACGCCTCACGGTTTTCCATCCACCACTCCAGCCCTTTCCGTCCCCCGTTGGTGATTTTCACATTGTAATTCAATGATTTTAAAGTTCCTTTCAACATGAAACCGATGGATTCTTCATCATCAATCACCAGGATGGACTCCCCATTTCCATAAACCAGCTCCTCTTCCGGCACAAAAGAGGTGTCATCAAAAACGCCGTCAAATACGGGCAGGTAAACATCAAACGTACTCCCCCTGCCCACTTCGGAATGGAGGGTAAGGAAGCCATGATGTTTTTTCAAAATCGTAACCGAGGTGGGCAGCCCGAGTCCCGTTCCTTCGCCCTTTCCTTTGGTCGTGAAGAAGGACTCAAAAATATCCTGTTGCATTTCAATCGGAATGCCGGTTCCTTCATCTTCGACCCGTACCCGGACAAACATTCCTGCCCGTGCACCCTCGATTTCACGCGCCTGCGCTTCATCCAGGGTCACATTCTCCACTTTTAATAATAGATTCCCGCCCTTGGGCATCGCATCCCGGGCATTAATCATCAAGTTGGTGAATACTTGATGCAAGTTGGTGGCATTGCCTTTGATCGGATGCAAATCCACGGCGATCCGGTCTTCAATGGTAATATACCGTGGGAACGTTTCACGGAAAACCTTCACCAGTTCTTTCAGCAGATGACGTACTTGCATTTCCACAAGCTCTTCATCTTCTCCGCGGACAAATGTCAGGAGCTGACGAATAATATCCGCCCCACGTTTGGCACTGTCTTTGATCATCAGCAACATTTCGTTGGTATGCTGATCTTTGGTCTGGACCATGAGTAAATCGGCAGACATCACAATGGGAGACAGAACATTATTTAAATCGTGAGCCACCCCGCTGGCCAGGGTGCCCACACTTTCCAGGCGTTGGGCCCGCAGGAACATTTCCTGAAGGTTTTTCTTTTCGGAAACATCCTGTTTGATGGCTATATAATGGGTGATTTCCCCCTCTTCATTAAACAAAGGGGTAATCGTCATTTCTTCGGGATAAAGACTCCCGTCTTTCCGCCGGTTAATCAGCTCTCCCTGCCAAATATCTCCCCGCCGAATGGTTTCCCACATTTCGGTATAAAAAGAAACCGGATGTTTCCCGGATTTCAGTAAAACCCCCGGTGCGGAACCGACCGCTTCTTCCATCGAATACCCGGTATATCTGCTGAACGCACGGTTCGCCCAAACAATCAGCCCGTGGTCATCAGTGATCACCACGGCATTCGCCGTGGAGGCCAAGGCTTCAGTTTGTAGATTTAATAAATTTAACTTTTCGGGGTCGACGGCAATTTCTTTGCAAAAAAGAAAGATGAGCCCCCCTTCATCAAAGGTATGGACACAAAAATTTCCCGTCATGTTATGACGGACACCATTGGGCAGAAGAAACTTGAATTCCGTCGTATAGGTTTTCGAAGCGCATATTTCGGCCCAATGCTTTTTCAACACCGGGTCAGATGGATTCGGCTCTAAATCAAACAAACTCTTCGAGATAAAATCCTCTCGCGGTCGCCCTGCAAATTTACAGAATGCATGATTCACTTCTTGCAACTTCCCATCCATGTCCATCACCAGAAAATTTTCTGAGGTGACGGACAGCAGACAGGTAAGCATCTCCTCGCCCTTGATACTGATCTGATTGAAATCCATGTATCGTAAGCTAGGAACGATCGCAAAAATTGAAAGAAGAAATTCGAGAAGAACTACAAAATTTCCAAGTGTCTACAATTACGGCACAGGGTAATATTGAGTCAATGCAACCACTTCTTCCCGAATCTTTTTCTGCAATTCTTCATCCGCCGGGGCTTTAAGAATTTGACCAATCCATTTTGCAATTTGTTCCATTTGCGGCTCTTTCATTCCCCGGGTGGTCATGGCTGGGGTCCCCAATCGAATACCGGATGTGACAAAAGGACTTTCCTTATCAAAAGGAATCCCGTTTTTATTCACGGTGATTCCGGCCCGGTCCAATGCCGAAGCCGCATCTTTACCGGTGACACCCAAAGGACTCAGGTCCACCAACATTACATGGTTGTCCGTACCACCGGAACAAATCCGCAAGCCCTCTTCCACTAAACCATCCGCCAAGGTGCGGGCGTTGCATACCACTTGCTCGCAATACGCTTTGAAGGAGGGTTGCAGGGCCTCATAATAACAAACCGCTTTGGCAGCAATGGTGTGCATGAGAGGTCCCCCTTGAACACCCGGGAAAACCTGCTTGTCAATTTCTTTGGCAAACTGCTCTTTGCACATGATCATGCCGCCACGGGGGCCCCGCAAGGTTTTGTGGGTCGTGGTGGTCACAAAATCACAGTGTGGGAAAGGAGACGGATGACAACCCGCCGCCACCAATCCTGCAATGTGAGCGATGTCAGCAAATAACAATGCACCCACAGAATCCGCAATTTCACGCAGACGTTTAAAGTCAATGATCCGGCTGTAAGCACTGGCACCACAGACCAACATTTTGGGCTGATGTTCTTTGGCCAACTCCGCGATGGCATCGTAATCCAATCGTTCTGATTCCTTTGAAACCCCATAGTGAACCGCATTGAAGAAACGGCCGGAGAAATTGAGTTTCATGCCATGGGTGAGATGTCCGCCATGTGACAAGTCCATCGCCAAAATCGTGTCTCCAGGCTCCAAAGCCGCAAAATAAACCGCCTGGTTGGCGGTGGAACCGGAATGGGGCTGAACGTTTGCATGCTCGGCTCCAAAAATTTCTTTGGCCCGATCGATGGCCAATTGTTCGGCTTGGTCCACAAATTCACATCCGTGATACCAGCGTTTGCCGGGATAACCCTCCGCATATTTATTGGTAAGGACCGAACCACTGCATTCCTGAACCGCGCGGCTGGTGTAATTTTCCGAAGCGATCAACTCAATGTTTTCCAATTGACGTTTGGCTTCTTTTTTCACCACCTGGTAAATCTCAGGGTCCGTTTCTTTCAGCGCAATCGGATCAAAAGCCTTTTCAGCCAAATCATCAATTTTCCGAATACGGCGTTCATGACGACTGCCCGCACCTTCAAAGTCATGCTTCAGCCAAGCGTCCAAAATGGCGGCGAGTACAGGCGGCTCAACCTGCCCCGGTAAAACCAAAACATTGGCATTGTTATGGGAACGGGCCATAGTGGCTAACTGCGCATTGCCACACAGCGCCGCCCGAATCCCGGGATAACGGTTGGCCGCAATCGACATACCAATACCCGTCGTGCAAACCAACACCCCAAAATCGGAGTCGCCGGCGGTAACAGAACTGCAGACCGCATCCACAAAATCCGGATAGTCAACAGAAGCCGATCCATCAGCTCCTACATCCGTGGTGGAGATCTCCTGTTCATTAAGCAATTGCTCGATTTGATTTTTAACTTCAAATCCGCCGTGGTCAGATCCTAAAATAACTTTCATAGTTTTTCCTGCTGGGTTTTCAATGATGGGGTTACGACCGTTAATATGAGGTCGGATAAAGCACTTTCAATTTCGTCCCGGGTTTTACGGTAAGATTCCACACTGCCGCCAAACGGATCCAGCACATCCCGTCCCGCATTCGCAGGATTAAAACTGTGCAGGGTGTGAATTTTATCAACCGCCTCCGGAAAATTTTCTCGAATCAGATCCGCATGCCCCTCGGTCAACGCCACGATATAGTCACTCTCATCCGCTCGTTGGGGGGTCAATTGACGGGAAAGGTGGCCGGAAATATCGATTCCTGACTCTGCCATGACCGTGACCGCTTGCGGGCTCGCGGGTTGTCCTTCACGCGCAAAAACGCCAGCCGACGCAAAATGCCAGCCCTCAATACTGCGACAGAGATGTCGGGCGTAAGCCTCCGCCATCGGAGACCGGCAGGTATTTCCTGTACAAACGAACAGGATTTGAGTTGGAGAAGAATTCGTCATGCGCTCCTATTACGCGAGAATTCCTTGGGGTCAAGGCAGGACCGAGATGAGTCCATATTCATAAAAAAGATCAACGAACGGTTGCTTTTTAACAAAAGATACCTAACTCCGACTCCTTAACATTAAAACCCCATTATCTTATGCGTAACTTTTTCATCCTACTCCTCAGTCTGCAGCTCTCAGCTCTTTTCGTAAATGCCCAAGAAACCGAAGGATTTGAAACCGATATCAACTTTGGCTTCACCCTGACCGATGGCAACAGTGACACCTCCCTCCTGAAGGCCGGCGTCGAGTCCAAAAATATCCGCGAAAAACAGGAAACCCTGCTCTCCGCATCTTATGAATACGGACGCACCAAGGACAAATTGGCCAACGGCGAAGAAGTGGAAACCACCAATTTGGACCGGGGCAAAGCCGTCGGTCAATCCAACTGGCTTTTTTCCGAAGAAGCATACGCCTTCTATAATTTTACTGCCGAAACGGATGAATTGGCCAAAATCGACTACCGGATCAACAACGGTCCCGGTGTAGGTTATTACTTTTTGCGGGATGATGGTCGTTTATTGAACACCGAAACTTCTGTCGTATATGTCATGGAAGACGTTGGCGGAAACTCAGATGATTACGCCGCGTTTCGCCTGGCCCAAAAATTTGAATACAAATTTGCCGAAAATGGCGCCCGCGTATGGCAAACCCTGGAAGGAGTCATGAACTTTTCAGATACCGACAATTACTTTATGGAACTCGAGGTCGGCGTAGAGGCAAAACTCCATGCCAACCTTTCTCTCCGGGTGGTCCTGAAAGACAAATACGATAACGATCCGGAGCCGGATGTGGAAAAAAATGACCTGACGCTCTTTTCCGGAATTTCCGTAAAGCTGTAAGCAAAGTCAGTGCTGGGCGCAGTCCGTCCCGCCCGCGGGGCGGGCACCGTCCGGGTATTTGCATCACAGGGCTTCAACCTTCCCAAGCGAAGCCGGGGAATCCGGAATATTCAACCCGCATTCATCGGCGCTTCCCGCGGGCGCGGGGATGCGCCTGGGTATAAACCTCTTTCATCCGCTCAATTGAAACATGGGTATAAATTTGCGTGGTGGATAAACTGCTGTGCCCCAGTAACTCCTGTACACTGCGTAAATCCGCTCCGTTATCTAAAAGATGCGTGGCGAATGAATGACGAAGCGCATGCGGATACAAATCCCCCGGCAAATCCGCCACCTGCAGCATGGTTTTCATCATCCGCTGGATCGACCGGTTGCTTAGAGGCGTCCCCAGCTTGTTCAGAAAAATTGCTTTGGGACGGGCGGTGATTCCCAGAGAATACAGATACACATCCCTGCCCTCAATCGCTTCATGTAATGCTTCGGATGCAGGGCCACCCAATGCGCAAATACGTTCTTTACGCCCTTTCCCCAATACCCGCACCACTCCGGTGATGAGGTCAATTCGCTCCTCCCTTAATCCGGTAAGCTCACTTAAACGGATGCCACTACTGTAGAGGACCTCCAAAATGGCGGTGTCCCGAACGACCTGATACTTATGGAGCGCATCATGATTCCCCTGGCGCTCAAAGTGTACCCGCGGGGCGTCCAAAAGACGTAAAATTTCGGCAGGGCTCAGAATCTGGGGCAGCTCCCTGCTTTTTTTGGGCTGAGGTAATCCGGAAAAAGGATTCACTTTGACCTCCCCTTCCCGCAGTAAAAATCGATAGAAACTCCGTAAACTGGATATTTTACGCCCCGTCGTGGTCGGCATCGCACCGCTTTTCTGGACACGAACCAAAAAGCTCCGGGCCTGAATCCGGGTAATGGCAGACCAGGGATATGGCGCCGGTTGATCCGGCCACACAAAAGCCGCAAATTGCAGGATGTCCCGGGCGTACGCATCCAGGGTGTGCCCGGATGCATTTTTCTCACCTTTTAAATACTCACTAAACTGCTCCAGCGCCGGATCGACTTTCATTTTTTCCAGAGCATCGCCTTCAGTTCTTTGGTTAAATATTTAGAATCGGACCAATCGCGACCATCCGGATGATGCCACAGTTCCGCACTGGCTTTCAGAACATCCGTGCGGGAAACCACTCCCATTAATTTTTCTCCCTCTACCACCGGCAGACGTCGGTAAGGACGGTGCATCAAAATGCCCGCAACCGTAAACAAGTCCGCTTTTAACCCAATGGTCTCCGGATGCATCACCATATATTCAGCCACCGTTCCCCCGGGCATATTGCTGTAGACCGCCGAAGCAAAAATACTCATACAATCCTTTTCAGACAGCATACCCATTAAGACCCCGTCTTCCGTGCACACCGGCGCGCCCGAAACATCCATCTTCATCATCTTGAGGATGGCGTCATATATATCCATATCCGGAGTAAGCGTGACCACTTTTTGGGTCATAAATTCTTCAACTAAAGGTACTTTTGACATATTGAGTTCTCCTGTTGGGGTTTCAAATATTGTATATCCGAAAAAAGGTTTCGACAACCTCTAATATTTTCCTTCAAGTGATTGGTCATGCAGATGCAGTGCCCACACCCAGAATCCATCAAATTATTTTTTCTGATCTTGCTCACATTTATACATGTGTTCTGGGACGCCCATACAGATCCCCGCATCGGATCCCCCTGGACCCATGCCCTCATGTGTGTGATCGTGCTGTGGCCTCTCCCCTACCTCTTCTGGTTACTTTGATGGCCGGGAAAACTTCGGCAGCGGCTTTTCGGCTCGGACCGTGAGCGGATAAAGAAAAAAGTTCAAAAAACTTTCCAGACCCGCGCAGAAAAAAAACGGCCCCGCGTAAACGGGACCGTCTGATACTTCAGAAAAAGACGAATTAGTCTTTTGCTTGTGTTTTCTCAGCTTTTTTAGTTGAGCAGGTGTCACAGGCGCCTTCAACTTTGCTGCATTCGGTGCAAGCTTTCTTGGCTGTTTTTTCTTCAGCTTTCTTGGTGGTGCAACATGCAGATCCTGCATAAATGAAACCGGCCATGCTTACAACTGCGAGAGACAATAATACTTTTTTCATAATCAATACTCCATAGGATTCGGGTTTAAACTGACAAAATCATCAGCTATCTCGAATGAGTCGGACTATAGACAAAACCATTACACAAAAAAAAGAAAAAATTTTGCCTATTATCAACAGGCTTTTCTCTCTCCCCGGGGCAAGGATTCAGGCAGGTCCCTCCTGAAAAATATCCGTCCCCCAATCCATCCGCGCAACCCAGGCCCCTTGGGATAAACGTGTCCTGCGTCCATCCGGAAAGAACGGAAAACGCACCACTTCAAACCAGTTGAAGAGATTCTGTCGGCGGGGACTTGTCATAAGTTTCAGGTGAGCTATGGGGGAAATATGATTCATCCCACCTCTGGCAACATTCATCCCGCTCCATTTATCCGGGTCCTCCGGGGATACAAACGCAGTTTTCTCCGCGGGGATGTAATGGCAGGCCTTACGGTTGCCATCTTTGCCGTCCCTCAAGCCATTGCCTACGGAATGCTCGCGGAGGTCGATCCCATCCACGGTCTTTATGCCGCCATGGTCGCATCCATTGTGGCCGCCCTTTGGGGCAGCGCGCCCTTTGTCAATACCGGCCCCACCAACTCCGCCTCTTTACTTACAGCAGCCGCCATGTTCCCCATGATGACGCTGGTGGTTCCGGAGTATCATATGCAAATGGTTTTTCTGTTTACATTGTTGGTGGGAATCATTCGGATGACCATGGGCCTGCTGCGGATGGGAGGACTCATTCACTTTGTGCCGGAATCGGCATTCCTAGGTTTCACCATGGGGGTGGGCAGTATGATTGCCCTGGGCCGTCTGCATCATTTATTGGGCATCGACAAGGGAGAAGAAACCTGGTTTCCCTCCCAGGTCGTCGACAAACTCGGCCGGATCACCGAAGCCGATCCGCATGCAGTTGCAGTCAGCGCCTTGACTCTGGGCATTATGTTCGGGCTGAACAAATACGGCAAACGCTTTCCGGTGGCCCTGCTTGCCATGGGCGCAGGGATTGCTTACGCGTACTGGATGCCGGGATGTCAGATCATCCTGGTACAGGATATTTCCCCGGTCCCTACCGGGCTTCCCACCCCGGTTTCCCCTTTCTTTGAAGGGTGGGCGCAGCATATCCCCGCCCTCCTCCCCGGCGCCTTGGCCGTCTCTGTGGTCGGATTAATTGAAGCCGTTTCCATCGGACAAACCCTGGCCGTTCGTCACCGCATGCGCCTGAATTTTAACCAGGAGTTTTTTGGACAAGGTTTGGGGATGATTGCCAGTTCCTTTTTTCAGGGAATCCCCGGTTCCGGAAGTTTTAGCCGCTCCACCCTGATCGAAGAAAGTGGCGGGGTGACCTTCGTTGCCAATGTCATCTTCGGATTAGCCACCGCACTGGCACTGATCACCCTCCCCGGACTCATTAATCTGATTCCCGCCGCCTCCCTCGCAGGACTGCTCTTGTTTATTGGCGTCCGCCTCATCGACCCGAAACGGGTCAAACGCCTCTGGCGCACCTCCCGAATTGATGTCGGTGTCATGATCGCCACCTTGCTGGTCACTGTATTTATCCGTATCGAATACGGGATCTTCACGGGAATTATACTGGCCGCCATGCTCCTGCTTCAGCGCAGTCGCAGTTTGCATCTCAAAGAAATCCTCCCGCAACCCGACGGATCCTTTGAAGAGCGCCCCTATACTCCCGGCTCCCAACATGAACAAAGTTCTCTGGTGGGGCTTTCCCTTCACGGAGACCTGAGCTATACCGTCGCGCATGAACTTCTGGAGCAGTTAAACGAAATCACCCAAATCCAGGATCCGGAAGTAATCATTCTCAGAATCCGCCAGACTCACGCCATTGATTTCTCCAGCTGGAATGCCATTCTCGATTTCTCAGAAAGCTTTCAAAAAAACGGGCGGAAAGTCTACCTGACCGGAATCGATGACTCTACCCGCAAAACCATTCGGGATGCCCGCGCCCACAAATGGCTCCCGGACGAACAACTCTTTGTCGGAACCCCGGTGCTCATGGAAAGCTTCCGCCAGGCCATTCGCCAAGCCGCAGAGAATCTTACGGATACCCAACGGATTTCCGGGGTGTGGAAAGACTGGCTGGAAAATCCGGTTGTGATCAGCCGCGAACAACTTTCAGATATTCAGAAATTTCTCAACGGAGAATCCCTGGACGGATAAATGCCGGCTGCCCTGCACGACCCCCGGAAAACGATAGAATCTGAAGTCTAAAAGGGGTCCATTGCTTCAAGCTTGCATCCCCCATAATTAAGCGTTATATCGTTGTTATGGATAAACCTCCCGTCTACGTCATTGGCCACCGCAACCCGGATACGGATGCAATTTGTTCTGTCATTTCCTATGCAGACTTGCTTCGCAGAACCCGTTATCCCGAAGCGATTCCGGCCGCCTGCGGCACCGCAAACCTGCGAACCGAGTTTGCGCTGGAAACGGCTGGCGTCCCCCATCCCAAACTGTTGATGGATGTGCGTCCCACCACCAGTCAGATCTGCCGGACCAATGTCATGGTCACCCGGGAAGAAGAACCGTTCATGGAAGTGTACCGGCGCATGCAACAGCACCGGCTCAAAGCCATTCCGGTAATCAATAACGATCAGAAAGTGGTGGGACTGCTTACGCTTCTCCAGTTGATGCATATGTTAATTCCCGATGAAAATGACCTGGGAGAACAACGGATTTTAAATTCGACTCTCTCCCAAGTCCGTTCGGTTTTGGGCGGCACGTTTCAAAACGAAGTGAACATCAACAAACACGAACAGCTGGTGATGTTCATTGGCGCCATGAGCCGGGACGGCTTTAAAGACCGAATCAAAAATTACCCCACCGACCGCTTAATGGTGCTGGTGGGTGACCGCCCCACCATTCAGGCCGAATCCATCAACATGGGTGTCCGCGTTATTGTGATCACCGGTGGATTTACCATGAAAGAGGAATTGGTGGAGAAAGCCAAAGAAAAAGGCGTGGTGGTAATCTCCAGTCCCCTCGATACCGCCATGACCGCCCTGTTGGTGCGCACCGCCAAACCTGTCAGCCAGGCCATGGACCGGGACTTCATCACGTTCGACCACCACGAATTGCTTCACACCATCCGCGACCGGGTTCAGGAAGCCGGTCAGGATCTTTTTCCGGTACTCGATGACGAGGAACGGTTATACGGCGTTTTCGCCAAATCAGACATGATTGACCCCCAACCCGCAAAACTGATATTATTGGATCACAATGAATACAGCCAAGCGGTTAAAGGCGCCCCCGAAGCCCAAATTTTAGAAGTCATCGACCACCACCGCATAGGAGGCGGCCTCCACTCCCGCGAACCCATTCGCTTTATGAACGACACCGTGGGCTCCACCTGCACCATGGTCGCCCGTCTCTTCCGTCAGCACGCCATTATGCCCGAACCGGGGATTGCCCTGTGCATGGCTTCAGGCATTATTTCGGATACCCTGTTCCTGAAATCCCCCACCACCACGGATGTGGACAAAGATATTCTTTCCTGGTTAAGACAGTACCTGCCTGTCAATCTCGATGACTACGCACGGGACTTCTTCGCCGAAGGTTCCACCCTTTCGATCAGCTCCTCCGAAGAGGTCCTGGCCAGCGACCGGAAGACCTACACCGAAAACGATTGGACCATTTCAATCTCGCAGGCCGAAGAACTCGGCATGGAGCGCTTCTGGGAACGCAAAGAGGACTTAGAAGTCGCCCTCAAAAATTATGTGGCGACCAGCAATGATGATTTTGCCTGTTTGATGATTACCGATATCACCACCCAGGCCAGTTACCTGCTGACCGCGGGCAATCCCCGAATTATCGCAGCCATCGACTATCCTTCGCTGGACAAAAACCTTTACGACCTCCCCGGAGTGGTCAGCCGTAAAAAACAACTTTTGCCCCAGCTAATACGCGTACTCAATCGCGTTCATCATTAATGCGCTTCCCTATAAAATGAGCGGAGGGTTCATGTTATCAGAAAAAAAGTTCTCCCTAAGACTTATCATCCTTGCTCTGGGAATTTCACTCTTCGGCTGTGCGGATAAGTCCGTCGAAGAGGAAATCAAAAACGAAATCACCGCTTTCGAAGCCGCCCTGCGTGATCTGGAAGCCATTTGGCCGGGCACAGGAAAATACCTCAGTAAAGACGACCAAGGCAGGTGGAGCCTCCGACTGGAATCCGACAAGCAGGACATCGAAGATCTGTCTCCATTGAAAGACTACCCCCTCTGTGAGCTTCGCATTTACCACTTCCCCGCACTAAAGGATCTTTCCGCAATCAGCCATATGCCCATCGAAGGTCTCTATTTGACTCGCTGTCCATTGCTGGAAGATTTGTCACCCGTCAAAAGTTTGAAAAAATTAAAACGATTCCATTTGAACGAGTGCCCTTTAATCCAAGACATCTCCAGCCTTGAAGGCAAGTCCCTTGAATACCTCGGTCTGAACTACTTAAACAAACTATCAGATCTATCTCCCATTCAGGACATGCCACTGAGAAGGTTGAGCCTCTATGGCCTAAATCTGCAAGAGGTTTCAGTTCTGTCCAGCCTGACTCAACTGGCCGACTTTCACTTTTGGTCCCGCAGGGATGTCGACCTGACACCCATCCAGAAACTGCCCATCCAAAAATTTGATCTTTGGTTCTTTCCCATGAACGACCTTAAACTTCTAGAAGAGATGCCTTTGGAATCATTGGGTATATGGCATTCCAAGGAACTTTCTGACATCAGCCAAATTGAAGGGAAGAATATCACCGAATTGAAATTTGTAGGCTGTCCAGAAATTTCGAACCTTGAACCTTTAAAAGGGATGAAGTTGAAAAAGATTGATTTTGACCCTACCCGTACAGAAAAAGGCATCGATATTCTCCGTCAAATGGATTCCCTGGCGTCCATACGTGTGAATTATACCCACTATAATGGAAGAAGCTCCACAGGAATCCAAAAGCACTATTCTTCGGAAGCGTTTTGGACTCAATTTGACCGTGGCGAATTTAACCTCTGAAAATTGCGATAAATGAGGTCCTCCGGTCATTTCCGCAAACCCGGGATTGATTTTTTTTCATCTATGCGGAAAAGAATAACGGTGCAGACGGACTTCAAGCAACCTTTTGCCCCCCGCACACGAATGTATTATGCCCCCCTCCTTTTGTCCTACATTTCCTCTCGCCAATAGAGTCCAGCCCTTTCACACGAAGAGCAAGTCCATACCTACGCCGAAATCACCGAGATGATTCAACATGCAAGCTAAACTACAAAACATCCCATTTGCGGAACCCGACCGCTGTAAACTTGAGGTCTATGTACCTGAAGGCAAAAAAGATTTCACCACCATCCTCTATTTCTACGGAGGGGGCATGACCACGGGAGACCGTCATTTGCCCGCAGAATTTGCCGATCAGGAATTTGCCGTCGTCACGCCGGATTACCGTCTGCATCCTCAAACCACCTGCCCCGGATATATCGAAGATGCCGCCGCCGCTGTGGCATGGACGTTTAAGCACGTGGCCAGCTTCGGAGGCAATCCCGATAAAATTGTTTTAGTCGGATCTTCCGCCGGTGCGTATCTGGCGTCCATGGTGACCCTCGATAAACGTTGGCTCAAACCTTATGGCATCGATCCCGACCGTTTGGCCGCCCTCATTTCGTTAAGTGGTCAGAACATTACCCACTTCACGATTCGTAAAGAACGCGGCATCCCCGAAACCCAACCCCTCATCGATGAACTGGCCCCCTTCTATCATATCCGTCCTGACGCCCCCCCTATCCTGCTGGTCACCGGAGACCGTGAACTGGAACTGATGGGACGCTATGAGGAAAACGCTTACTTTCTGCGGATGTTAAGAAACACCGGTCACACCCATAATGAACTGCACGAAATCAAAGGCAAAGACCACGGAGGCATGGGCGCACAAGGAAATCAACTGGCCCTGGAATTTATCCGAAAACTTTAGGCGCTGGATTTCCTCCGATCTCCGGCTTCCGATTTCCCAACTCTGACTAAGCCCTCTGGGCCCGGATCTCTTCAACCGAAGGGACATCTTCGAACCGCAGTGCTTTCTTTAAAGTTTCGTAGCGCTTCAACTCCTCTGCATCCACCTCATCACCTTCTTTTTGGGCGATGCGGTAAGCTAAAGTTTCAAGCTCAACCGCGGCATAAGGAATTTCCGGTTTCGGAATCACGTCCCGCCATTGGTATCGATGGAGCAACGCGGCGCCTCCACAGAACAGAAAACCGGTGAGCCCTCCGGCCAGATGCACGTCATAAGCGACATGGTTGCCATAAGGGGTCAGAATAAAAAATAAATGTGTGGAGAGCAGTAAGGTCGCCAATACCGAAGCCCGCATGGGGATCATCAACGGTAAAATCACGTAGATTCGCTTGGGATACAACGCCACAATCCCTCCCAGCAATCCAAAGATGGCGCCGGAAGCCCCCACACAGGGGGTCAATTGTCCCTGAAGGATATAAGAGATGAAGATAAAACCAATCCCCCCCAGCCAACCGCTGAGCAGGTAGAGCAAAGTAAATTTACGGCGTCCAAACGTTTGTTCCAAATCCGGTCCCAACAAATAAATCCCCATCATATTAAATACCAGATGCATGAGGCCGCCATGTAAAAACATGTAGGTAAATGGTGTCCAAAACATGCCCTCCTTCACCACCGCCGAGGGAAACAAAGCGAATAAATTCAGCTGATCTCGGTTATTCAGAATCGGTAAACCCAACATATCCCCTAACATCCCCAGCACAAAGACCAACACGTTGAGCAAGATAAGGATTTTGCATACGGGAGAGTACTGCAATCTGGGATCTGGACCTAAAGTTAAAGCCATGGGATGCGATTCACATTAAAGAGGATAGATAGTTGCTATATGTTAGAGAATTTTGGTAAATTTGGATTTATGAATATTACCGATTTACCGCAATACCGCCCCTTGCATAAAATTGCAAAGGGAGGTTTAACTGATTTATTTGTATGCACCAATGCTGAAGGCAAACGCGTGGTTGTGCGCTTCGTGAAGGAACAACACAGGAAAGACAAGAGTATTATCAAATCGTTCAAAAAAGGTTTAACCATTTTACAAAAATTTGATAACCCCTGCATCATTAAAGTATTGGACACCGGGATGTGTAAAGGCTTTCAATATATGGTGATCCAATATCACGACTCGGAAAATTTAAGAGAGTGCATCCTGCACCAAAACCCGATTTTAAAAACCAACTCACTCACTTTTGTACGCAAACTTGCCGCGGCCATAAATTATATTCATAGTCAGGGATACCTGCATATGGATCTCAAACCGGAAAACATCCTGATCAAAGAGGATGGCGGTCTCATCCTCATCGATTTTGATTTCTGCATTCCCCACAAAGGCTCCAAACCCATTAAACTCAAAATTCTTCCGGGGACCCCCACCTATCTGGCACCGGAAACCCTGTTGTCCAAAGAAGTGGATGAACGGTCCGAAGTCTTTTCGTTCGGAGTGATCGTCTATGAATTGCTCACCCATCACAAACCCTTTGAAGCGAACAGCATCACGGAATACAAGCGGGCCGTGGCGGATCCACGAGTTAGAGCCTATCCTTTACATGAGCGCCGTCAGGATATCTCAAAACGTCTGGAAGCCGTGATCGAAAAATGTCTGGCCAAGCGTAAAGAAGAACGTTATCCCAGCATGGCCCTTGTTTTGAGGGACTTGGAAGCGCTACTATGACCCAGATTTATGTAAACCGATCTCATTCCGGAAAAAACCAGTTACTGGTTCCGGCGATTCTTTTTTTGCTTGTTGCCACCACCTGCCTGGGCCTATGGCTCCTGTCAAAAAGGCAATCCCCTGACCCGGTGTCGGAGCCGAAAACAGAAGAGACCTCAACGCAACCACCCACGGTCGCAGCTCCTGAAACCTCCCCCGGAGAAATCCCCTCACTGGACACTATCAAGAAAATGGTTGATTCCGGAGAACTTGAAAGCGCGCGTGAAAAGGCTTTTATTCGATTATCCGCCTTGGAGAAGCCGGCTGAAATCATGGGAACTGAAAAGTTTTTAGGAGATTTGAATACCCGCATGGTCTTTTCCCGCGCGCCCATGCCTGAAAAAGTGGACTATGTGGTAAAGGCCGGTGATACCCTGGGGGAACTGGCCCAGAAATACGGGACCACCAAAGAATTAATTTCAGAAATAAACGGCATCCAGAATAATATTATCCGGGTGGGTAAATCCCTGCAAATCTTGACCGGGACCTTCTCCGCAGTTGTGGATAAAAGCAGCAATGAAATGGAATTACGGCTCAATGACCGCTTTTTCAAACGCTACGTCGTGGGGACAGGCACTGACAGCAGCACTCCCACCGGTGATTATGTGATCACCTTGCGACTCCGTCACCCGGTCTGGTACCGCCCCGACGGGGAACAATTTTCGTATGGACACCCCGACAATCTTTTGGGCAGCCATTATCTGAAACTAAACACCCCCGGTATCGGCTTGCACGGCACCTGGGAACCTGAAAGTGTAGGCTCTCAATCCAGTGCGGGTTGTGTGCGCTTTCGAAATGAATTGATCGAAGAACTTTACAAAATCTTACCTGAAGGTACGTCCGTCAAGATTGTAGACTGACTGTAACCGGAGAACATTTATGGCAAATTACGTATTACCTTTTGAAAAACCCATTCTGGAACTTGAACAGAAGCTGACCGAACTGCGCGGTTTCAGCGAAGATCAAAAAATTGACATGGGATCCGAGATCGAAAAGATCGAAAAGAAAATCAAAGACACCAAAGTCAAAATCTACTCAGGGATGAGTCCGTGGCAAAAAGTGCAAATGGCACGCCACCCCATGCGTCCCTACACCATGGATTACATCAAGCGCATGTGCACGGATTTCCGGGAACTGCACGGGGACCGCCTCTATCGGGATGATCGCGCCATCATCGGAGGCACCGCCAACTTCCGTGGACGTCAGGTCATGATTCTCGGCACCCAAAAAGGCCGCGACACCAAAAGCAACTTGGAATGCAACTTTGGTTGCCCCTACCCTGAAGGCTACCGGAAAGCATTACGCCTCATGAAACTTGCCAACAAGTTTGGAATGCCCATTATCAGCTTAATCGATACCCCCGGAGCCTATCCGGGATTGGAATCGGAAGAACGTCATGTCGCCGAAGCCATCGCGGTCAATCTGCGGGAATCCTTCACCTTCCGGGTCCCCTTTATTTCCGCAGTCATCGGAGAAGGTGGCAGTGGCGGGGCTTTAGGTATCGGGGTGAGCAACCGCATCCTTATGCTGGAACACGCCTACTATTCCGTAATTAGTCCCGAGGGCTGTGCCGCCATTTTATGGAAAGACCGGGCCTACGCGGATAAAGCCGCGGAAAACCTCAATTTAACTGCCAGTGACCTGACCCGTCTCAAAATTGCAGATGAAGTGATTAGCGAACCTTTAGGGGGCGCGCATCAAGATCCGGAACAAACCGCAGAGAACCTTGGTGACGGTCTGGAGAAACATTTAAATCAACTGGATGCACTCACCATTGAGGAACGTTTGCAGGACCGATATGAGAAATTCAGAGATATCGGCGTCTTTAACGAACTCGCCGTATAAAAATTAAAAGAGAGTGTTGACATACGGATCAATCCCGAGTATCAACGCGTCTTCTCAAGGGCGACTAGCTCAGTTGGTTAGAGCATCTCGTTTACACCGAGAGGGTCGGCGGTTCGAGTCCGTCGTCGCCCACCATTTTAAAGGAACCTTAACCGGTTCCTTTTTTTTGTGCCCAAAAATAAGAATCCGAAAGATCAGACAGTGAAACGTCATGGGCACCCCGCGTCCCGCCTGCGGCGGAGAACGGCAGATTTCAACTGCAGAAACACGCATCCCCGACCCGGTTTTCAAATATTCTCTTCAAAATGAAAGCCCGACACAAATCACAAAAACGAACGTGATCCCTACTTCAATCCAGCCTACCTGCCTGGCCGATCGGACCGGGAGTCCGGCAAACAGCCCCATCCGAATTCCCAATAAAGGCAGCACCCACAATGTGATCGACGGCAACCCGCCATATATGCTCAGCAACGTTGCCGGAATCAGCAAGAGGCCGTGAATCACGAACATCATCCCCCTGCCCGCAGGACGCTGCAGAGATCTTCGAATCTGGTATCTCACAAATACGATACAGCTCACACTTTTACATGCAATCAACCCCCATAGCGCAAGTGCGACCGTCCATGAAAAGTCATTGGACAGCAGAATCGAACTCATCGGAGCTCCGATCGCCACGGCCGCCAGCAGCTCAGGAAACAAATGCCGTGTCTTACCCCGGTCCTGATAGACCAAAGTACCGAAAGCCATGGGCGCCGCCCCCACAAACGGCCAGAGCCAGATAAAAGGATCCGCCAGCCGACATGAAGCAACAAACGTCACAAAGGCAACCACACCTCCCCCCGCTGTAAAGATAAACACCAACCTTCTTTGAGGGTCCGGACTGGGCATTCTGCGTGCCTTCCAAAGTCGCAGAAACGGCACCCGTAAGAGAAACAGAGAAAACGAGAACAGACTGATTGTCAGCGAAACCCAAGTCGGCGAAATCAGCAGCCCCAATAAAAGTGGCTCCGCAATCATCCCCCAGCTCCCGTGTTCAGGCGGAAGGATTACGCCCCTGTATCGGGGGCGGAGCTTGTTCGCAGTCATGAGCCGCGTTTATTCAGACTTCGGTGCATCTTTCATCGCTTCCAATACCTTGATCTGCCCCTGGCGGGCCAGATTGGCGGAGTTCCCCAGAATGCGTGCCGTTTCCTGTGGCGCATGGAACCCCATGGAATTTTCTGAAGAGATAAAGTCTAAATACCATTGAGCCTTTTGCTGAAGATCCAACGCTTCCTGCAACTGTGCCTCCGTCGCACCCGCCCCTTTCGCCGTCACCAGCGTATCAATCAAATCCGCCACCGCATCCCCTGCATTCTGAAGCAATTCGTAATTCCGGGACTGAATCGCATCCACCCGGGAGAGCAGTTCCGTTTCCGATACCGAGTGACAGACCTGACAGGCGCGATTCACATTCAACAGTGGACTCCGTACCCAGTGATCGGAAATTTTACTCGCACCATCCCGCATATAGGGCATATGACAATCCGAACAGGACACCCCTGCCCGCGCATGAACGCCCTGACTCCACACCTCAAATTCCGGATGTTGCGCTTTATATATTTTTGCGCCGGTAAGTTTATGAACAAAATC
The DNA here is from genome assembly GCA_029269125.1 of Kiritimatiellaeota bacterium B1221. GTDB lineage: Bacteria > Verrucomicrobiota > Kiritimatiellia > SS1-B-03-39 > UBA6053 > UBA6053. The sequence goes on along the minus strand of JARHXX010000021.1, from coordinate 12,276 downwards.
ATAAAACTCTCCGCCATCCGGGAACTCGGTTTCCTGCCAAAATTCTTCTAAATTTTCAACCGTGAGCCCCTTACCCCAGGGAAAGGTCAGCGGCATTTTATCCGCACAGTAATATTCAACGTGACACTGTCCGCAAACAAAAGAACGCATTTCGCCGCGGGTTCCATCCTCATTGGGACTATAGGGTACTTTCCGGTCTCCATCCCGCCACAACTGCACCGAGGGTAAATGAGGCACGGGCGCGTCAGATGCGGCCAGGGCCTGCATACCTAAAATAAAACCGGGACGGGTCACCCGCAATTGCATATTGTCCGGATCATGACAATCCACACAGGAAACCGGATGTGCATGACCCATCTCATGCAGGTCTTGATTGATTTCCTGATATGACATTTTGTGAGACGCTTTAAAACCGGCCATGGCATCCCCGTCCCCCAGTTCGCGATACACCGGCATCAACGAAGCATGACAGTGCAAACAAGACCCGGACTGCGGTGCCTGATGTCGTTCGGTCTGCTCCTGATCCACTAACATGTAGGCATGTCCCCGACGTTCACGATAATCGATGGCAAAAGCATACCCCTGATAAATTTTGGTTAGCCAGGGATAGTGATCGGCCTTCTGCTCAGGTAAAGACTCACTGCCCCCATGCCCTCCAAACCGGGTTTGGGTGCTCAATGCCGTGCGTTTGTATAAATCATATTGTTTGGGCCAGTTCTTCCCCCATACAGCCGGGTCGGTCGTGTCTTCAGTCACTTCGACTAATCGCACATAGGGCCGGGCATTTTCCGATTTCCGCTGTTGAATGTTCATCAACAGCGCACTCACCGCCACGGTAGCGGCGATCGTCACGATATACACCACCAGAAAAATTAATCTCGTACGCTGTTGCTTGCTCATAAATTTCCTCCAACTTTTTCAAAATCTTTTAACGGCCCACCCAAACCTCCCCGTGGCCCATGCCCCACCCGAGAGTGACAATGCACACAATTCAATTGGGATACCGGCTGATCCGTTGAAAGGATCATATCGTGTGCGGTATCCTGATGACAGCTCACACAATTCATTTGCAGAATATGGGCATTCTTTTCTTTAATCATGATAGGCTCATGAAAATCCTGAAGAGTAAACCCCTTGGAATGATGATAACCATTCTCCAACTTGGCGATGTATTTCCCGATAAAATCATGGGGCAAATGACAGTCCACGCAGGTGGCCACATGATGGTGCCCGGACTTCATCCAGGAATCATACTGGGGCTGCATAATGTGGCAGTTTGCACAGGCCGCCGGATCTGTGCTTAAATACGAAAGCCCCTCCGCATGATCCATGGTGAAAATCCCCACCCCGGAAAAAATACCGAGGAAAACCGCTAACAGCGTCCACATGCGCCGGGTAACAAATTGTCGGGTGGGTGGATTCACAAATCTATTTTGTCATATGTTTTGTGTCCGAAACAAGGTTCAAACCATAATAATTTGCCTGTGCGCTCAGACCTTCCATCTCCCTTCCTCATTGTATCAGGGACCCTAAGAATCACCTTAGGACCGTGATCGTCGATGCCCCCAGGCCATAAGGCATGCAGCCAACACCATCAAAACAAGCTCCGGCTCAGGGGTGTCCATGAACGCCAGCGCATCCTGCCCCATCAATTTCTGCTGCTCCTTCAGTTTCAGCATCTTTTCCTGGGCCGCATTCTCCACTACAATATATGCGGTATCCGGCAACAGCACCCCCGTTTCCCGGCTGACAGCAACCACCTCCCGCAAGGTCTTATCCCGCCGCGCCAACCGGGAGCGATAGGCATACCATGCGCGGGAAAAATTGTCATAGGGCGGCGAGGAGGCAAACTCCCGAATGACCGCTTCAAACTGACCGCTTTCCGCCTTAAGGATCTCCACCTTTTCCACCGGCTCCTCCCACCATAAATCCAATTGCGAATGCGTGGTGCTTTTCGCATGAACCCGCTCTCCAGTTTTCAGCAACCAGACCGGTCCGGGTTCGTGCTCCCCCCCCCCATGGAACCGCAAGATTTTCAGAGGCCGCCTTCCATTCCGGCACCTCCCGCATCCAATGCGCCAGCGGTAAATCAGTGCGTACAATTTGACCGTCACCCAAAATCCATACCGGTAAAGGAAAAGTCAGGGCCCCTGATGTATCTGTATTCATCAACTGCCGATGGTCTTGTACCATACGGACAACGGCACGCTCCAACAACAAGCCCCCTTCCTGCGGCCCCTCAGGCAAAACCGTTTCCAAATCCAACGGCCATGCCCATGGGACCTCGTCAATGGTAACCGTATGATTGACCGACACCACCCGGCAACCGGCAATTTGATCGCCCCATTTTTCCACAATCGGCGCCAGCGCTTCATACACTGCCGCCTCAGGATTCTCCAGTCCATGCACCGAGCGGTCAACCACCAGATAAAGGAACGGACGCCTTTCCACCGGAGGATACGCATCTAAAGCTGCAGCTGGAATCGATAAACTGTAACCACCCTTCAGGGACAACGGTGACACCACATCCTCCGGGACCGGCAACCTGACCTCGCCTATGGAAAGCTGAAGGTCAGGACGTGCAATCGCAGAAAAGGTGATGGCAGTGGTTCGGGTTTCATCTGCAGCCAGAGGGAAAACCCGGAGTTCCAAAGCATCAGGGCCATCATACACCAGCAGGCCCGGATCCCGACGGGTGGCATCGCGAATGGTTTTATACACCCAGGTAGCGGTTTTTCGTTCGGTAATCCGACCCGGTTTCCGGATCCCTTCCACATCCAACCAATATCCCGTCACCCACACCCCGTCCGGCAAAGAGATGTGTTGCACAAATTCCGTTGGGGTGGCCGTTGGATTGTGAAGGGTGAGAATCGCAGTGGCCGTGAGAACTCCATCTTGATGCGACACTTCCCAATCAACATCTTCAAGGACTCCGCGTGTAGACGGGGGGCCCCCCCGGGGATTTCGAAAATTACGCCGAGAGGATGTGGACATGAAATGCCATTCCCCCTCTTTGTATTCCGGAGCGTCTTCCCCGAAAAATGTTTGATGTAAAAGATCCATTTTCGACTGAGGCAACACCAAGCCCTGAAATACCAGCGCATCATACAAATCAGAAAGGTACGGCACATAACGCCCTTCATAATGCTTGCCTAAATTTTTCAGCGCACGTTTTAAGACCTCGGGACGTCCTGCGTAACCGGAAGGCGCCGCAAAATCCGGTTCAAAGACATAAGAAATGGCTTCATGTAAGGTGGACCGATCCTGAAGAGCACGCCCCACAAAGCCCCCGGGTAAAATCAGGAACCCCAGGATCGCGACCCCGATCAAAACCGGCGGGGAAACTTCTTTCAACATTTCGCGCCGGGTGTGCCAAATCCGCAGACTGTGCAACAACATCAGTCCCGTCGGGGCCAAAATAAGAAACCCCGCACCCAAAGCGATCATCGCCAACAAAGAAATCGGCAACCAGGGAAGGAACACCAGGAAAAAATATAAGGTAAAAGGGAAAAAAGCCCACTGCAGAAACCAGGCCACCAGAGGCAGTCGGGATCTGAATCCCCTCAATGAAAGCAACAGCACCAACGCATTCAGTCCCGTAAGCACATAGACCACGGATTGCTGATAATCCGCAGGAAAAGGAATTTTCCGATTCAAAAGCAGTCCCCCCATGGGTAGAGCCAGCCCGAGGAATAAGATCAAAAAAGTCTCACCCGCCAAGCTTCCCCAACATTTCAGGTAAAGCAAGGTAACGGCGCGAAGGATGAGCATCATCGAAATCAGGGTGAAGCCGGCAATGATCAGAAAAAACACTCCGCCGAAGAAACTCCAGTCCCCCAAAAGCACCACAAAAACATAAACCATCACCGGAAGCGCTACCGAAGCAAGCAGGGTAATAAACAGATCATTTCCCCTTTTAAAGCTGAATGGAATACATGCGATCTGCAACACATTGTGAAATACGGCCGACATCAAAAACGTAAATTGAATCGCCAGCAAGCGCCCGGAATCCAGGATCCAAAGTGATTCCGCATCAGGGATCAAATATTCATGCCAAAAAGTGACCAAAGCCAAATAACCAACGCCCCCCATCAACAACAGAAAAGAATAACGGACCGGGAAGAGCGAATTCCGTCTGCGGGACTTCCGAATCAGATACAGTCCCGCCCCCATTAACAGAATTAAGATCACGAGCATGCTCGCCCACCGCCAGCACATTTCCTTATCGAGTTGGGAGGAAAGCATCCACAGAAAGCCCGCATTCAGCATGATCAATAAGAACACAGGCATGACACTTGTGATTAGGAAAAAACCGGGTTTGCGCACCACAGCCGGTAAAATTTCAGAACGGGATTTAAACAATGGACGCATGACGTAATCTCCAACGGGCTGTAACAAATATAAGGAGCAGTGCGGGTAAAAATGTCAGGACTCCCATCTGCAGGTGCAATCGGGTCAACCATTCATCGCTGAGATGAGGAAGCGCGAAGTGATAGACTTCAGCGGAAAGAAGAATCCGGGCCGCATTCACCCCGGCAGATAAAGGGACACTCAGAACCAGAATCCCCAAAATCCCCCTGACCCTCCGGAACTGCGGCCGCTCGGTGAACAGCAACCAAATCCACAATGAACTGAGTACCATACAAAAAGTCATCCCGGAACAAGCAGAGGATACCCTGACCGACAGTTCGGAACCGTAAAACCACCAGGCGCCTTCCCGGTATTGAGGGAAAGTCCCCAAATAAAGCCCTGTGATCCCCGCCGAAAAAGCCATCAACAGTTTTTCAATGCCTGAACCCAGTATCCACAGCACCCCAAAAGCGATTCCCGCCAACCATTCAGGCATCCAATTCTTAAATTTCAAAACGTTACTTTGCATTACAAAGTAACAATTGCCTTCATCCGGTTTTTATACAACCTCTAAATAAAAATAATTTTTCATCTGAAGATCACAAGCAGCCATCAAAGGGTTTTCATGGGAAACGATTCCGGTTCCAGCTTGATTTTTTCCCCTTGCATCTTATGTGCAGTCTCCCCCATTTTTTATTAACCCTTCTAACCAGGAGAAATTCACATGAGTACTCAAACCAAGTCATTTAAGACCGAGGTCAGTCAACTGCTGGATCTGGTCATACATTCCCTCTATTCCAACAAAGATATCTTCCTGCGCGAACTCATTTCGAACGCATCCGACGCCATTGACCGCGCCCGTTTCGAAGCGGTTTCCAATGCGGATATTGAGGAACCGGAAGGTGGTTGGAAGATCAAACTCGAGGCCGACAAAGAAGCCAAAACCCTGCAGATTATCGATAACGGCATCGGTATGAATGCCGAGGAGCTGGAAACCAACATCGGCACCATCGCAAACTCAGGCACCAAAGCATTCCTGAAAAAGCTTTCAGAAGCAGAAGCCAAAGACCGTCCGGAACTCATTGGTCAGTTCGGGGTGGGATTTTATGCTTCCTTCATGGTTGCAGGAAAAGTGGAGTTGATTACCCGTCGCGCAGGTGAAGAACAGGCCTGGAAATGGGTTTCCGAGGGAGACGGCACCTATGAAGTTTCCGAAGCGGAACGCGAAACCTTCGGCACCACCATCACCCTGCACCTTCACGAAAACGAAGATGCAACCGACTATACCCAGGAGTACAAACTCCGCGAAATCGTCAAGCAATACTCCGATTACATCGCCTTCCCCGTGGTTATGGATGTGACCCGCAGCGAGAAAGATGAGGAAGCTTCCCAAGAAGGCGAAGATCCGGTGATGAAGGAAGTCACCACCGAAGAAACCCTGAACTCCATGCAGGCCATCTGGACCCGCAACAAGTCCGACATCGAAGACGAAGAGTACAGCGCATTCTACAAAGGCGCTTTCCACGATTACGAAGATCCGTCCAAAGTGATTCACTGGTCCGCCGAAGGCACCACCGAGTTCAAAGGCCTGCTGTTCTTCCCCAAGAAAGCACCCTTTGATCTGTTCTACAACGAAGACGCCAAAGGTCTGCATCTCTATGTGAAACGCGTGTTCATCATGAACGACTGCAAAGAACTGCTCCCCTCCTACCTGCGCTTTGTCAAAGGAGTGGTCGACAGTTCCGATCTGAGCCTCAATGTTTCCCGTGAAATTCTGCAGAACAATCCCTTGGTGCGCCGCATTGGCAAAAATGTCACCTCCAAGGTGCTCAGCACCCTGAAAACCATGCAGAGCAAGGAACCGGAAGCCTACGCGGAATTCTGGACCGAGTTTGGCCGGGTGGTGAAAGAAGGCATGCACACCGATCATGCCAACAAAGACAAAATCTCCCACCTGCTCCAATTCGAATCCTCCAAAACGGAAGAAGGGAAAACCATCTCCCTCAAGGAATACGTCAACCGCATGCAACCCGATCAGAAAGAGATCTACTTCCTCAGCGGCGAAAGCCGTCAGGTGGTGGAAAACTCTCCCCTGCTCGAAGCGTTTGAGTCTCGTAATTTAGAAGTACTGTTCCTGACCGACACCATCGACGAATGGGTCATCCCCGCGCTCGACAGCTACGAAGAAAAACCGCTCAAAGCCATCAACCGCGGCGGTGTCGATCTGGATTCTGAAGACGAGAAAAAAGAAAAAGAAGAAGCAAAAAAACAGGCGGAAGAAACCTACAAACCGGTTTTGGAAGCCCTCAAAGAATCCCTGAAAGATCAGGTCAAGGACGTTCGCCTCTCAGACCGTCTTACCGATTCTTCTTCTGTGCTGGTGGCGGATGACAGCGGGATTGACGCCAACATGGAACGCATGATGAAAGCCATGGGCCAAGTCATCCCTGAAACCAAACGGACCCTGGAACTGAATCCGAATCACGCGGTAATGGAAAAACTCAAAGCCATGCTCGATGCGGATGCTTCAGACGAACGTATCGCGGAATATGGCGAGCTGCTATTTGATCAGGCGCTCCTTACCGAGGGGACCCCCCTCCCCAATCCGGCGGCTTTCGCCAAACGGGTGAGCAAGTTGATGGCATCCGTCTAAAATAATCGCTGGACAAGCCATCAATTGTGGGTGAACCTACACACATGAAAAAATTCTTATTTAGTGTAGGTTCCCCCCAAGCTTTTCAAGGCATAGGCCTGTTGCTCTTCCGGCTCATGTTCGGATTTGGGATGGCCATGGGGCATGGCTGGGGAAAACTCATCACCTTCGGTGACAAAATGGACAGTTTTCCCGATCCCTTCGGCGTCAGCAGTCCGGTGAGCCTCACAATGGCTGTGTTTGCCGAAGTCCTCTGTGCGGCCCTGGTTGGAATCGGATTATTCACCCGGGCCGCATTGATCCCTTTAATCATTACCATGGCGGTGGCGGCCTTTATGATTCATGGCGGAGACCCCTTTGCTCAAAAAGAAATGGCCTGTCTTTATTTAACCGGTTATCTCGGCTTATTCCTCATGGGCCCCGGTAAATATTCTTTTGATCAATTGTTTCGTTAAAAGATGCAGGAATCGGACTATCCATCCAGAGAAGCGTACGTAGAAGCCCGACTGGCTTTTCTTAAAAAGCGACTTAAAGAATTGGGAGGGGATGAATTCTATAACGTCCCCTGCATGGACCGCGAAACAGAACTCACTTTTCTGGAACAGGTTTATGCCATTGAGGCCGAACCGACCGTCACCTACGCACATCAACTCATTGCCAAAGGCGTAGAGCTTCCTTCACCGGACACCATGGATGATGACACCCTCAGTTGCAAACTTTGGGAAGTCATTCACGGTCTGGCAGACCTGCGGGTGTTCCTGGAAAATACCGGACATTTGACCGACCGCGAATTATACCAACAACTCTGGACGGACGCCCTCAACGAGTTCACCTGGGATATGTCGCATTGCTGTAATGGCGCCATGCACTTGGATTTACTCGGCAGTGGCAGCGAAGAGGATACCCGCATCTGGCTCGCAAGTTATGCGGATGATATACAGCGTGAAGAATGGGCCACCCAATTCCCCGACGAAAGTTTGCCCGCAAAACAGAAACCTGTGTGCGAACGAGACCAAATACTCCCCAAACCGAATTATGGATTGGGGATGGACGATTGCGACGGATAGGATAACGGTACGCTGCATGCGGTCCGGGCATACCACACCTTGCACAAATGATAAGGCGATGCGCGTAAACTAACGGTGGGAAGTTCGCTCACTCACCAAGCCCCCCAAAATCAAAAAACGGCATTGACTCAAATAAGTCTCCAGATCCCGGATCCTTTTTTGCAAATGGGCCATCCCCACCACCCCCGGCAACGCAATCACCAAACCGAACTGGGTGGTAATCAAGGCCGAACTAATGCCGTCTGCAATCTGCTGCCCCGTGTCACCACTCACATTTGCGGTGGCCTGGAAGGTGGCAATCATGCCCACCACAGTCCCCAACAAACCGAGCAAAGGCGCAGCTCCCGTAAACGCCGCCAGCAAAATCAAATCACGCGACTGCATCTTCAGACAACCATCTTCCACTTCCTCCAGACAGGCCTGTAAGGGCTTTGAAGTCTGCGATGCGTCCAGGCAACCCGCATAAGTCTCAGTAATCCAAGAATCCTTTTCCTGCAAACGTGCCTGTATCCGCACCGCATCTCCCCCGCAACTTTCCAATGCGGCACCGAGATGTTTTGCCTCTCGAATTATCGGACCTACAGAAAAACAGGAACGGAAAAACCAGGCAAAAATCAAAGCCGAAACCAGCGCCAAGGGTAACAACAAAAACCCGCCTCCCCTCCAAACCCCGATGATAGCATCCAGCGCCTCCATGATCAGGAAAGATCGGATTTAAGCACATTCACCAGGGTTACACCTGACTGCTCCAACTTCCCTAACAGCACTTTGGCTTTCCGGGTAAGCACCGCATGTACCAATAATATGGGAATGGCCAGCATCAATCCCAGCGCCGTGGTCACCAGCGCCTCGGAAATACCGCCGGACAGGGTTTGGGTATTCCCCGTACCAAAAACTTTCACTAACATAAAAGTGTGAATCATCCCCGTCACCGTTCCCAGCAACCCCAGCAACGGAGCCACTCCGCCCAATACCGCCAGTGCGCCCAGCGAGCTCTCCAATCGGGGCACGACGGCCAATACATGTTCGTGCAGGATCTCTTCCAAGTGCGCACGGGAGGCTTTACGATGCTGAACCGCCGCCACCAACAAAGAGGACAAAGGCTGGGAAACCGAATTAAACGACTGCAAGGTGCTCTCGGCATTCTCATCGGATAATGCTTCCAACGCCTTCAATTCATCCGTACCCAGCGTCACCCGCAACCCGAAGAAAGACACGGTTTTTTTCACCGAGAGAATGATCGCCAGAACCCCTAACAGCAACAGAGGAATCACCACCACCCCTCCCTGTTCAAGCTGCTCCACCACACTCGGTTTGGCCTGTTGCACCTTCAGCGCATCCCCTCCGGACACATCCACGGGTAAAATGGCTTCTTTCGTTTGACCAAGTTTAAAGATTTCGGATTTTTTCTTTTCATGAAACACATGGACCCCGGGAAGTGCAGAATTTGTCCGAGACACCACCAGGCCACTTTGGGAATCCTCAACTTGCAGAATATTCTCAGCATCCCCATAATCCACAAAATAAGAAACCGGTCCCAAATTATAAAAGGCCCCCTTTCTTTCGATCCCGGTCCCATCCAGAACCATTCCCCGGGTCTCATAGCCCCCTCGGCGTTCCATCAACCACTTTGCACTCGCTGACCAAAGCTCTTCAGGAGGTAAATTTACAAATGCCTGCACATACGAGAGCTCCCCCAATCCGACCCGGGTCTCTAACGAACGCCGGTATTCAGAAAAGACGGTGTCCACAAAGTCATTTTCCTGTTGAAGTTGGCTGACTTCGCGTTTCAGATTCTGCAACTGATTCTGCCGCAGGTTCCGGGCGCTCCGAATTTGAGAAACCTCTTTCCGCAAGGCGGCCACTTGTTTCTGAAATTCATCCAGTTGCTGAACCATGGGGACACGAGCCTGCTGAATTTCGTCCCGCAATTGGTTCAGCTCTTCGGTACTCGCTTTCACATCCTCCCGGGCAGTCAAAATGGCATCCGACAGGGGCACCGGTTCCTGGCCGGACACGACCTGAAGAGACAACAGCAATAACAGCAAAATCTTTTTCACGGCAGCACCTCCGCTTTCCGTTTCATTTTTATGGGCAGATCCACAAAATCAGCCACTTCCTCACTCTCCATGATTTTCAAAAGTTTCCGCACCTGCGGGGCGATCTCCGGACGGTCTTCCCAAACCCATTCCGGACGGTCCGGCTGTCCGATCCCCGCCCAATCATCATTCGTCGAAACCGCATAAGCAATCGCCTGACCCCAATACAGCACTTCCATTTCACGGCGCTCCCCCTCTCCATCTTCCAAAATCTCCCGCACCACATGGAATTCTCCATACAGCTTTTCCAAAGCAATCAAATCCGTCGCCACCGCCTGAACCCGGTCAACCGTTCGCGCTTCGCTTTTCAGGGTCAATTCTGGTCGAATGGGTTCAGGTATGCCCGCGGTTTCCCAAACCAAAAATTCCTCCATACGGTCGAGCAAAGGCTTTAACGCATCCTGTTTTGCCTGCAATGCATCTTTCTGAGCCAGCAAGGCCTGTCGCTCCTGTTCTCCGGAGTCACTGAAAGCCTTAAATGCCGCTTCTTCCGCGGCCAGATCAGCAAATTCCTTTTGCAGCAGTGTCATCTCCATTTCCAGACGGGATTTCTGCACCTGCCATTCCCGGCTCTCCGCTGAAATTTCCTGCCGTAAGGCCGTCCAGGTTTTCACCAGTTCGTCCAAGGTTTGAACCGTCTCCTCTCCTTTGACCCCAAGGGACAGGGTGCAGAAAACACAGATCGAAGAAATCATTAAGGGCGTATGAAAATTCATGCGCTCACGGATAGCCGATTTATGAAAAATTGAAAGCGAGAACTCAAACAGGGAGCGTCAAACCTACATTTCCGTGTTTTCAGGGGATTTAAACTGCTTTTTTACGTTTTCGTGTCGCAATTTACGCCCCCGCTTGCAAAAAGGATAACATGTTCTAAACTATCAAAATAGAAGGAACTTTATGAGCAAACATCTGGACATCACCCCCCTTATTCAAGACTGGAATTTCGACCCGAGCCAAGTAACCGCCCGCATGGTTGAAGTTGAAAATGCAGAACTCCCCGAGGTTCAGTTACGCCTTGATTTAGGGATCCTGCAAATGAAACTGAATGGTCGTCCTGATGGTCAACAGCCCCATGGCTATGAAAGTGCGCTTAAATATTACCGCCAGCGCATCCTGACGGAACGACGCTCCGGCTACCGTTTGGATGGTGACGCCTGTTCCGAATTACAGCAGGAATGCGTGCAGGTCTACTATCGATATCTCGCACTCATGGTGCTTAAAGATTTTGACCGGGTCATCCGGGATACCGCCCACAGCATGGAAATCTTCGATTTGGTGGAAAAATACAGTGAATCAGAAGATATCATGTGGGATTTCCTCCAATTTAAACCCTACGTCATCATGATGAACACCCGGGCCAAAGCGGAGAAATTGGCCGCCAATGTTCAACTGAACGAGGCCATCGAACAAATTGAAACCGGCATGAATGAAATCGAAGCCTTCCTGGTTAAAATGGAAGATGATCCCGAGAGCATTCAGGACTGTCAGGAATTAAGTATGCTCGAAGAACTGATTCGTGATCTGCGGGAACGCGGTGACGAAGAAAACCCGGTCATTGCCCTCAAACAAAAACTGCAACATGCAGTGAGAGCGGAAAACTTTGAGGAAGCGGCAAAATTACGGGATTCCATTCAGAAAATTGAAGTGGAAGCGGCCCCGCAAACCCTGAATTCTTAATTGAGACGTTTCTCACCTTCCCTTGAAGAAGACATCAAGGTGTTGACGCACAGAACCTTCCCCATTTTTTAAACCAGCCAGGTATAAAAAGCCCACAAACATGGGGGCGTGAACATTCTGTAAGGAATGACGTGGGCTGAGAAACCAAATTCTGCGCTTGCGCGGTATACAGAGCCGCCCCGCAAACCCTGAATTCTTAATAAAGGGGCTTCCCACCTTCCCTTGAAGAATACATCAAGGTGTTGCCGCACAAGACCCTCCCCATTTTTTAAACCGGCTAGGTATAAAAAAATCCCACAAACATTGGGGCGTGAACTTTCAGTAAGGAATGACGTGGGCTGAGAAACCAAATTCTGCGCTTGCGCGGTATGCGGAGTATCTAGATAAAGGAACAAGAAGTTCCCCCCAACCCACCCGCCATCCAGCCCCG
>JARHXX010000020.1 GCA_029269125.1 Kiritimatiellaeota bacterium B1221 | reverse complement strand
CTGTCAGCCCGGGGTTGGATCGAGGAACGAGATCCTACCCCGGGACAAAACAAAACACACAGCATCTACGCCAACGGCGTTGCGCCTGTCTGCCCCCGGGGTTGGATCGAGGAACGAGATCCTACCCCGGGACAAAGCAAAACACACAGCATCTACGCCAACGGCATTGCGCCTGTCAGCCCGGGGTTGGATCGAGGAACGAGATCCTACCCCGGGACAAAGCAAAACACACAGCATCTACGCCAACGGCGTTGCGTCTGTCAGCCCGGGGGTGGATCGAGGAACGAGGTCCTACCCCGGGACAATCAACAAAACGCAACCCTACGCTGAAGGCGTTGCGTCATGAACTCGCAAGCCGAAACTCGCCCTACTCCCCCTCAAACGCTTCCCATCCCCCACCGAGCGCGGTATAAAGCGTGATCAGGCGAAGCATGGACTGAATTTCACTGTCGACCAAATCGTCTTCGGCTTCCGTTAATTCGCGTTCTGCATCCAGCACCGAAAGAAAATCCTCCTCCCCCAGATTGAAGCGGGCCTGCGCCAACTCCACCGAGCGCTGACGGCTTTTTCTCGCTTGCTGTAAGATCAGTTTTTTATCCAGCTCACGCAAATACTGAATCAACGAAATTTCCACATCCGCCAAGGCCTCCAATATCGTTTGCTCGTACAGCGCCAGGGCCTCGTCGACTTCGGCCTCTTCCGCCTGAATTTGTGCACGAATCTGTCCGCCCTGAAACAGCGGCCATTGCACAAACTGACTAAACCCGAATCGATTGTTGGGGGAATCCCTCAATCCATCCAAACTGTTACTGGTCCGCCCAATACTTCCCAGCAACACAAAACGCGGAAACAAATCCGCGGTGGCCACCCCCACATCAGCGGTGGCGGCCGCCAATTCCCGTTCGGCCGTGCGAATGTCCGGGCGTCGCCGCAGAATGTCTGAAAGCTGCCCCACCGGCACCAGTTCCGGGGGCGCCGGCAAGGGTTTTGCGGCCGTCATTTCGGCTAACAGCGTCGAAGGAACCTGTCCCAGCAAGACGGACAATCGATAAATGCCCGCTTTTAATTCCGCATCCAGTTCCGGCAACTGGGATTGTGTGGCCTGCAACTGACCTCTGGCCCGCACCAGATCAAATTCACTCGCCTCTCCCAATTGAAGCAGCTGGTTTACCAACTGAAAAGTCTGGTTTTGCAGAGCAATATTCTGTTTGGTGATCTCCATGCGTTTCTGCACACCGCGCACATCATAATAATTCCGTGCGACCTCGGCCAATACCAACAACCGCACCGCCCGTTTTTCTTCCACGGTCATCTGCAAACGGGCATCGGAAGCTTCGCCTGCACGCCGGGTCCCCCCGAAAATGTCAATTTCCCAAGAGGCATTTAGACCTGCTTGATAGCTGGAACTGGTGCGTGAACTGTCCTCGCCGGTGGTGGATGCGCTGTTGCGCTGACGGGTATGTCCGCCCTCCGCATCCAGGGTCGGATAAAAGTCGGCCTTGGTTTCCCGCCGCAGCGCCCTCGCCTGCTGGATACGCGCTTCGGCCGCACGGAGGTCCCGGTTTTCCTGCATTGCCTGAAGGATGTATCCTTCAAGTATCGGATCTTCAAATCGCTCCCACCATTTTTGTTCGATGGCTTCCTGACTGACTTTCTCTTCGAAACTTTCCGCCCAAGGCGTCTCCAAATGGGTTTCCGGTTTTTCGTAATCGGGTCCCAGCGTGCAGGCGCCAAGCAAAAGGACACTGGAAGGAATCAGCAATGCGTTTGACCACTTCATGACGCGCCCTCCTCCAGCTTAAATATGGATTCTTGCTCCTTCAGTTTTCTGGAAACATCCCCGGGAGATCCGGTACCTTTCGCAAGTAAATGATAGGCCACCGGCACGATGAATACAGTAAAGATGGTGGCGGAAAGTACTCCCGCAAAAATCACAATGCCAATTGCGGACCGCGTTTCTGCCCCCGCACCGGAAGTGAAAATCAACGGCAAAGATCCGGCGGCCGTGGTGATCCCCGTCATGATGATCGGGCGAAGCCGCACAGAGGACGCCTCCAAAACGGCTTCGGTGAATTCCATGCCTTCATCCCGCAACTGATTAATAAATTCGACGATCAGAATCCCGTTTTTCGCAGCCAGTCCCACCAACATAATCAGTCCCACCTGCGTATAAATATTGAGCGTTGCCCCAAAGAAATGCATTCCTGCCAGCGCGCCCGTAATCGCCAGGGGCACCGTCAACATAATCACAAAGGGATGAATGTAACTTTCGAATTGCGCAGCTAACACCAGGAACACGATAAATATTCCTAACAGGAAAACGAATACAATGGACCCACCACTTTTCTTGAAGTCGAGAGACTGACCTTTGTAATCAATCACCACCGTTTCAGGCAAATGCTCTTTGGCCAAATTTTCGAGGTAGTTCAGCGCGTCCCCCAACGCAAATCCGTCCACCAAACTGCTTTCCAGGGTGATAGACCGAATTCGATTATAGCGATTCAACGAACTGGAATCAGCAAACTCGGTGAGGGTCACCAGATTGGAGAGCGGAATCAACCGTCCGGTGTCGGAGCGCACATAAATATTCTCAAGGTTGGTGGGGGTGCTTTGCGCCTCCCGTTCGCCTTCCACGATCACGTCATATTCTTCACCGTCATCGATAAAGGTGGTGACCCGACGTCCCCCCAGCATCGATTCGAGCGTCCGGCCAATCGCAGTCACACTCACCCCCAGCACCGCGGCCCGGTCTTGGTTGATCGCAATATTGATCTGAGGCTTGGTTTCTTTGTAGTCCGAATCCAGTCCCACAAACCCGGGATTGTCTTCCTGGATTTTTTCCAGCAAAATGTTCCGCCACTCGGTCAGTTCCTCATAAGTCCCGCCTCCAATCACAAACTGAACGGGCTTCTGAATTCCCCCGCCAAAGCCCTGACGCATCACCGGGAACGCGCGCACCCCGGTAAGATCGGACAAATCCGCACGAATCTCATCCATCATCTCCCAGGCGGAACGGCGTTCATCCCAGGGTTGAAGCACCGCAATCACAATCCCATCGTTAAAGCTGGCACTGGACCGGGGCGCCCGGGCAATCGCGGTGTGCACTTCGCCCGTATCCAGATACTTGAGCATTCGCTCCTCCACAATATCCATGTACTCCCGGGTGTAACTGAAGGATGCGCCTTCCGGTCCATTTACCAGAATAAAGAACGCGCCGCGATCTTCGCTGGGAGCGTATTCGGAGGGAATCGCCTTAAAGAAGAAATAGGCCCCCGCCAACAATCCAACAAACAATGCCACACTGATCACAGGCACTTTCACTCCAAACTTCAACACCCGCAGGTAGCCATGGCGAAGCTTCTCAAAATCCCGGTCAATCCTGTGAGAAAGACGATTCTTCCTGGTCTTATTCAACAGCTTGGAGGCCAACATCGGAGAGAGCGTAAGCGCCACCAGGGTGGAGAAAAACACCGCCGCCGCCATAGTCAATGCAAACTCGGAAAACAGTCGGCCTAAGTCGCCTTCCAAAAAAGCAATCGGCGTGAATACCGCAATCAACACCACTGAGGTTGCAATCACCGCAAATCCCACCTGACGCGAACCATGATACGCCGCCACCAGCGGGGTTTCCCCTTCTTCAATACGGCGGCTCACATTTTCCAAAACCACAATCGCATCGTCCACCACCAATCCAATCGCCAATACCATCGCCAACAAAGTGAGCAGATTGATGGTGAATCCCATCAATAAAAGAACGGTGAACGTGGCCACCAGCGCCACCGGAATGGTGACCGCGGGGATCAGCATCGCCCGCACATTCCCCAGGAAAAACCAAATCACGATCACCACCAGCAGAATGGCCATTCCCAGGGTGACGTATACCTCGTGAATCGCATTTCGAATAAACACCGAGGTGTCAAATGCGGGATACAAGCTCATCCCTTCCGGTAGATTCTGATCAATGGTCTCCGCTTCATCAATCGCCGCCTGGGCCACATCAATCGTGTTGGCAGTGGATTGTTTGATGATACCGATCCCCACCCGCGGCTGTCCGTTTCCACGAAACATGGTGCGGTCCTCGATGGCGGCTTTTTCCACCCGAGCGACATCACCGATACGCACCAGGTAATTGTTTTCGCCCCGGTCAATCACCAGCTCTCTGAAATCCTCCACCGTTTGATATCCCCGTTCAATGCGGGCAGTGAACTGACGGGTGTCGGATTCAATACTTCCCGCAGGTAACTCGACGTTCTGACTGAGCAGCGCATTCTCTACATCCTGCACCGTCAAATCACGGGCCGCCAGCTTGGAGCGGTCCAACCAAATCCGCATGGAATATTCGAGACCTCCCCCTACCCGCACCCGGGCAACCCCGGGCAACACGGAGAGACGGTCCACCAAATACCGGTTGGCATAATCCGTGAGTTCCAAACCACTCATTTTTTCACTCACCAACGACAGCCAGATAATCACGTCATCACTTGAATCGGTTTTTTCGATCGAAGGCGGATCCGCCTCTTCAGGCAACAGATCCAGCAACCCGGAAATCCGGTCCCGAATATCATTGGCGGCATTGTCGATATCCCGCCCGGTGGAAAATTCCACGGAGATACGCGACTCGCCGTCCTGACTGCTCGAACTGATAAAATTAATCCCCTCCACCCCCGCAATTCGATCCTCGATTAATTGGGTAATCCGGGTTTCCACCACACTGGCCGCCGCCCCGGTGTATTCGGTGTTGATCGAGACGATGGGCGGATCGATATCGGGATATTCCCGCAGCGGAAGCATTTGAAAAGACACAACCCCCAGGGCAATCAGCAACAGGGAAAGCACCGACGCGAATACCGGTCGTTTAATAGAAAGATCTGAAAGAAGCATAAGCGATTACTCGGCTGCGGGTTTTAAAAAGGAGGCGAGGGTTTCATCCCCTTTTTTAACACCAAGCACATTGACCGCCTGGTTGGACCGGACCTGCATCAGTCCGTGCACCACCACTTGCGCCCCTGCTTCCAACCCTGAGAGCAGCTCCACCTCTCCGGGAATGCGGGTGCCCAACTTCACCTCCCGTTCCACCGCCCTGGTTTGACCATCCGTCTCCACCACCTCAAACACAAAACTTTTGTTGGCCCGCTGCACCACCGCGCCTTCGGGAATCATCAAACTGGTGCGTGGATTTTTGGTCAACTCAATCGACATCAGCAGCCCCGGACGGAGCCGGAGATCTTTATTCGGCAGCACCGCCCGCACCCGCACGGTTCGGGTGACCGGATCAATCCGCGTACTGAGCGTACGCACTTGCCCCGAAAAGAGTTCGTCCGGAAAGGCGTCGACCCGGCCTTCAATGGTTAATCCGGGACGCAAGGCGCCCAGAAAAAGCGAGGGCGCTTCAAAATCCACTTTGATTTCACTTAAATCATCCAGGGTGGTAATAATTTCCCCAGCCGTCACCAGCGCACCGGGACTGATTTGCCGTAATCCCAGCACCCCATCAAAGGGCGCACGAATGATCCGGTCCTGCAATTGTGCTTCCAGGCCCTCAATTTGACCTTCAATTTGCAAAAGTAACGCTTCCCGTTCTTCGAGGGTCGCGGTGGAAAGCGCCTGTTGCTGAACCAGTTCCTTCGCACGGTCAAACGCAGCCCGGCGCTCTTTCATCAGGGCCTTTGCAGATTTAAGGGCCGAACTTTCCTCCGCATTATCCAGCTCAATCAACAAATCCCCTTTTTTTACGGTGTCACCGTCATCAAAATGGATCGCCCGCACAAATTCGGTGATATTCGAGGTGATCTCCACCGATTCATTGGCGAGGGTGGTTCCCAGCGCTTCCAGCGTTTCCCCGAAACCCTCGCGGGACACCACCGGGGATACCACCACATCTAAAGGTTTTTCCGTCGCACTTTTGCCACCTGTTTGGGCGAATGCAGTGGAGAAGATTAACAGGAGAAATGCGATTCGTTGATACATCATGTATATTTTCCAGCAATGAAATTTAAAAATCTGAATAGGAGATCCAAATATAGACGCATGTAAAAAATGCTTCTTACAAAAAAATTTTGAATTATTTCGAGTGGATTTTATTCGCTTTCCCGCGCTCCCGCATCCCGCCCTTTTCCCTTGGGTTTCGCCCACATACAAATCGGGATCATTGGCCAAAGAACCCTTGCCCAGCCCCGCGCCACGGTTGTCCTTTTGCCGTCACCTTGGCATAATCCTGCTGCCAAAGATAATGACCCCCTCGCCCAAACAGACGCCCCCCCCGCAGCCCCACGATAATCGCCGCAAGTCTCATCAGGCCTCTGAAAAATCGTTCTGGCATTTTTACATTCCTTCTTGTCACAACCGAAGCATTGGCGTTCAATGGAAAGCCATGCCTGTCAGACCTAACATCAGATTTCCGGTCGAAGACGATCAAACAACCCGCAGAATCAAAGTTTGATTTCCCGCAGGGAAAAAATACAATTCAGACACTGTTAACCCACCCATCCAGAGTTCCCATATGTATCCTATATACAAATCGAAATCCCATTCTCTCCAATGTTTAAAAGCGGTGCTCCTTCTGAGCCTTTTTCATGTCCCTTTTCTCCAGGCGGGCCCCATGGATCCTTTTGCAGATAAAATACAGCCACTGACCCCCTCTTCCGCTGTGGTCCGTACCGCAGCAGACGCGCCCTTGCTCCGATTTAACCGTCATTTGAAAGGGGGCGCACATACCTGGCAAAGCCATCAAAGCGGCTGGCAGTTACCGCTCACTTTCGCCGCTCTGGCCGGGAATGAAGACGCCGTAAACAAATGGATGGCACAGCTTAACTTCAGCCTGGAACCGGACAATTGCCTGACCACTTCGGGAGGCTATCCCGCACAGCATGAACTCCATTTGGTGGCCATGTACACTCTGGCGAAACTCGATTCAGCATTTTGGCATGAAAAGATCAGTCCTGAACAACAGAAACAGATAGAACTCTTAATGAAAGCGGCGGTCATTTCCTCAGCCTTCACCACTGCCGACGCGTCCTATGCTGACAATACCCGGGCCCGGGCCATGGATGGCGGGACCAATTTTTCCCGGGGATGGAACCCCAACTTTCGTGAGGGCATGTTCGGGATGCTGATTGCCGGAACCGTATTTTTTGGAGGAACCGATGAAGTGAATCAGATCCTCAACCACTATGATCACGAGGCATTCGTCAAAGAATTGAAAGATGCCGAATTGATGAATACCCATGAGACATTTACCTGGAGCGAAACCCATCCGGAATCAGGAGCGCCCCGTGGGGAGACGATCGCCGCAAACATCCGCAATTACCGCTATCACGACAAGCCCCTGATGCATCCCATGGATTTATACACCGAACTGACCCTCCACACCTACGGTGCCCAAGTGAACTGTGGACTCAACAACGGAAAGGGCATCATGTATAAAGGGATTGCCAACGGGATCATTGCATCGGGTTGCGAAGGGCTTCCCAACAAAGGCGCTGATGGCATGCTTTACGAATTCGATGCCAAAGACGCCGGCGGAAAACGCAGTTCCATCACCTATGCGCTCAGCGGATTCAAACCCAACCTGATCAATCATACCCTGGTCGTAATGGGGGGCTATTGGCAGAAAGGCCCCGAGGCGGATGAATTGATCTCCCGCATGAACGTCGGAATCACCGACCTGCAATACAAGCTCGAAAAGGGGTATTACAGTTATTCAAAAGGCAAAGGAAAAACCAAGCCCTTCACCATCAACGAACCCAAATGGACCTGGGCCTTCAATACGCTCTTCCCCTGGTGGGAGAATCAATGGACGACTTTTCACCGCAAATAAATTCATGCGGAAAGGTATTTTCAAATGATCATTCCGGACATGTTTTTATGCGAAGCATCGATGGACAACTCCCATCAGATTACATCCAGACATAGCGGCGCTTTCCGAATGCAAAGCACTAATTAATTTTTGCGGAGATAGACCGTCCCCGCATCAGGAACCGCCTGAACCAGCGCGAATTTGGCACCTTCGTGTTCTGCCACTGTGCATTCGATCTGTCGCTGATTCTGTCCCGCGATGGCTGCCTGCCAGTCATCCGGCAACCGCACTTTGACCGTGAGAGGAAAATCATAGATCGTGTCATCCATGCGATCCCGCAGAGAAAGCGCAATTTGAGCCGGACTCATGATTTTGGTTGCCACTTCCGCGGTATCTCGCTCTTGCGCATACATCGCCACCTCCCTGAACAGCCCCACCCAAAAGGTATCCTCATGGGACTTCAAATAGTCAAACGCTTTCACCACGTGGTCTCGATTTTTGGGTTTTAAGTTATGGAAGTGAGCACAATACCATCCCCGATACAGACTCTTCTGACGGGTCCGCTCGATCATATGCCCCAGGTCGGCCCAGGTGCCGGGATTATTAAATACAAATTGACCGGAAACAGAGCTGACGCTCATGTAATCCATGCGGTTAACTTTATTGATCACCGCGGAAGTTCCCCGGGCGGCAATAAAATATCTGGCCGCCGCATCGTGATTGTTGCGATGGGATTGCCCCCCACCCGGATAAGCCACGGTCGTAACCGGATGCCCGGGAATGTGCTCTTCGATGATCTGTTTGGACATGCGGTATTCATCGGCGATGTCCAATTCTTTATCGCTCAGATGGGAAACCGTGTGTGACTGCACATCATGTCCCTTTTTCACCACTTCCTGAAACTGCTCCCACTTTCCGCCAACCCCTTTGTTCCCGACCCAGTTGGTGATGATAAACCAGGTGAAGCGATAACCGTACATCTCCCCCTGCTCCACCCACCAGTCGATTTGCCCGGCTTGATCGTCATCAATGGTAACCGTAACCGCCCCAAGTTTATCATCCTTCCAGATACAAACATCCGCATCCCCCGGATTTTCCGGCCAGATTCTGTCGGTTATTGGAAACCGCGACGCAGTTGCTTTCGGGACGTTGTGCAAAGCACGGTCTTCGGCCTTCACAGAAGAAAATGTGGAGATCCCACTACCAAATACGAGTGCGGACAGCAGGAATTTTGAGTTCAGCTTCATGGTTTTTCGGGGTTCTAATTCGATGAGGCATCGTTTCCGTGCATAAAGAAAGCAAACGATTAATCAATTTGTAAATTGAAGGTTCCACAGTTTTCCCGCACACACCGGAGATCCCCTCAAGTTAAAAAGCATAAAACAATACAAACCATTTTCCACACCTATCATACATCCCTGAAGTTTTTCACCCCGATCGGTGGATCCAGTAACGAATCCGGGATAAATGGGGGCGGTGCCGCCCTTCCCATGACAGCCCTTCTTTACACAAAAAAGTCATCTGACAGCCCCCTCCCGCACCCGCCACACAAAAAACTTGATTTCATCGCCGACTTCCGCATGGTCTTCCGCATGTCTTCAGAAAAAAAAGAATCTTGGAACAGTCGCGTAGGCGTCATTTTGGCCGTGGTGGGATCAGCGGTCGGATTAGGGAATTTCCTCCGCTTCCCCGGTGAAGCCGTCAAAAATGGCGGGGGCTTGTTTATGGTTCCTTACATCGTCGCCTTCCTCATCGTCGGTATCCCTTTGGCCTGGTCGGAATGGGCTTTGGGCCGATACGGCGGTAACCGCGGACACAATTCGGCTCCCGGGATTTTCCGGGAAATTTTAGGCAGCTCAAAAGGCGCATACTTGGGCATGCTCGGCACCATCATGCCGATGTTAATCTACACCTATTATGTCATTCTCGAAGCCCTCTGCCTGTATTTCGCATGGGGCTTTTTAAATGGAGATATTCCCCGGTTAGGCAATGATGTGGGGGCGGTTGCCAGCCATTTTCTCGGTGCGGTCGGAGCCAACAGCAACGGCGAACTTTTTTCGGGCGCAAACAGCAGCATGTTAATCTGCCTGATCGCCTGCACGCTGATTAATTTTGGCCTTATCTACCGCGGCCTGAGCAAAGGAATTGAGATCTTTTGCTCCATCGCCATGCCGATGCTGGTGGTTTGCGCCTTTGTGGTCTTAATTCGGGTCGTGACCCTCCCCCCGAATCCCGAACATCCGGACCAAAGTTTTATAAATGGACTCGGTTTCATGTGGAATCCGGAACAAACCCGCACCACCGAAGTCATTGACCTTCCTGAAGGAGAGCTTCTCCTCCCTGAATCCGTCAACATTTCAGAAAGTTCTGAAAATATTCATCCCCTGCTGGTCAAAGAGTCCGATCATAGCATTCAGGTGATTGTCGACCATCTCCAAACTTCCGACGGGGACAGCGGAAAACAGATCCACCTCGATTATGAAACACAGAGTGGAAAAGTGATCGGGACCATTTTAGAAGCATCCGAACCGAAAACCTATCTCTCCACTCTTCTCAATCCAGGGGTGTGGGTGGCAGCCACCGGTCAGATTTTCTTCTCCCTCTCCCTGGGATTTGGATTGATCCTCACCTATGCCAGTTACCTCAAGCGCGATGATGACATCGCCCTCTCCTCCCTCACCTCGGCAGCCGGAAACGGCTTCTGCGAAGTGGTCCTCGGCGGTATGATTGCGATTCCCGCCGCCTTTATTTTCCTCGGGAAAGGTTTTCTCAGTGATCCTTCAAATGTCGGGACTTTCGGATTGGGCTTCGTCGCACTCCCCAATGTTTTTAACCAAATGCCGATGGGACAATTCTTTGGATTTCTGTTTTTCTTCCTGTTGTTCTTGGCCGCAGTCACCTCCTCCCTGTCGATGTTACAACCCACCATCGCCCTGCTTGAAGAAGGCCTGGGGCTCCCCCGCAAAAAATCGGTTACACTTTTGGGCGGCATCACCCTCTTGGGCACCCTGTTTATTGCCTGGTTCAGCAAAGGGTTTGCCGCTTTGGATACGGTCGACTTTTGGATGGCCAACTTCTTTATCTTCATTTTCGCCACCTTTCAGACCCTGGTTTTCGGTTGGGTCATCGGAAAAAAGAAGGGATACAACGAACTTTGCTCTGGCGCGGAAATTAAAGTTCCGAAGGGAATCATGATCCTCATTCGGTACATCTCGCCGGTCTACCTCCTGGGTATCTTCCTTTTGTGGGCGACGGACATCATGCCCGGCTACATCAAAGCGATGGCCTGGGTGGACGGAAAACCCTCGGTGGCCTTCCTCTCGATTTCATTTATTTTAATCGTCATCACCTTTTTTGCCTTTGTCGTCGCGAAATCGAATCAAAAGTGGCGACATGAAGAATTGGAGGAACAGGTATGACAACTGCAGGATGGTTTGTAATGGGTTTTGCGGTTCTGGGAATGACCAGCCTGCTCAGTTGGAGCATATATAAAGTGCTTTCCACCCCCGGAAGCAGCGAGCACATTCACGGGACCACAGACATTGATCCTGAGGATGATTAAGACCGCTTCCCCCTTGATTCCCTTGCACGAAAGCATAAGAGAAGCGCCATGAACCGCCCTCTTTTCCTTACTTTACTGTGTTTAACCTGCTTGATGGCCGTCCCCTCATCCGCCAAAGAGCGGGAGGTCTATGATGAAAGCATTGAAAACAGCCGTGATTTCGACCTGCTTGGCGGTCCCTCACGCGAAGGACCCGAACACGAATGGGAAATCGTACTGGGCTACGAGAAAAAAAATAAACTCAAAAAGGCCATCAAACATGCCGGCTACCTCACCAAAGCCTGGCCGGATCACCCTTTAGCCGTCGCGGCCCAGCGCAAAAAAGGGGATTTATACTTCGCCCGTGAAGAATATGCCAAAGCCTTCGATGCCTATCAGGGCCTGATCGATAACTATGTCGGAAGCTTTGTCTATGTGGATGTGCTCAAACAGCAGCTGGAGTGCGCACGCAAAACCGAACACAAAGTCTATCATGCCCTCTTCGGCCTCACCAGCTACCAAGACCCCATGGATGCAATCCCGCTCTATCGTCAATTGCTCACCAACGCCCCCCACATGACAGAAGCGCCCCAGATTCTTTTAGATATGGGGGAAATCTATTTGCGCGAAGGGAACTATCTGGAAGCAATTCAGGAATTCAAACTGCTGGAACAGCGCTATCCCAACAGCGCCCTCAGTGAACGTGCCGTCATTCGAACGGCCGATGCCTACGCCAAACTCTCCAAACGGAATCCATCAGATGTGAGACCCATCGAAGGCGAGCTCAGCACCCTCGACCATTACCTTTCCCGCTACCCGCTCAGTGAGCAAGTGAACGAAATGCGTTTGCGCCAAAAAAAGGTGTACGAAAAACTTGCCAGCCAACACTTTAAACTCGCTGAATATTATGAAAATATTCTTCGCCGTCCCGATTCAGCACTGGTCACCTACCGCTCTCTCCTTGAACAATTCCCGGATTCGGAATGGACAGGACCCGCCCGGGAACGTATTTTAGACCTTAGCCAATTAGCCAATTAACCAGGATTCACAATGCGCCATTTTCGATTCACCCCCATTGTTCTCGTCAGCAGCCTCTTGCTGTTCAGTGGATGTTCTGGCTATAAATTGGGATCCCAGTTGCCCAAAGATATCAGTTCCGTCTACGTGCCCACCGTCCGGAATCAAACCGATGAACCCCTGCTGGAAAATGAGGCCACCCGGGCCATCCTTGAACAAATTCAAAGCGACGGCTCCCTGAAAATCGTTTCAGAAAATGAAGCGGACGCCATTTTATATGCGACCCTCACCACCTACGAGATCGAGGCGCTGTCTTACGACAGCGACAACCGCTCTACCCCAAGCGAATACCGCTTACGTTTGGGTGCCCGAATTGAAATGGTTCGCACAGACAATGGACAGGTTTTAGTCCGGAATTCCTCCCTGCAGGGCAGAGATGATTTCCCGCTTGTCGGAGACCTTACCAGCGCCAAACAAAACGGCCTCCCCGGCGCCGCCGAAGACCTCGCCCGGTACATTGTCGCCGCAGTGACCGAAGCTTGGCCTGATTGAGCGTGAACCCCCTCTCACTATGCATCCCGCAGGGTTCATTTTATGGCTGAATATTTGCTTGTGGCCTTTGGCCCTGCTTCAGGCACAGGATGTGGACACCCTGTATTTAAAGTTACAGGAAAGCTACACCCAGCGCGTACAGGACATTAGCCAGAACCACAAAAAGAACCAGCGGGAATACCTGAATAAGTTTATTCTGGCACTGGTGAGAATTGAGCAGGGCTACCGGGATGAAGGAGAATTGGGCGGCGTGATCTTATGCCGGGATTTGCGTGAACAATTATTGCTGAACCCCGAAATTCCCGATATAGATCCCGAAGCCCCGGTCGAAATTTCAGATTTGCAAAAGGCCCTGCTCAGCAAAAGGCGGGAAGCAACCCGGAAATATCAAATCGAGCTGGATAAAGTCAACTTCATGCTTTTAACTGCCCTGGAGCCCTACCAACGGGAATACACCCGCTTGGGCAATACCGAAAAAGCCCGAGAAATTCAGGAACTCAGAACCCTGCTGACCGAGCTTCACGCAAACTCCGAAGCAGAAGCCCGTTCAAAACAAACGCTCAGCAGCAATCTTTCCGCCAACCCCAATATCTATCCCTTTGCTTTCGAAGGGAACGGCTATGAAAACCGCAGAGGCGTCATCCCCCGCACCTGCATGATCGACCTCACCCCCACGGTCACCGGAGTGATAAAATCGAGCCCACTGGGAATCAGATTCATCAACGGCCGGGTAACTTTCCCCGCCAATGAATGTGGCCCGCTGCTTCAAGACCTCGCTCGAAACCGCATGTTTAGTGCGGAAATTGCATTTCAGCCCTTCTTCGATTATCAAGGTGCCCCCACCAACCCGGTCGTCATTTTCCAAATGGGGGAAAACCCGGATGCAGCTCAGTTTTCACTGACCCTGGAAGGCAGGGAGCTTTATTTATATTTCATGACCGACAGCCCCCCTTCCGACCGTCTGAACCACCGGTATCTGGTAGAAACGCTGAATGGAACCTCGCCAGTACACTTGGTCGTGAGTTATCGTTCAGGGGAACTAACCCTCTACCTCAACGGAACGGAAAAACGCCAACTTCGCAACGAAGTGAAAGGCGCTTTCACCAATTGGGAGGAAACACCAATCGTTGTGGGGAAAGCGCTCTATCACCCCAACGGAGGTTTCATCCTGCCCTTTAGAGGCGTCCTCCATCATGTGTACCTCAAAGCCGGCGAACTTAGTTCCCGTCAGGTGACCGCCCATTACAACCGTTTCCTCCTCATCTTTGATTAAGGAGAAATGAATTGAGTTTACTGGCAGCCCCCATCGTCAAAGATGAAGCCCTGGTATTGCGCTGGTTTCCGGTGACCGACAGTTCACGGGTTGTGGTATGGTTCACCACAAAATACGGACGCATCAGCACCCTCATCAAAGGCTCCCAGCGCCCCAAAAGCTGGTTACTCGGTCAGTACGATCTTTTCTATACCTGCGAACTTTTGTTTTACGCCCGATCGAATGAAGACCTGCATATGATTCGGGAATGTTACCCGATCAACCGCCGCCCCGCTTTTCGAAACAATTGGCGGGCCTGCGCCGGCGCATCTTTTGTCTCGGATCTGCTCTACCGAATCTCCCCGCCCATGGCCGTCGCCAACGAACTCTATACGTTTGCCACGCAAACCCTCGACCACCTGGAAGCCGGAAACATCAATCCCGCCCTGCTCTTTTGGTTTGAACTCAAAGTCCTCGACGACCTCGGCCTGGCGCCGGACCTCAGTCAGGATTTCCCCCATCCTTTCGTCTTCGATTACCGCTCAGGACGCCCCCTCCCCACCGATCAAAACATCCATCCCGAATCTCTCCCTCTCAGCCGCGGATGCCTCTCTCTGCTCCGGAATTTCCTCGAGATGGACAGCCCTGAACAGGCCATTCGACTCCGATTGCAAACGGACCAGATCCGGGAGATTTCCCGACATCTCGACCGCTTCTCCGAATGGCATCTCGATCTCAGACTCCCCTCCCGCGCCAAAGCGCTGGAACTGATGATTCGATAGCCAAAAAACCACTTCAAGGTTTATGAGGCTTGCCCCGTCTTTATTCCCCTTGGGCTTCCAGACAGAGATTCATTAGCTTCTCCTGCGCCCCACTAGTGGCACCCACTACCTTCGCCTCTTTTGCACGTACCTGAAGCTCTTGAAGCACAGAAGCATTCTCAATTTCTGCAACATAGACCTTCATTGCTTCAAGGTACTGGGCATAATCCACAGGTGCATCGTCTTTATTTTCCGCATCCCAAACTTTTAAAATGGATTTCGCGCGTCTCTTCAACTCGGGGTCTGCCCCGCGGGCAGCCAACTCTAATTCTCTACGGTAAAGTCCCACATGGGCAGTGAGTCGTCTTTCCGCCTCTTCTCTTTGTTTAAAATTTCCGGTACCCATTTCTGTGATCAGCTGGTCAAACTCTTTCTTAGAAAGACTTCCACTTCCCACATTGGAAGACTGGGGAAACAGTCGATTGGCAAGTTGGCGAATCCCCTCAGCCCCTTTGCTATTCAACACAGCCGGATCAAATTCACCCTGTTCCTGAGTCATTTTGGTTAAAATATCATCCAAAGCCCTTTCCTCATCGGATACCGGTTCCCGCCCATATATTTCCTTCGTGGTCACCCCTCTTCCTTTCTTCATCACTCCGTCTCTGGTTCCGTGAATACTACAGAAAGGGTCATCATCCACCGTGCCGAAAGTGTAAAAACCATTCGCCGGACAACGGACAGAAGCAAGTCCGCCTCTGAGATATCCCGCGATCACAGCTTTCGGAACAATCGCTCCTGTTCTCATGTTATCTTCAATAGCAGCCTGATCTATCGCAGACTCCAGTAAGCGCAAATTGTTGATACATTCATTCGGTGGTGCATCCGCGAACATACTCCATTTTGATAACCCAAGAAGAAGCATCCAACCCCATAATATTTTTGTTTTCTTCATTTTAAATTCCTTCAGACCTTTTAATTTAGTCAGCAAAAACTTCCACATATTGTTTTCCGGATTCTGCCAACAACGGAATTTCCAGACAATCATCCTCGCTTTCAAAACCCTCAAGAACACACCCATTGATACTCACATGGTAGCTCGAAGACGCAGGCATACAAACCAAACAAATCGGCGCATTCCCCCCAGCGATGGGTTGCACCGAAATCGTAACGTTCAGTTTCCGTAAATCCTCCGACCACTGCTGCGCATGAATCCAACTTCTCCAGCCCGTCGAAATCCTTCCCGGCACATAATACGCCGCAAATAAATTCAATACCGGCGAGGACAATCCCCCGAAGTGATGCCATCCGGCCCCACGCCCGGACTCCACCATAAAATGCTCGAAGCAGGCATAGGCATCTTCGGTTTCCCGCTGCCAGGTTTTTAAAACTTTATCTGCCAGCATCCGCGCAAATGCGCCCCGCCCCGCATCCAAAGCCCCGCGCCAGAAAATATACTGATACGGCATCCACACCGCGCCATTCCAATACCCTTTCCTGGAATAATACGGCGCTTGCTGATCCACCGTGGAGAGTCCCAAATCCGTCTGAAAACGGGTCTCGTCTGCTAAAGCGTCCCACACTTTTTCCGCCCGATCCGGGTCACACCCTCCCGTCAAAACCGGCATGGCCCCGTCCAACCCCTGATTAAAACTTTCTCCACTCACCGGATCCCGGAAGATTCCGCAGGGCTGACCGCCCGCGTCGTGTTCCAAATATCCGTACAAGCTGGATGTTTCATCCCAGGCATGCGCATCCATATCCCTGGAAACCGCCTCCATCAACCGGATCCATAGCGATGCATCCTCCCCCAGTTCCCCCGCCGCCATCGACATAATGCGGGCCGCCATTGCCACGTGGGAACTTACCACCATCGGACAGACCTTTTTCCGTCGATCTTCATTTTCTGTCAAAAACTGTTGCGGCGGATAATCATCCCAACCCCCCGAATTGTAAAACAACTCCCAAGTTTGCAAGATCTGATGCGCAAAAGGACGGGTGGGAGAACGGGGATCGATCCCCGCCAGATATTCCAAATACTTTTTCAGGCGCGGATAAAAGAAGGCCAGCATCTCCCGGTCCTGGGTCTTCTGCCACAGATCAAAATACAAATAGAACTGAACCGGCACCGGCGAGCCATGATGCACGTAGGCGCATTCTTCATCATCCACTTCGGTGAGATAAGTATTCAACAGCTCCACCGCCCGGCGGGGGCTGATCTCCCCCATGCCCAAACCGATAAATCCACAGTCCCAGGTGTAAAGTGAATCCCACCAGCGCCCCGGCGGATGATGGCGGATATTCTGTCCTTTGATCCGCACCGGATACACCACATTGCTGAACAATACTGCCGCCAAACGCTCCACGCCAAAGCGAACCGGCTCTCCTCCCGCCAAACTTTCCACAGGCGCCTGCGCACAAGCCGGCAAAGGTTTTTCCGGGGCCGGTCCCGTAATCCTGTAACGCTGCGTCAATGTGGATCCCGCAGGCACGGAAACCATGGGCAAAATGCATTCGATCGACTCACCCTGCCCCGGAGCAGAAATCACATCCGACACATGATTATGCATTGACAATAACAGACAGGATTCCAGTTCCCCTTTCAGCCGACGCACCCGCATCTCCTGGTCGGCTTCGACCCGATAGCCCTCCGCCAACGCCAGCCAGTTCACGTCTACCGCATTCCCGTCCGATGTCACTTCCGGCATCGCCGCCCAATCCGGGAAAATGATTTCGGCGCCCGCTTCTTCATTTTCGTGCCAAACCCATCCATCAAAAATCAGTTCTTCTCCTCCGGGAAAAGCAATCGTAACCTCTGCCACTCCCTCTGGAACAGGCAACACTGAACTTAGCTCTCCCGCGGAAAGCGCCACGGTCCCTGTTTCATTTCCCCACCTGATTTCGGCGCAAACTTCAGCAGACTCCGACAGCACCCGCAACTGAACGGAACGCCAGGATTTTCCCGCAGGAAGTTTGTAGGTGACTTGCGCATCCGGTTGACGATCCCCCGGCCAAAACATGCCCTGCCCATCCACCAAATCATCCGCCAACTTTTCGCCCTGACGTCTCGCATCATTCGCCAAACCTTCACATCCCCACAAACCGCCGAGGTTCGCATTTGTATAAGACAATCCGTCGAGCCAGCGACTCGTTTCCGGCAAGTCTATTCCCGCAGTCTGAATCGCCTGAGGGGACCACGACCCGGTCGCAAAGGGTTGCAGCGCCCCCAGCAAATGCAAACGGACATCATGGGCCAACGACGTGCGGTTCACCAAATTTATGTCCACCACACACCCTCCCTGCGCATCCGTTTCAAAACGAATGTCGGCATATAGCCGGTCTTTGGGTAAAATTTGTTGACGGTAACTGTAGTGACGCAGTTCCGGATCCGCATGCCAGGGCAAATACCCCGCTTCCCGCAAAGCCGACGGCACCGCAAAACTTCTCCGGTGCAATTCCGGCACCACCACCCAATCCACCCGCACTCCTGCCGGCCCCGGCAAATGACTGATACCAAAAAAGCGTTTATTAAACGGCCCCCACGCACCCAGAGAACAGTCATGTTCACCCGCCAGCCCCTCAACCGCAGCCTCCCGCCAGGAAAAAGGGTCTGCTGATTGCGCGTAGGAAAAAAATGAGAGAGAATCTTGAGGACGGGTCATCATGCGGGGCACCCTGCCAATTTTTGGGAATGCCGACAAGTCCAATTCGCAGGCGCAGTTCCGCCTGGACCGCGGAACTACGCATACACAAAGCTTGAGTCCTATCCTTATTCAGTTAAACAGAAGCCCATGGAACCCGAACAAAGCGAATCCCCCTCTCTCCCCCAAACCCGCGCCGGCATGGTCGCGGTCGTCGGCGCAGCCAACGCAGGCAAATCCTCGTTGATCAACCGACTCACCGGCGAAAAAATTTCTATCGTCAGTCCGGTGGCCCAGACCACCCGCAATATCGTGCGGGCCATTCTCACCGAAGATCGGGGCCAAGTGGTTTTTCTCGATACCCCCGGGGTGCACCGCAGCGGCAAAAAACAGTTAAACCAGCAAATGAACAAGATGGCCCGGGGTGCCACCGAAGGCATGGATGTGGTCATGCTGGTGATGGACCGGGCCGAAAAACCACGCATGGAAGTGGAGGGCTGGATGCGGAAGATGGTACAGGAAAAAGAAGGTAAACTGCTCTTCCTCCTCAACAAATGTGACCGCGACGACAAGTCCGGTGAAATTTACCGTGAGATGTGGGCAGAAATTTCCGCAGAAACCGAAAATCCCCCTCAGCCCCACTGGATGGAGGTCTCCGCCAGCATGGGACTCCGTATCGACGAGCTGCGGGACTGGCTCATGGCCGCCATGCCCGCAGGTCCGCTGCTCTTTCCGGAAGATATGGTTTCCGACTTTCCCCGCAAACTGGCCATCGGCGATTTTATCCGGGAAAAATTCCTCATGCGCCTGCGGCAGGAACTCCCCCACTCCATCGCGGTCTGGGTGGAAAGCTTGGTTGAAACCGATAAAAAATGGAAAATTGAAGCCCATGTGCTGGTCCGCCAAAATTCACAGAAAGGCATGGTCATCGGCAACAAAGGACGGGTCCTCAAAGCCGTGCGCGGCGAAGCCGCCAGCGAACTCTACGAAATTTACGGCGTCCGCATCGACCTCACCCTCATCGTCAAAGTCGAAAAAGACTGGGACAAGAACTTCTGGATCCTCCGGAAACTCGGATACGCGTAACTTAAGCATCCCCCTCAACCTGAGAATCCTGTCGTAACTTCCCAGTCCTCCGTTTACGGAGATTCTGCCGAGGCGTTTACGCCAAGCCTACGCAGAACCCCGGTTCCCTCTGCCCGCGGTGTTCCTGCCCCGGAACGACCAAAAACCCACCAGCCGAAATGCCAGCTTTAGAAAAGCCATCAACGAAAACGCGATAATATTGCAGTCCCCATAATATAGATTCAATGCCCATCGCGATTCCGATGCCGAGCCCCCATAAACATCTTCCCCTCATTTACCTTGAAAAAGAAATACTTGGATTTTATTGTAACTGTTTCGCATCAGTACACATCTCTTCACAACCCCCCTGCCAATTTCCCATGAATAACACCTTCCGCTTGCTCGCGTCTCTTTGTTTCCTGTCCCTCCCACTCTTCTCCGAGCCTGACCCCTATGAAGGGGGACACACATATCCTCCGGCAGCCAAAGTCCGGATTGAGAGTTTTGACGTGCCGGTCGACACCACCGAAGTGCATGTACCCGTCACCCTCGACCGTGAAACGCCAAACACCGTGGTCGCGCATGTCAGAGTGTATAACGGCCAGGGCGGACGTGCCAAACCGGACACCACCAAAGCCATCATCTTCCGTCCCGGTGATCCCCTCACCCAAACCGCCACTTTCAACGTCGGCAGTATGAAAGAGGGAAACAATGTAAAGGCAGTACAATCCTCTGTTCCCGACGGCGCAAAACGCGACGGAGGCGGTATCCTCATCACGGCAAAAGCAGGTGCCATCAATGAACCCATCGCAGGCGGACGTGAACCCCACACTTTCAAACCCTTTGGAGATCTCGTTTATTCCGTCACCGGAGAAACGATTCAGTTTGATGATAAAGGCAGCGCCAATACTTTTTCGACCTCCCTCCATCACGGCCGCACCCAGGACGGCAATCAGGAAACCGGCTACTACGGCACGGTAGATATGGGCGGTTTTGTCCGTGACACCGAAGGGCTGAAACTGTCCACCCGACGTTTGGATCAACCCGCCAAAAAAGGAAACAAAGAATACCCTTTCCTGGCCGCCATGCTTTCCGGCCACAACACATCCGATGCACAGTTCAAATATGGTACGGTCGAATGGGTCGTCAAAATGCCCAACCGTTTTGGCTCCTGGCCCGCCCTTTGGTTACTGCCCACCAGCGGATGGCCACCGGAAATCGATGTGTATGAAGGTTTTGGTTACAACGGATCCTGGAAATTCTCATCCAATTTGGCCACCAACCTTCATGGCGGCGAACATGGCAAAAGAACGTTCACCCGGGATGCCA
Source organism: Kiritimatiellaeota bacterium B1221 (assembly GCA_029269125.1). Lineage (GTDB taxonomy): Bacteria > Verrucomicrobiota > Kiritimatiellia > SS1-B-03-39 > UBA6053 > UBA6053. Next base: position 46,379 of record JARHXX010000020.1, on the reverse strand, counting down.
TGCGGATGAAAATGTCCGACTTCGGCCTGAACAATACCCTCGACACCGAATTCCATAGCTTTGCGGTTACGGTTCATCCCGATTGGATTGTGATGTTTGTGGATGGGGTGGAAACCATGCAATACGCCAACCCCTTTAAGGGCCGCACCTGGTATCCGCTCACCAACGTCGCGGTCAAAGCAAAGCCAGACAGCAGCTACGACCAGGGCTCCGGCGACATGACCATTCAATCCATAAAAGTGTGGCGTTCAGAGTAAACATCTGCTGTACTTCGGGAGATGAATTCAGCCCTCTCTCTCGAAGCACACTTACACACCTGCGCAGATCCGGCAGTCGCGGAAACAGCCAAACGCTTTTATAAACACGGCAAAAAAGAAACCCGGTCCCTCGGCATCCGCATGCCGAAATTGCGGGTGCTGGCCCGACAGAATCCAGCCCTTCCCTTTACCGAAGTCCTAACGCTTCTCCGATCCCCCTGCCATGAGTCCCGCCTGCTGGCCCTGCTCATTCTGGTGCAAAAAATGAAACGCGGGGATGAACAAACCCAAAAGCAAATCTACAACTTTTATCTGAATCACACCGCGTTTATCAATAGCTGGGACCTCGTCGACTGCTCCGCCTACTTCATCGTCGGCCCCTATCTGGAAAACAAAAGTCGTGCCCCCCTCTACGAACTCGCAAAATCCCCGAGTCTGTGGGAACGCCGCATCGCCATGTTGTCCACCCTGCATTTCATCCGCAAAAACGATTTCGATGACAGTCTGAAACTCGCGGAAATTTTGTTGTCGGATCCGGAAGACCTCATTCACAAAGTCGTGGGCTGGATGCTTAAGGAAATCGGCAACCGGGATAAACCCGCCTTGGCAGACTTCCTCCAATCACATATTCAAGCCATGCACCGCACCACCCTGCGGTACGCCATTGAAAAATTTCCCAAAGCAGAACGGCAGACCTACCTGCATGGCAATAGTACGTAGGTATTCTTGCCTGAGATCACTCGCGGCTGCGCCGTCGGTGCAACCCCAATCCCCTGTCAGAAGAACCTCGCCCCGCCCCTCCAGTCTTGGTAGAATGCTTGCCTATGAAAATATTTCTTCTTCTATTTTTGAGCATTCCCCTTATCCATCTTTTCGCAGAAGACACAAATTACCCCACCGCAAAAGTGGATTTCCAAAGTTATAAAGACTTGGTGAATGTCGTCGAGGCACATCGTGAAAAACGGCTGATCGATCTGAACACCTTTCTGAAAATGAGTAAAAAGAAAGACGTCATCATTTTAGACACCCGGTCCAAATTCCGCTTTGACCGCATACATGTAAAAGGTGCCGTCCACCTGAATTTTTCAGATTTCACCCAGGCAAACCTCGCCCAACTCATTCCCTCGCCTGACACCACCATCCTCATTTACTGCAACAACAACTTCGAAGGCAATCAACGCGATTTTGCCACCAAAATCGCCTTGCCCATGATGCCAGAAGTCACCCCCACCACACAATTTGCAGCCCAGGCCAAACCCCTCATGCTCGCACTCAATGTACCCACCTACCTGAACCTATACGGCTACGGATATCACAATGTGTACGAGTTGCACGAATTGGTGAATGTGGAAGATCCACGAATAGCTTTTGAAGGGTCGATCATCGATAAACCGTAGCCCTCCATCAGGCCCGTCCTGATTTATTCACGTCTTATTGACCTCCATGATGAACCCATCCAGCTACATCGGCCGCCTCGCCCCCACCCCCACCGGTGAGCTGCATCTGGGCCATGCCCGCACCTTTTACCAGGCCTGGAAACGGGCCAGGGATGCGGGAGGTTCCCTGTTCATGAGGCTGGAGGATTTGGACACCGGCCGCTGCAAACCCGCCTATGCGGAACAGGCTTTGGACGATCTGAAATGGCTGGGACTGGACTGGGATGGCGAGGTGATTTTTCAATCCCAACACCCTCAACGCTACCTCGATGTGTGGCGCAGACTCAAAGAAGGCGGATGGATCTATCCCTGCTCTAAATCACGCAAAGACCTCCGATCCCTCCCCCTGCCCGATACCAGTGACGAACAGGATGCCGAAGCCATCTTTCCCATCGAATGGCGACCCGAACCCGGAGCCGAGAAAGCTTTTGACACGCCAGAAGGCGTCACCTGGCGTTTCCGAATCCCGGAAGGTGAGGCGATCACCTTTTCCGATGTTCGGAAAGGCGAAGTCAGCTACACCGCGGGCAAAGACTTTGGCGATTTCAGCATCTGGCGCCGGGACAACATTCCCGCCTACGAACTCTCCGTGGTGGTGGACGACATCCACCAAAATATCAGCGAAGTCGTCCGCGGTGAAGACCTCCTCCGCTCCACCGCGAGACAACTCCTCCTCTACCGCGCCCTCAATGCCCCTCCTCCCGCCTGGTGCCACGAACCCTTGGTTCGGGACGCCAAGGGTGTTCGCCTGGCAAAGCGCTTTCACTCGCTTTCAATCCACGAATTGCGGGCAAGCGGCAAGACACCACAGGAAGTGCTTCAAATCGCCGATATGCACTGACCTGTACAAACCTCCATCGCGTAAGTGATTAGGATACGCTCAACAGGATCGAAATTTTTCACAGCATATATCGTCACCCGTCAAATCAATAAAATGCTGGAGGGGTGACAAAAGTTTATTTCCACGAATTAACGTTTGACATATCTCACAATAAGATCCATTTATAATGAAAATCGATTTTCATGTGTTTTTTATACACTTTTAACTCATATCCTACCGATGTCCACCAACACCTCCCCATCCGGAAAAGTCACCATCGCCACTGTTGCAAAAGCCTGCGGGGTGGCGCCATCGACCGTCAGCCGGGTCCTCAATCAGGATAAAAGCTTTTCTCTGCGCTCGGAAATTCGCGAAAAGGTCCTTCGCAAAGCACAGGAGCTAAACTATCGCCCGCAGCTCGCCGCACGTTCACTGCGGGCGGATAAAACCCGGCTGATCGGTCTGCTCGGTTCATCCAGCGTGCATGCCAACAGTGGCCTGACCATTGAAGCCAACCGGGCACTGGTTAACAACCTGCACCAAAAAGGCTATGACGCCTTCATTTCCTATCCCAACCGCAACCGCCCCCAGAGCGCGCTCCCTCCCTGGAGCTTCGACGCGGCAGTCGTCACCAGTGGGGATGACGAAGGCGCCCAGAAACTGCTCCGGCAGTCGGGAACCCCCTTCGTCTGCATGAACGCGGCCGACCCCGGAGAGAACTGGGCCGTGGTGGTTGATGAAGGCATGGGGATGTCTCAGGCGGTCGACAAGCTGGTTCAGCTCGGACATCGGCGGATCGCCTATCTAACCTCCCAGTCCAAAAAGAGCCATTGCTCGGAAGATCTGCGCGAACAGGCCTACGAAACGGAAATGAAACGCCGGGAATTGCCGCTGCTCACCGGGAGCACCGACCGCAAGGTTGTTCTGGCCGATACCCTTCAGCACTGGGTGCAAAACAAGGAGGCAACGGCGGTCATCGTTTACGACCACCTTCATGCGGTCCGGCTCCTGCGGGAGGCCTCAAAACTCGACATCTCGATCCCAAATGACCTGAGTGTCATCTGCTTTAACAATGAGTTCCCGGTCGCGGAACTCCGGCCTTCCTTGACCTGCATCGCCATCCCACCTTGTAAACTGGCACAGGCGACCACTGAACTTTTGATGGCGCACATCGAAACAGGTCCCCAAGCGCCGGCACAGCGTATAACCATTCCCGTAGAACTGGTCGAGCGGGAATCCACTGCCCCACCCCCACCGGGGCACTGACTCACAACCTTCGTGACCGCAAACAAATTAAACTCATTTTGAAATACTTAGAAATCAAATGCGCAAAACCATGTGCAGAATAAGGAGCGAAATAATGAACAGAACCATAATTACCCTAGTACTGTGCGGAACATTTGCAATCACTCACAGTCACGCGGATCTTCTTTTTGAGGATTCCTTCGAAACACCGGTAACGGCAGCAACGACACATTCGGAAACTGGAGGAACACCTGTAAACTGGAATCGCTCAAGCTCAACCCTGGTTGAAATTCTTAGTGATACGGCTTCAGATGGAAATCAAAGCCTCTTTTTCAGAGATGATCCAAGATGGGCAAATCAGAAAACAGCAGTGGCGATTACCGGAGGCGGAGACCTGCTTTTCACTTTTGATATGAAAGCGGACAACACATTAGAAAGTGCGGACAAGTTCACGTTCAAGGTCGATTTTGGGGGTGGCTATCAGACCGTTCTCACCGATGCGGGTGCTCCCGATGGAACCATTTCGACATATTCCGGCACCACGATTGCGATTGGAGCACCGGCAACGGGTTCAAATGCAAATTGGATGAGTTATGCCATCACAGTTCCTGAAACCTATTATTCTAACACACTGTCAGCCACAACTTTCCAGATGCGGTTTGAGACAGCTACCGGTAGCCCCGGGGAATATTTTCATCTGGATAATATTACGGTCAGCACCATACCGGAGCCGTCCAGTGTCTTTTTAGTTATATCCGGAATGACGGCCCTGCTGGGTGCTCGGCGTTTCAAAATAAAAAAATAAATATACCTCCGTCTATAATGGGCTACCGGGTTCCGCCTGGTAGCCATTTTATGTATTCTACGGATACCCAATTGCTGAAAATGCCTGCACACACTAAATTTTGTGCAGACGAGTTCGACAGGTAACCGAACAATACCGCCTAGGGTTTCCGACAAATTCAAACAGGATAAAAGTGCTTATGTGGCCTGTCTCTCTCTTGTTGTGTATTTTAACTTTGATAACGGGGATGCTGGCCCGTTCAAATGCTAAATGGAATCCTGTGGCAGCAGGACTCACCGTTCTGATGTTGCTGTCATTAGGTTTGCAGACGCTGAGACATGGGAAAGCCAAACATGCCGAATACGATACGGTCTGGGATGAATCCATCGGATACACCCTTGCGAAGGTCCTTACTGAAGACGGTATCACAGAGGGAACCGTCTTCCTGATCGATGAAGCAATACCAGAGGCCGAGAACCCTCTCGACCTGATTCATTATCAAGGCTTTCAATCCGGCCTGCCCGCTGACAGCGGATTAAATTTGGTAAAAATTCAGGCCTGGGATCTTATGGTTTCACGAGTATCTCCAGCAGAAGAACTTCCACCGGAGATGATGCCCAAAGAACAGATGGATTTATCATTATCCCGTATCATGGAAACCATAGGAGCGCATCAGAACGTGGTGGCCGTGGTATCCTTTGTGGGACTCCCGGCATCCATGTCCAAGGCACAACTGGCAGGCCTCCCGCCCCTATACCTTTCCGGTCTGCGCGAATTCACCACAGATCTCCCAGACGAATTCCTCCTGCGCATTCCTTCGATACGGGCCATCGTCCGACGAAACCCGGAAAGCGAAAACAGCGCGAAACCCACTCATAAAAATATGGACGGTATTTTCGCCGAGCGTTTTATCCTAAAGCAGCGTTCTCGTTAGAAAACACTTCCGGAAAAGTGAAAATATAATCGGGCGCCTGCCCTGCGCCTCACCGTTTATAAACGGCAAATGGCAACCCCGGATGCGGGAACCGACAGCACTTGGATTCCATTCAAAGAAACAGGTGTCACGCGTTCGCTTTCGATTTCGTCTCCCTGGCAGTTGAAAAGTTGCATCTCTTTTATTTCGGTCTCAGAAACGAAATCGACCACCAGTCGGGACTCATGCCCTCCATTCACCAGAATCAACCGCTCCGAAGACTCTGACATTCCATCGACCCGAAGCACCCGGTCAGCATACCCCACCACAAGCGTGTCTTTATCGTTTTGGGTACTGACGACCGGATAGAGGTCCTGCGGGTATTGTGGATTCAGTTTCCCATGCAGCAAGAGGTCGCGATGCTCTTTCCAGAATCCAAGATAAAAGCGGAGAGTCTTCTCCTGCTCCTGCATGATGACTGATTTTCTGACTGAGATCTGCGGCACCGAAAACAAGGTCGCCCACAACTGATGTGCAACCTGCTCCGGTTTCTCTTCCGGATGCCACATGATCATGTCCGAGTGAACGGCAGTATTGCCCGCCAGCAGCCTGACATCAAGGGTGCGCACCCGGTTACTCAGGGCATCATTCGGACAATCCTGAGCGCGGAAAAGGTTCCCGTATTTGCGCATGGCCGGTCCGATATATTTCTGACGGAACTCGATCAGGATGTCCGGATGGATTTGTTTCAGAGAAACCATGACATCCGTCAACAGCCGGTCTGCAGCGGCAGGCACGGAAAGCATATCCGGTTTTTCATCCACATCCGATCCGGGTAGTTCCGCCGTGAACTGATCGACGAAATCCAGTTTGAGTCCATCGACGCCCCACTCTTTGACCGCCCGCTCGTAACAGGCAATCAGATAGGTTCTGACTTCCTGGAAACGGGGATCCAGACAGGCCGCATTGCGGAACGGTTTAGACAATACCCGGTTTTGAAAACGCTTCCAGGTTTCACTTTTCAATCCGGCGTATGGAACCGAATACCAGATCATGTAGTTCATCCCCATGTTTTGAATTCGTTTCACATGACCGGCAAAATCGGGAAATTTTGAGGTGGCGATTTCCCAATCACCACAAAATGCATAGCCTTTATTTTCATCGTCTGTCTGCCAGCCGTCATCGAGAATCACGGTACCGCATCCCAATCCACGGGCCCATCTACACTCCTCCTCAATGACCTCAGGGCTTAGTTGCTGGTGATAGCTGTACCAAGTGGAATAGACAGGCTCCAGGGCGGAAGCCGGCACAGTCTCGGGCTGATAGGCCTCCATGTCTGCCCACCATTGCGCGACTTCGGATAACGCCTGCGCATAACCGATTTTTCTCTTATCGCGTCTGAGAATGATTTCATACGTATCCATCTCAGGCGTCGGTGCATCAAACAAAATCACACGGCACCGCACCGTGGCGGTTTCTTCATTTACCTGCGCCTGGATTTTAAGCGGGTTGACCGCATCAGACAAAGCAAAGCAGTGGCGGTTCTCCCCTTGCGCTGAAAACAGACTCATGACAGGCGCGTTCAGTGTCGCATAACTGTTAAGATATTGTACCCAGTTGGCGGTCAGAGAACGGTTGGTGCCTGCGTCAGGATACCATTTACCGACCATGTCCACCACGGGCACTTCCCATTCCAACAGGATAGGTTCAGGAACCACGGATCTGCCAAAACGAAAGGTATAGCGACTGAGCATGAGCCCGTTGTCATGGGTCAGGTTGCTTTCCTCCACAGAAAACGAAAACTCATTTTGAAAGGCAATGATCTTAATCGAAAGTGGAGCGGGGATTTCAGGGTTTGTTGTTTTCATAAAATGTATAAGCAGGCCGTCTGGCAAAGTTTCACTTAGTTTTCGGGAGGATAATACAGCCAGGATTTCCATCCCTTCATATGGTGGGTGACGGATTCACGGGGAATGCTGCGTATATGTCCATCCACAAACCCCACGTTTGCACGTTCATCGTGACGGAACCACAGGGCGTCGTCTCCCCCGAGGATCGGGGACTGCAGTTCAAGATTAAAGCGGCTGCGATAAAAGTTACTGAACGATTCTCCCAGCAGGATAAAGTTGGACGGCTCCTGGACCCGCAAAAGGGTAAGATAGATCATACGGCTGTCCTGGCCTGAAAATTTCCATAATCCAAGGGCGTTTTTTTCAAGACTTTTATAGGCACTCATGGTTCCCTTGGGGCCGTAAGCGAACAGGTTTATTCCATAAACCAATTCCTGCCCTTTGTTAACCTGCCTTTCCTTGCCGGCACTGAGCGGACAACTGTACACTCTGCGTTTTATGTAACCCTGTTTAGAATGGTAATCCTTCATGTAGCCGGTACCATTCAATACATAGGCCCAACTGCGCCAGGTGCCGGGACCGTTCCCCTGATAATAGCGAAGCGGTACGTTGGTGTCGTGATCCATGGCAAAATCCATCAACCCCGCCATACACTGCCGCAGATTGCTTTGGCAATTCAGATTCATCGATTTGCTTCTGGCCTTGCTGATCACGGGCATCAACAGGCTGGAAAGCAAAGCAATGATCGCAATGACCACCAGCATTTCAATCAAGGTGAATGCAGTACGTGCATCCCTATTCCCCCTTCGTGAAACCGGTTCATCCTGAAACGCGACGCACCGCCAAGTAGGCCTGACCAAACCGGACAGGCTTCGTAATGGAGGTTTACGAATTTTCATTGGAACTCTCACACAGGTTTATTAACGCACGCATCAGGACACCGGGGTTGATTGCGGAAGGGTTTCATCGTTCGTTACTGATAATCAAATAATCAATCCGGTTCCCCACTTCTCGTGGACGCAACCGGAGCACATGCTCACCCGCTTTCAGTGCAAAAGCCATGCCATCCGAACCGCTCCCTCCCTGCAGTCTCTGCACATTCCATTCCGCCCGTCCCGCCTGGGTAAGATTCCATCTCGTGAACACTGCATCATTCAGCGCCATAAACATCGAATCTCTATTGGGGCCGTCCGGTCCCGGAACCATCACGTTTCCGGAAATGTAATACAGCCCGTCCTCGGGAACCTTAAAGGTGAATTTCAACTCACTGTCCGCATCGTCCGATGTTTTAAAACGCAGGCTTGGTTTGGTTTGATACGGAATTTCCAGGTAGGCCCCTCCCCCGGCGACCTCATCTTCAAAACGCAGGTATCGGCCTGTGACTTCCGCATCCTCTGCCTCCAAAACCAAGCGAACCGGATTTTCAGGCCTCACCAGAACCTCCACCGGCATGGTGCGGAAATAACCGCCGGTGGTCCGAATCGTAAAAGAACCGCGATGCAATCCCAGATCTTCGGGCGCTTTTCCCATATCTACCTGCAGCATCTGATCCGCATCTCCGGTGACACCGGAAGCCGGTGTGATTTTCAGCCAGTCTGTTTGATTAATAACCTCCCAGCCGCTGCCCAGCGAGGCAGGTGCTTTTAAACGGATCGTCTTCAGCTCCGACGCGGAGGCCCCGCTTTCAAAGCCCACAAAGGCGGGGACAAAATACAAGCCGTCTGGCCGCACCGGTACCGGAGTAAAATCCTCACCATTTTCGTATGCGCCCATATCAGGCAAGACCCCTTCGAAATCATCATTGATGCCAGGAATCCGCTTAGCCTGATCCACCCCGGGACTGCCCGCCTGCAGACGGTAATCACCACTTTCCGCATCCACAAACTGCGGCACAGACCATACAGCATTTTCATAATTTCCCATAAGATCGGGAATAATACTCCCGGCAGCCACCAGATCATAATCGAGATCATACTCTTTGGCGGGGTCCTCTTTCAGATAGGCGACGCGTGCGTGAACCGCATTGTTCCGGGACCAGATCGGTGAAGAACCGGTTCCAAAATGACCCGTACTCAAACCGGCATTGCTGCTGATCACCGTGTTGTGGAACAACAGGGACAGTCCCTGGTTCTTGTACTTGGAACCGCCCATTTTGAACCCAAAATTTACCTGATTCCGTTCGTCCCCCAGCACAAACACATTCCGGAAAACGTAAGAAGGCCCGGCCATGTTCGGCGCACAACTGATCCCGCAAAAGGCCCACTGGATCCAGTTATTAAAATAACGTACATTCATCTGTCCGCCATCCAACTCCGTGCCGTCATCATTCGAGAACGCGATCAGATTTCCATAAATGTCCGTGTCGCGGTAAGGCCCACCTTTTATTCTGGTGTTCCACATACTTTCAATGCCGTCATTCCACCAGTGACCCTCACTGCCCACAATGTCATTGTAACGGATCACATGATTCCCCTCTGAATTGTTCATAATTACCCCCTGCGGTCCCAGCGGATGTCCATACTGCCAGGAGTTGGCCGTTCCGTTCGGAGCGTGAATGAAGTTATTCTCCACCACCACCTGAGAGGCACCGGACGCAATCATCACCCCGGCCTGCCAATTAATTCTTTTCCCGTCTTTATCCACATAGAGTCCCTTTCGGGGAATAAGGGGTTCCATAACCTCACCGGGATCGCCCCAGTTTGCGATGTCACAGTGACGAATACGGATATGATGCGACTTTGTGACCACAACCCCCTGGGTCTGGCCGCCCCGCACAGTCACATGCTCAAACAGCACATACGCCGCCTCTTCAAAGCGCACAGCCTGTTTCGCAGCTTTACCGGTTTCCAAAACCGTCCCGTCCGGATGCCCCACATACCGAATCCACCCCTCCGCCGTGCCCTGATCCGATATAACCAACGGTTCCTTCACCACCCCGGCAGGCAACTGAATGGTTTTGGCAACCGGTACCTCCCGGGTCCAGGTTTTGAAGGACATACGGTTTTCTTCGAGCGCCGCACCGTCCTGATAATCGGGATCCGAAATCCTGCACACCACCTCATACGCCGCCCCCTCTTTTAAATTCAATAAACTCCCACGGAACTGTTTTTCAGACGGAATATAGATTAAATCCAACCCCTGCTGCCAGGTATCCGACCCTACTTCACGGTACCGCACGCCCGCCTGAATATCTTTTCCGGCATCTCCGGTTAATTGTATCCACAGCCCGGCGGACGAAAAGGTGGTCACCACCTCGGCACTTTCGACAGCCGGCGGCACAAACACCTTTTCCCCCAGATCCACAAAGGAGACATCCGCAAACTGCACCGTATTTCCCACACTACTTTCGTAACGGTAATAACGTAAAAGCACTTCCGCCATGTCCGCGTCTCCCGCGTAAAACTCACCGCTGTATGTTTTCCACGCCTTACCGCTGCGTCCCATCGACTGCCGGCTCAGTTCTTTTTTGTCTTTGTAGAGCTTCACCTGAAAAAAACCACTCCGGTCATTCGAGCTTTTCATTGCGCCGGACAGGCGATACATATGGTTTACTTTAATATTAAAACGCTGAAGAACCTGCCCCTGACTTTTCTGCGCCTCTCCCACAGTTACCTGAAGAACTTTGGTATATTTTTCATGGTCCCCCTCCACGACCGCAATCAAATCCTTCCCTTGAGTTGATTTCCAGCCAACGGGATCCCCGCTTTCGTTTTGCATGGAAAAATCACCATTTTTCAAAAGAGACAGCTCTTCTCCGATACTGCTCAGCGCAAAGGTGGAAAAGATAGAGAACAAACAAATTCTAATTAGTTTCATAGCTGTGTTTCCGGGGGTTCGAATTTTTTATGCTTACAGAGACAGGTACTGCAGCACATGACCTGATCAGGGTTTGGAGTTGAAATCAGCTGGGTGCCGAAGGTCATTCCCAACAGGGATAAATCAAATTTATTGCACTTTTCATCAATGAAAATCGATTTTCATTGTTTACATGAACTGATTATAAGGCTATGTCAAAATAATATTATCGGAAAATCCGAAACCCTTTCCCGCTGACCTAAATCCCCTACACGCCGATGCCCCTACCTCAGACCCCTCGCCATGCCTCTGCTTCTGAATCCGAAAGTACCGATCCGTCTACAGTATGCCGGCTTTCCCCCGACGACGGGAATAATTACTTTTTCGGGTATTATGAAAAATCCCCTTACGATTTGGCCGGCGAAAGCGTTTTGGCCGGTCGTGCATCTTTCCAGGACAGAATGCCCACTCCGGATGATGTATTGACGGTCGGGTTTCTCGATGTGAAGTCCGCACACGCAGGACAGCCCGTTTTCACGCCGCTTGCAGAAACCCGTGCCTGGTGCTGGCAGCAGGGTACGATGCTCCAGTGGCTGCCTCCCACTTTCGATCGTGCCATCATTTTCAACGATCGGGAGGACAACCGGTTCTGCTCCCGAATCCTCGACATCACAACGAAAAAAACCCGGACCCTGACCCGACCGGTTTATGCGGTGGATCCGCAGGGACGTTACGCGCTGAGCCTGAACTTCGCGCGACTTGCCAGAACCCGACCGGGGTATGGGTATGCAGGAGGGCATGACGAAAACGAGAACCTGAATTGTCCAGACCAGGACGGCCTGTGGCGGGTGCCTCTGGACGGCAGCGAACCTTCACTGATTCTGTCACTGCGGGATGCCGCCCAGCTGGGTCAGTCAGGAGGCGGGATGGATACCGAGCACTGGTTCAATCATGTTCAGGTGAACCCCGATGGATCGCGCGCAGCATTGCTGCACCGCTGGCGGCAGGGTCCGCATGACTGGCGAACACGCCTGATCACCGTTAACCCCGACGGATCAGATCCGCATGTGCTCGCAGACTCAGGTTTTTATTCCCATTATGACTGGGTTGACCGCGACCAGGTGGTGGGCTGGACAGATCATGCCTGTTCACGTGACTCCTACCTTGTCCAACGCGACCGCACGGATGAGACCCGCGTCATCGGAGACGGCATTCTCGACTGCGACGGCCACATGTCACTTTCTCCGGACGGTTGCTGGATGCTTTCTGACACCTATCCCGACCGGGAACATATGCGGACCCTTTTTGTGTGGCGGTGGCCGGACGGACCCCGCCGGGTGATCGGTAAGTATTTCGCCCCGCCCCAACTGGACGGGCCCATTCGGGTTGATCTGCATCCGCGGTGGCGCAGGGACGGGCGCGCGGTCTGCATTGACTCCGCTCACCAGGGAGCGCGGGGCATGTACGAAATCTTATTTACCGAATGACGGATTATATGGGACGGAGGGAAGCCGGCAAAACCCCGGGCGAAGTGCTGGCGATGGCGGAAATTTAAATCCAATCCAACCGCCGCGGCTTCTTCCCGCAGTCATAATTATTTATTAGACCGGTCTCGCCCAAACATCAAACGGGATTGGGTCACCAGTAAAGGTACACAGGAACACCAGGGAAGTACAATGGGCAGCAGCAGCCCTGCGAAAATCTTTTTGCCCCAATATGCAAAAGGCATTTTCTGAGCGGGTTTCGGCAACAGTGCACAACACAAAATAAACGTGAGCAAAAAACCAACAGTGGAAATCAATCCAAGGCTCAGCAGAATTTGGGGGGCGAGATAAGTTGTCGAACCCGAATAAAACCCCAGGGCAGTCGCGATGCCGGGCAACCATCCCAGCAAGACAAAAAACAAGGCCCAGATCGAATTTGAAACTTGCTGAACGATCAGGCGCCCCGCCAACCAAATTCTGAAAATCAAAAACAAATTGCTTTGCCGGCGAAGGAGGCGCATCAGCACGGGGAAGTTTTCCATCCCGCTCGCCCATTCGTAATTTCGGGCAAAGGTTTTCCGTATCCCCCTGCCCGCTTGGGGAGTAGAGTCGGCCACCAACGGCTGTCCTGTTTTGAGTGGAATTATTTTGTATTTACCTGAGAAATGTAAAAACGCTTTCCAGTAAAGAGCCCCATCAGTCGATTGAAAACCTTCCGGCCAAAATCCGACAGATCGCAAGGCCTTAAAAGATAAACTCTGAGGACAAAAACTGCCGGGATTGTATGGGTGTATCCGATCAAATATCATCAACAATGCAGATCCAAAATTCCAGACCGGGGCATGTTTCGGATCTTCCCAAAAGTTTTGCGGGAATTGAATCTGAGGCCGGAAACCGCAGGCATGGCGGTCCGGACAGTCCAGAAATGTATCAGCGAGACAAGTCAGAAAACCCGGAGCCAAACAGGATTCGGGCCCCAGACAAGTGACCAAAATCTGTTCTTCCGGGATCTTCCTTAGTTCAAAAACATGGGTGGCCATGTGCGCAGTGGCGTTGAGGTCCGCCCCCATACCATACGTTCCCGGCGGGTGCGCTTCGCAGGGGAAGATGTAAGTTGCCGCAAACGCATGCGCGGTATTGCGATGAAAGTCCCAAACGATTTTTCTCAGCTTGTCGGAGGCTTGATTCGACAGTGCAAAAAAGACGAAAATCCGTGCATGCGCCATCTCTTGCCGATGCAGACTTTCCAGTCGGGTCTCAAGGTTTTCAGCACTCTCCGTGCCGACAGGTATGAATACCACATGGACAGGATCCTCCTGCGCCCCCACGGCTTTCTTTTTCCTGGGGCAGCATTTTGATCCCCAAAAGAGGAGAAACGTGTGCAGCAAAAATAACACCCAATAAAAATCAAATATGATGAGAATAAGAATCGCCCAAACCGGGCGGATAAACGAACAAACACCAAACCCGAGCAGGATCCCCCAACTGAATGCCCCGGGAAGAAAGGCATAAAACGACTGCTTTTGCTTTTCCGCTTTTTCAAGATTCGTATATGTATATTCGAGTGCCATTACGAAATGTCCCCTGTCATCACCCCGTCCGAATGACCTTTGGGTTTTGCGGGAAACAGCCTGAAGAAAATAAGCCTGCCCGATTCGGGGTCGAGTCCATAGATGCCTCCTTGACTTTCAGAAAAATGAAAGGCCGTTCCCGGCATGATCTTCATCACATCGCGGGGGACATCCCGATTAAGATCTAATCCGTGCAGCCAAACTTGTCCGTCTTGCGCATATAAAATTTTCGAACCGTTCAGAATAAATGTCGGACATAAAATTTCAGACGCCCCTTCCACCAACCAGTGGATCTTCAGTCCCTCATTAAAAATTTTTGATGTGGAATGCGCAACCTCGGGAAAGCGTATGCCTAAATCTTGAGCCGTCCAAACCGCCACATTCTCACTGTGCGGAGAAATGAGCAAGCCCTTCACCGTCCGGTCTGTTAATAAATTGGGTAACTGGGACTGCCATAAAGGCCCGTTCACTTCATGCAGGAGCACCTGATTATGATCCATGGGTAAAATTCTCACAAAAGAAGTTCTGCCAAACAGTCCCTTCCTAAACTGAAACTCGGTGGTCTCCGCCTCCAACATCTTACCGGAATAATCCGTTTGAAAAAATTTCCCGTTTGCATTCACCCCGAATACGGTGTGTTTTCCCAGACCCATGCCCACCCAGTCTTCGGCAAATTTCTTCACTTTGCTTTTCCGTTTGAGATCGATCAATTCGATTTTTTCGTTGTGGTAACAAAACAACCAATCGGGTTTGTCCGCAGACCACAAATACTCACCGTTCCCGTTTGTCACTAAATTGGTAAGATCCAATACTTCACTGGAGTGCTTTTTCACATCCATGCGGTACACCACACGTTTGTTATTCTTTCTAAGATTTACTATCACCACTGTGCTTCCGGGATTGATGGTCACCCGGTCAATTTTTATATTTTCACCATGTACCCGGGTGGGAAAAAGCGGATAGCTGGTGTTATCTTCGGCACAAAAAACTTTTGCTTCCGATTTTCGATCGGAGTGCATCAGCAAAAAATATCCACTGCCGGGAATAGGCACCAGCGTATCATAAGCCTCATCAACTCCGGAGATCCATTCAATCTTATCCGAAAGTAATAAAATTTGATTGAGAACCGTGGCCTCCCCCTCCTCGATATGCAAATTCAACTGATAGTCACGGACACCTTCTTTTTGAAGCAGCAATGAGTAAGTTCCCGAAGAGAGATCCGAAAGAATGGCAGGCGTCTTTTTTGTCTGCACCTGACCGTTTAAAGTGACAGTGGCTCCTTCCGGCATCGTATTCAGCACCGCCACCCCCGCCTGCAGATAGTGAAGGGTGTACAAAACCATCAAAGGGCAAATCACTATGAAAATAGCGAGCCACCCGGCAAATAAAGTTTTCCGTAACGTGGTCATTTCAATAGGTGAATAATTCTTTAAGATCTGGCGCTTTCATTTCCAAAAGTTCGCGGCTGGCTTCCAAAACAGATTTCGAATCTGAAGCGGTCAACGCCCAACTGGCAAGCGACATCACTTCGTCAAACGCAAGCAGGGAAGCCAAATGTTTTATCAGCGGCACGGAACCCGGAGCGACACTCACCTCTTCGATACCCAAGCCCATCAGCAAAGGCAACATCAGAGGACTCCCGGCCATTTCACCGCACACCGAAGCGGTGATGTTGTTTTCACGGGCCGACCGGACCGACTGCTGAATCAATTTCAAGACGCCCGCATGTAAAGGATCGTAGAGCGAAGCCACTTCACGTTCCAGCCGATCAACCGCTAAAGTATACTGCACCAAGTCATTGGTCCCCAAACTGAAAAAACGGGTATGCGTGGCCATGACATCCGCAGTCAACGCTGCCGATGGCGTTTCGATCATAATCCCGGAAACCACCTCAGGATTATGAGGAACCCCCTCCGCTTTTAACTCGGCGGCGGCGGATTGTAAAAGCTGATCCGCCTGATGTATTTCATCTACGCTGCTGACCATGGGATACATCAGCCGAATATTTCCTGCTTGGGCGGCCCGCAATATGGCCCGCAACTGCACTTTAAACACATCTGGCCTCGCCAGGCTCAAGCGGATGCCCCGACAACCCAAAGCGGATCGGGACTGCTCCTTGAGATGTAGATGGGAGAGAAATTTATCGCCGCCGATATCCATAGTGCGAATCACCACCTTCGCCGGCTGCATGGCTTCGGCCACCGCTTCATAAGCGGCGGCCTGCTCGTCTTCAGAGGGTAAATCCGGGCGGGACAAAAACAAAAACTCCGTACGAAAGAGACCAATACCGTCTGCACCCGAATCCAAAACGCGATCCAAATGTTCAGGAAGCTCCAAATTTGCGCACACCCGAAAAGGGGTTCCCGCTTGGGTCGTGATCTCAAGATGTTTGTTTTTTTTGAGCCCTTCCAGCAGATCCGCCCGCATGTGCTCCAGATGTCCATACTGGGTTCGCTGGTCTGACGATGGATTCAGAATCACCCGTCCCTGAGTGCCATCGATCAATATTTGGTCTCCGGTCTGTACACTCTCACACAACCCTTCCAACCCCACCACCGCGGGAATTTCCAGTGCACGGGCAATAATCGCCGCATGGGAGGTTTGACCGCCCAGCTCAGTGACAATCCCCAAAATCTTTTTCTTATCCAGCTGGGCGGTCACCGATGGAAGCAAATCATCCGCCACGATCACCACCCCTTCAGGATGCTGAAATTCTGCGGGAAGATCATCTTCCGATAAATTTTGCAGGATCCGGTTCATCAGGTCTTTGATATCCGCTCCCCGCTCCTGCATGTACGCCCCCTGCATACCGGAAAACTTTTTGGCATATTGCCGCAGCACATCCCGAATCACATGCTCAAGATTTATTTTCCGTTTACGAAGCCCCTCCACAATTTTATCAATGAAGGAAAGGTCATCAATCATCATTAAATGCGTATCAAAAATCGTGGCCGCATTCTCATCGATGGTTTCACCCACATGCTGACGGATTTCCCTGAGCTGTTTACGGGTCGCCAACAGTGCATCCTGCAAACGGACAATTTCAGCCGGGATATCCGATTCATCAATCCGGGTCCGCGAAATACTATTTTCCACACTTCCCAGCAATTGCACTGTCCCCACCGCCAGTCCTCTGGAAGCGCCCGTACCCTGAAAAGTAATTTGCCTTTTTGCCTCGGAATTCATTGGCGGATCTTAGCCCTACATTGAAAAATTGAAACTTATTTTTCGGAATTATAAAAGGGCCCCCGCGTATAAATTTTTACAACGCGTAAAATCAAAATGCCCATACATTTTTATGCACATTCCCCCCCCACCGTGGTGAGTTGAATGAGATGAACCTCCTCCAAAAGATATCCTTTTCTGTTTTCGCATGCTTCGTGTTGCTGTTTGCGGCGACAGTCTTTTACGGAAGCGAATCCCTGAAATCCGTTTCTTTTCAATTTGTGGGGAAAGGCAAAGAGCATCAGGACAAATATATTCCCGGCATCAATTCCGAAGAAAAGCGCCGGATTACCTGCTCGAAATCCGGGTCAAAAATGAATGGAAGTCCCTCGGATCGAAAAGCAACACCTTCAGCGCCCCGGCCGCCATCACTTTCAGCCCTCAAAAACGTTTCCCCGTCCGCAGCATCGAAGAAGTGAGGCTGATGGATCAGGATAGTGTGGAAAATGATTTCCTGTTGTCGATGGGGTATCAAAAAGGCACATATCGGGTGGGAGACTACGCCTTCACCCTCGAAACCGGCCCTTCCCTCATGGCCGGAATTACATATTTTTGGCAAACCGCCATCGGCAAAGCCCTTTTGGCCGGAATCACCCTTTGCGTGGTGATTTTGATCCTCAGTGCATGGATAATTTAGACCGAACCCCCGCACTTCACGCCATTTTCCAATGGAATTGACGTGACCCCGGCGAAATTCATGACATAAGACCATGCCCCCAATTTATTAAGGAAAAGATTATGCAACGTACCCATACTTGTGGCCAATTAAACCAAGAACATATAGGCAAAACCACCGTTTTATGCGGCTGGGTCGACACTGTCCGCGATCACGGCGGCATTATTTTCATCGATTTACGTGACCGCTATGGCATCACCCAGGTGGTTTGTGACCCGGATGACAACGCCGCCGCCACCGAAATCGCCAAATCCACCCGCCCTGAATATGTGATCAAAGTCAAAGGCACCGTCCGTGGACGCCCGGCCGACATGGTGAACGATCGCCTGAGCACCGGTGGCATTGAAGTCATCGGCAACGAAGTCACCATTCTCAATCGCAGCAAAACCCCTCCTTTCCCCTTGGAAGAAGCCAAAGCGGAAAAAGTAAGCGAAGAACTCCGTATGGAATCCCGTTTCTTGGATCTGCGCCGTCCCTCCGTTCAGGAACGCCTGCGCAAACGCCACAAAATGTCCATCGCCATCCGCCAGTTTATGGATGCACAGGAATTTGTGGAAATCGAAACCCCGATTTTGACCAAAAGCACCCCGGAAGGTGCCCGCGATTATCTGGTCCCCAACCGCGTAACCCCCGGCACCTTCTACGCCCTGCCCCAGGCCCCCCAGCAGTACAAACAGTTGCTGATGATGGGTGGACTCGACCGTTACTTCCAGATCGCCCGTTGCTTCCGCGATGAGGATTTGCGCGCAGACCGTCAACCGGAGTTCACCCAGATCGACGTGGAAATGTCTTTTGTGGAAGCGGAAGACCTTTACGGCATCATCGACGGCTTGCTGGCCTCGGTCATGGAAGCCTCCGGTCACCCCGTTCCCGAACTGCCCCTGCCCCGCATCAGCTGGCACGAGGCCATGGACCGCTTTGGTTCCGACAAGCCGGATCTTCGTTTCGGCTGGGAACTCAAGGATCTCGCTCCCGTCTTTCAGGGCACCCAGTTTAAAGTCTTCGGCAAAGTGATCGAAGGCGGCGGCGCCGTCAAAGCCATCAACGCCAAAGGCCTGGCCGGCGTTCCCATCCGTCAGATCGACGAATGGACCGAACTGGCCAAATCCCACGGCATGGGCGGACTCGCCTACATCCGCGTCCAGGAAGACGGAAGCTGGAAATCCCCGATTGTTAAATTCTTCTCCGAAGCGGAAATCGAGGGCCTCAAATCCACACTCGAAATTGAAGTGGGCGATCTGATCCTCTTCGCCGCCTCCGATACGACTCTCGTGGTCAACGAATTCCTCGGCCGCCTCCGCGTCGAAACCGCCACCCAGGCGGGCATCATCCCTGAAGACGAATTCAAATTCACCTGGGTGACCGAATTCCCCTTGTTTGAAAGCAATGAAGCCGGACGTCTGGTGCCCATGCATCATCCCTTCACCTCTGTGTTGCCCGAAGACATGCACTTGCTCGAAACCGACCCGGCCAAAGCCCGCGCGGTGGCCTATGACATCGTGCTCAACGGGGTGGAACTCGGTTCCGGTTCTATCCGGATTCATGATCCGGAACGTCAGGGTCAAATGTTCGACCTGCTCAAAATCTCCGAAGAAGAGAAAAACAGCCGCTTCGGACATCTCTTGAATGCCCTCTCCTACGGAGCCCCACCCCACGGCGGTATCGCTCTTGGTTTTGACCGCTTGGCTCAACTTATGGCGGGTGGCAATACCATTCGCGACGTCATCGCCTTCCCCAAAAACCACAAAGGGATCGATCTGATGATGGATGCGCCTTCCACCGTGGATGCCAAACAGCTTCACGATGTGCATATCCAACTGGACCTCCCCCCCGAAACGGAGGGATAAAACAATCGCCATCGGGATCGAAACCCGAAAACACGATTCGATCCCGATAGCGATACCGATCCCGATTCCGAACTCTCCAAACAAAACTTATGTCCAGAGACCTCTCACACATCCGAAACTTTTCGATCATTGCTCACATTGATCATGGAAAATCGACGCTGGCCGACCGCATTCTGCAGTTGACCAAAGCGGTCGACGAACGTGATCTCACCGAGCAAATGCTCGATGACATGGATCTGGAACGGGAACGGGGCATCACCATCAAAGCCCATCCGGTTTCGATGTACTACGATGCCAAAGACGGCAAACAGTATCAGTTTAACCTCATCGACACCCCCGGACACGTGGACTTCTCCTACGAAGTGACCCGCAGTCTGGCCGGTTGTGAAGGTGCGATTCTGGTGGTGGATGCCGCCCAGGGTGTGGAGGCGCAAACCGTGGCCAACGTGATGCTGGCCATGGAAGAAGAACTGGAAATCATTCCCATCATCAACAAAATCGATTTGCCCAACGCGGATATCCCCGCGGTGAAGCGGCAAGTGGAAGAACTGTTGGCCATCCCCATGGAAGATGCGATCCCGGTGAGTGCAAAAACCGGGGAAAATATCGAAGCGGTACTCGAGGCCATTGTCGCTAAAGTCCCCCCGCCCACCACGGATGAAAATGAGGGCACCCGCGCCTTGGTTTTTGACTCCTTTTATGACGCCTACCGGGGCGTGGTCACCTACGTGCGGATGTTTGATGGCGACATTGTCCCCAACACCAAAATTCAGCTCATGGCCACCGGCAAAGAGTTTGAAGTAAAGGAAGTGGGAGTCTTCTCCCCCGCCATGCGCAAGCTGGAAAAACTTTCCGCGGGTGAAACCGGCTATATCATTGCCAACATCAAAGAATCCTCCGACATCAAAATCGGTGACACCATCACCCGCAAAGATCAGCCCTGTAAAAATGCCCTGGACGGATTCCAGGAAGTGCACCCCATGGTATTCTGCGGGGTGTATCCGGTGGATGGCTCTGAGTACGAAAAACTCAAATACGCCATCGAAAAGCTTTCCCTGAATGATGCGTCCTTTTCCCATATCGCCGAATCTTCGGTGGCCTTGGGCTTCGGGTTCCGCTGCGGATTTCTGGGTCTGCTGCACATGGAAATCATACAGGAACGCCTGCGCCGCGAATACGATGTGGACATTATCTCCACCTACCCCGGAGTGGTCTACGAAGTGTATCTCAACAATGGCGACAAGCTCACCATCGACAATCCGGTACATCTGCCGGATCCCACCACCATCGATCATATCGAGGAGCCTTTCCTGCGCTGCACCCTGATCTGCCCCAATGAAATGATCGGGGACCTCATGAATCTGATTCGCGACCGGCGCGGAAATATTTCCCAAACCGAGTCGGTAGATGGCGGCCGACTCATTTTGACTGCCCACCTGCCCCTGAACGAAATCGTGATTGATTTCTATGACAAGCTCAAAAGTCTCAGCCGCGGCTACGCCAGTTTCGATTACGAATACGAAGGCTACAAAGAAAATGATTTGGTGAAGATGGAAATTCTGGTGCACGGCGAACCCGTGGACGCCTTCGCAGCCATCGTGCATCGTGACAAAGCCGCTTTCATCGGGCGGAACATCTGCAAAAAACTGGTGGATGAAATTCCCCGCATGCAGTTCCCTATCGCGGTACAGGCCTGCATCGGACGCAACATCATCGCCCGCGAAACCGTGCCCGCCTTCCGCAAAGACGTGACCTCCCGCTGTTACGGCGGTGACATCAGCCGCAAACGCAAACTGCTGGAAAACCAAAAAGCCGGTAAGAAAAAGATGAAAATGGTCGGAAAAGTGAACATTCCCCAGGAAGCGTTCATGAAAATTCTCAAGTCTTCCGATTAGAGCGTCATAGGGGCCTTTGTGAAAGGATCCCTAAAGCCATCAATCGGCCTTCACGACCTGGCAAGGAGCCCCGGAATGTTCAACTGAAGCTTCGCTTGGCATGAAAAAATGCCCTGCAAGATTCTACCGAAGGGTAAGCGATAAATACACGGTTTCACGGCCTGAACCTTTTCCCTTGATAATCACTTGGTACTTCTGATCCATTTCCTCCCCTGTTGACTCACACGTTATGACACCGGTGAATCCTCAGTTGATTTGACAGGCGCCTAAAAGAAGAATCCGGCCATTGCGCCGGCACTGAAAGCATCCAGGTCGAGCGTAAATTCTGAGGGTCCGACCGTCCCCTTAAGATCTTCGGTGATATCCCAGCGTGCGAACCCTTGAAGGAAGTAGCGTGAGGGGTCCTGGTCCGGACCAAATTTCAGACCGCCCGCAACCTGTCCGAATCCGCCCCAGACCAGATCCGTTTTGCTTGCCTCATCTTTCCATTCACGCACAGGAGCACTGCGATTACTCTGGTGCAGGGTTTCTTGATGTGTGGCTTTCCAATCCACGAGATGCATGGCCGCTCCCGCCGAGAGTGAAAAGAAAGCGGATTCGGTCACCTGAATCATTACTTCCGGGCCAAAAGAGATGGTGAAGACATCCGCCTCCACCTTTTCTTCAATCTGATTAAACCAACTCACCGTATCGTTTGCAACCGTCGTACCTTCAGGGGCCATCGTTCGGGTAGGTTCATCCATAATCCGGGGATAAAATCCCGGAGGGGGATTCGCACTACTCTGACTGTACGGCGCCAGCGGTAAAATAACTCCTGTCGGGACTTGATAGGTGTCGGTAAGGGTTCCAGACAATTCTTTCCGTGTGTCCGTACGCTGTGCTTCAAAAGTAGATCCCCCCCCCCTGATTTCAACCGGACTGTACAAAAACGAGAATTGGCCCAGCACCTGTACGGATTTTTCGGGGGACGTCAGAAGATAGGTGAATTCCAAAATCACACCCGTCTCTGCATCTGAATCATCGCTCCACATCAGATCCGTTTCTGAGGACTGACTTGAAGAAAGAGTTTGTTCCCCACTGAGAGCCCCCTGAAACACCAAGCTGCTGTTGGCATTGTTCTGGCTATCACGATCGAAACCAAAACGTGAGGTTGTTCCTTCAAAAAGACTTCCCGCCGTGCTTCCGGCAGTGTCCGGTCCGACAAACCCATCTGAATAGGTCCGCAAAGCCACTCCGGACGCGGCACCCGCCGCACCGGTGGATAACGAGTAATCTACGTTTCCGGATGGCAAAGCAACCGATGATGACCGCGAACCTGAGCGGAACTCGCCCCCATCAAATTGACGGGAGAAAGCCCCCGCGGAAAAAGACCAACGGCCTCCAGAAGAAACTTCCGCCTCAGGGGCCGGTTGAGCGATTGCCGGGGTGACCAGTAAAAATCCGGCACTCAGGAAAGACAGGGTAGAGATAACTTTTTTTGATTTCATACTCATGATTATTGGGCCTCCATAACGCGGTAGTAACGTGCACCCGTCATGGAAGCAGGATGGGATTCGGTTTGAGGCGGACCGCGATCAATCCATTGGGTTCGGGTCGCGCCGGCCGTAATGCCCGGAAGAACCGTGATATAGGTGGTAAGGTCGCTGGAATATTGGATGTAATATTTTTTACCGGGAACCGAAGCCCATTCCAACAACATCGCGCCATCAGCCAACTGGACAAACCGAACCACATTCAGTGCTGAGCCCACGACCGGAGGAGTCAGCAGTGCCGTAGCCTCTGCGGCGGTCAAAAATTCAATCGTGTATACCGGCGTAAAGTCAGCAACCCCACTCGCACGGTAGTATTGCATCAACACTTCAGCGGTTCCGCTCGCAGGCAACTCCTGATTCCACACCACGAAGGGACGTCCTCCGCTGGTCGTTCCGTGCGAATTGAAGAGCGTGACATCATTCGGCAATCCACTTACCAGAATACGGAACGCGGGTACGGCGTTCGGATTGTTATTCGTCACCTTCACCAACTGTTCAATCAGCGAACTTGAGAAGTTTCCGATCAGCCCGGTCTCAAGATCAAAGCCGGTCGTTGCCGGACTGGCCACGGAGGTTTTCACCGTGGCCGTGTCGTCACCGGTTGCGGTCAGGGGTTCGGTCACACTGGTGACACCACCGGCGGAAACAATCGTATCCGCACCTCCGGCCACCGTGGCCGGCACGCTCAAGGTAAGCGTAAGAGTTGCCATCTGACCTTCCGGCAGTGCGGGAATCGTCCAGGTGCCGCCCGCTTCGCTCCCGCTGCTGATCGTTGTGCTGTTGAGAACAACACCCGCCGGCAATGTCTGGGTAAAATCGATTACCAAATTTGTGGCGTCACTCGGTCCGTTATTCATCACTTTGATTTGATGAATCAAATTGCCCGGCAATGAATTCCCGGCCAATACAGGATCCACATTTTCATTCGCAGTTACCACCAGATCAATGAGTTTATTTACAGTCACCGTAAAGGTATCTTCCACAAATAAAGTACCGGAATCGGTCGCCCGCACGGTGATGACGGCCGTGCCCGTTTGGTTCGCCTGATAATCCAAGGTCAACTCATCGCTTCCCCCATCCACCGTCGCCGTGACCAGGGTGGCATTGCTGTTGGATTCGACCGTATAAGTCAAATCGCTGGCCGCATCTTCAATATCAGAAAAGAGACTGGTCAGATCGAATACGGTATCGGCCGCATCTTCATTGACCGCGAAATCCGCAACCGCATTCGATACCGTAGGCGTATCGTTCACGGAATTAACCGTCACCGTGAACGTATCCTCCACAAATAGCGTACCGGAATCGGTTGCCCGCACCGTAATCTCGGCGGTCCCGTTTTGGTTCGCCTGATATGCCAACGTCAGTTCATCACTGCCTGCGTCAACCGTGGCCGTGACCAGCGTGGTATTGGAGTTGGATTCAACGGTATACGTCAGATCGTTATCGGCATCCTCAACGTCGGAAAAGAGACTTGTGAGATCAAATACGGTATCGACCGCGTCTTCATCGACCGCATAGTCTGCAACCGCATTCGATACCGTAGGCGTATCGTTTACCGCATTTACAGTTACCGTAAAGACGTCCTCAACAAACAGCGTTCCGGAATCGGTGGCACGGACTGTAATCGTTGCAGTTCCGTTTTGGTTGGCTTGATAATCCAAGGTCAGTTCGTCGCTCCCCCCATCCACCATGGCCGTGACCAAGGAGGCATTGCTGTTCGTTTCAACCGTGTAGGTCAGATCACTGTCGGCATCCTCAATATCGGAAAAGAGGCTCGTGAGATCCAACACCGTGTCCGCCGCATCTTCGTCCACTGCGAAGTCCACAACCGCGTTATCAACAGTTGGGGTATCGTTGACCGCATTGACGGTTACCGTGAAGCTGTCTTCTACAAACAAGGTGCCCGAATCGGTTGCCCGCACGGTAATCGTTGCAGTTCCATTTTGATTGACTTGGTAATCCAGGGTCAGCTCGTCGCTTCCTCCGTCAACCGTCGCCGTGACCAGGGTGGCATTGCTGTTCGATTCAACCGTGTAGGTCAGGTCGCTATCCGCATCCTCAACGTCGGAAAAGAGACTGGTCAGATCGAATACCGTATCCACCGCATCTTCATCCACCGCGAAGTCCGCAACTGCGTTATCAACGGTGGGGGTGTCGTTCACCGCATTCACCGTCACCGTGAAGGTATCTTCTACAAACAGCGTTCCGGAATCTGTCGCCCGAACCGTAATCGTGGCACTTCCACTTTGATTCGGCTGATAGTCTAAGGTGAGCTCATCGCTTCCCCCGTCAACCGTCGCGGTCACTAAGGATACATCGTTATTGGATTCAACTGTGTAGATCAGATCACTGTTCGCATCCTCAACGTCGGAAAACAAACTGGTGAGATCGATTACCGTATCCGCCGCATCTTCATCCACAGCAAAGTCCGCAACCGCGTTACTCACCGTAGGCGTATCGTTCACCGCATTTACGGTCACGGTGAAGCTGTCTTCGACAAACAGCGTTCCGGAATCCGTCGCACGAACTGTAATCGTGGCGGTTCCGTTTTG
Source organism: Kiritimatiellaeota bacterium B1221 (assembly GCA_029269125.1). Lineage (GTDB taxonomy): Bacteria > Verrucomicrobiota > Kiritimatiellia > SS1-B-03-39 > UBA6053 > UBA6053. The sequence goes on along the minus strand of JARHXX010000020.1, from coordinate 20,497 downwards.
GTTCGCTTGATAATCCAGGGTCAGCTCGTCGCTTCCCCCGTCAACCGTCGCCGTGACCAGGGTGGCATTGCTGTTCGATTCAACCGTGTAGGTCAGGTCGCTGTCCGCATCCTCAACGTCGGAAAAGAGACTGGTGAGATCGAATACCGTATCCGCCGCATCTTCATCCACCGCGAAGTCCGCAACCGCGTTATCAACGGTGGGGGTGTCGTTCACCGCATTCACCGTCACCGTGAAGGTATCTTCGACAAACAGCGTTCCGGAATCTGTCGCCCGAACCGTAATCGTGGCACTTCCACTTTGATTCGACTGATAGTCTAAGGTGAGCTCATCGCTTCCCCCGTCAACCGTCGCTGTCATCAAGGAGGCATTGCTGTTGGATTCGACCGTGTAGGTCAGGGCGCTGTCGGCATCCTCAACGTCGGAAAAGAGACTGGTCAGATCGAATACGGTATCCGCCGCATCTTCATCCACGGCAAAGTCCGCAACCGCGTTACTCACCGCAGGGGTATCATTGACCGCATTTACGGTTACGGTGAAGGTATCTTCGACAAACAGCGTTCCGGAATCCGTCGCCCGAACTGTAATGGTGGCGGTTCCGTTTTGGTTCGCTTGATAATCCAGAGTCAGCTCGTCGCTTCCCCCGTCAACCGTCGCTGTCATCAAGGAGGTATTGCTGTTGGATTCAACCGTGTAGGTCAGGGCGCTGTCGGCATCCTCAACGTCGGAAAAGAGACTGGTGAGATCGATCACCGTATCCGCCGCATCTTCATCCACAGCAAAGTCCGCAACCGCGTTACTCACCGTAGGCGTATCGTTGACCGCATTTACGGTTACGGTGAAGCTGTCTTCCGCAAACAACGTTCCGGAATCCGTCGCCCGAACCGTAATCGTGGCACTTCCATTTTGATTGGCCAGGTAGTCCAGGGTCAACACGTCGCTCCCTGCATCAATGGAAGTGCTCACCACCGAAGCATCGGTATTGGATGCGACCATATAGGTAAGGGCGCTATCCACATCCTCCAGGTCGGAAAAGATATTTGTCAGATTAAACGTACTGTCCGACGCATCTTCATCCACCGCGAAATCCGCCACCGGGTTATCAACGGTTGGTGCATCATTCAGATTGACCACGGTTACCGTAAGTACCTGATTCACGCTATTGACTCCATCCGTCGCCCGGACCGTCACCGTATAAATGTTGTTGAGGTCAGCATCCACTGGGTTTTCAAAATCAGGTGTTGAGGCGAAACTGAGTGCACCTGAGTTACTGATGATGGAAAAATCATCACCATCATCACCCGTCACGATTTCGTAGCTCACGGTGCCGGTGGTATCCGCATCCGTCGCGACCACCGTGGTGACAGCACTCGTCCCTTCATTCACACTGATAGACGCCGTTGCGCCCCCACCGTTCGAGGTGATATCCGGTGCCGTGTCGTTGATGTCTGTAAGGGTGATAACCACGGATTCCGTATCGTCTGCCGTGCTCCCCGCGTCTTCGTCATCCACCGAAACCGAAAGCGTGTAACTGGGTGTCGTCTCACGATCCAGCGCTCCATTCACACGAATCACGCCGGTCGAGCTGTTGATCGCAAAAGGGGTGCCTCCCGCGAGGGACCAGATCAATCCGTTCGTATCGCCTGTCGCCGCCATGGTGAGTACGGCGTCGTTGATAGCCGCATCCTCTGCAATGGAACCGCTGTTCGCCGTAACCGTAGGGTTCACATCATTGATCGTGACATTCACGGTGATCGAATCCGTATCCGTACCATCGGAAACCTGTACCGTAAAACTATCGCTGCCGATCTGGTTGCTGGTGGGGGAATACGTCAGCCCCGTCGGCGTCACATTCCCCCCATTGCTCGACCCGCTGGCATTAAAGCCGCTCAGAGATCCTTTGCTGGGTCCCGAGGTTACAGACCAGGTAAGCGTGTCCCCGCTATCAGTATCGTTGATATCCAGCAGCGCATTAATCGAATTGTTGGAGGAGTTTTCATTCACCGTCAACGTGGTCGTCGCCCCATCATTAAAGGACGGAGAGACATTACCGGCACCGGCCAATGCAACAGGGATCCCCACGCTGTAACTAAGGTTGCCGGAGGTATACGCGTCGTTTCGGGTTCCCGTCAGCAGTGAAACGGTATTGTCAGATTTCACCGCCATCGAAGTATAACTGAAATTACCCGCGGATGCCGTAGGCGTTAAAACATCTTCACGTACCCACGTACCGGGGGAAGACTCGGTGAGGACAAACAGCCCACCTCGAATTAACGCATAACTCGGTGGGCCGCCATAGAAAGCATAAGATCCCCCCAGGAAGCGGTTTCCGGCGCTATTGATCGATAAAGAAATGTCGTAAGGGGAATCCATATAATCGATCGGCGTTTCACTTTCATTCAGGGCCGTGGTCGTGACGAAAGATCCAGTCGAATTATTAGCGATTTTAACCGTAAAGCTGTTGGTAGTATCTTCAATGGACCATGCCACATGTACATTTCCACTGGCGTCAAGTGCCATAGAGGGCCTAATAATATCATCCACATTGATAATCTCTACAGGCGTCCCCCAAGTGGAGCCGGTCCGTTTGATATACCAAATGTCACCGTCAACCGAGTTTCCATCCTCCCGGGCATAAGTTATATGGATATTTCCAGCGCTATCGATTTCTCCGTCCAGGCCGTTAATTTCGGGACCACCACTCAAGGAATCTAGAGTATCCGCGTCTTTCGCATTCAGGTTTCCCGTCACATTCCAACTGGCCCCATTATAAAAGGCATGTTCAAGATAGTGCCACCGTGGCGAGTTTGCGTCCGACCATCCGAAGACAATGTGCGGATTTTCAGAAGCATCCAACAACATCACCGCGCCCCCATTAACCAGATTATGCCAACCGCTCGGATCACTTAAAATGTAAATTCGGCGAAAGGTCCAGGTTTGGGTGGACACATCAAAAAACCCATAAGCCAAGCCCCTGTGACTTGTAACACCGCCAGCGGATGCTGAAACCGCGAGAGCCACATGCAGGTCTCCGTTGCTGTCCACCTTGAAACTATCGGGTCCTAACTGACTAAGATAATCGAGTCCGGACAGCTGCCCAGCTACAGTCGCACCCGTAATCGCGGAACCCGGAACCTCGGTCCAGCCACTGCCGTTCCAGGTGGCAAATTTCATGGTGCCGTTCCCTCCGGAATAATTCCACGCCCCATAAATCGTTTCACCGGGGCCAATCGCCTGCGCACTAAAATTGTTGGTATTCGCATTTCCAGTCAGAAACTGTCCGGTAGAGAATTGCAATGTCCCGGCCACATAGGATTTTTCAGTTGCGGACGTAAAAACGCTGGCCGTCTCAATCCGTCCGGATTGAGCTTCTAAAACCCAGTCTGCGCCCAAACCTTCCGATCCCGTCAGGTTAACGGAGGCCGCCACATCAGCTCCGGTCATGGTAGACAGCGCATCAATGAAAGCCTTCCCTTCCACCCCTTCTGCCAATGAACACCCATACAGCAGTAAATCAGCTTCTAATGAAAGCGCGTCACCAAGGGTGTTAAGCGTTTCCGAAGCCGATTCGATGGCTTGAAGCGTCACCACATCATTCCCCAGCAACAACTGACCGGGCTTCGCATGTGAAACCACATGAACAGCCAAAAGGTTCCGACGGCCGCGCAAGGTCTCCGCTATTTGCTCCAGCCCGTTCCGCCCGCGGTCCAACATGATCACTTCCACACCGGAACGAACGCCGTTCCTTAACATTTCAGCTTCGGCCACGCCTGAATCGAGAAACAAGACCTCCTTCACATGGCTGGACTGTAAAAAAAACGTATCGGTACGACCTGCTGTACACACCAAAACAACGAAAATGAAGAGAGACAGAAATGTTTTCATAAGAATTTTGGTAAAGGGTGACTAATTAAAATATATGACATATAGACCGAATAAGAGGCAAAAACCTATATACAGACACTTGTTATAAAGGAGATCTCTATACTAGTTTTGTGTCAAATCCAAGATGTAAATTCTGGAAGTGGATCCATACAGAGCGCTTGATTTACGAGACTCCTCCATGTGGCGGTTCGTCTCCGGATGAGTTCATCAAATAGTTAACATTGATCTAGCCCCCCTTTAATTTCGAAGCACATCTTAAAGATTCTCAAGCCTTCTGATGAATATCCGGAGGGCCGGCGTCCCGCCGTCCAACACCCCCGGACGCAGAAAGATGAAAGGAAACAGACCTTTTTCAAAGTGTTGTTTTGCTTCTTGAGTGCTAACTTCGCGGCGCGTCTGAAGCGGTTGATGCCACGGGAGGCGTGTTCAGGGTGACCCTTTTCGTTTTTCTGTCAGGCGGATGGGAAGCAGGCTTTCAGCCTGAAAAACTTTAAATAGACTCCCCGCCCTCATTCTGATACCGTCCTAACAAGTGAGCCTGCAAAAACAGCCCCTTTGAAAAGCCAGTGATATACCTGTTAAAATTAATCGGCATTACCATCATATCCCTCCTGGAATTATGGTTTGGGTTTGCAATATTGAGCATTTTTATTCTTTTGATCGCTCCTTCTTTAGATGACGCAAATCGGTTAGGGGTGATGATCACAACCGGATTCGTTTGCATTGCCGCAGTCATTATTCTTTGCTGGGAATGTGTTCGTTTTTGTGAACGGTATCGGAACATACGAAATCGATTCTGACCAATCAACCCAAAGGACAGCTCTGTCCTCTGCAGCCCGAAAACCTTCAGGAGATATAATGAGTAGAAGACTGTTTGGAATCCTGTTTTTTTGCAGCATGGCAATCTGTCGCGTTATGGCAGATTACAGCCTGCCTGATGTGCAGGAACGCCTGGTCCTGCTTCTCGACCTTAAGGACGTCAAACTGGACAAGCATGGTTTCGTTTTCTCCGCAGATAAAGCGGAACACCGGTTCACAGTGGATCGATTCTGGATGCAGGACCGTATCTGGTCAGATGGGATTTGCAGCGGCATTCAGGAATCTGATCCAAAGAGTTCCGCCTCTCGCATTCGCGAGGTGCAGCTTGCGCTCGCCCAAAAGAAGGATTCCCTGCTTCTCGTCGAGCTTGTACGTGTTGCAGAGACGTCTCACTTCTTCGTGACCTACTTAAAGCTCTTTGATCCTGAGAAAGAATACAAACGCTATTTCTCAGGGAAGACGGTTCCCGATACCATCAGACTTCCCTTATCCGACACGAAACCCAAAGACGCAAAGGGCTTTGTCGAAGAATTAAACAAGACCACCGAGGAATCAAAATCGAGGATAGGAAAACTGAAAAGCTTCATCACAAAACCATCATAATTGGCATGAAAATTCTTCCGGAAGTTGAAAATGTGGACCGCTGTTCATCTTTTGGGGAACGGCTCGCGATGTATCGTATAGAATCCTCAGCCAAAAACCGACAGGTTTATTGGTCAGTCGCGGTGATATGGACAATACTTTGGGGCTTCATGGGCCAGGATGGGCATCCTCCCAAAGTGGCCTCGTTCCTTTTCGTATGCTCATGGATCACCGTCTTTGAATCCTACTTTTCAGGAACAATTCTTAGGATTCTTAAACGGCAATCCCCCGGCGATGCAGATGCCCGGACAGAACAACCCTCCCCTCCGAATCAGTAAGCGGAGGTCGCCGTGATCCATCTATTGAGTGCAGGCCCCGGGCCGGCAGCACCGATCACATGATCCCGGAGACGGCAGCTGAAGCGAACGTGGGCGGAGCAGCATCCGACTGACATCGCGCAATTTGAAAGGGCCCGGGACGCTGGCGCAAAATGTAACCGCCAAGACTTGTACAGGCAAAGTCCCTGTCAAGCGGAGCCGATGTTCAGCTCAAATCCTGATAACACCCTTTTAATATACCCTGCCCGCACGATCATCATGGATCCCGCGGTTGAAGAAGGGCCAGGGAACAAACACCCCGGTTCCCAAAATATTCTCAGCCGGAACCCCGCCAAAATACCGTCCGTCCAAACTGTGATACGTGTTGTCTCCCATCATCAGGAATTCTTCATCTCCCAAGGTGATCGATTCACGTCCGTCAGGAAAGTTGCCATATCCGGAATATTTCTCATCTTCATACTGACGAAGAAAAACGTCCGGTTCTAACACCAATTTTCCATCCGCATAGAGTTTGCCATCCTCAATACCTATGGTTTCCCCGGGCAGACCGGTAAGCCTTTTGATATAAGCACTGTTACTGCGCACCAGCGGGAGGTTTTTGGTACTGAAAACCACAATATCCCCGCGGTCGGGGCGCGCGAAATTCACGCTCATCCTGTTGACGATAATATGATCCCCCTGCTTGAGCAGACCTTGGGTGATGACATCTCCCTTGGTCACTTTGGTTCCAGGCAGCGGAAACCAAGGATGGAATTTCGGTCTCGCCACAGTACTAGGCAATACTTCAAAAATCATGTCCTGATGGATCTTATGCCGACGTCCGCCAATGGTCACATAATAGTAGGTGTCTTTCCGGTCATCTCCACTAATAACCGGCATGATGCCGGTGGCTTTTGCCTCAATCCTTTTATATCGGGAACCGGTCAGCAAAAACTTTCCAAATCGGGCTGGCACTTTATCCGTCCAATCCGGCGTATAATCCGTATTGGCGGTGATACCGTACAGGGTGGGCTGCATCGAACCGGTGGGAATCTGGTAAGGCTGAAAAAAGTAGGTGCGGAAACCGAGAGCCACCGCCATCACCACCAAAATCACTTCGATGTTCTCCCGCAGCGCATAGGCCCCGCGCGGAGCGGGATGCACTTTCCGGGCCAGCGTGGTGGCGTTATCAGCTAACGCAACGCCTTCTGAATACTTTTTCGCTTTCAGCAAGCCTTTCAACTCTTTCTGCAGTCCCAGCAAGCGATCCCGAATTTCATCCGTAATGAGATCATCCTTCATCCTCCTGGCGTATTTGACTTGAAAAATCGCATGCTCAATATGCTTACGTTGCTTTTTTTCTTCGGCGGAGGAGAAGGTTTTCATATTTAAAGTTGTTTAGAGGAATAACCGCAGATTAACATCGATAAACTCAGATTTTTTCAGGGAAAGGCTTTCGAGCCCCCTTCCCCGGAAGCATCTGCGGTTCAGTTCTTTAATAAACATCGCGTTGATAGCGACGGTCTTTCTGGAGTTGTTTGACGTAGGCATCGGCGTCTTCTTCGGATTTGCCCCCCTGCTCTTTCACAATATTGATCAGGGTCTGGTGCACATCATGCGCCATGCGGCTTTCGTCACCACAGACGTAGAAATGTCCACCCTCTTCAAGCCAGCTGTAGAGCTTCTTGGCCTGCTCCTGCATGCGGTGTTGCACGTAGAGCTTTTTGTTCTGATCACGGCTGAAGGCCACATCCACCCGATCCAGCACACCGTCTTTCAACCATTGCTGCCATTCGGTTTGATAAAGGAAATCGGTATCGAAATGCTGCTCACCAAAGAACAACCAGTTTTTGCCCCCACCCTGTACTTCACGTTCTTCCACAAAGGAACGGAAAGGGGCAACCCCGGTTCCGGGTCCCACCATGATGACCGGGGTATCAATCGATGCGGGTAATTTGAAGTTTTTGTTGGCATCCACATAAATGCGGACGGTTTCGTCAAGTGCCACCCGGTCAGCGAGATAAGTGGAGCAAACGCCTTTGCGTATGCGCCCATGGGCTTCATACCGGGTCACCCCCACACAGAGATGCACTTCGTCAGGATGCGCATTCAGACTGGAAGCAATCGAATACAAACGAGGAGGCAGTTTACGCAGTAAATCGGTAAAATCGGTGGGAGCCAGGCCTTTGACCGGCCAGGTTTGAAGAACGTCAATAATTTCACGTCCATACAACCAGTCATTCAATTTATCATTGTCTTCAATCAACGCGGAAAATTCTTTGCTCTGCGCCAAATCAGCATAGGCACGCAGGAAAGGACGGGTCAGAGTGGTGATTTCGTAACGGCCCATCAGCGCATCGCGGAAGCTTTCAATTCCTCCGGGCGTCACCACATCCTCATCCGCGTTGGCATCCAAAGCTGAAATCACTTCATCTACCACATCCGAATCATTGCTCGGCACTACACCCAATGCATCGCCCGGCTGATACGTCAGGCCACTGCCTTCCAACAACAATTCCAGGTGCAAGGTCTCTTTGGTGGAACCTTTGCCATTGAGATTAATTCGCTCAAGTAGCGGGGCCGCGAAAGGATTCTTCTTGCTGTATTCACTAACGGGCGCAGCCACTGCGCCCCCGGCAGCCGCCACCGGCGCCGCCACTGTGGAAGCCAGCTTGGCAGAAAACTTTTCAGAAACCTCATTGATCCAGGCTTCAGCCGCTTCTTCATAATCCAAATCACAATCAACCCGGTCTAATAAACGGGTCGCACCCAGCTCGGCAAATTTCTCGTCAAAATCTTTCCCCGTTTTACAATAAAACTCGTAACTGGTATCCCCCAAGGCCAGTACGGAAAATGTAATACCTTCCATCTTCGGCGCACGACGTCCGTTGATAAACGCATGCAAATCCATGGCGGTATCCGGGGGATCGCCCTCTCCGTGGGTACTCACCACCACACAAATATTTTTCTCCGCTTTCAGCTTTTGGGTTTTATAAGTGCCCATATCCACCAATTCCGCAGACACCCCTTTGGCCGTGAGTGCACCCACCAAATCACTGGCAATGCCTTCCGCATTTCCGGTTTGAGAACCGAACAGCACGGTTACGGACTCCTGACCGCCCACAGCTGCAGGCGTTACCGCCGTCGCCGATCCGGCCATCGAGGCATTGACACCGGCCAAGTATCCACAAAGCCAGGAGGCCTGATCCGGAGACAGTGTTGCCAGGAGTTCATTCAGTTTTTGATGTTGTTCTGGTGTTAAAGGTCCAACACCGGCAGCAAGAGGAGGAATGGTCATAAATTGTATACCCTAGTAAGTTGATAGAGATTAGGGGTTATAAATAAAAATCTAAAAATGTCAATAAAGGGCCGTCCTCAATACGTGAGCACCCCAGAAAGGCAAGTTCAATGAGGATTCAAGCATTATAATCAAAGCGCAAAGAGCAGTTGTTCGTACTCCGGTCTTTCAAAATACCATTGCTGAATCGCCCGATCGGCGGTAACCAACACTTGGCCCAATTCGAGTGCGGTGGCCACAATCATGCTATCGGCTGGGTCCCCATGAAAGCCGGAAAGAGATGCTGCGCGCAGAGAGATATCAGAACTTAAGGGCTGTAAAGTAAAAGGTGCACGGAGATATTTTTGAATCCAAACCTTCACAGTGGGCTCCAAGACCAGCCGCTTTTTATCAACCAGCATACCTATTTCCCATATCGAAATCGCACTGATCGCCATCCGGCCTACATGAGTTGATAAAGATGCGACACGGGGATTTCCATTTATGAGCCACAACCAAGCGTGCGCATCAAGGACGATGGAACTATTCGCTTTCAACATCCCAGGTCTCCCCCGTACTGTAAATATCCCCTATCTCTTGAACTGTTCCCGCACCTACGCCGAAGGGTGGCGTGTCCGTTTCGTCATCGATAGGAACAAGTTTGGCCGCCGCCTTGCCATGACGGGTGATCACGACGACATCTCCCTGATGCTGAACCGTATCGACAAAATGAATACACTTGGCTTTAAAATTTGTAATCGTTGTCTGCATATAATGACCATCGTCTGACCATAGTCATTATATAAGGATCTACATGGAGGATTTATGAGGTTTCAAGACCCACCACAACCATCCCACGAACCCAACGAACGCAAATCCTGCAAGCATCCCGGCATGGGCAGCTTTCATCCCCATAATAATTCCGATGATCCCCTGTCCCGCCCATAAATAGAGAAAGGTCGCCGGGAGCATGCCCGCAAATGTGGCCGACAGAAAAGTTACCGGTCGAATCTGACTGAGCCCCAGCATCCAGTTGAGAGGAGGGAAAAGATAAAACAGTAGTCGCATCACCAGTACGGTTCCAAAGGCATGACTTTCCAGTCGCCGTTCAAATTTCAAAAGTTTCGCGGGAATCTTCGGGCTGATTTTTTCTCTAAATCCATAGCGGGCCAACATAAATCCCAGCATGGCAGCCCCCAACCCTCCGCTCACGCATACGCCAAAAGCCAGAGGTAAAGACCAGAGAGCCCCCGCCGGAAAAATAAACACCGCAGGGGGAATCCCGAATCCACCCGCCAGAATCATACCCAGCACATAGCCAACAACCAAAGGCCAGCCCAGAGACCGCAGAGCGCTTATCTCGACGTTACCCAGACTGTATTGCTGTAACAGAAACCAGGATCCACACAGCACCCCGGCCGCCAACACGAGCAAAACGCCTCCTTTGAGCTGATCAATAATCATGAAAGCTCAGGATGACAGTCGTAGCGCTGACAATCCAGCAAAATTTCGGCCGCCAATTTGAGCGTGAGGTCATCCGGATGCAGAGAAATCCGCAACAGTTCCCCTTTCCGGGCCCGCCGCCGGTTCCACGCATTGAACATTTTCAAAAACAGCGCCCGCAGAGAGGTATCCGCTTCGTACCCCAACAAGGCCATTTTCCGAAAAGCCTTTTCCTGCGGAAACCAAACCCCGCTGAGCGTTTCGACCGAACGGAATGGGAGTTCGGCCAACTTTAAAACCGGAAGATTCCCCAAGGCCCAGGCGGGAGGCACATAATGCTCCGGAGCAGGCAATCCGTTACGGACAAACCAATCATAATTTTTTTGCATCAAATCGCAGATCCCCTTTTCATCCAAAGAAAGGTGTTCGGCCACAAATCGGGAAAGCAAGACACCATGTAGTTTATGCTTGAAGCTTTTTCGTTTTTCCACCCGATGCACCCAGCCGTGCCCTGCTAAAACATGTCCTTCCGCGACCCAGATCCGCAACTGGCTCAACTCTGCGGGTTGCCAGTCCAATCCGGGAATCACCAAAAGCATTACCCGGGGGCCGTTCCTCCCCCCAAGCGCATCAAGGATCCCGGCCACTTGGGGCAAAGTATCGGGTGCCACATCGTGAATGGACAAATGCGCTTTCATTTGCGGCGGACCTCCCCGATAATGTTCTGCCAGCCCTGCATGGTTTGCGTATTCATATCCAAAGTGGCCTGTTGCGCGGTGCGGGCGCGGACTTTCAACTCCTCGGGCGACAAAGCTTTTAACCGCCGAATTGCATCAGCCACCGATTCATCCTCCTGAATCACACAGAGCCCCTTTGCAAGCTCCGGCCAATGCAGAATTCCACAGTTTTTGGAAACCAGCATTACCCGTCCGCGGGCCATCACCTCCAGAGCGATGGATCCAAAGGATTCATGCTCGGAAGGAAGCACTACCACATCCGCCCTATCAATTTCCACCAGCAGATCTTCCCGGGTCAGCCAACCGGTAAGATTCAGGTTGTGAAGTCCTTTTGCCTTTTTCTCTAAGTCATTCATCAGCGGACCGTCTCCGGCAATCCTGAACAGGGTATCCGGGAGGTCCCCCGCCGCTTCCGCCACTTTCATCACCCGTTTTTCTTTGGCCAGTCGACCGGCAAACAATACGGTTTCAATTTTACCGTCAAATGGTTTCAGCGGGGTGGTCACAATCGGACGGGCAATTGAGGTGCCCATGACCTCCACCTGCTTCGCCCCCAGCGACAGAGCCTCCGCCTTCATCTCTTCGGTGTTGACCACCACCCGGTCCGCCTGACGGAACATCACCCGGCTGGCCCGTTTCAGGTACCAGGCACTGAGACGTCCGAAGCGCCCCTGCCAATAGAGACTGGCCAATTTGTTCAGCGAAGTATGATATCCGAAAATCAAGGGCAGCTTCCGATAACGGGCCACCAGACGGGCCAACAAGGCAAAAGGCCCCAGTGTGGGGGCAATCAGCACATCAGGACGTTCCTTTTTAATCTGATGCAAAATAGGAATCACATTCGGCAGGTACAAATTCTGTGAAGCATCCCCGGGCAAGGGAATCGAAACCTTGTTTTTTTTAAAAATACAATTGGCCCGCGCGGGAATCATCTCCACATGCCCCAGCTCCCCCTCCAGATGCTCCATTAAATCATGATAATAGGTTCCCACCCCGTTGCGCTGCGGAATCGCATCGGACAGAATCATCACCCGGGCCGGGGGTAAAACCTTCGCCACTTCTTTCATGCCACCCCACGCTTTAAAGTTGAAGACGTTTGTGGAAAAGTTCCCAGCAGCTCCGCTTCGCTTAAATCATAGTCCTCAAACTGATAGCGGTGCCGACTGACAAAGGCGCGGGACTTCTCCGCTTTCGCCGGAAGCTCTGCCAAAAATTCGTCAGAAATACGCAGTCCCAATTGATCCTGAAAAAGCGCAAACAACGCCTCAACATTCCTTTTTAATTCATGATGGGAGACCACCACCATCTGATGAGAGGCTATCGTGGGCACCTGGGTATACAGCACCTGATAATGGGCACGCATACAATCGAGTAAAACCGTATGGGTTTCCCGGGTTACGCTTTCCGCAAAAAATCCTTTGGCAGCCAGATCCGCGGTACTGAGCATGGACGGAACCGTTTCCAACGGACTTCGCATACACACCACATAACGTGCATCCGGAAAAAAATCCGGCAGCAGGTCAATCCAAGAGCTGAAGGAAGCATTCTTGGAAAGCAGGGTTTTATTCTCCCCATGCACAAACAACTGCTTTTTTAGGCTGCGTCGATAAAAACAAAGCGCTTCCCGTCGATGGGAATCGGACATTTCCGCACAACCGGGCAGCAGGCGTCGAAAACCTGTCCAGGCAGGAAAGGCCAACATCCATCCGCTACAGCGCAATAATGGTTGCAGGTAAAAATAATCCTCTTCCGGATCTTTGAGCGAACCCGGGTGGGTATCTGAAAACTGCTTCAGTAAAAACCCTTCCAGGAAGATAAAGGATTTGTACAGCGGACGCCCGATCCGCCGATCCAGTTTCATCAGACCTCGAATCCCCTTTTTTTGCACGATGCTCGGGGCCAACAAAAGCTCCCAGGCCGAAGCGGTCGCGTAATCTTCTGCACTCTCTGCCAGCAGACGGTGCAAATGCGTCGTTCCCGATCTGGGGGGACCCAAAACAAAAACCGGGGAAACAATTGAGGTTTGGCGGTAGCGGGAAAAGAAAATCTCATCCAGAATAAAACAAATCCAATTCACTCCCTGCCATCCCAGTATCAGCGGAAGACTAAACACCAGCCAGATCCCCCTGGCAATAGGGCGGGTATATTTTCCACTGAACAACGCCACGATTTCTGCCAGCCCCATGCGGAGTCCGTCACACAGACTTTGTACGGCCAAACAAATTAAATGGGGAATTTCACATTTTCTTAATCTCGAACCTGTCATTTAGCGGATACAATTAAGGAGGAAAATGCTCGGAGAGAACATCTTTAGTGTTAGAATGCAGATAGCATTTTGTGTAGGAATTTTAACAGATTCAGACTTGCCCTCTCCCCTGAGCTCCACTATAAGCGCCCCAGTTTCGCCATCGCGGAATGGAAGCGAGTCCGTTTCAGCCTCCCTGAATCGTCAAAGCGGATTGTTTAAAACACTATAAAATACGGAGAAGTTATGGAAAATAACGTTGCTCTGCCGACCACGAGTCTGCAGGAATTACTCGATGCTGGCGTACACTTCGGTCACCAGACCAAACGCTGGAACCCCTACATGGGCAAATACATTTTCGGTGAACGTAAAGGGATTTACGTCATTGACCTCGGAAAATCACTGGTTTCCCTGCGCATCGCTCAGAAATTCGTTTACGACACCGCTGTTCGCGGTCGCCAGTTGCTGTTTGTGGGCACCAAGAAGCAGGGACAGGACATTGTAAAAGAAACCGCTGAAAAGCTGCACCAACCCTACGTGATCCATCGCTGGTTGGGCGGGATGCTGACCAACAACAGCACCATTCAAGGCTCTATTGCCCGCATGAAAGAATTGCAGGCCATTGAAGAGAAAGGTGAAATGGACAAAGTAGCGGGTTCCAAAAAAGAAGCGGCCCGTATGCGCCGTGAACTGGTGAAACTGCAGCGCAACCTTGGCGGAATGGCCAACATGGACAAACTGCCGGCAGCCCTGATTGTGGTGGACGTGGTTCGCGAATCCATTGCCGTTCAGGAAGCCCGCCGCTTAGGCATTCCCGTGGTCGCGATCGTGGATACCAACGCAGATCCCCGCATCATTGATTACCCCATCCCCGGTAACGATGACAGTTTGCGCTCTATCGGTTGCATCATGAACCTTTTAGGTGAAACCATCCAACACGCCTCCAACGAATACGCACGCATTGCAGCTGACGAAGCCCGCAAACGCGCAGCACAGGAAGCTGAACAGGCTGAAAAACGTAAAGCGGCTGAAGCGGAGCGTAAAGCCCGCCAAGATGCTGAAAAGCTGAAACGGGATGAAGTGATCAAAGCCGCCGCAGCCAAATTGGCCGCAGAAGGTCCGAAAGCAGAAGCCGCGCCTGAAGCGCCCGCTGCAAAAGCTGAAGCACCTACAGCGACTGAAGAAGCCGCTCCCGCGGCGGAAGAAACCAAATCTGAAGGTTAATCCCCTAAACCTATTGAATAAATTAAGGAAATTGAGAACATGCAAATCTCTGCAAAACAAGTAAAAGAACTTCGCGACATCACCAACGTCGGCATGATGGAATGCAAACGCGCGTTGCAAGAAACCGAAGGCGATATCGAAGCAGCTGTTAAACTGCTTCGTGAACGTGGAATGGCCGTGGCTGCCAAAAAAGCAGACCGCGCCGCCAACGAAGGCCAGGTGGATATCGCCATCAGTGAAGACGGTAAAACCGGATCCATGATCGAAATCAACTGCGAAACCGACTTCGTTGCCAAAAACGAAAACTTCCAAGCTTTCGTACAGAGCATGGCTGTGAAAGGCCTGTCATCTAACGACAATGGACTGGCTGCCGCTGAAAAAGAAAACATGGCAGTTAAAATCAGTGAAATCGGTGAAAACCTGGTACTGGCGCGTAACACCCGCTACGAACTCCAGGGCCCGGGCGCAATCGGACGCTACATCCACCTCGGTGGTAAAGTGGGCGTTATGGTTGAAATCGGATGCGAAAACGAAGCCAACACCGCTTCCGAAGCTTTGACTGATCTCGGTAAAGAAGTGGCTCTGCACATTGCGGCTGCCAACCCGCAGTCTTTAGACCGTGACGGCGTCGATGCCGAGCTCGTTGCTTCTGAAAAAGCCCTGTTTGCCAAACAGGTCGAAGGCAAACCCGAGAACATCATCGATAAAATTATCGGTGGCAAACTCGAGAAATTCTACTCACAAATCGTTCTCTTGGAACAGGGCTTTGTGAAAGATCCTGACATTTCTGTGAGTGACCTCGTGGCCAAAGCCGGCAAAGAACTCGGCGACACCCTGAGCATTCGCCGCTATGTTCGGTTCCAGATTGGCGGATAACCCTCCCCCTCTCTGCATGTAAAAGCCTCCACTCCGGTGGAGGCTTTTTTGTGCTTCCGCTTTCGATTACTGTTAGAGTCGCATTCCTGCGGACACCATGGCCGAGAACGAATCAAATCCCACTTCAAATGAAGTCGATCCAACCGTAGCTGACAAATTATCCGCCCAATCCCAACGCGCAGTTCCCTGGATAAAATACCGGTCTCCTTCCCCAAACATCACCCCCGCACCACAGGAAAGATATCCACCCAAAATCAGATCCGTGCCGCTTTGCCGCTCCTTCCAGCTTTCCACCGTTTCCGGATTGCCGCCATTGACCGCACTGTAAAGAGTTTCGGTAGAACTCGCCTGCCAATCCACCACATGGAAGGCCGCACCGGCAGACAAAGATAAAAACAACATTTCCGCAACATCGATCTCCGCAGTCGGTCCCAGCGAAAAGGTGAACACGTCCGCATCAAATTCCTGATTGATTTGGTTAAACCACTCATAACGGGTCGTCCCGGTCCGGGTGCTCGTACTCTCTATCGACCGGGAGGGCTCATCGTATATGCGGGGCAAAAATGCCGGCGGGGGATTCGCATTCGGCTGATGATAGGGCGCACTGGGTAAAATCACAGAACCCGGAATCGCATACCTATCCGTCAATAAACCATCCACCCGATTCTTTTGGTCTGCACGGGACGCGGTGAATGTGGAATCCTCCCCGCTGATTTTATAGGGAGACCAACCGAAGCCAAATAGCAGTCCCACCCGCCCTGCAGATACCGGACGAAGATAAGCTGTTTCAATCTGCGCACCCACTTCAGATCCGGGATCGTCATTCCAGCTTCCCGACTCATCGGAAGAGGAAAACGAGGTGGAGGAAGAAGTCCCGGTTAAAACGGCGGACATAACCAGAGAGCTTCCGGAAACCTGCGCATCACTTTCATACCCGAAACGGGAACTCGTTCCCTCAAAAAGACTGCCCGGTGTGCTGCCCAGAGCGTCGGGTCCCACAAATCCATCATCATAACTCCGGAACGCCGAACCGCTGGCGGGCCCTGCCGCTCCGGAGTCCAATACCGATGTGGTCGATCCCCGGGGCAAATCCACTGCGGCAGAGTGCGGGCGGGACGTTTGAAAAGTCCCGCCTTCAAAGTTCCGATACCAGGGACCTGCAGACACCCGCCACCCGGCTCCGCGTTCCGGGGCTTCCGCCGGTTGAGCCGCCAGGGGGCCGCCCAGAAATACTCCGGTTCCCATGGCGAGCCACAACACGCGCTCCACCCCTTTGCAAAATTTAGTTTCCATTATTCTTTTTGCCTTCATCCGCTTATTTCTCCTCTAAAATTTGATAAAACCGGGTGGGGACCGTGGAAGGATGGGACTCCGTCTGTGGCGGTCCCTGATCCACCCACTGTGTCCGGTTGGTCACCGCATCCATACCCGGAAGCACCGTGGTAAAGGTGACCATATCGCTGGAATAGCGGATGTAATACCGTTTCCCGGGCTCAGAATTCCATTCCAAGAGTATCGAACCATCTTCTAAAGAGATCATTCGGGTCACCGCCAACGTATTCACATCCGCAGGGTCCGGTTCCTCGAACAGATCTCCTGCCTCGGTGGCGGTCAGCAGTTCCACCCGATAGACAGGCGTAAAATTCGCCACGCCCGAGTTGCGGCTATACTGAACGGTCAACTCTACAGATTCACCCGGATTCAGTGTGCCGTTCAATACCAGGAACGGAACCCCGCCCTCTTCGCCGTGGGCATTAAATACCGTTACATCCGAAGGTAAACCATCGATCAACAGCCGTAATGCCGCCACCGGATCCGGATTGGAGTTGGTGATACGAACCCGCTGCTCAATCAACGAATTTCCCAGATTTGCCAACAACCCGCTTTCTAATCCCAGAGGCATCGCAACGGGACTGGTAATGGAAGTCTCCACCGACGCAATGTCATCCGCCGGGTTCACTCTGTTTTCAACCGAAGCGGAAACTGTACCGGTCGTTTTAATTAAATCTGTTCCGCCGGGTGCCGTTTCACTCACTTCCATAACCAGCGTCAACACCGTCATGTGAGTGGAGGCCAGAGAAGGAATCGTCCAGGTTCCCCCGGCGTAGGTGCCGACCGCGGGGGTGACGGAAGACAGGGTGACGCCTGCGGGCAAGGTCTGGGAGATGTCCACTTCCACTCCCGTCGCCTGACTCGGTCCTAAATTCGTCACCTTGATCTGATGCGTCAGATTCCCCGGCAAATGATTCCCGGCCAATACCGGATCCTGACTTTCTTCGGCGCTGAGCACGAGATCGATTTGCTCCGTCACGGTAAGGGTGAACGTGTCTAAAATGCTGATCCCCCACTCATCCGAAACCCGGATCGTGATGTCCGCAGTGCCGGATTGATTAGAAAGCGGGGTAAGCGTCAAATCCTGTCCGGAAACCGTAGGGGTGACTAAGACGCTATTACTATTCGATTCCACCCTGTAGACCAAGTTCGTGCTGACCTGTTCCGTATCCTGAAAATATAAGCTCAGGTCCATCACCAGCGGTGATGAATTTTCGATCATCTGCTGATCGGGAACACCACTTCCCACCAGCGTCGGCAGATCGTTCTGCACCTCAACCGCGCCAAGATCCACCTCGCCTCCACGTACGCGGACAACCCCTGTTCCCCGCTGATCAACCGGCAGGGCTTCGGCTAAATCGAGATCGCCGTCTAAATCCCAAATGTCACTGGGAAGATCCGTCTGGTCCCCGGCATTGATTGCCGGACTTAATTTGACCAGGGCGTGGGTAAAGGTCGCACCTCCATTGTCTGCCAGCACAGGATTCAGAACATCAGCAGTGCTGAGGCCCGAACCTGCCAAAATAAGATCCGAGGCAAATGCGGTATAACCGGTGGCAACCTCAGTGAATATATTGTGCCCATTGCTAGTAAATCCGGAAGTTCCTCCAATATCCGGGTCGGTCCCGGAGTCCGCAGTATTGCCTGCAAACAAAGAATTTTGAATGGCAGAACTGTATCCCACACCTTCAGCATACAAGCCGCCTCCCGCAATGACCGCCGTATTTCCGGTCAAGGTGATGTTCACCAAATTCCCGGACGCCTGATAAAGATATATTCCCGCGCCCCGGGAGGAAGTGTTTCCGGAAAGTGTACTGTTG
Organism: Kiritimatiellaeota bacterium B1221; assembly: GCA_029269125.1. Taxonomy (GTDB): domain Bacteria; phylum Verrucomicrobiota; class Kiritimatiellia; order SS1-B-03-39; family UBA6053; genus UBA6053. The sequence continues at coordinate 1,940 of JARHXX010000020.1, read as the reverse complement.
ATAAGAGTGAGCGAACCGCCATTCACATGAATGCCCCCGCCACCATCTCCGACGCCGGAACCGGTAGAAGTATTCGTGACCAGCAATGCGTTTACCACTTTCAGGTCTGTGCCGATCGAAGCGACCCCTCCCCCCCGAACCGCCGAATTTCCGGACAGCTCAACCCCGATCAACTCCAATTCCCCTGTATTTTGGGCCATAATCCCGCCACCTGCGGCATTGGCACCTGCCGGATTTCCGCCACTCAACTTAAACCCGATGAATTTGACGTCTCCCGCCGACGGAACGATATTCATCCCGCGAATCGATCCATTCACCTGTATCGTCAACCACGATGCGCCCGGTCCCGAGATCGTCAAATCACTGGCAATTGTCAGTTCGGAACCTGAAATCTGAATCACTTGGGCCGCGCCATGGAAATCCACGCTCCCGCCGGTTCCATCGGAAAAAGTAATTTCCTGCGGACCGGACAAGGTTGCCGCATAGGCGATCGCTTCCCGCAAGCTGGTTTCTCCGTCAAAAGCGTCTTCATCATCGGTGGTGGTCACCACCAGTGAGGGCAGCTCATTCACGGTGAGGGTGTCACTCGCGGCACCACTGTTACCAAAATCCGATGTCAGATCCCCGGAGGTCATCACAAAACTTCCCCGGGTGGTTGAGGTGACATCCACAGTAACGGTTCCTGTGCTCCCCGCAGCCACGGCCCCGCCGGTATAGGAAACCGTACCGCTTCCCACCACCGCGGTTAACGTGCCGCCGGTAAGTGTCGTTGAAGCGTTGGCAGGGGAGGAAACCACCACCCCCGCCGGAAGGTTTACCGTAAAGTCCAGAGCGGATGCGGTAAGTGAATTACCGGAATTGTCCACCGTGAACGTCAAAGTACTGGTGCCTCCCTCCAGAATGCTGTCCGGAGTAAACGCCGCACTGAATGTCGGCGGCACTCCCACGGTGATCTGATTGGTTTTGGTCAGAGTCCGGCTGCAGCCGTCAATGTCGGTAACCGTCAGACTGACCGTAAAAACACCGGTCGTGGTATAAGTATGAACCGGATTCTGTAGATTGGAGCTGTTTCCATCCCCGAAATTCCAGCTCCAGGAAATTATAGGCGCGGTGGCTACCGTCTGATCGGTGAAGAAAACCGTATGTGGAATACTCGTCCCTGCCGTTGGTGCGACTGTAAATGCAACTGCGGGTCCAATGACCTGTATATAGTTGTTCTGAACCTCCACATCGCTGTCTCCGCCATTTTTGGCTGTAAGCGTCACGGAATAAATTCCCGGCTGATCGTAGGTATGCGTCGGATGCTGTTCCGTAGAGCTGTTCCCGTCACCGAAATCCCAGACCCATTCGGTGGTGTTGAGTGAGGTGTCGGTGAAGCTGACGGTCAGCGGACCACATCCGAACAGCAGGTCCCCACTGAAGGCCGCCACCGGCACCGGCCGGTATCCGAAGTCTCCATCATTGTAATCTTCTCCCGCTGCCAACGAAACCAGTATCGGGAGGTTCGCCGTGCTCAGTGTCACATCACCCGGCAAGGAACTTTCATCCACCCGCACTGAATAGATGCCGGCCGCAAGATCCGTAAAATCGTATGCACCGGACCCGTCTGTGCTTTCACTCGGCTCTCCGCCGTCAAGATTTCCATTGCTATTCAAGTCTAAATAAACGGTCACCCCCGTGATCCCCGCTTCACCACTGTCCTGCACCCCATCCCCATTCAGATCACGCCAGAGAAAATCACCGATAGAGGCATCTTGCTGCTGGAAACCGAAATCCGCATCATTGTAATCCTCTCCCGCCGCCAGGGTCACGGACTGCGGATTCGTTCCGCCTGTACGGATAAAGCCACTTGTCACTGTATTTTCATCCACCTGCACCGAGTAAGTCCCGGCAGCAAGCCCTGTGAAATCGTAGGCGCCGCTTCCGTTGGTCACTTCATT